>NZ_JADYXL010000001.1:0-775180 GCF_015864265.1 Pseudoalteromonas sp. NZS37 | reverse complement strand
GATAGTGTAGCATTTGCTATGTGAAAGTAGGACATTACCAGGCTTCAAATTGTAGAAAGCCCGAATCTAACGATTCGGGCTTTTTTACGTCTGCAGAAAAGTGAAATGCGCGCAATTAACATACACTCACATCAACACCTAGCACGTAGGTCGGGCGTAGCGACTCCCGACGTTAAAATCACAACAAAACCCCTCAATAACTCAGTCGGCCAATAAAGTAGCATTTGCTATGTGACTCTCCACCGCTGTGGGCACTACGACATCCTACTGCGTAGCGCACCGACTTCACATTGTAGAAAGTCCGAATCTAACGATTCGGGCTTTTTTACGTCTGCAGAAAAGTAAATGCGCGCAATTAATACTCACTGACATCTACACACATCACGTAGGGCGGGCGAGCATAGCGACTCCCGACGCTGATATACTGCGTAGCGTACCGACTTTATATTGTAGAGCGTCTGAATCTAATGATTCGGACTTTTTTACGTCTGCAAAAAAGTGATTCAGGGATTCCTCTAGAGCGAAGGACTTTTTAGTAAATAATTTATATCGATCAGCAATAATATTTAATCAATTTGAGGGATTAAATCTGACGCTAACTGCGTTAAAAGCCTTATATATGAAACAACTGAATAACGAATTCTTGCCCTTCTTTTATCGACTCCGCTTAGTTATTGCTCTAATCTCAATTTATGATCTGTTCAATTATGTAGTTTATAAAATGTGACATAGTTCGTTTAGATAAAAATAGAATAATAAGGGTTTAATAATGAGTGAAATTGATAATCATCCACATGGCATTTTTTGTTGGTCAGAACTTTGTACACACAATTGGAAAGAAGGTAAGACGTTTTATACATCATTATTTGATTGGGGGTATGACGATCAACCTATTGGGGAGGACATATATTACACCATGCTACAAAAGCAAGGTGGTGATATAGCCGCTATGTATGAAATGCCTAAAGAGCAAATTAGTGAAGGGATCCCAAGTCATTGGTTGGCTTACATTGCCGTCGACAATGTTGATGATTGTGCGCTAAAAGCTAAAGAACTAGGTGCTGAAGTTATTGCCGGTCCTCATGATGTTATGAATGCAGGGCGAATGTTGATGCTAAAAGATCCTGTAGGTGCCACTGTTGCACTATGGCAGGGGAATGAGCATAGAGGTTGTAAGCACTTAGGTGAATTAAACACGCCTTATTGGCATGAGTTAGCAACCAGAAATAGTAAAGTAAGTAGAGACTTTTACTGTGCTTTACTAGGCTGGGAAAGTGAAATAAAGCCAATGGAAGGTATGAACTACACTTTATTTTTAGTAGGTGGACACCCAATTGCCGGTATGCTTGAGATGACAAGCGATTGGCCTGAAGATATTCCTGCTCATTGGATGATTTATTTTGCAGTAGAGAGCTGCGATACAGCAGTAAATAAAGCCGCTAGCCTAGGTGGACAAGTATGTGTTCCTGCAACAGATATCCCCGATGTTGGTCGTTTTAGTGTTATATGCGACCCTCAAGGTGCTGTATTTTCGGTGATCGAATCTGTTATAGATGACGTTTAAACAGTTACATTAGCTTTAGCGTTAATTTACTCGCTAGTTTGTTATAATACTCGCCAATTAAATCGTCAGAAAGTGCAGAGAACGCAATGGAATTTGAACAAAATAGCAATTTAACCCTTCCTTTATTTCTATTAGATGAATCATTAAGTAATAGAGATTTAGAGCAGCCTGATTTTGAAATATCAATTGGACTTGATGATGAGTTACTTGCTCAAATTTGCCAAAATCCAAGTGAAGATAGCAGTGTAGCTATTACCGTTAGCGGTTATGAGTTGCTTATAACTGATTCTCTGTATTTAAGTATATTAGAGCAAGAGCATGATGCGCAGATAACATTAACGCATGGGCCTCTTTTAAGTATTGTTTTGAATACTGAAGGTCAAAAAACATTCGTTTCTCCTCAAATGGATATGATGCCTACCTTCGATTTAGGTGACGAGGACGAATGAAAAAAATAATAATAAGTACATTTGTATTAATTATCCTTAGTGGTTGTGCTTACTTAGGTAATGCACATTACGATGATTTATTTGGCCCTGAACAAGCGCAAGAACGTATCGTTCCACATTCTACCCTTGCTGGAGCTGATTTTTTACAAAACGTAAAACCAGTACTCGATACTCGCTGCGTCGTTTGCCATGGTTGTTACGACGCACCTTGCCAGCTTAAGCTCTCATCCCCTGAAGGTATTGATCGAGGTTTGAGTAAAGAGCTCGTTTACGATGGAACTCGTTTATTGGCAACGACCCCAAGCCGTTTATTGTTTGATGCAACCAATACACAGCAATGGCGAGAAAAAAACTTTACGCCAGTGCTAAATGAGCGCGTACAAAGTGAAGAAGCAAACTTAGCGGGAAGTGTTTTATTTAATAGTTTAGTGTTAAAGCAAAGCTATGAATTACCAACTAATGAAGTGCTAGATGATGAATTTGATTTTTCATTAGGGCGTTCGCAAACCTGTGCAACAATGGGGGAGTTTGACCGATTAGCTGACGAGCAACCTCATGGCGGTATGCCTTATGGTTTACCTGGGGTTTCGCGCGAAGAGTTTAATCATTTACAGAACTGGCTTAAAAATGGCGGTAAAATGTCACATATTGAGCCACCAAGTAAGTATGATCAGAATAAAATAAAGGGCTGGGAAGCATTTTTAAATCAAGATAACTTAAAGTATCAGTTATCAGCACGTTATATTTATGAACATTGGTTTTTAGCACATATTTATTTTACGTCAGAGAATCCACAAAGCTTTTTTAAACTAGTTCGCTCAAGTACGCCTCCTGGTGAGGAAATAAAGTTAATTAATACGCGTCGTCCATACGATGACCCTAAAGTTAGCCGTGTTTATTATCGTTTTATGCAAGAGCGTACAACCATACTTTCTAAAACGCATTTACCACTTGAGCTTAATGAAACTAAATTACTGCGTTTGTACGAGCAGTTTATTGCGCCAGATTATACAGTTACGCAAATGCCGAGTTATGAGCCTAAGTCAGCATCTAACCCATTTAAAACTTTTGAAGTTATTCCTATTAATTCTAAATATCAATTTATGCTTGATGAAGCAGAGTTAATTATTATGGGCTTTATAAAAGGGCCTGTTTGTCGTGGTCAGATTGCTTTAAATGTTATAAATGATCACTTTTGGGTGGCATTTGCTGATCCTGATAAGGTTGCGACTCCTGCTGTAGGGGAAATGCTAATGCAACATGAAGAAGCTCTAGAACTTCCTGCCGCAGAGGAAAGTAATGCGTTACCTATTTCTAGCTGGGTTAAATATTCAGTTCGTGAGAAAAAATATTTACAGGCAAAAGTTGAGCTTGCAAACGAAATGTTCAAAGGTGGCGAGCATCTTACAACTGACTTGCTTTGGAAAGGTGATGGGCATAATAAAAATGCTGCGCTGACTATTTTCCGCCACTTTGATAGTGCAACTGTTGTTAAAGGTTTTATTGGTCAAGAGCCTAAAACCACGTGGATACTTGATTATGCGTTATTTGAACGTATTCATTATTTGCTTGTGGCAGGCTTTGATGTATACGGAAATATAGGCCATCAATTGGTTACACGTTTATATATGGATTTTTTACGTTTAGAGGGAGAGCAAAACTTTTTAGCTCTATTACCTGAGCACAAGCGTAATCAAATCAAAAAGCAGTGGTATCGTAATTCACCACCTGACTTATCTAAGTTCTTTAAAAGTAACCGAGAATTTAGCCAGCCCAGTGGTATTAACTATGAAACTGATGATCCACAGCATGAACTATATACCTTGATGAAAGAAGCCTTAGCGCCAGTTTTAAGTGAAAAATACAACTACACTGAAGTGGCAAAGCCGTTAAATGTAATAAGTGAAATGCCAGCAAAAGCGGTTAACTTATTACCTCAGCTTTCTTTTATACTTGTAAAGCAAGAAGATAATAGCCATAAGGGCTACACTATTATTCATCATAATGCGCACTACAATATATCTAGTTTATTAAACGAAGATGGCCAACGTGCTTATGATGAAGATACCGCGACTATTGTTCCTGGGTTTATCGGAGATTATCCAGCAGCTATTTGGTATTTAAATAACGAGCAGCAAGTAAATGCTTTTGCCGAGCAATTGCCTATGATGCAAATAGAAGCTGATTATGGTGCATTGAAATCTAAGTTTGGTATTCGACGTACTCATCCACAGTTTTGGCAATACAGCGATATATTGCACGATACAGCTAAAAAATATCGTGGGATAGAATATGGAATGTTCGACTATAACCGTTTAGAAAATAGATAGTTAAATAGTTTTATTTTATTAGCCCAACTTTTTAGTTGGGCTTTTTTATTTAATAATCATTATTTAAGCTGCTTATTAGTTCTAAAAAATTGAGCTACACTTAAAACAAAAACAGGGCTTAGTATGTTTAAAGTTGTCGCGAATATCCGTACTCGTTACCGATGGGCATTAATAGCAATAGCACTATTAATAAGCACATCAGCATCACTTATGCAGTATTATTTTTCGGTGCAAAAATACGACGCAAAAATAATAAATATGGCTGGTAAGCAGAGAATGCTTTCTCAAAAAATAGCTTGGCATAGTAATGAGTTATTATTATCGGCAACAAATATTTCTGAGCATACTAAAGCGTTAAAGGCATCAGTCGTATCATTCAAAAAAACTCATAATTACTTACTTTCAAAAAATGCTAATGGAGAGTATCAGTACCTTACACCTAAGCTTATTAAGCTATATACGTTAGCTCCTCATAAACTAGATACCCAAGTTGCAGCATATATCCAGCAAGCGGAAAATTTGCTTTATCAACAAGGCCAAGTAGATAAGCGTATATTCTCTGTAACTGAGGTTGAAGAGCTATTAAAGCAACTAGATCATGCAGTGAATTTATTTGAAGAGCAAGCTGTCCAAAAATTGAACTGGGTATCTAACCTTGAATTATTATTTTGGCTTATGGCGATGTTTTTACTACTTGTAGAGTTAAGATTTGTATTTATGCCAATGGAAAAAGAAATAGGTAACGCATTGTCTAAATACCAAAAACAAAAAGAGTTCGCTCAACAAGTGAGTCAAAATAAAGAGCATTTTATTGCCAGAGCAAGTCACGAATTTAGAACTCCTTTACAGGGTCTTATTACGTCTATTGAGGAGTTAAAGGTTTCTGATACGCAGCAAAGCGTTAAAACCCAAGCTAATTACTGCGCACTTAGGTTAATAGCTATATTAGATGAACTGCAGGACTTGCAAGCTTTAAGTACAGGTAAGTGGGTACCGCAATTTAAAAATGAAAACCTTCTAGAGTCGTGTAATAAAGTACTAATGGCTTACGAGCATGCTTGTCAGCAAAAAGGCCTGAAACTAGTTAGTTGTTTAGATGAATCATTAAATTGTGTATGTAAATTGGATCATCAACGTTTGCAGCATACGCTTACAGAATTAATCAGTAACGCTATTAAGTTTACGACAGAAGGTGAAATTACTGTCTCTGCAAAGCTTTTTAATGATGAACTTTGTGTAACTGTAAGTGATACTGGTTGTGGTTTTTCGAAAGAGATTACTGATCTTGAATTTGACTCATTTAAACAAACAAACCATTTTCAAGGATTAAGAACAGGTCTCACTCGGGTTCAGTATGTTGTAAAGGCGTTGCACGGTGAAATTACCTTCAAAAATAATGAAGCTAATGGAGCGCTGGTATCTTTGCACTTACCAATAATTGCCAGTAAAGCTCTCCCAAACCCTCATAAGATAAATGACAAACTAAAGTGTTTAGTCGTTGAAGACAATCCATTAAATACTATATTACTGACCCGCATACTTAGCTTATTAGGTTTAAGCTATAATTGCGCTGAAAACGGCAAAGTCGCGTGCGATATGGTGAGTGAAAATCAATACGATATTGTTTTTATGGACTTAAATATGCCAGTAATGGATGGGTTTGAGGCGATTAAAAAAATACGCTCTGATCTTAATAAAGTAATGCCAATTATTGTTATAACAGCAAATACTTCACAAAATGATATAGAGCGAGCTTATAAATACGGGGCTAACCTTCATATTCATAAACCAATAAATAAACAAGCAATTAAAGACGCATTAAATAGTATTAGCGTTGTTAGGGCGTGTTGATCTTTGGTAGTTGAATTTGCAGCAGACTGTTTGGTTTTTAGGCAAGGCAGAGCCTATGTAGTGTGGTTATTCCCCATAAATAGGCGATAACGCAGCATAAATACCAAACATGCGCTGCCCATTGGGTTCTTTCTAGGGACGATTAACTCTTTGTTGCCTACATGGATGTAGGTAAGGGGCGTGAGCAGGACGCGGAAGCTTTACTCGGTTTTGACTTATTCTTACATGGATGTAAGCCATTAGAATAACGCAGGAGCAGTTATCGAGCCCACTAGGTTACAAACCTCGCGCCGCGATTTAATCGCCCCTAGATTGAACAAATTTCAATCCACAAAGATCAATACGCCCTAGTGAAATAAATTAATTTTGCAGATAACAAGCTTGCTAAGCTCTTTTAATATGCGTTAACTTGCTGTTTTAAGGTTTATTAGGAAAAGTTAGTGCAGTCAATTACGCTTGAGCAATTTAATGGTTACTTACAAGGGCAAGGCAAAAGTCGTTACGACATATGCAACCTAGATTGGCAAGTGAATCTAGGAGAACATTGGCTGCTTCTAGGTGCTAATGGAGCCGGTAAATCTGCACTGACAGCTGCGTTAGTTGGTGAAGCTAAGTGCGAAAGTGGTAAGCGTATAAGTAGTATTAATAAACTTATGCTCGTGTCTTCAGATTCGCATAAACAGTTACTGGCCCAAGAATTAGAGCATGAAAAGCATAGCCTCGTTAAAGACCTTATATTTGCAGAGCATAGTAATAATGGTGAGTTATTAGCGCAGCTAATAGAATTATTTAAATTTAGCTCATTACTAAATAGGCATTTTAGAGAACTTTCAACGGGTGAAACTCGTAAACTCCTACTTATAAAAGCACTCAACTCCCATAGTGAGTTAGTCGTGCTTGACGAGCCATTTGATGGACTCGACGTACAATCTTGCCAGCAACTTAATAAAATACTCATAGAGCTTAGCCACACGATTACTTTTGTTTTTGTACTAAACCGCCTAGACGAAATCCCTTCATTCATTACTCACTATGGCTATGTAAACCAAGGTTGCTTGTTACATACTTTAGCAAAGCCAAGTAGTGAGCAATTGAGTGATTTACTAAAACTACTTCATTTAGAACATACCTCATTGGATGTACCATCTCCTGATACCGAACAAGAGAAAAAGGCATTCACCGGTAATACCTTAGTTAAATTGAGTAATGCTAAAGTTAGTTACAGTGATGTAAGCATATTCAAAAATCTCAATTGGACTATAAAAAAGCATCAGCATTGGCAGCTTACTGGAGCGAACGGTTCAGGTAAAACATGCCTATTAAATTTAATAACAGGTGATAACCCACAGTGTTATAACAATGACATTGAAGTGTTCGGTTTTAAACGCGGAACCGGGGAGAGTATTTGGGATATAAAACAGCATATTGGTTTTATATCTAACGCGCTACATATGGATTACCGCGTAAGTATATCGGCTTTAAATACTGTTATATCTGGTTTTTATGACAGCATAGGTTTATATCAAAAGCCGAGCGACGCACAAGTTAATATTGCTCAACAGTGGCTGGCATTTATTGGTTTAAGTGATAAACAAAATACCTCATTCACCCAGCTTTCGTACGGCGATCAGCGTATGTTATTAATTGTGCGGGCTATGGTAAAACATCCAACGTTACTTATTTTAGATGAACCTTGCTTGGGCTTAGATGAAGCAAACAGGCAACGTGTACTGCTACTAATAGAGAAAATTTGTGCTGCCAATACAAGTACTGTGATTTATGTAAATCATCATGCGGCAGACAAAATTAAAGGAATAGAGAATTACTTAAAAATGGAAGACTTTCATTAAAAGCTCAGAGAAAGGTTGAGCGAAAAATCACTCAACCCATTTTCATTTTAAAGACGAGTAACGCTAAAGCCTTTATCTCGAAGTTGTTTAAGTAACCCGTGTTTTTCAGGTAAATGCAGAGCGCCTACGGCAATAAATAGTTGCTCGTTTGCTAAACGCGGTGTGAGTTGTTTAACCCAATTATTATTGCGGTTAGTTAGCATTACTTGCTCGCTAATTTCACCATAATTACTGTCATCAAAACTCATGTTGTAGTAATCGGTTAGTGTATCCATATCCCCGTTTTTCCAGGCATTAACTAATTTGATAAAGTAAGTATTAATATCGCTGAGTTGCTCAAAGGTTTCTTCAATCATTTCATTGCTTAATAGCGCCATGCCATCAAACATTTGCAGTTGTTGCTCTAGGGTTTCAAGCTCGCCAATTTTAATATTATGCTCTTTAGCATAACTAAGCACTTGCTTGTCTATGCCGGTTTTATCTGAATAACCTGCATTTTGAAATTCAATTTGCATCATAGTCACCATAACAGCCCAAGGCTTTAAGCCATTAAACATAGCAATATCAATCGACTTTTTAGCAAAGTAATCTTTTAGCTTGGTATAATTTTGCTTTGAAAGCTCAGTTTGTAATGTTTTACCGTCCCTTAGCATCATAAATGGCATTGAACGCTGCTGCATTTCAAGTGGAGTAAGTTTGCTTATATCAACTTCAACAATGACTTCTTTGCTTGCGCTAATTGCATCGGTTACATTTTTAGGTAAGCCTTTCATGCTGGCATCACCAACGTGTACAGTGCCAAATAAGTAAGAGCTGACGCCATTTTTTTCTATTTTATATAAGGCGGGAGCTGCATAGCTGTTAAGGCTAAATGTTATAAGCAATGCCACAATAAAAAAGTGGCTAATACGGGTAAGAGCATTCATGGTTTGTCCTTAAAATCTCGAAGGTTAGTAGTGTAAATACTAACCTAAATTTACTTCAGAGGTAACGTTAATATAAACGTTAACGTATTGCTTTCGGTATTACTGGCCGTGATAGTAAAGCCATTTAAGTTACATAAGCTCTGTACAATTGATAATCCTAAACCATGGCGCTGGTTATTAGTTCTAGATGAATCTAGCTGATAGAGCGGGTCAAAAATAGCAGTGAGCTGTTCACTACTTAGTGGTTTATTTACTTTGTTACTAACAGAGATGGTCATGTTTGTGCTGTTATTTACGGCAGTTAATTTAATTGGTGCCTCAGGGAGTCCATAAAATAGTGCGTTATCGATTAAGTTACATAAAATGGTATTTAAACTAAATTCGTCAGCATTAAGTGTAAACTCGTCAGTTATCTCATTATTTAAACGCGCTTTAATAGTTGGGTGCTTAAAGGTCAGCTCATCAACAATTTGATTTACTAGGTTATTTAGAATGATATTTTGTGCATTTAATTGCATTGCACTGCTACTTGAGCGCTGCAACAGTAATAGGTTGCTAACAATCGTTTTCATACGCTGTGAAATATTAAGCACATCACTGGTATAGGTGTCGCTAATGCGTTTATCGTCAGGGTAGCGAATAGCCACCTCTGAGAGGCTTATGAGTTCAGCTATTGGGGTTTTAAGCTCGTGTGCAATGTCGCTTGTTAGGCGTTTTTCATTACTATAGAGTTGCTGATTAACGGTAATAAACTTATTTAGCTCGTTACGTATAGGTTCTATTTCTTCTACTTTAAAGTCGCTTTCTATTGTTTGCGCAACACCGGTAATATCGAGTAACTTAATTTGGTCGTTTAAGTTGTGTAGCGGGTGCAGGCCTTTATTTACAATACGTGTCACTAAATAGCGCACACCAAACACACCAAGTACACAGGTTAAAATAAAGACCACATCAATAATAATCAGTACTTTATTAAGTTCGGCTGTCGGCGCTGCAATCGCAAGAGTCATGGTATTAAAAACAGCAGAGTGAGTGGGGTTTCTATCGTCTTTTTGGGCTACAAAGTGACTTATAAGTGCGCGGCCATCACGCCCGTTAGGAAGCTCGTAATCTATAATTTTAGATTCGTTTATCGGCATTTCTAAAAAAGGTAGGTTAGCATTTTCATAAAGCGCTAATGAGTCCGAGCGTTCAAACACATCACGGCCATGCCATAATTGGTAAAACTCCGTGGCATCGGCTGCTTCATACTCCGACATAAACTCACCAGCAAAATCAAATTCAACCACGTTGTTGTCATCTTCAACTAAGGTTTTTAAGTAGTTAGCTTTGTTAGTTAAAGACTGATTGAACTGATCTTCCACCCAAGTATCAACACTTAAATCAACGGTTAAAAATATGGTGAATAAAATAACAGAGATCACAGCGCTAATATTATTAACGAGTTTACGTTTTATTGAGTGATTTTTATTTTGTTGTTGCGACATAACCAAATCCACGTTTATTTTTTATCGGGAGCTCGCCATCAAACTGTCTTACTTTTTTACGTATGGTTGAGATGTGTGCTTCAAGCGCATTTTTAGAGAGCATATCAAACTGCCCTACCACCGCTTCACTTATAAGCTCAAGCCCCAATACTCGCTCTGGGGCGTTAAATAAGCATTCTATTATTTTGTATTCATTACGTGTGAGCTCAATGGCATGTTGCTTGTAGTGAAGAGTTTTAAGTGACAGATCTAATACGCAATCACCTACGGTAAGGGTATTTTGTTGGTTTTGCAGTGAACCACGACGAAGTAATGCAAGGACGCGAGCATGGAGTTCTTCAAACGAAAATGGCTTAGTTAAATAATCGTCAGCGCCTTTCATAAGGCCGTTAATTTTATCTTGAGGCTCACTTCGTGCCGATAAAATTAGCACACGGCTTTGGCTATTACTGCTGCGCAGTGCTTGTAAAATACTCATGCCATCAACGCTCGGTAGCATTAAATCAAGTACGAGGAGGTCGTAGTTTCCACTCAGTGCCATACTCAACCCTTCTGAGCCATCACCAGTTTCATCTACGGTAAAACCAAGGTTGCTAAGGCCAACTTGCAAGCTGCGTCTTAGTGCTTCAGAGTCTTCAATAACGAGGATTTTCATGTTTACTCGGTTTATAAAAATAGCCTTGTTACTTTAACAAGGCTTTATTATCAAGTCACTGCAAGAATAAGAACTAATGGTACCAACCATTTGTGTAGGCTAAATTACCCAAGTTCGCATGGGCTAGGGCTTTTTTTACTAATTGCTCATCGTTTTCACATGGCACAAGCTGGTTATTGCTATACGTATAGGTGGTTGCTGGTTTTTGTGGTTGTAACACCACCACTTTATTATCGTGCATGTAGGCAAAGTTTTTGTCGTATTGCATCATTGCGCGTTGTTTGTTGTCGCTAATTGGCTTTGATAAATCATGGCCTATCATAGGGTGCTTACCACTTGCGCCAATCAAAGACAGTAGAGTAACAGGAATATCGAGCTGACTGGCTAGTTGGCTATCTCGTTTATGGGTAATACCTTTACCAAAAATAACGGCCGGAATTTTAAAGTGATCAACCGGTACTAAATTCGAACCCGATACGCGCGAGTCGTGATCGGCAATAACTATAAACACGGTATCATCCCAGTAGCTCGATTTCTTGGCTTTTTCGATAAACGTGCCCAGCGCGTAATCTGCATACTTTGCTGCATTATTACGGGTTTGTTTTTGTTTATCGTACAGCGTTATTTTATCGTCAGGAAAGTCATACGGACTATGATTAGAGCTTGAGAATATAAGGCTAAAAAAGGGTTTGTTTTGATTTTTAAGCTTAGTAAGTTCTATGTCGGCTTGGTCGTACAAGTCTTCGTCTGATGCGCCCCACGAGCCATTAAAGTCTATTTTTTTAAAGTTATTTGTATCTACGATACTTTTAAAACCATTGCCTAAAAAGAAGCTGCGCATGTTATCAAAATGGCTTTCGCCACCATAAATAAACTGTGTATTGTAATTTTGCTTCGCTAAAAAATCAGCAATGGTAAAAAAGTCACGTTGTGATTTATCAAGCTTAACAACTGCACGCGAAGGCGTTGGTGTAAACCCTGTAATTACTGCCTCAATTCCACGTACTGAACGTGTACCCGTGGCGTATAAATTATGAAACCCCCAGCCTTGTTTATAAAGGGCGTCAATATTAGGTGTAAGCGGTAAACCGCCAAGCGTGCCTACATAACGAGCACCTAAACTTTCTTGTAAAATAATGACTAAATTTTTGGGTTTACCTGTATTACTTGCGCCATGAAACGTTTTTGTAGGGGCGGTTACATCACTAAATGTGCCTTGCGTATTTTGCATGTTACTACGCACAATACTAAGTAATTCATCGGTGGGCATTTTACCGTAATAGTCTTGGCTTGATTGCTCATTAGAAAGTTGCTTAACTGCAAACGCGACGCTATAAAGTGAGTTAAGGGTTAAGTCGTTAAGTAAGTGATCGGTAGAAAACGAGACCATGGCGGGGTTAAGTGGTCTGTGCCCTAATGAGTTACGCGCGCCCAAAAAAGTTAAGCATACTAAAACGAGCGCTAAAATTGATTGGTTTAAGCCTGTTAGTGATGACTTGCTTTGCCATTGATTGCTAAATACTTTACTTGCAAATTTACAGCTCAAAACAAGTGCTATAACAACAATAAATACTTCTAACTTATAGCCTGAAAAAATCATTTTTGAGACTTCTTTAGGGTAAATTAAATATTCTATAAATAAGCGGTTAGGGCGCAAGTCGTACTCGTTTATAAACGTAGGCGTAATCACTTCAAAAAAAACGAGTAAAGCAGACATCCCCACTAAGTAAATTTTAATTAGGCCGCGTACTTTATTTTGCCAACCTACGCTTTGCATCAGTAAGGTAAGTAGTAATGCGGGCATAATAATGTAGCTTAGAGTGGCTATATCAACTCTTAACCCACCTATAAATATAGACAACCACGCATGCGATCCAAATACACGCTCCCCTTGCCATACACTTAAACCAAAGCGAGCAAGTGTTAAAAAACTAAGTGCTAAAATAGCAAATACAACAAAAATCCATACAGGGCCAAGTGCATTTTGTATTTTAGGTATTACTTTAAATATTAGCCTCGTTATTTTAGCTATAAAAGTTAGCTTTATGCCCATAACACAGCCCACCAAATAAGTGCGGCAATTAGCATAGCTATAAACACGCTTGCAGAGGCAATATCTTTAGCGAGCCCTGAAAGCTCATGGTATTCACTGCCAATTCTATCAACTACAACCTCAACTGCCGTATTTACCAGCTCAGCAAATAATACAAAAAGCAGGCTGGCGACAAGCAGTAATTTATCCCTTAGTGCAATTTCTTGTAGCCACACAAACACACCGAGTAACGAAAACAGTGCTAGCTCTTGTTGAAACGCCGCTTCAAATCGACTCATCCATTTTAAGCCGTTAAAAGAATGGCTTAAGGTAAAAATAAGGCGCATTAAGCCTTGGCGTTTTATAACGGTTTTATTACTCATATTTTTATTTCGCTTGGTGTTGTTTGGCAGCTAGCAAGTAAATCGAGCGATGCCTGATACGTTTTGCTTTTAATGCCAATTAAATTTAAAAGGGTGTGAAAAATATTGTTGTGTGAGCGTGCAGCAGTGGTGTCTAAATTAGCTAAACAGGTATTGGTAATGCGCTGGTTATGCTCATCAGCCCACATATAAAGAGGAACGTGCGTTTGTGTGCTAGGTGCAAAGTTATACGGAAAACCATGCAGATAAGCACCGCCTTCGCCAAGTGATTCACCATGATCAGAGACATATAAAAACTGCTTATCTATGTTGTTTGGCAGCGCTTTTAATTGCTCAATTACCTGGGCGTTGACAAAGTCGCTGTACGCAATTGTGTTGTCGTAGGTATTAACTAATTCATCGAGTGAGCAGTTTTGAATGTCGCTTCTGTCGCACGTGGGCGTAAATTGCTTAAATTTTTCTGGGTAGCGTTTAAAGTAGGTTGGTCCGTGTGAGCCCATCATGTGGAGGACGATAACGGTATTAGCTTGGTTTAAATTAGCGAGTTTGCGCTTAAGTGGAGCAATAAGCACTTCATCAAAACAATATTTTCCATCGCAAAGCGCTGATGGGGTGGTTGGGATATCAATGTTAACAACACGGGTGCATACGTTTTTACAGCCGCTGTTGTTATCAACCCACAGTACGTCGCTGCCAGCTTGTTGTGCTAAATCAATCAGGTTTTGTTGGTTGTCAGCTGCTAATCGATCAAAGTTATCTTGTGTTTGCAGTGAAAACATACACGGCACAGACACTGCAGTAGCGGTGCCACAAGACGCCACATTATTAAAATACGTCACATTATACTTTTGTGTATAAGGATTGGTGTTACGCTTATAACCTTGATAAGCAAAGTTTTCTGCTCGTGCGGTTTCGCCAACAACCATAACGGTTACGCTGGTGGTGTTAGGCGCAATAAGAGTGGGTGTTGCATCTATATTTTTAAATTCCATATTGGTATACAGCAGCTGATCGCGCATGTATTTATAACCGCTAGAGAGATATTGAAACGGAATAATTTCTTTTTTCAAAATGCGGTTGTTGCGACCAGTGGCTGCGTAATCGGCGTAAAAGTTAGCGACCACTAAAGCAATTAGCGTTAAGCAGGCAATAATAAGTTTTATGCGGCTAATCGCTTCTTGATGAGGGCGAGTAAAGTGTATTTTTACTTTGCTTAATATAAAAACAGGTAGCGCACAAAACAACAGTAAAAAGGCTATGAGCTGCGGGTTTAAATAGCTCAGCGCTTCGCTTGAATCCGTTTCGAACGTGTTTTGAATCATTGAATAGTCAAACACGACGCCGTAATTTAATGAGCCGTAAAGCACGGCGCTAGAAATTATCAGTAAAAGATAGTTAACTGGTTTTAATAACCATCTAACCGACACTATCGAAAAGAAAATAATTAAAAGGCATAACAAAAGCAGTGGCACTGAAAGTAAAAATAGCCATGAAAAAGATGCAAGAGAGGTTATGGCGCTAAACGAACCTTGAATAAAAGGAATGTTTATAACTAAACAGTAATAACAGGCAATCATCACTACAAAGGCATTTGCACTACAGTGAATGTAAAACCGTTTACTACGATTTGGCTTTTTTTGTGCTGGTGTTTGACTAATTACGTTCATATTTAGGCTCGTTTGAAATAACAACGCCATGCTATGCAACAACACTTAAGAGTCGCTTAAGGGAACCTACGCATTACCTGAAGGTGATAAATAATTTTATTTATAAAAATATTCTTAAAAATTAATCAAACCTTAAATAAGGGATATAAGAATAGTGAATTTCTGAGAATAAAATTAGAGCATAAAAAAACCACTACCAGCTTGTATAATGAATTTTAAAACCTGATAAATTGCCTTTTAGTCTTTTTGTTAGATTAACTTTGGTGTTGACTTAAAGGGCCTAGCGCGGTACTAATATAAAAAGAGAGCGAAGGAATAACCTTCGCGATAATTGAACAAAATTTGGTATTAATTACATGCTTACAAACGCACTTAACCTAGTCCTGATTATTATCGTGGTGATTATTCCCGCGAGGGCTTCGTAGTGCTTTAAAAACTTAAGCATTAAAAAAGCCCTCCGCACTTAACCGTTCGGAGGGCTTTTTAGTTTTAAGGGCAAAGTTTTTAGCGTAAAAATGTAATTGGGTTGTCACTGAGGAATGAGGGTTTATTAATGACAGGCGCAGAACTAACAATCGACTTATTGGCCAAACACGGCGTAAATGAAGTATTTGGCTACCCAGGCGGAGCTATTATGCCAATTTACGATGCGCTGTATGGCGCGCCAGTCAAACACTACCTTACTCGTCATGAGCAAGGTGCAGGGTTTGCAGCTGTTGGTTATGCTCGCAGCACGCGTAAATTAGGTGTGTGTTTTGCAACATCGGGCCCAGGTGCAACTAACTTAATAACTGCCCTTGCTGATGCGATGATGGACTCAGTACCATTATTGGCGATTACCGGCCAAGTGCCTACTGCAGCTATTGGTTCAGATGCGTTTCAAGAAATAGATGTACTAGGTATGTCGCTTTCGTGTACTAAGCACAGCTACATGGTAGAACGAGCGGAAGACTTAGCAGAGATATTACAAGAAGCTATTCATTTAGCGCAAAGCGGCCGACCAGGTCCTGTACTTGTCGATATCCCAAAAGATATTCAAATGGCGCAAGTACCTTTTAAGCCTTGGCTTGCAGCTGATGAATACTTACCTGAGTTAGATTTAAAGCAAGTTGCTATTGCTAATCAATTGTTGAGTGAGGCTAAACAGCCTGTAGCGTACGTAGGCGGTGGTGTACAAGCCGCTGATGCGCAAGACGAGTTAATGCAGTTTTTAAATAAAACCCAGATGCCTGCTGTATCAACACTAAAAGCATTAGGCAGTGTGTTACCTGACTACGAGCATTACTTAGGCATGCTAGGTATGCATGGTGGTCAAGCCGCTAATATTGCCGTGCAAGAATGTGATGTACTTGTGTGTATAGGTGCGCGCTTTGATGACCGCGTAACGGGTAACTTAGCTAAATTTGCAGCTAAAGCTAAAGTAATTCATTTAGATATTGATGCCGCTGAAGTCGGTAAGCGAAAACCTGCTAAAGCTTCATTAATTGCTGATTTAAAAACGTCGTTACCTGCACTTGAGTGCTTTGTAACACCTAAAGCGTGGTGTGACACAAATAAAGAAATGAATATCAAGCACGCGTGGCGTTACGACTACCCAGGTGAGAAGGTTTACGCACCGTACTTATTAAACCAACTGAGCCAACGCATGCCAAAAACTGGCGTTGTGTGTTGCGATGTAGGTCAGCATCAAATGTGGGTAGCACAACACATGAAGTTTACTCACCCGAGTAATCATTTAAGCAGTGGTGGCGCAGGCACGATGGGCTTTGGTTTACCGGCTGCTATTGGCGCACAAGTAGCACGCCCTGATGACTTTGTTATCACTGTATCGGGCGATGGCTCAATCATGATGAATATTCAAGAATTGGCCACGATTCGCCGTAATAATTTACCTGTAAAAATATTAATTTTAGATAACCAGCGCTTGGGTATGGTTCGCCAATGGCAAGAGCTATTTTTTGAAGGACGTTACTCTGAAACTAACCTTTCGGACAACCCAGACTTTGTGCAACTAGCTGCTGTATTTGGTATCCCAGGGCAAACAATTACCCACGCTAACCAAGTTGATGATGCTATTACAGCATTAGTTAACAGCAAAGGCCCGTACATAGTACATGCCTGTATTGATGATAAAGAAAATGTTTGGCCACTTGTACCACCTGGGGCTGCTAACGACGAAATGATGACGGAGAAAGCAAAATGAAACACAGCCTAACTATTGCATTAAAAAGCCAAAGTATAGCGGTAGAGCGCTTTTTACGAGTGGTGCGTCATCGTGGTTTTAACCTAACGCATTTTCAGCTCAATATGGATGATGGCTTATACAACGTAGCCATGACGGTAGATAGTGATAAACCTATTCACCTATTAACCAGCCAGCTAAACAAGCTGGTGGATGTAAAAGAAGTCACTTTACAAAATTTACAGCACCAACAGGCTGTGTAATTACGAATTACAAAATAATTTACGAGTAACTGAGTCACTAGGTTATTCACCAATTTTAGAATGAGGAATGCCCGCTTATATTGCGGCAAAAACTGAGGTAACTATGGCTAAATTAAGAAGTGCAACAACAACTGAAGGACGTAAACGTGCAGGCGCAAGAGCATTATGGCGCGCAACAGGTATGACAGACTCTGATTTTGGTAAACCGATTATTGCCGTAGTTAACTCGTTTACACAATTTGTACCAGGGCATGTACACCTTAATCAGCTTAGTGAGCTTATGGGTGAGACAATAACCCAAGCCGGTGGCGTTCCAAAAGAATTTAATACCATTGCTATTGATGATGGCATTGCGATGGGACACGGCGGTATGCTTTATTCGCTGCCTTCACGCGATTTAATTGCTGACTCGGTTGAATACATGGTAAATGGTCACTGCGCCGATGCGATGATCTGTATTTCAAACTGCGACAAAATTACCCCTGGGATGATGCTTGCAGCGCTACGTTTAAACATACCGGTGATATTTGTATCGGGCGGTCCAATGGAGGCGGGTAAAACTAAACTTGCTAACATAGACATTAAACTTGATTTAGTTGATGCCATGGTTAAAGGCGCAGATGAGTCGGTAAGTGATGCAGATTCAGAGCAAGTAGAGCGTTCTGCGTGTCCTACATGTGGTTCGTGTTCAGGCATGTTTACTGCAAACTCAATGAACTGTTTGTTAGAGGCAATAGGTTTAGCACTTCCGGGTAACGGTACCACGCTAGCCACCCATAAAGACCGTAAACAACTGTATGTTGAAGCGGGTGCTCGTATTGTTGATTTATGTCGTGAGTATTATCAAAAAGATAATCAAGATGTATTGCCCCGCGCTATCGCTAACAAAACAGCCTTTATGAATGCAATGGTTGTTGATATTGCAATGGGCGGCTCGTCAAATACCGTATTACATTTACTCGCTGCTGCGCAAGAGGCCGGCGTTGATTTTGATATGTCGCATATTGATGCGCTTTCTCGTAAAACACCGTTTTTATGTAAAGTTGCACCAGCAACACCAGAGTACCATATTGAAGATGTACACCGTGCTGGTGGCATGATGGCAGTTGTACGTGAGCTTGGTAAAGCGGGCTTAGTTGACATGTCAGTGAATCATGTCGCTGGGTCAACAATGGCTGAGCTTGTTAAAAAATGGGATGCAACCGACCCAACTAACGAGGTAGCGCGCAAATTTTACCGTGCGGGTCCTGCGGGCATTCGTACTACTAAAGCAATGAGCCAAGAGTGTCGCTGGGATGAAGGCGATAATGACCGTGTGAATGGGTGTATTCGAAGCGTTGAACACGCTTTTCGCCAAGACGGTGGTTTAGCTGTGCTTTCGGGTAATTTAGCGGTTGATGGTTGTGTTGTAAAAAGTGCTGGCGTAGTTGACGAAATGCTACATTTTGAAGGCACCGCCATTGTATACGAATCACAAGATGATTCAGTTGAAGGGATTTTAAATAACGAAGTAAAAGCCGGCGATGTAGTGGTTATTCGTTATGAAGGCCCTAGAGGCGGCCCAGGTATGCAAGAAATGCTATACCCAACAAGCTACTTAAAATCGAAAGGCTTAGCTGAAAAGTGTGCTCTTATTACAGATGGTCGCTTTTCGGGTGGTACTTCGGGTTTATCAATTGGCCATGTATCGCCAGAGGCGGCGAGTGGTGGTGCAATCGCTTATGTTGAAAATGGCGACAAAATCATTATTGATATCGCAACACGTGAAATCACATTAGCGCTAAGCGATGAAGAACTTGAGGCACGTAAACAAAAGCAATTAGCACGCGGAAAAATGGCGTACAAGCCAGTTGATCGTGAGCGTTATGTATCGTCTGCTTTAAAGGCTTATGCATTACTTGCAACAAGTGCCGATAAAGGCGCAGTGCGCGACTTAGCTAAATTGGAGGCGCTTAGTTAATTATGGTCTCTCAAGAGCTCGATTATTTTCGCGCTATTATTCAAGCAAACATGGAGCCTTTGGCTAAAGTTACTGAGGTTAGCGAAATGGCTGAACTCAGTAAAAAGCTAGGTAACCATGTTTGGTTAAAGCGTGAAGACCAACAGCCCGTGTATTCATTTAAGTTACGCGGTGCGTATAACAAATTAAATAAATTACCTAAAGGCTCAGTGGTTATTACTGCTTCTGCGGGTAATCATGCTCAAGGGGTTGCATTGAGTGCATCTCACCTTGGGCATCAAGCAACTATTGTAATGCCAGTAACAACGCCTGAAATAAAAGTCAGCGCAGTGCGCGCACTTGGCGGTGAAGTTGTATTACATGGCCATCATTTTGATGCAGCAAAAGCATATGCGCTTGAGCTTACAGAGCAGCGTAACGGTATATTTGTCCCGCCATTTGACGATCCGGATGTCATTGTTGGTCAAGGCACTGTAGCACGCGAGTTAATGCAGCAATTAAACGAGCTTGATGCTGTGTTTATTCCTGTTGGCGGCGGCGGTTTACTTGCTGGTATGGCGGTTTACATTAAATCGTTGCGTCCAGATATAAAAGTAATTGGCGTAGAAGCCGACGAAAGTGCGTGTTTACAAGCAGCACTTGAAGCCGGTAAGCCAGTAGAGCTTGATCGCGTTGGTAGTTTTGCCGATGGCGTAGCGGTTAAAATTATTGGCACTGAAACATTTCGTTTAGCGCAAAAGTTTTGCGATGAAGTTGTAACCGTTACTAGCGATGAAAT
Source organism: Pseudoalteromonas sp. NZS37 (assembly GCF_015864265.1). Classification (NCBI taxonomy): domain Bacteria; kingdom Pseudomonadati; phylum Pseudomonadota; class Gammaproteobacteria; order Alteromonadales; family Pseudoalteromonadaceae; genus Pseudoalteromonas; species Pseudoalteromonas sp. NZS37. Next base: position 754,803 of record NZ_JADYXL010000001.1, on the reverse strand, counting down.
ATGTGCAGCCATGCAGGATATTTTTGTATCTACGCGTGCAATTGCAGAGCCATCAGGTGCACTTGCAACGGCTGGGCTTAAAAAGTGGAGTCAGCAGTCGGGGTTAAAAGGACTACATTTAGCGGCTGTGCTTTCGGGTGCTAATTTAAACTTTGATCGCCTGCGTTATGTTGCAGAGCGCACTGCGCTGGGTGAAAAAAACGAAGCGCTATTAGCGGTTACTATTAAAGAAGAAAAAGGCAGTTTTAAACAGTTTTGTGCTTCTTTAGGTGGCCGTGCTATTACTGAATTTAACTACCGTTATGCAGGGCCTGGTGAAGCACAAATATTTGTGGGCATTGCTCTGCGCCAAGGCGAGCAAGAGCTTAATGAGTTAAAGCAAGACTTAACAAATAACGATTATCAATTTTGCGATTTGTCGGATAACGAACTCGCTAAATTACATGTGCGTTATATGGTTGGCGGAAAAGCACCAGAGCAATTACATGAACGTTTATTGCGTTTTGAATTTCCTGAGTATCCGGGTGCGCTTGCACGCTTTTTAGATACTTTAGGCAGCAATTGGAACATTACCTTATTTCATTATCGTAATCACGGTGGTTCGATGGGGAATGTACTGGCAGGTTTTGCTATTGAGCCGAGTCAGTATGAAATGTTTAACGAGCATTTGAATCGCTTAGGTTACAGTGTACAAGATGAAACACAAAATCCGTGTTTTACCCAATTTTTAACATCAAAACCGCAAGCAGAAAAAGCCGAAAAACTCGCCTCAGTATAACTCTTCTTCAAAGGCAGGCACCTAACTAGGGTGCTTGCTTTATTACACGTTTTACATATAGTTACAGGTAATCGTCATACTTTTTGAGGACACCTATTTGCTATTTAAAGGATTAATCATTGGATTGTGCTTTTTTTGCAGCCATATCGCGGCGCAAGAATCAGTCACATTACAGCTAAAATGGACACATCAGTTTCAGTTTGCTGGCTACTATATGGCTAAGCAAAAAGGCTTTTATAATGAAGCGGGCCTTGATGTAACTATTAAACAAGCTAATCCAATGAAACCTGATACCTTTGGTCCTGTGGCCAGTGGCGAAGCACAATTTGGTGTAGGGCATTCCGGTATTTTACAGCAACGTATTAATGGTCAGCCTTTTGTTGCAATGGCAGCCTTATTGCAGTTTTCACCTTATTGCTGGATGGTAAAAGACACGTCTGATATTTTTCACCCTCGTGACTTTGTTAATAAACGTATCACTGCTGTGAGCAAAAATGACGGCACCGAGCTACTTATTATGCTTAAACGCAGTGGCGTTGATGTAGATAAACTCAAAGTTTACAATGGCGAAAATTTTAACCAGGCTTGGATTGAAAACAAGCTAGATGCTATGCAAGTTTATGTTACTACAGAGCCTTATTATATGACTCAACAAGGCGTAGCTCATCGGCTTGTTTGCCCACAGCGTTATGGTATGGATGTATATAGCGACATTTTATTTACCAGCGAAAACATGCTTAAGCAAAATCCACAAACGGTCGAAAAATTCTACCAAGCGAGCCTAAAAGGTTGGCGCTATGCAATGATGAATATGGATGAAGCCATTGCAGTCACCCAGCAAAACTATGCACCGAGTAAGAGCTTTCATCAGCTCGCCTTTGAGGCTGAAGTACTAAAAAGTTATATAACCCCACCCACTACCAGTTTAGGGCATATGTCGATAGCAAAGTGGCGTTTAATTGCTGGCTTATATGGCATACAGCAAAACGAATTTGACGAAGTGAAATCTCACTTTATTTATAAATACCAAGAGCCAGAAAAGATGCAATTATCATGGATGCTTATAGCAGCTATTTTGGTGAGTATTATTTCAATACCTTTGTATTTACGGCTGATTTTTAGCCAAAAATAACTGCTTAATGAGAGCTCACTGAGCTGATATAATTAATTGTCTTTTTATTTTTTAAGCTGTTATGACTTTAGCCGAGCAATTTTTTGCACTTGATTCACTTTTGATGCGCCATCGTCAGTATTGGCAGTGCACCGCATTTGATTTTGACACTATTCCTTGGCCAGAGCTGCAAGGCATACTTAACGAACTAACTGATGATCAGGTAACCGTTCTTGATAACGATCAAAATCAGCTATACCAATTTTTTAGCCAACACATAAACCAACTTGATGAACTTGCTAAGCTATGTGATTTACCTAGCTCAGCACACTCTCGAGCTGATTATCCGTTTTGGATAAGTAACGGCATTAAAGGTCGTAAGTTTGATCAGTTACAAGATTTTGTATCTGCACTACCTAATACTAAGCAACCAGTTTTAGAGTGGTGTGCGGGTAAAGGACACTTAGGGCGAATGCTTGCTTTTAATGGCGCAAGTGATGTGCATAGTATTGAACTGCAACAAAGCTTATGCGAGCAAGGACAAAAAAGTGCACAGCAACAAGGCTTGGCAATGCACTTTAGCCAAGCAGATGTATTAAAAGAGGATATCACTCAATTTTTTAATGCTGATATGCATGCCGTAGCGCTACACGCATGTGGTGGTTTGCACCAAGCATTTATGCGCCAAGCAAGTTTAGCGAAAGTACAGCAAATTAGCTTTTCACCTTGTTGCTATCATTTATTTACGGCTAATGAGTACCGTGTAATGAGTGAGGTTGCAAACCAAAGTGAGCTTAACCTAACGCATCGCGATTTAAAGCTCGCATTACAAGAAACCGTTACAGCGCCTTCTCGTCTGGAAAAAGTACGTAAAACAGAACTAGAATGGCGGCTTGGTTTTGACGCACTTAGAAAATCGATTACTGGCGAGCAATATTATGTAAGCGTACCTTCGGTTAACAAAGCTATATTCTCAGATTCGTTTAAATCATTTTGTGTATGGGCTGCAGATAAAAAGGCAACAAACCTACCTCAAGATACTGATTATAATAAATATTTAGATATTGGTGTTGCTCGAAAAAAAATAACTGACCGAGTTGAACTGGTTCGACATGTGTTCAGAAGAGCAATTGAAGTTTGGCTTGTGCTCGATCGTGCTTTATATTTGCAACAGCAAGGCTATCAAGTAAGCGTTAAAACGTTTTGTGAAAAGCAGTTAACGCCTCGTAATATTTTGATTCTTGCTAATATCCATTAAATTTCCGTCCTCGACTTAATAAGAGATGCAATGAGAAAGTTAAAAAATTTATTCGATAACAATAAACGTTGGGCTGCACGTACAAGCGAAGCTGATCCTGAGTTTTTTAAAATTTTATCTATGCAACAAAATCCAGAGTATTTATGGATTGGTTGTTCAGACTCTCGTGTACCTGCTAATCAAATAGTTGATTTATTACCAGGCGAATTATTTGTGCATCGTAACGTTGCAAACGTGGTTGTACACACTGACCATAACTGTTTGTCGGTTATGCAGTACGCTGTAGAGGTTTTAAAAGTAAAACATATCATGGTAGTAGGTCACTATGGCTGTGGTGGCGTACAAGCCGTTTTAAACAATGCAAAATTTGGCTTTATTGATAATTGGCTACGCCATGTAGGGGATGTAAAAGAAAAGCATCTTGAACAACTTGATGCAATGCCAGAAAGCGAACGTTTAAGCCGCCTTATTGAGCTAAATGTAATTGAGCAAGTGCGTAATGTATGCCGTACTAACATTGTGCAAGATGCGTGGGAGCGCGGCCAAGAGCTAAGCGTTCATGGTTGGGTTTATGGTTTAGAAAACGGCCATCTTCATGATTTAGAATCTGTAGTAACGTGCGCGAGTGAAGAAACGCAAAGCTACAAAAAAGCAGTGCAGCACGTACTTAATAAAGTGGGCGAAAATAAATAAATTTATGACTAAAACGGCGATATTAATAGGTGCTACAGGTTTGGTCGGTAATGAGTTGCTACATAAGCTACTTAAGAGCGATCGTTATACCAAAGTGGTTACGTTAAGTCGTCGGGCTTTGCCTATTACACACGCAAAGCTAGTTAATCACGTTATTGATTTTGAAAAATTAACTCAATACGTTGAGCTTTTTAAAGGTGACGTATTGTTTTCGTGTTTGGGCACAACCCGTAAACAGGCGGGCTCTACACAAGCTCAGCGTAAAGTAGATTTTGATTATCAGTTTATAGCGGCTCAGTTAGCGGCATGTAATGGTGTTACGCATTACTGCTTAGTGTCATCAAGCGGGGCGAACACGCACAGTAATAGTGCTTATTTGAAAATGAAGGGTGAGCTTGAGCAACATATAAAAGCACTCCCTTTTGATAAAATAAGTATTTTACAACCATCTTTATTATTAGGTGATCGTGAGCAATTTAGAGTGGCAGAAAAGATAGGCAGTATTATTTTTCCTGTTATTACACGATTTGCGTTTTTAAAGCGTTACAAACCAATAACTGGCGAGCAAGTTGCGCAAAAAATGCTGAGTGTGAGTTTAGCGCAGCAGGCTAAGTTATTTTATTATGTGCTAGATGAGCTATTTGAATAAACTTAGTAAAACGCAAAAGGCAGCCTAAGCTGCCTTTTTTGTACACTAAATTAATACCAATTTTATTAAAAAAATGATCATTCTAGCGTATTAAATAACTCACTAACTACGTTAAAAATTATTTATATAGAACAACTATGTACCATAATTTTAGCCTTGTTATTGAGCTATTTTCTTATCGCTATAATAGAACACTAATTTAATGCAATTGGTATAATTATTCAGCATCAGTTTTAGTGCTAAGTTGTTGCTCAAGCAATGCAACTTTAGCTTCAAGTTCGGTTAGTTTTTCGCGAGTACGAATAAGTACTTGGCTTTGCACATCAAATTCTTCACGGCTCACAAAATCCATCTCAGCAAGCTTGTTTTGTAAAACTTGCTTTGTTTTACCTTCGAGTGTCTCTGCTAGGTTTTTTACACCTTGCGGCATATTGCTAGTAATTTGCTTAGCAATTTCTTCAAGTTTTGCTGGGTTGATCATATTTGTCCCTTCGATGCGGCCTAAAATAATAATAACTAATATTACCTTATACCCATGGTATTTAACACATGATCATCTTTACCTTAATTAATTAAGGCAATTGCTATGCTCGCAGTAGTGGTTACGTTAAAATTACGCGTCTTTTAAATTTCTTTGGTCGTTATGAAACTCAATCCTAAACAAGATGAAGCCGTAAAATATATTAGTGGTCCATGCTTAGTACTCGCAGGCGCAGGCTCTGGTAAAACCCGTGTTATTACGAATAAAATCGCTTATTTAGTGAAAAAATGTGAGTACAAAGCGCGAAATATAGCCGCTGTTACTTTTACCAATAAAGCAGCCAAAGAAATGCGTGAACGAGTACTGCAAACGCTCGGAAAGCAAGACGCTAAAGGTTTATGGGTATCAACGTTTCATACACTCGGTTTAGAAATAATTAAAAAAGAGTTAAGCACATTAGGGTTTAAACCCGGCTTTTCGTTATTTGATGATCAAGATACCAATCAGCTTCTAAGTGAGCTCACCGAAGATGAGCTAAAAAAAGACAAGGACTTACTCAAACTACTTAAAATGGAAATTGGTAGTTGGAAAAACGAATTAGTACTGCCAGAGCAAGCAATACGCGAAGCGCGTGATGCGCAAAAGGCATTGTTTGCACAGCTGTATGCTCGCTATCAAAATCAGCTACGTGCTTATAACGCACTGGATTTTGATGATTTAATTATGATCCCTACTTTGTTACTTACTAATAACGCCACATCTCGTGAGCGCTGGCAGCAACGCTTTAAATACTTGCTGGTGGATGAGTATCAAGATACCAATACAAGCCAATATCAACTTGTTAAATTGCTAGTAGGCGAGCGTGCCCGTTTTACTGTGGTAGGTGATGACGATCAATCAATTTACTCATGGCGTGGTGCTCGCCCGCAAAACTTAGTGCTACTAGGTAAAGACTACCCAGGGCTTAGACTTATAAAACTTGAGCAAAACTATCGAAGTGCAGGGCGAATACTAAAAGCGGCTAACATTTTAATTGCGAATAACCCACATGACATAGAGAAAAAGTTATTTAGTGAACTAGGTTATGGTGAGCCGATTAAAGTAATAGGGTGCCGCGATGAAGAGCATGAATCTGAGCGTGTGGTTGCTGAAATAATTTCACATAAGTTTATGAAGCGTACCAGCTATAAAGATTACGCGATTTTATATCGTGGTAATCATCAAGCACGTGGCTTTGAAAAATCTTTAATGAGTAACCGTATCCCTTATAAAATTAGTGGCGGTATGTCGTTTTTCGCTCGCTCAGAAATTAAAGATATTATGGCGTATTTACGTTTGCTAGTTAATCAAGATGATGACAATGCATTTTTACGTATCGTAAATACACCGCGACGCGAAATAGGCACGGTTACACTTGAAAAGCTTGGTACGCTTGCTAACGAAAAACACGCGAGCTTATTTGCTACCTGTTTTGATAACGATTTAGGCTACAGACTAAAAGGGCGTGGTTTTAATGCGCTTGCTGGGTTTGCACGCTGGGTTGTTGAGCTATCCGATAACGCAGTACGCGGTGATACGCTCGAAGCTGTTAAAGACTTAGTGCGTAATATTAATTACGAGGCATATTTGTACGAGTCGTCACCGAGTGCTAAAGCCGCTGAAATGCGTATGAAAAACGTATCTGAGCTGTATCGTTGGATCACCGATATGTTGACCGGTGATGCCGACAACGAACCAATGACATTAGCCGAGGTTGTTAGCAAGCTAACCCTTCGCGACATGCTTGAGCGTAACGAAGAAGAAGATGAAACCGATGCGGTGCACTTATCAACACTACATGCATCAAAGGGCTTAGAGTATCCATATGTATTTATGGTAGGCATGGAGGAGGGCTTACTTCCGCATCAGGTAAGTATTGATGAAGATAACGTAGATGAAGAACGTCGCTTAGCTTATGTTGGTATTACTCGTGCGCAGCAGGAGTTAACACTTACTTATGCAAAAATACGTCGTCAATTTGGTGAAACCTCACAAACTGAGTTAAGCCGATTTGTACAAGAGTTACCGCAGGACGATCTCGCGTTTGAAAACAAAAAGGCGCCAAATACGCAAGCAGAGCGAATGGAAAAAGGCCAAGCAAGGGTCGCTAACCTTCGTGCAATGTTTAAAAAGCCTGAGTAATACCTCAGGCTAATTTTATAAAGACTGGGTTGCTTGTATTTCAGGTAACTCAGAACACACTAGAGCGTGTTGTTTTCCCACAAAAAATGCCAAACCGTGCTTGTCTAGTAAAGCTCTAAAATTAAGTATTGATGGCCCTTTAGCAATGACTTTCATTGCTTTGAGCTTCGTAATTGCTAGCACCCCTTGTAGCTGAAAATCGTAACTTTCTTGTTGTAAAACACGCTTACTAAAGGTCGAGCTAAGTAGCAGATAGTCAAAATTAATATCGGTTAGTAAATTAAGTTCGCATCGATCTTTAGCGAAATTGTTTAAACCAATTGAATAACCAAGTTGTGATAGCTTTTTGAGGTTTTCTATTTGTGTTGCGCTTGCGTGACGAATTTCTTGCTCATCAAATATCAAACAAAGCTGGCTATGTCCTTGTTGTTTATTTAGCGTATCTGTAAATAAAACAAATTCGTGCTCCTCGAGTAGTAAACCAGAGCAAGGAACCAGCGCCATAGTTACATTTGCGGTAATTGCTTGTGCATAAGCGCGTTGCAATAACTGTAACTCTATCTCGAGGTGCTGTTCTTTATCTGATGCAAACTTTTTCAAAATATCAAAGCTAGTAAAGCCAAGTATTGGGTGTTCACCAAATGCTTCAAATAAAGATTCAGACTGATGTTGCTCATCAAGAGTAATTATTTCTGAGCTTCTAAAACTCATAGGTAATATATCAAGGTGATGTTGTGCTTTTAGTGCCTGCGCAGGTATTGATTGCGTTAATAGCGGATGAAATAGCTCGTAGCGGTTTTTTCCGGAGTTTTTAGCGTGATACATTGCAGCATCGGCATCACGAATAATTTCATCCGTATGCGTATAGCTTTTCTTTGAGTAGGTTATTCCTATACTAGCACCACTTTGAAGTGATTCGCCTTTAAGGAAAAAAGGCTTTTTCATTAAATCGATAATACGATTAGCAACATCTTCTGCTTGTTGAGGCTCAGTTAAGTGCGTTAATAAAATAACAAACTCATCGCCACCTAAGCGTGCTAGTAAATCATGTTCGCGTATACACTGGGCAAATAACTCACTAACGTTAATTAAAAACTGATCGCCAGCATGGTGACCAAGTTGGTCGTTAATGTCTTTAAACTTATCTAAATCAATAAATAAAACAGCAAAATTATGTTCAGGAAAGCGCTGATAATGTTGTAGTGTTTTTTCAAGCTGAGTTAAAAAGAGGCTGCGATTAGGTAAGCTAGTAAGAGAGTCGTGATGTGCGTCGTGATAAAGCTGCTGCTCTATTTTTTTACGCTCATCTATTTGCATTTGTAAGTGCAGATTTGTTTGACGCAGTTCTTTGGTTTTTTCGTTTACTCTAAATTCGAGTTCTTGATGGCTTTTTGCAATCGCTTGATTGGCGAGCTTTGTTTGTAAAACAGCTGCAATTTGATGTGATACAAAGGTAATTAACTCGCAATCATCCCGGCTGAAAATATGTTTGTTATCGTAAGCTTGGCAAACAATAAGGCCGATAACACCTTGAGCTGTTTTAAGTGGAGCGCCTAACCAACTAGTGGCCATTTGCTCTTTTTGTACAGGCTTAGCTCTTTGTACTACACCGCTTTCTATTAATTCTTTTGCTCTACACGGGTGTATAAGTTGCGTTTCTTCAGTGCTTATTACCAGTTCACTATAACCTTTAGCAAAGCGTCTTGGTTGTGTGTTTTCTTTAAATTCATCTACACAATAAGGGAAGCTTATCCAGCCAGACTCTTTATCGTAAAGTGCAATATATAAGTTTTCTGCGTAGGTAATTGTTTTTATTATTTCATGTATCTTAAAGTAAGCATCATCAAGGTTTTTAGCTTGCGTTGCTATTTCAGATATTTTAAACAGAATTTGTTGGCGTTGAAGTGCGCGTTTGCGTTGTTCTATTTCAAGGTTTAACGCGTCGTTACTTTGAGTGAGTGCTCGGGTACGAATTTTAACTTCTGACTCAAGGAGCTCTCGTTTTTTTACACGCTCTATTGCAGTTGCTAAATAAAGCGACATAAACTCAAGTAATTGTATTTGTTGTGAGCTATAGCCTTGTTTTGTATCGTAACTTTGCGCTGCTAAAACACCGATAATATTATGTTCTTGGTAAACCGGTACACCTACCCAATGCTCTGCTGGAGTGCCTAATGCTTTAAATAAGCCTTCTGCTGCGGCATTTTGCATTTGCTGCTTGGTAAAACATGTGGTTTTACCCTGTTTAAATACATAACCCGTGGCACCTTCATCAAAGCTATTTGATTGGTTAAGGGCGACGGCAATACCATCTTTTTCATCTGAAAAGTAAGAAAGTTCTAGCGATTGACTGTATTGATTTAATAGCACCACATAAAAACTTTTACTCGGCACATATTTTTGTAAAATGTCGTGGATAGCGGGGTATAATAGGGTTAGCTCGGCAACAGTACTTGCTTGCTCTGATAATTGTATCAGCGCATTTTGTAAGTGATGTGATTGTTTGTATTTATTGAGTAATGTTTTTAGACGTTTATTTTGATACGCCAATTTACTCGATACTGAGAGTTTATCTTCCAATGATCTAACCGGCTATTTTTATTGTATAGTTATTAGCCTTATACTTTCACTTTTAGCGCTTATCGTCAAGTTGATATTCGTACTATCATACTGGCTAGAAACACTATTTTAGGTATTAAAAAAGGCTTACCGAAGTAAACCTTTTTTGTGTATTTCAGATGTATTTACTTAGATGTCATGAAGTCGATAGCAGCGCTTATCTCATCATCAGAACAATCCATACAGGTGCCTTTTGGAGGCATCGCATTAAAGCCATTTAGTGCATGCTCAAGTAAAGTGTCTTTACCTTTAGCTATACGTGGAGCCCAATCGTCAGGCGATTTAGGCGCGCCTAGTGCACCAGTACCGTGACATGCAAAACATGCACCTTGATACACTTGCTCACCAGAACGAGGGCCTGTAGGCGCCGCTGCTACAGCAGCTTTATCGCCTTCAAGGTATACAGCACCAACCGGCGCGAGACGTGCTTTAATTGCATCTTCAGTCATAGAGTTATCATATGGCTGTGCGTATGCAGTGGTTGCTAGCATTAATAATGCTGCAGCTGTTAATTTTTTCATTTTGCCTTGCTCACTTCGATTTGAACGTGATCAATCACGATTAAAGATGACGGAAATTAAACCGATTATAACTCTCTGAGCCAATTTATAAAATGCTAAGAGGCGTTTTTATTAATAAAACTGACTACTTTTTGCGTTAACGCAATAAAATTTAATTATTTACTGTTTTTTGTTAAGCAATTTAATAAGCGCAAACAGTCATACAATTAACTTTTAGATCCTAAGATCAATTTATTGATAATACGCTACTAACTAGTTTTTCGATCCCTGCATCGGCTTCAATAATTGATTGCGCAAGCATATAAGCTGGGGTTGTAACTAGCTTATTTGGCTGATCAATAACAACATCATCTACTGCACAATTTATATGTTTAGCGCCTAATGTGCTTAGCGCTTGTGCTGTCTCTGCATCGTTACCAATCGTAAGTATAGCGTTATCGTAAATAAATGGGATCAAAGCGGGTGCAATACACATATAACCAGCAGGCTTATTTTCTTTTGCAAATGATTTACAAGCATTAAGTACGTCTTCATTAATATTTGCTTTTGCGCCTTTAATTGCAAAGTCACATAAGTTTTTTGCAGCGCCAAAACCGCCAGGTACAATTAATGCGTCAAACTGAGTTACGTCTAGTTCAAGCAGCGATTTAATGTCACCCCGTGCAATACGAGCCGCTTCTGTTAATACATTACGTTTATCAGGCATTACTTCGCCCGTTAAATGGTTAATGGTATGAAGTTGTTCAATATCCGGTGCAAAACACTGATACGTTGCGCCATTTTTGGCTATATGTAATAAAGTTAAAATTGCTTCATTAATTTCACTACCATCGTACACACCAGACCCTGCTAATATTACCGCTACGTTTTTCATGCTTTTGTGCCCCTAAAGTCTTTTTTATAAGTCGATCGGATGAAGTCTAACATGCTCAAAATTTCTCGCGAAAATAAATTTTTAGTACAAAAATCATTCCCTATGCAAGTTGTATTGCGGTTTATGCCATTTGCGATCACTTTGCCTTTAAAAAAATTATAAAGGATCGCTATGATCTTCGATCCATTGTGCTAGAATACTCCTCCGGTTATTTAAATGGACGCGAATAATCAAAGTGAATAACAACACAAGCAGTCGTTAGAAAACCTTTTTCCACATTGGTTTAAAATAATAAAAAAAGAACCTCGTATTATCTTTTTTAAATTAAAACATACAGTTAAAGTCTTTTCTAGGCATTTTATAATGCTTTGGAAGAATAGCTCGTGGCTGTTATCTACACACTTATCCACAGCTTGCTATAGTTTTAATAACACGATAAGCAGTAATTCACTGTCGTTTTATTTACTACCTTATGGCATGCTTATAATTACCTTAATTTTTTGCATTTAGGATCCAAATTCACCATGGCTCAGATCCCCGAAAACCCACTTATTTTAGTTGATGGCTCGTCATATTTATTTCGTGCTTATCATTCTCCGCCGCATTTAACTAATTCTAAAGGTGAAGCTACGGGCGCTATTTATGGTGTGATCAACATGCTTAAAAGCTTGATCAGACAATACGATCCCTCACATATGGTGGTTATATTTGATGCGAAAGGTAAAACGTTCCGTAACGATATGTATAGCGAGTATAAGGCAAATCGTCCGCCTATGCCGGATGACTTACGCACTCAAATAGCACCGATACACAGTATTATTAAAGCGATGGGATTTCCGCTAATTAGTATTGAAGGCGTTGAAGCTGATGATGTTATTGGTACATTTGCACGTATAGCGTCAGAGCAAAAACGACATGTACTCGTCTCTACTGGCGATAAAGACATGGCACAGCTTGTTAATGAACACGTTACGCTAATAAACACGATGACTGACAGTATTTCAGATCCCGTTACCGTGGTTGAAAAGTTTGGTGTAGGTCCTGAACTTATTATTGATTACTTAGCATTAATGGGCGATAAGGTCGATAATATTCCGGGTGTTGAAGGTTGTGGTCCTAAAACAGCCGTTAAGTGGTTAGAAAAATATGGCTCTTTACAAGGTGTAATGGATCACGCCAGTGAGATTAAAGGTAAAATAGGTGAAAAGTTAGCAATTGCCCTTGACCATCTGCCTTTAAGCTACGAACTTGCGACAATTAAGTGCGATGTTGAAGTAGAATCTGACCTTGATACATTCAAACTTCAAGAACCTAACAAAGACGAATTAATTGCATTATATGGTGAGTGCGAATTCCGTCGTTGGTTAGCAGAGTTACTTGATAATCCTAAAGATGCTGAAACACATTTAGCTGTACCTACCGAAGCTACTGAATTACCAAAAGTAGAAGATGCTCATTACGAAACTATTTTAACGCAAGTGCAATTTGATACGCTAATAGAGCAATTAAATAGTGCTGAGTTATTTGCATTTGATACTGAAACAACCAGCCTTGATTACATGAAAGCGCAATTGGTGGGTATGAGCTTTGCCGTAAAAGCGGGTGAAGCTGTGTATTTACCGGTAGCGCATGACTACCCAGGTGCGCCTGAGCAATTAAGCCTTGAATTTGTAATGCAAAAGCTAGGTCCCATTTTGGCAGATGAAAACAAAGCTAAAGTAGGGCAAAATCTTAAATATGACAAAAGCGTATTAGCGAATGCAGGTTTTGCGCTAAATGGTATTAAGTTTGACACTATGCTTGAGTCGTATGTATTTAATAGTGTAGGCACGCGTCACGATATGGACTCGCTAGCACTTAAATACCTAGGTCATAAAAATATTAGCTTTGAAGATATTGCTGGCAAAGGTAAAAAGCAACTTACCTTTAACCAAATTGAACTTGAAAAAGCAGCGCCTTACGCCGCTGAAGATGCCGATATTACTTTGCGTTTACACGAAGTGCTTTGGCCAAAAATAGCAGCTGATGAAAAGCTAAAATCGGTATTTGAAGATATAGAAATGCCACTTATTAGTGTGATTTCTGATATTGAACGCACCGGTGTTGCGATAGATAGCAATATGCTAGGAGCGCATAGCATGCGTTTAGGCGAGCGTTTAATTGAGCTTGAAAAAGAAGCGTTTGAAATAGCAGGTGAACCATTTAACTTAAGTTCTCCAAAACAGCTACAAGTACTGTTGTTTGAAAAGCTTGGGCTGCCTATTATTAAAAAAACGCCTAAAGGTGCACCTTCTACCGCAGAAGAAGTACTGCAAGAACTTGCTCATGATTATCCGCTACCTAAAGTAATTATAGAGCATCGTGGTTTATCAAAGCTTAAATCAACGTATACCGATAAATTACCATTAATGGTGAATGAGAAAACCCAGCGTGTACATACGTCTTATCATCAGGCAATTACGGCTACGGGGCGCTTGAGTTCAACTGATCCTAATTTACAAAATATTCCTATTCGTTCAGAAGAAGGACGTCGTATTCGTGAAGCGTTTATAGCCGCAGATGGTTATAAAATTGTCGCTGCCGATTATAGTCAAATTGAGCTACGTATTATGGCGCATCTTTCACAAGACAAAGGTCTATTAAATGCATTTGCTAACGGCTTAGATGTACATAGTGCAACTGCCGCTGAAGTATTTGGTGTAGAGCTTGATGATGTAACTACCGATATGCGCCGTAAGGCGAAAGCAGTAAACTTTGGCTTAATTTACGGTATGTCGGCATTTGGTTTAGCACGTCAACTAGATGTGCCACGCCACGAAGCGCAGCATTACATAGATAAATACTTTGAGCGTTTTCCAGGTGTATTAGAGTACATGGAAACAACACGCGAAAAAGCAGCTGAAAATGGCTACGTTGAAACAATATTTGGTCGTCGCCTACATTTACCAGAAATAAACGCACGTAATGGGGCGCGTAGAAAAGGAGCCGAACGTGCTGCTATAAACGCACCAATGCAAGGTACTGCCGCCGATATTATTAAAAAGGCAATGCTGAGCGTTAACCGCTGGGTACACGAACAAGCGCCAAATACAATTAAGCTGCTTATGCAAGTGCACGATGAATTAGTATTTGAAATCAAAACAGACTGCGCACCACAGTACACAAAACACATCTGTGAACTGATGTCGCAAGCTGCTGCGCTAGATGTACCACTTATAGTTGAAGCTGATGAAGGTGACAACTGGGAACAAGCCCATTAATGTAATTTGAGCATTTTAATTAAAGCGCCTTTTGGCGCTTTTTTTATGTTTAATAAAAATGGCGAATAACAGCGATTCAATCAGGCATATGCAAGCTTTAGTTAAAATAAGGTTAATTTAAGCAACTATTTGTATTAAATAGTTATATGTTCGTCAATTCGAGCTGTTTTACAGGAATATGATTGTATTTTAATGCGTGCTTTTGTTAAAGTCCCGCCTGTCCTATCCTGTAGGACATCCTGTTGATGATGCATCTGAAAGGGTGCAACAAATTGATAGCTTCTCCCCAGTTTGCTATACCGGCCTACCAACTTGTTTGGTGGGCCGTTTTTTGTTTTACGCCTGAAAATCCTATCTAATTAATTCTTTATTGCGCTATACCAATTGTATTATTCATTCGTCATTTCGAGGTGGTTTGGGTACATCGCAGGTGATACCATCGAAGTGATATTATTTTTATTCTTTTTATTTTATTACTAAGGAGTGCGTTATGTTTAAAGCATTAGCTATTGCAGGTTTTTCTTTATCAAGTTTAGTTATTTCTAATGTTGCTCAGGCCAATTGGCAGCTAGTGAATGATAAAAGCCAATTAAGCTTTGTTTCAATTAAAAAAGATTCGATTGCTGAAGCTCACCATTTTACTAACCTTGAAGGTATGCTTTCTGATAAAGGCGAGTTTAGCATTAATGTTGATTTAACATCAGCCGAAACTCTAATTCCTATTCGTAATGAGCGTTTAACGACATTTTTATTCGAAGCCGCTAAATTCCCCAATGCTGTTTTAACTGCAAATTTAACTAAAGAACTGAGCAATATTAAAAAGCCTGGTCAATATGTATTGAAGGGTATTAAAGCTGAGCTTGATTTTCACGGTAATAAAAAGCCATTGGCAATTGATGTACTCGTTAACAGCACGCAAAGTGGTGATTTAACGGTATCATCATTAACACCTATTATTATTAATAGTGATGATTTTGGTGTAACCGAAGGCGTTAAAAAGCTGCAAGAGCTAGCGGGCTTACCTTCAATTGCAACAGCAGTGCCTGTTACATTTGCAATTACACTTAAAAAACAGTGATTTCTTTAAGTGAGCTTAGCAAGCAATTAAGCGAGCCAAGCAAACCTTTTGATAGTTGGCAGCCTAATCATTGTGGTGAACTGCCAATTGTCATTAATCATGAGGGGAAATGGTTTTACGATGGCAGCGAAATAACACGCCCAGCCATGGTGAAGCTGTTTGCTTCTGTTCTATGTAAAGAAGGTGAGCAATTTTATTTAAAAACACCTGTCGAAAAAATAACAATAACGGTTGATGATGCGCCGTTTATTATTGTTGATTGGCGTTTTGAAAATACAGTGCAAGGGCAGGTGTTGTGTTGTATTGATAATTTAGCTAGGCAGTGGTTGGTGAGCGCTCAGCAGCCTTTAGTTATAAAAGACTATAAAGGGTCAAAAGTGCCTTACCTAAAGCTACCTTATGGCTGTAGTGCGCGTGTTGCGCGAAGCGTATATTATCAGTGGGCTGAAAAAGCCGAGTCTGATAAACTCGGCTATTTTATTAAATCTGCAGGAAAGCAGTTTTATTTATCGTAACGCCAGCGTTTAAGCCTCTGGGTTAGTTTCGTCTGTGATTGTTTCATCGGTAGGTGGTACAGCAATAACAGGACCTAAAAACCATTCATCTAGTTTTTTAGCTACTTCTGGTAAACCCGTGCCTTTTAATGATGAAAATGCATGAACTGTAATATCCCCATCAAGCGTGCTTAATTCACGACGAACTTGCAGTACTTGTGATTTACGAGGGCCTTGCTTTAATTTATCGGCTTTAGTTAATAGTGCCAATACTGGAATTTCACTACCAATAGCCCAATTAATTAAATCGCGGTCTAAATCTTTTAATGGATGACGAATATCCATTAAAATAACAATACCTTTTAGGCTTTGACGCTTTTGTAGGTATTCGCCTAGCGATTTTTGCCATTTCTTTTTCATTTCGATTGGTACTTTAGCAAAACCATAGCCTGGTAAATCGATAAGGCGCATATCGTCAACATCAGCTAAATCGAATGTATTGATTAGCTGAGTACGTCCAGGTGTTTTACTTGTACGTGCTAGCTTCTGATCGGTTAATGCATTTAATGCACTCGACTTACCTGCGTTGGAGCGACCGGCAAACGCAACTTCAATTCCCGTATCAGCAGGTAATTTAGTAATGTCGGGAGCGCTTGTTACGAAAGACGCAGTATTATATTTGATACGAGATTTGAGCACAGGCTCTCCTAAAACTTAAATAAATAACGTTGAGTAAACCAAATTCACTCAGGGCGCGTATTTTATACTATAAAGGATGTATTAAAAAGCGTATTTAACCACCTAAAAACAGCACCTATGGTACATTTAAAACATGTTAAAGCTTAATCTAAGTCAAAACCCTGTAAATTATAAGCTTAATATGTGTAGAAAACGTGCCAGAGAATTTATTATCGTGTAGAATATATGTATTACAACATCACGATTGTAGATGATACAGGGTCGGAAACAGAGAATTCACCATGAAAAAAATAGCACTATCTTTAACAATATTGCTTGGTGCGTTGTCAGCAAGCAACGCAACAGCATTTGATGGCGATGTAAACGCAGGTAAAGAAAAATCAGCAACGTGTGCGGCTTGTCACGGCCCAGACGGTAATGCGCCGGTTAATATTTACCCTAAAATTGCAGGTCAACATCCAGATTATATCCTCAAGCAACTTCAGGATTTAAAATTAGGTATGACGTCAGGCGGCAAAGAAGGGCGTATGGATCCAGTAATGAGCGCTATGGCTATGCCACTTAGCGAGCAAGACATGAAAGATCTAGCTGCTTATTTTTCTTCAATGAACATGACTGAAGGTGCTACACCTAAAGATGTTGTTGAAGTTGGCGAGATGCTTTTTAAAGCAGGCGATGCAGAACGTGGAATTCCATCATGTGCAGCATGTCATGGCCCACGTGGTAATGGCTCGTCACTTGCTAAGTTTCCAAAAATTTCTTTTCAGCATCCAGGATATATCAAGGCTCAACTTGAAAAATTCCGTGATGGTACTCGTCATAATGACTTAAATGGCATGATGGGCGATATTGCAAAAAAATTAACAGATAAAGACATCGAAGTACTTTCTCAGTATTTAGGTGGCTTACACTAAAGTCGTATTTATTTAGCAGTTAATAATAAATAAACTACAATGTGTTAAAAAAAGCAGCCTAGGCTGCTTTTTTTGTGTCAAAAATTAACGATATCGTCCGTTTTGATGTAAGACATTGACCATGTCTGGTTGTAAGAAAAGTCTTCTTTTTATTTTTGATTATTGATTAACTTATTGTAATTTATGTTTATTTTTATATCTCAATGTAATAAATATAATAAAAGTTATATAAACCAGTTGTAACAAAATCATTAACGAGTAAATTAACCACTGTCGCAAAACAACAATAACAAAACGGAAATAACTATCAAGGAAAGTAACGCGGCATGACTACATAGCATAAGATTAGTGCTACTAAAGGAAATAATAAAAAAGTGTCAGGATGACCGAAAATAATAAAAAACTCATGGAAGTTTAATAATAAAAACAAAATGGAATGTAACAAGGAACGTAAAAATAATAACAATACGGACTGATAATAATAAAAATAATAAAGACTAAAAAAAGTCGAAGGGAGAAGTGTCCAGATAATGGCGCTCAGATTAGCAGGCGGTAGAGATGTTTTCTCTACCGCCTTTTTATTTGTCCTGTTACAATACCCACCGTTTTAAATTGGCGATTAATTAGCTAAGGCGCTTTTAAATGAGAGACCCAACCTCTAAGCGCAAACTGAATTCTTCTGGCTAGGCCAGCACTGCGATGCCCATTAATTTGCGCTTCGCTCAAAACCTCTTAAGTGAGATGATCAAGATATGAGTAGAACTAAAAAGTCACGCAAAAGCCCAGCAAACGGACCTGTTCGTTTAAGCCAAGATAAGCTTAAAGAAATGCGCGCATTAAAAGAGCAGCGAGTTAAAAAAACCAAAGGTGCTAAGCCAGGTTCTCGTAACGCGCCAGATTTACTAGATAGCGAAAGCCATAATGCTGGTCACGCGCCGAAAGATAAGCGTGTAGGCAGTAAAAAGCCGGTACCATTAATTGCAACTGCGCCTGAGCCTAAAGTTGAAATGAAACGCAACTTAAAGCCAACTATTGAGCTGAAAAAGGTAATCGAGCCTGAATTTACACCTGAACAAGAGCTAGAAGCACTTGAGAATGACGAGCGTTTACTTAAACTAGTAGAGCGTCATGAAGAAGGTGAAATGCTAACTGGTAAAGATGCTAAGTACTTTAATAGCCGTATTGCTCGCCATCAGGCGTTATGTGAAATTCTTGGTATTGAAGACGAGGATGAAGACGAATTTGAAGATGACCTTGAAGATGATATTGAAAGCAAAGGCAATTCTGATTTCGATCAATACTTATCTGACGATTTAGCCAACGAATGGTTAGATGAAGACGACAAATAGTAAGGATAAATAATGAGTACCGCGGTAATTTTAGCCTTACTTTTAGGCGCTGCTATAATAGTTGGTCTGGCATTTTATGCGGGTCAGTTGCTGTATAAGTTAAATGCGCAAAAAAAGTTAATTGCTAAAACGCAGGCTGAACAAAAGCAAAAGCTTGAGAAGTCGCGTTTAAAGCGAAATGCCAAACTAGCCGATAGTATTCATTTAATTGCGCGTGCAATGAATGAAGAGCAGTGTGAGTTTTCTGAAGGCTGTTTACGTATTTGGGTACTTATGTCTCAATATGGCTTTGAGAGCGAGCGTGATTTAACGACACAATATCCTGGCATTTATAAAATGTACCAGGTAGTTAAAGAAATGCCGACACACGATGCACGTAAAAAATATGCTAAAAAAGAAATTTTTAAGCTAGATAAAGCTCGCTGGCAAGCTGAAGAAACACTTAAAGATGAAGTTAAAGCCGATTGCGCTAAAATTATCATCGAGTTTAAAGCCGCTCCTGGCAGCGATAAAGTGGTTTTTAACTAGCTTTAATTTATCGAGTACTCAAAAAAAGCAGACCTTGGTCTGCTTTTTTTATGCGTAAAAATTTTCATACTAATTGCATTAAATTAGTGATCTGCTAAATCACTCGTGAAAAACGCGTCGCATTTATTTGTTTTTGTAAATGAGCATCGAAGCACATGCAAATAATACGAATGAATAAGTTGCCGCGTGGCGTTACGCTAATTTTATTATCATTTATAGTGACTAGTTCATCTTTTATAAGTGGCGTAAGCGCAATTAATGCATCCTCAAAGTAGTCATTAAATATAAGCGCATGCTTTTCGCTAAAGTCTTGTATATCTAATTCAAACTGGCAAATGAGCTGCTTAATTGCATCAGCACGAATTACATCATCATGTGTTAAGTGCATACCTTTATTAAGAGCACAGCCGATTTGTGTTTCGATGCTGTGGTAATAATGTTTTAATTCTTTTTGATTTTGTAAAATGGCAGTGCCAATTTGTGAAATTGATGACACGCCTAAGCCTAATAAATCACAATTTCCATGTGTTGTATAACCTTGAAAATTACGATGTAACTTGCCTTCATTTTGCGCAATAGCTAGTTCGTTATCGGTTTTTGCAAAGTGGTCCATACCAATAAATTGATAGCCTGCTTGCGTCATCTGCTCCAGCGTGTTTTTAAACATAGTGAGTTTATTATGTGAACTGGGTAAATCTGCATCTTTAATCTTACGCTGTGCGGCAAAGCGCTCTGGTAAATGCGCGTAGTTAAACACCGATACTCGGTCAGGGCTTAACTCAATAAGTTGCTCTATAGTTTGCTTAAAGCTCTCTGGCGTTTGCAGAGGAAGCCCGTAAATCATATCTGCATTAATAGATTGAAATCCCAGCTCGCGAGCTTGTGTAATTAATTGCTTGACCGTATCTGCATTTTGCGGGCGATTAACAGCAAGTTGCACGTCGTCGTTAAAGTCTTGAATCCCAAATGAGACACGGTTAAAGCCAAGCATTCTTAAATCAACAAGCATATTATCGGCAAGTGAGCGTGGGTCTATTTCAATGCCGCGCTCTGTTGTGCTTGTAAAATCAAAGTGCTGCTCTAAAAGCTTAATTAGACGAGTCATTTGTTTTGCGGTTAAAAAGGTGGGAGTACCGCCACCTAAATGTAATTGCTCAACCGTGTAGTTTTTAAATAAATGAGCTTGGGCAGTAATTTCTTTTGCTAAAAAGTCGAGATACGTATCGGCCTTAGATTGATGGCGGGTAATTATTTTATTACAGCCACAGTAGTAGCAAAGCTGACTACAAAACGGAATATGAATATATAAAGAGAGTGAACGACTCGTTGATGATTCTACAGCGTTTAGTAGGTCTTGTTGTTGATATCCATCACGCAGTGATAGAGCTGTGGGATACGAGGTATAACGCGGGCCAGACACATTATATTTGTTTATTAGGGTTTGATCCCATTGTGGAAGTTTAATCATCACGCGCACCTAAGTATTTATTTAGGGGGTGATTATAAAAAAGTACGCAGTGAGGCGGTTTGATCTATAACAAAAAAGGTGCCGAAGCACCTTTTTTAATAAAATATCAATTAATGCGGTCTAATTAATACGTAACAGTATGGGCATCTTTGAGATATTGAAATAACTCTTTATAACCTTTACCCGGCTTTTCAGCTTTCGCTTCTTTTGCCGCATTACGAACCAATTGACGCATTTGCTGACGATCAAGAGACGGAAACTGTTCAATAGTCTCATTGATAAGGTCATCACCTTGTTCAATTAGGTCTGAACGTAATTGCTCAATTTTTTTGACCAATACTTCAGCTTGGTTATTTTTATTAAGCATTACATCGATAATCGCTCTAATAGCGTCAATGTTTTCTACAGTACGCAACGTTTTAGCAATGTAGTTTAAGTGACGGCGGTACGCGTCACTTTTATTACTTATTTTATCAGCAACAACCATTGCCGCTTTTAAATCGTCATTTAATGGCAGGCGTTCGCGCTGTTTTTTACCCATTTTGGCAATTTCAGTACCTAACTGATGAAACTCTTGCGCTTCACGCTTAAGTTCCGTTCTTGATACATATTCAATTTCTTCTTCAATTTCAGCAGGCTTGCCTTTTTTCTTTGCCATGGGGTGCTCTTAAATAAAAATAACTTTTGCCATTATACATGAATATGATACTTAGGAATATTAGCTGATGTGATGCATTGAGTGTGTTAGCATTTAAATATAAGAAATGCGTGCATTATGCCTCTAAGGCTCAGGACTTAATTTATGAAAAGCCAACAAAACGATCCAATTTATTCTCAAATATCGCAAGTTAAAGATGCGGTAGCAGAAGTACTCGAACATGCTAAAAAATTAGGCGCTACAGCTGCAGAAGCTGCCATGTCTAGCACGTCTGGTTTATCGGTTAGTACACGAATGGGTGAAGTAGAAACCATTGAGTTTAACCAGGACGGCGGCTTAGGCATTAGTGTATACGTTGGTAATAATAAAGGCTCAGCGTCAACCGCTGATTTAAATCCAAAAACATTGCGCATGGTAGTCGAAAAAGCGATTGATATAGCCAAATTTACATCGGATGACCCATTTAACGGCGTTGCTGATAAAGAATTGCTTGAATTTAATCCTAAAGATTTAGATTTATACCATCCTTGGGATGTAAGCCCTGAGGAAGGTATTGAGCTTTGTCATGCTGCTGAGCAAGCTGCATTAAACGCAGATGAGCGTATTGTTAACTCTGATGGCGCGAGTTTTTCATCTCACCAAGGATTACGTGTTTATGGTAACAGCCATGGTTTGATAACTGGCTTTCCACGCACTCGTCATAGCATTAGTACTATGGTAATTGGTCAAGATGGTGAGCAGATGCAACGCGACTCTGCTTATACTGTTGCACGCGACCAAGCGGGTTTAAATGACGCAGCGGCAGTTGGGCTTGAAGCAGCAGCTGAAACATTGGCTAAATTAAATAGCCAAAAGTTAGGCACAATGAAAGTGCCTGTTATTTTTAGAGCCGATATTGCAAATTCATTATTTGGTCACTTAGTGTCGGCAATTGGTGGTGGTGCGCTTTATCGTAAATCAAGTTTTTTACTTGATAGCTTAGGCACACAAGTATTTAGTAATTGTGTGAATATTGCCGAGCGCCCACATATTTTAAAAGGGTTGGCGTCGTCACCGTTTGATAGCGAAGGCGTTAAAACATTCGATAGGGAAATTATTCAAGGCGGCGAGCTACAAACTTATTTATTAGCAAGTTATGCCGCGCGTAAAATGAATATGACCCCAACAGGGCATGCTGGCGGTATACATAACTGGCTTGTTGAACAAACTCATAACGATTTAACTGCACTATTAAAAACGATGGGCACCGGCTTATTAGTTACAGAGCTAATGGGGCAGGGCGTAAATACCGTAACGGGTGATTACTCTCGTGGTGCTGCTGGTTTTTGGGTTGAAAATGGTGAAATCCAATATCCTGTAAGCGAAATTACCATTGCTGGTAATTTAAAAGATATGTTTAAAGGCATATCTGCTATTGGTGGTGACATCGAACGCCGTGGTGGTATTCAAACTGGCTCAGTATTAATAGAGCAAATGCAAATAGCCGGCGCGTAGTATTAATACGCAGTGTATACTTAGACCTAGAGTATTATCTCTGGGTCTAAGTGAGCTTTTACGAGGTGTAAAATGGCTAAAGATAGATATGCACCAAAACCGCTAACCGATATTATGGCGGGGTTAAATAATCGTTTATCGGCTTATGCAGGCAAAAGCCAAGCACTTGATACACAGCAAACCCTATTAAAAGATTTTTTAGGCCCTAAGTTGGGTGATAAATGCCGAGTCAGCAATTACCGAGACGGTACGCTAATGATAGAAGCCGTATCTGCACCTATCGCGCTTAGGCTTAATTATTTAAAAATGGATATGCTTTCACATTTTAGAGCTGCCGGAATGGCAGAGCTCGGGCAAATAAAAATAACTGCAAATCCTCAAGCAACTCAGAGATTAAGTACAGCGAATAAGTCGGGCAGTCCTGCAGTTACCAACTCACGTAAAATGAGTGAGCAAACAGCTGATTACTTAAACGCGATAGCATCTTCTGCACCCCCTTCTTTAAAAGAAAAACTAGAGCGTTTAGCGCTTCACGGAAAAAATAAAAGTAAGTCTTAACTACCCACCATCTTGTTATTGGTGGGGCTAATTTGGCAGCTCACCGCATTCAAAATACTTTGTTACATATTCCATTTTATTGTTGGCTTAATGAGGTTTATGATACTGCGTGGGCTTTATATTGATCGAAAGCTCTTTGATACCCATTCCATTAAGTAAAAGCGTGTAGGCAGTGCTATTTTTACTCCTGCTATATTCAAGAATTTAATGGAGTTGGTATGTGATACCAACCTGCATAAGTCTTTGATCAATTTAACGAATTAAATTGCACTATAACGTCGTTAAAAATTTTTTATTTAGAGCAACTAGATACAAAAACTTTTGCCTGGTTCTAGCGTAATTTTCTTAACGTTAAATAGACCCCATATATAAGCAGATTGGTATGATTCAATTCTAACTAACAAACGGAATAATTATGAATAAAGTAACAATGGCTGCTGCAAGTATTGCACTTGCACTTGGCTTGGTAGGTTGTGGTGAAAAACAACAAGAAACAAAAGTAACCGACACTCCAGTAGTGACAGCACCTGCTGAAAAACCACTAGAGCTTGGTATTGAATTAGCTAATATGGATAGTTCAGTACGCGCACAAGACGATTTTTACTACCATGTAAATGGGCAGTGGTTAGCTAAAACAGAAATACCAGGTGATAAATCTAACTACGGTTCTTTTTCGCAGTTATATGATGAGTCGCAAAAAGCGATGAAAATAGCCCTTGAAAGTGCAGCCGCAAACAAAGCCGCTAAAACAGGCAGTGATGAGTACAAAATTGGTGCATTTTATAAAAGCTATATGAATAAAGATGCGCGTAATGAGCTAGGTATTACGCCATTACAACCGTCATTAGATACAATTGATAGTGTTAAATCTAAAGCTGATTTAGTGGGTTTAATGGCTAAAATTCAAAAACAAGGCGGTACTTTACCGTTTGGTTGGTTTGTAAATAACGATGCTAAAAACTCAAGCGAGTATGCATTGTACTTATCTCAGTCGGGTCTTGGTTTACCAGATCGTGATTATTACTCAAACGATGACGAAAAATTCACTAAAATTCGCGCTTCTTACGAGCAATACATCACTGATATTTTAGCTAAGTCAGGCGTTAAGAATGCAGCAGAAGCAGCTAAGAGCGTACTTGCATTTGAAAAAACACTAGCTGATGCACAGTGGAGCCGCGTGCAAAGCCGTGATGCAACTAAATCTTATAACAAGATGACAGTAGCAGACGCAAGCAAGTTGATGGGCGACCTTGATTTAGCTGCATTCTTTAAAGATGCAGGTGTGAGTGCAAGTGACATTATTGTACGTCAACCAAGCTACTTAGAAGCACTAGCTACTATTTACAAAGACACTGATTTAGCAACGTGGAAAAACTACTTAAAATTTCATTTTGTAAGTGGTTATGCAGAACTACTTAGCGAAGATTTAGTTAATCTTAACTTTGACTTTTACAGCACAACGCTTCGTGGCGTAGAAGAACAAGCACCTCTTTGGAAGCAAGCGGTTGATGCATCTAACAGTGTACTTGGTGAAATATTAGGTAAGGTATACGTTAAAGATAACTTCCCACCAGAAGCTAAAGCACGCATGGAAGAATTAGTTGATAACGTAATTAAAGGTTACGGTGTTGCTATCGAAAATCTTGAGTGGATGAGCCCTGAAACAAAGCTTGCAGCGAAAGAAAAACTAGACAAATTTACGCCTAAAATTGGTTACCCAGACACGTGGAAAGATTACTCAGAGCTAGATATTAACTCAGATGAGCTAGTAGGTAACTACATTCGTTATAGCGAATGGGCATACGCAGACATGATTGCTAAATTGGGTAAACCAGTTGATCGCTCTGAGTGGCACATGACTCCGCAAACAGTAAATGCGTATTACAATCCAGTAAACAACGAAATTGTATTCCCAGCCGCTATTTTACAACCGCCATTCTTTAATTTAGAAGCGGATGATGCTGTAAACTACGGCGCAATTGGTGCAGTAATTGGGCATGAGCTTGGTCATGGTTTTGACGACCAAGGTGCTAAATACGACGGTGATGGCAACTTACGTAACTGGTGGAGTGAGACTGACCTTAAGCAATTTGAAGAGCGTACAGCGGCTCTAGTTGCACAGTATAACGAATATAAACCGTTTGAAGATGCAAGTGTTAATGGCGAGCTAACGCTTGGCGAAAACATTGGTGACTTAGGTGGCTTAACGGTTGCGCATAAAGCGTATATGCTGTCTTTAGGTGATAAAAAATCACCAGTGATTGATGGTTACACAGGCGATCAACGCTTCTTTATGGGTTGGTCACAAATTTGGCGTCGTAACTATCGCGATGAAGAGTTACGTAATCGTTTATTAACAGACCCTCATTCACCAAGTCACTACCGTGTAATCGGTATCTTGTCGAATATGCCTGAGTTTTACGAAGCGTTTGACGTAAAAGAAGGTGATAAAATGTATATCAAACCAGAAGATCGCGTAAAAATTTGGTAATTTACTAAATAGACCGATTTAAAGTTAACAAAAAACCAGTAAGTTTTTAGCTTACTGGTTTTTTTGTATCTTGAATTTGTAAATAACCTGAACTATGGATAATAAATCTATCTCAAGCAGCTATTTTCAGCGCTAACTGCGTTGAATTTACTTGCAATAGGCCAGTTATTGACGCGTAAATTCGCCTTGTTTTCACTAAAAATCTCTGGCTAGAGAAAATAAATTTAAATATCACCATGATTCAATACGTTAATAAATCTCTTAACCAGAGTTCAGGTTAAATAAGCTTTAGCTCATTAAGCATTGGTGCATCCATTTTTCGTTACTGAGTATGTTTTTATAAAGCGCGAGTTGGTTTTGTGCTCGCTCTAAATTATGCTCTGCATGAGCCACTTTAAAGTACACATCGTTATTTAAATAATCAGTTAAAAAGCGCACACTTAACATGAGCGGCATTATTTTAGCGCCTAACAGCAGGCTTTCTTGTTCTTTTGTACTCATGCTACTTTTTAATGGCGTCACATAGCCTTTAACAATGGCTGAAAATATATCTTTTCGAATAATAACGTTGTGTAAGTTTGTTGAATCCTCGGCTTCGGGGGAGCAGAAAGTGCGTACCATGTCGCCAAAATCATAAAGCCTAAATCCCGCCATGCAGGTATCTAAATCAATCACTGCTTTTGCTTTGTGAGTTGCACTACAAAACAGCATATTATTTATTTTTGTATCGTTATGACACACTCTAAGTGGTATCTGCTTAGCTATACTACTAAGCTCGGTAATTAAATGCTGCTGCGATAAGTAATATTCTATTTCGTCAGCGCAGTGCTTTACTCTATTTACAGAGTTATTTGTGATTGCGGTATTTAATTGCTCAAAGCGCATCGCTAAGTTATGAAAATCAGGGATTACAATATGTAGTTGTTGTGCATCAAAATCTTGTAATGCATGAGCAAATACGCCAAAGGCGTAAGCCGCTTGCTCGCTCTGTTGCGCATTTTTAACAACGTCTTCGCTGTAACTGTCACTAATATAGCTAAGGACGCGATAATGCGCGCTATCAATTTCTATTAAGTGTTCGTTGTTTTGTATGGCTATATGCTTAACTGTTTCAAGGGGGTAGTTGCTTTGTAGTTGTTTGGTATTTAAATGCTGCTCAATTAGTTTTGCATTACTTACTAACTGAGCAGGGTATTTAAATACCTCAGTATTAAGTTTTTGCACAATAAACTGTTTATCAATACACGTAAGTAGCCATGTACTATTTATATGGCCGCTACCAATCACACTAACTTGAGTTAACTCAGGATTTAATGCTAATTGTTCGCTTAGCTTATTTTGTATTGAGATGTTCATTGTGCTCACTTGTACCTAGTTTGTTATGCGTATCGGGCTACTATTTTCTCGATAATTTCAGCATTAGCTTCAGGAAAATCATAATTTTCTAATTCACTAATTGCTACCCATTCACTAGGTTGCCCTTCAGCGCCATGTGCTTCACCGCTAAAGTTACTTACTACGTGTACATCTAATTTAACGCACTTATCGCCGTAGTCATGTTCAATCACCATAAGTTGACTAGAGCTGTGAATTGTTAATCCAACTTCTTCAATAAGCTCGCGTTTAAGTGCAACAAAAACACTTTCACCTGCTTCTACTTTGCCACCAGGAAATTCCCATAAACCGCCTTGATGTTGTTCATCTGCGCGTTTACAAATGAATATAGCGTTATTTTTCTTAATAACACCAACAGCTACATGTACAATTTCTATAGTCATTACTTTAAAACTCCATAAAAAAAAGCGACGCTAGCGCCGCTTTTTAATAAGCTAATAACAATATTGGGCTATTTTAATTTACCGCAACATTGTTTGAATTTTTGACCTGATTTACAAGGACAAGGGTCATTACGACCTACTTTTGGTTCTGTACGAGCCATTACAGTAGCTGTTTCTGGTGCTGGCGCTTCGCCACCTACTTGCTCAGCTTCTTCATGTTGGTATTCGCGAGGAGCATTTTCACTTTTACGGTGTTGCTCTTCTACTTTTTCAACATCTTCTTCTGCGCGTACTTGTACTTTACTTAGAATGCTTACAACATCTACTTTCAAGTTTTCAAGCATTTCAGAAAACAGCTCAAACGATTCACGCTTATACTCTTGCTTAGGATTCTTTTGCGCGTAACCACGTAAATGAATACCTTGACGTAAGTGATCCATAGCAGCAAGGTGATCTTTCCAATGCTGATCAAGACTTTGTAGCATAATCGCTTTTTCGAATTGACGTAAAACAGAGTCGCCAACTTGCTCTTCTTTTTGCTTGTACGACTGCTCAACCGCCTGCTCAATACGCTCACGAAGTTTTTCTTCGTATAGTTTATTGTCATCTGCTAGCCACTGAGTAATCGGCAACTCAAGTAAGAAGTCTTGTTTTAAACGCTCTTCAAGTCCATTAATATCCCACATTTCAGCAAGGCTTTGCGGTGCAATGTACTGATCAATTACACTAGCAAGAACATCACCACGAATTGCTGTGATAGTCTCTGAAATATCGCCTTCTTCAAGTAGCTCATTACGTTGAGAGTAAACAACGCGACGTTGATCGTTTGCTACATCATCGTACTCAAGCAATTGCTTACGAACATCAAAGTTACGTGCTTCTACTTTACGCTGTGCATTTTCAATCGCACGGTTTACCCATGGATGTTCAATTGCTTCACCGCGTTGCATACCTAGTTTACGCATCATGTTAGTCATGCGTTCACCAGCGAAGATACGCATTAGTGCATCGTCCATCGATAGGTAGAAACGGCTAGAACCGGCGTCACCTTGACGACCAGAACGACCACGTAATTGGTTATCTATACGACGAGATTCGTGACGTTCAGTACCAATGATATGTAAACCGCCGGCATCAATTACCGCATCATGGCGAATTTTCCAAGCTGCTTTAATTTCAGCAATTTGCTCAGCAGTTGGGTTCTCAAGTTTTTCAACTTCACTGTTCCAGTTACCACCTAACACGATATCGGTACCACGACCGGCCATGTTGGTTGCAATTGTTACCGTACCTGGTAGGCCAGCATCTGAAACGATATCT
Source organism: Pseudoalteromonas sp. NZS37 (assembly GCF_015864265.1). Taxonomy (NCBI): domain Bacteria; kingdom Pseudomonadati; phylum Pseudomonadota; class Gammaproteobacteria; order Alteromonadales; family Pseudoalteromonadaceae; genus Pseudoalteromonas; species Pseudoalteromonas sp. NZS37. Next base: position 725,549 of record NZ_JADYXL010000001.1, on the reverse strand, counting down.
GCTTCTTGCGCATGAAATTTAGCATTAAGTACGTTGTGCTTAATTTTTTCTTTGCGTAAAAACTGTGATAAATACTCAGAACTTTCAATTGAAATAGTACCTACAAGTACCGGTTGTCCGCGGTCTTGACAGTCTTTAATATCAATTAAAATTGCTTCGTATTTTTCTTCTTGCGTTAGGTAAACTAAGTCGGCGCGATCATCACGAACCATTGGCTTATTAGTTGGCATAACAACAGTATCTAGGCCGTAGATAGATTGAAACTCAAAAGCTTCAGTATCGGCAGTACCTGTCATACCTGCTAATGTTTCGTATAAACGGAAGTAGTTTTGGAACGTAATAGAGGCAAGTGTTTGGTTTTCGTTCTGAATATTTACACCTTCTTTAGCTTCAACAGCTTGGTGTAAACCTTCTGACCAACGACGACCTTCCATTGAACGACCAGTATGCTCATCGATAATGATTACTTCGTTTTCTTTTACTACGTAATCAACATCTTTTTGGTATAGCTTGTGAGCACGAAGGGCCGCATAAACGTGACTTAGTAGCGTAATGCTTGCTGCTGAGTAAAGCGAATCGCCTTCTTCAATTAAGCCGCGTTCAGTAAGTAGCTCTTCTACTTTAATTTGACCACGTTCTGTTAAATGAACTTGCTTAGACTTTTCATCAATAGTGTAATCGCCGTCGCCTTCAACACCTTCTTCGTCTTCTTTTTCTTGAAGTTCAAGTAAAGGAACGATGGTATTTATTTCAGTGTATAGCTCAGAGCTGTCCTCAGCTGGGCCTGAAATAATAAGCGGAGTACGCGCTTCATCAATTAAGATTGAATCCACTTCATCGACTACGGCATAAAATAATGGACGCTGAACACGTTCATCAATGCTAAAAGCCATATTATCGCGAAGGTAGTCAAAACCAAATTCGTTATTTGTACCGTACGTAATGTCAGCAGTATAAGCTAGCTTCTTCTGCTGTGGCATCATACCCGGTACGTTACAGCCTACAGTAAGGCCTAAAAATTCAAATAACGCACGGTTGGTTTCAGCATCACGTTTAGCAAGGTAGTCATTCACAGTAATTACGTGAACACCTTTGCCTGTTAAGCCGTTTAAATAAGCTGGTAGGGTAGCTGTTAGTGTTTTACCTTCACCGGTACGCATTTCTGCAATGCGACCTTGATGTAAAACCATACCACCTAATAACTGCACGTCGAAATGACGCATGCCATTTACACGCTTTGACGCTTCACGTACCACAGCAAAAGCTTCAGGTAGGATATCGTCAAGGCCTTGTCCGTTATCGTAACGTTCTCTAAACTCAGCTGTTTTAGCTCTTAAATCTTCATCAGAAAGCGCTTCAAGTTGCGTTTCTAGCGCATTGATTAGCGCGACCGTCTTTCTTAAGTTTTTAATAGTGCGGTCATTGCGACTACCAAAAAGCTTGGTAAATAAATTAGATATCATGATAAAACCGTTACAATGTATTCTTTGTCAGCCGAGTATCGGCTAACCCATTTTTAACAATTGGTAATTAATATGTGCTTTTAAATAACACTTAGAACATATTAATTAGCAATATTGTATTAAACCGCTCAAAAAGCACTGCAAAAAGCACTGTTTATTACGTGCGCTACTATACCAGACTCTGCCAAACAACAAACTATCTCAATAAAAAGATCTGTGTATAAAATCGAAAAATTTGATCTGGTTCGTAAAAATAACTTTGTATTACTCAATTACAGTAAAAATAGTAGCGAACTGTAAAGATATGGTGCTAAATAAATTAAAAACAAGGGTTATAGCTGCGCTTAAGTTTGACGCTTAAACACAGCTATTAAATGAGTGTTTTATAATTTAAATTGGTTAACCGTTTTGTTAAGTGCTGCAGCTAAATCACTTAAGTCACGAGCTTCGTCAGCGAGGGTGTGCGCATGGTCAGCTGTACTGTTCACTAAGTTATTAATTGCCGAAAGGCTCGTATTAATATCTTCAGCTACGACTGTTTGCTCCTCAGTTGATGTTGCTATTTGATGACTTTGGTCTTGTACTTTAGTGACCGACTGCGCAATATTGTGAAGTGAGCTAAGTACTTCTTTAGTTTGCAGTACTGAGCCCTCGGTTTGATCTTGTCCTTGTTGCATCATCACTGAGGCCTGTTGAGCTATTTGCTGCAAGCGCGAAATCATATTACGAATATCGTCAGTTGATTCTTGTGTGCGACTTGCTAGTGAGCGTACTTCATCAGCAACAACGGCAAAGCCTCGACCGTGTTCACCGGCACGAGCTGCCTCTATAGCCGCATTAAGTGCAAGTAAGTTGGTTTGATCGGCAATTGAATTAATTACATCGACTAACGCACCAATGTTATTACTTTCTTGTTCAAGGCCTGCTACCACTTTAGATGCTTCGCCAATATGCAACGCCAGCTCAGTCATTACTTTTTGCGCCTGTGTAGAACGGCTTGCACCTTCAGCTGTAATTGCCTGAACTTCTTCAGCTGCGTTATTTGTATGTTGTGCATTACGTGATATTTCAAGCACAGTAGTCGCCATTTCAGTTACCGCAGCGCTGACGCTATCAACTTGCTGCTTCTCTTGCTGAATTTCAGAATTAGTTTGCTCAGAAACATGTCTTAGCTGAGCTGCTGCATTACTTAGCTGTTCTGCTTGCGCTGCGGTTTCTAGCATCATGGCGCGTAACTTATCAATAAAAGTGTTCATATGATTGGCCAGCTGTCCCACTTCATCTTGACTATTAATATCAATTTTTTGAGTAAGGTCGCCTTCGCCCGATGCTATATCACGCATAATGTGCGTAAGTGTTGTGATGGGTTTTGAAATCATATGGGTAGCCCATAAAATCATGGCTAATATAATAATTAAGATAATAACTACTGCAGTTGTTGTTGCGGTTACTGCGGCATTTACGGGCTCTTCAATCATGCTAGTAGGAATAAGTAGACCTACATACCAATCTATATAAGGCTGCTCTAGCTGCAGACGATGGTAAACCACATAAAACTGCTCACCTTTAAAAGTAACCATTTGGCTACCTTTAAGGTTATTTCGCATTTGTGTATTTAATTCTTTAAAGCCTGCTGTATCTGTAAACTGTTGCTCAAGCGCATCGAGTCCTTCTTTACCGTTTGCACCTTCATCTGTAATTGAAAGTTTGTGTCCTGTGGCTTTTGAAAAGTGAACTACTTTTTGATTTCCATCGAGTAAAAATCCATAACCTTGGCCGTTAAAGCGAATATTTTCGACCATGTCGTTAATTTTGTTTAGTTGTAAATCAACACCGCCCATACCAATGAGTTTACGCTGTGCGTTATAAACAGGTTGTTGTACTACTGCGGATGCTACGCCTGTGGTTAAATCAACAGAGATTGGACCTACGTAAAGTTTGTTAACTTGCATGGCTTCTTGCCACCAACCACGCTTGTAGGCGTAATAAGGCTGGCCGTTGTAGTGACTTGTACGTTCATTTTCTTTAAAGTATTCACCGGTGGTTGCTGAGGCAAAAAAGGCCGATAAAATGTTTTCGTCATTTGAGCTTAAACGGACAAAGTCTTGGTTTACTTCGTTGTAGCCAGGGGCGCTTTCAAGTGCTTGATCGCGAGTATCCCAATTTTCAAAAAAGTTGATTAAATGTGGGTTATTAACAAAGGTTGATACCATTTTTCCGTACATCGCAAAGTAACTTTGCATTGAAAGTTGCTCGGTCTGTAGATAACTTTGCGCTTCATTTTCTATGTTTTCTCTAGAGAGGTTGGCAATGTGTTTAACAAAAAATGTTGAGGCAATAATTAGTAAAACGGTAATTGTTCCACCAATCAATAATAATATTTTCTTCCGTAATGATAAATTATTTAGCATGAGTACGCATATTTTTATTATTTATGAAATTATATCTAATCATATCTTACTTAAAATCTCTATAAAGTTAGATAGAAAGAACTAATTATGCGTTTAAAATAAAGGCTTATACAAAAATGACAAATAAAAGTAATAAATTAGTAGTATTAGGTGCAGGTTGGTTAGGACATGCGTTATGCGTAAGTGCGCAAAAAGCTGATTGGCAAGTACAAGGAACGCATAGAACAGATATACACGAGTTTGACTTTGAGCGTCAGTTTACACTTGAAGATGGGCAATTAAGACATCAAGTTGATTTACAAAATGCTTATTGGGTATGTGCTATTCCACCACGTAGCAGGCACAGTGAAAGTAATTATCCTGAAACACTCACCGCAGCGCTTAAGCTTTCAAAGGAGTTAAACGCAAAGGGCTTTTTATTATGCTCGTCAACCGGGGTATACGATCAAGAGCCTGGTGTATATAGCGAAAGTTGCGATATTTCATGCACAAACGAGCGCCAAATAAAGCTCTATGAGGCAGAAGAGCAAGTACTTGAGCAAGACGGGAAAGTGCTGCGTTTAGCTGGATTACTAGGGCCTAATAGAGAACCTGGTCGTTTTGTGGCAGGCAAAGAGCTTAATACATCAAGTGAGCAAGTAGTAAATATGGTGCACCAACAAGATGTAATTAATGCTATCTTTGCGGTGATAGAGCACTGGCAAGTAGGGCAAAATATTTATAATGTTGTTAATCCTGCGCACCCGACAAAAGCTGAATACTACGCAGTGAAGTGTGCAGAACATGGTGGCGAGTTACCACGCTTTACCAGTGATGATAAAGCTGAGCGCAAAGTTATTGGCTCAGCTATTGAAGCGCTAGGCTTTACTTACCAATATGGTATTTAATATGCTGAAGGCAGGGGACTGCTCTCTATGAAGTCGCATAGCTTACCTTCACTTAGTAATGTATTAGCAGCTTCGATATCGGGAGCAAAGTAGCGGTCTTTATCATAATAACTCACATGCTCGCGTAATAACGCTTTAGCGCTTTGCACTTTATTTGATGGTTCAAGCGGCTTTCTAAATTCTAGCCCTTGAACCGATGCTAACCATTCTATTGCCAAAACACCTTGGGTATTATTGGCCATTTCATCTAAGCGCCTTGCTGCAAAGGTTGCCATAGATACATGATCTTCTTGATTTGCAGATGTAGGCAAGCTATCGACCGAAGCCGGATGTGCTAATGATTTGTTTTCTGACGCAAGCGCAGCAGCGGTTACTTGAGCAATCATAAAACCTGAATTTACCCCGCCGTTTTCAACCAAAAATGGCGGTAACTTAGATAGGTTTGAGTCAATAAGTAATGCAATTCGTCTTTCTGCTAAAGCACCAATTTCGGCAATCGCAATAGCGAGGTTATCGGCAGCCATTGCAACGGGTTCTGCATGAAAATTCCCTCCAGAAATGATGTCGCCTACATCGGCAAAAACTAGCGGATTATCGGTTACACCGTTTGACTCGCATAACAATACTTCTGCGGCTTGGCGTATCTGAGTTAGGCAAGCACCTAGCACTTGAGGTTGGCAGCGAAGGCAGTATGGATCTTGTACTTTTTCACAATTTACGTGGGAATCACTAATTTGAGAGTGCGTATCGAGTAGCTCTCTAAATACTTGAGCGGTGTCTATTTGTCCGCGCTGACCACGAATATCATGAATACGTGCATCAAATGGCGCGCGACTGCCCATTGCAGCTTCTATGCTTATCGAGCCGATAACGCAGCTTTGTGCATATAAGTTCTCGCTTCTAAATAGGCCTTGTAGTGCAAACGCAGTTGACGCTTGTGTGCCATTTAATAATGCTAAGCCTTCTTTAGCTGCAAGGGTAAGAGGTTCAAGCCCCGCTATTTTTAACCCTTGTGCTGCACTAATTATTTTTCCTTTATGTCGCATTTGACCTTCAGCTAATAAAGGTAGGCACATATGCGCAAGAGGGGCTAAATCCCCCGATGCCCCCACGGAGCCCTTTTTAGGCACGCACGGATATACTTCGCTACTAAGCAGCTGCATAAAAAATTGGATTACTTGCAGGCGAATACCCGAGTAGCCGCGCGAAAGCGAGTTTACCTTTAAGGTGATCATTAACCTTACTGTGCTGTCATCCATGTATTCGCCAATGCCCGCAGCGTGTGAAAGCACAATGGAGCGCTGTAATAATTCAAGTTCGTCGTCGGCTATTTTGGTATTAGCTAATAACCCAAAGCCGGTGTTAATCCCGTATACAGTGCGGTGCTCATTAATAACGTTTTGAACGGTTTGCGCGCTGGCAGCTATTTGTGATTCAGCATGCTTTACAAGGTTTAACTTTACCGGTGAATTATTAATTTTTCTCAATGTGTTTAAATCAAGTGAGCCTGGTGTGAGAGTAAGTTCGAACATGATCATTCCTCGTTTAGCATAGGTAGGTCTAAATTTTGTTCTTTGGCGCAGTTCTTTGCTATGTCGTATCCAGCATCAGCATGGCGCATTACACCCGTTGCAGGGTCGTTCCAAAGTACGCGAGCAATACGCTCTTTAGCTTCATTTGTACCATCGGCAACAATAACCACACCAGAGTGCTGACTAAACCCCATACCTACACCGCCACCATGATGAAGAGACACCCAAGTAGCGCCACTTGCCGTATTAAGCAGTGCATTGAGTAATGGCCAGTCCGATACCGCATCTGAGCCATCTTTCATACTTTCTGTTTCGCGGTTAGGGCTGGCAACTGAGCCAGAGTCGAGGTGGTCACGACCAATAACGATAGGGGCTTTAAGTTCGCCATTTTTAACCATTTCGTTAAAGGCCAATGCAAGGCGTGCTCTATCTTTTAAACCTACCCAACAAATACGTGCAGGTAGCCCTTGAAATTGAATGCGTTCACGCGCCATATCAAGCCAATTATGTAAATGTGCATCATCAGGAATAAGCTCTTTTACTTTTGCATCGGTTTTATAAATATCTTCTGGATCGCCCGATAATGCTACCCATCTAAATGGGCCAATACCTTCACAAAATAAAGGGCGAATATAGGCGGGTACAAACCCAGGAAAATCAAACGCGTTGGTAACACCTTCATCAAACGCCATTTGACGAATATTATTTCCGTAATCAGTAGTGGCGGCACCCGCTTTTTGCAGCGCCAGCATGGCTCTAACTTGGACTGCCATTGATTGTTTAGCAGCTTTTACTACCGCTTTTGGATCTTGCTCACGCATTTTTGCTGCGTGCTCCATTGTCCAGTTTTGTGGTAAGTAACCATTTAATGGATCGTGAGCTGATGTTTGATCTGTGACTACATCAGGTGTAATACCTGTTTTAACCAGTGTACTAAATACATCGGCAGCGTTACCAAGTAGGCCAACTGATAGGGCTTCACCTTTTATGCACGCGTCGGTTATTAATTGCAGTGCGTGTTCAAGGTTCGTTGCTTTTACATCAACGTAGCCTGTTTTTATACGAAAATCGATACGGCTTTCATCACATTCAACAACTAGCGCACTAAACCCTGCCATTGTAGCGGCAAGAGGTTGAGCACCGCCCATACCACCAAGGCCACCCGTTAATACCCACTTGCCTTTAGCACTGCCTAAAAAATGTTGCTTTGCCATGGCTATAAAGGTCTCGTAAGTGCCTTGTACAATGCCTTGCGAGCCAATATAAATCCAAGAACCCGCCGTCATTTGTCCGTACATCATCAAGCCTTTTTTATCGAGCTCGTTAAAGTGCTCCCAATTTGCCCAGTGTGGAACAAGGTTTGAGTTGGCAATAAGTACACGAGGGGCATTACTGTGGGTTTTAAATACACCAACGGGTTTTCCTGATTGTACAAGCAGAGTTTCGTCGCTTTCGAGTCTATCGAGGGTCTCTATAATTTTGTCATAACTTGGCCAATCACGAGCTGCTCGGCCAATACCACCATATACAACAAGTGCATGAGGATGTTCTGCTACTTCAGGGTCTAAATTATTCATTAGCATGCGCTTAGCAGCTTCAGTTTGCCAGCTTTTAGCACTTATTTTATCGCCATGAGGTGCACGTATTACGCGACTTGTGTCGAGTCGGTTGTTCATGTTTTGCTCCTGTTGTATATACAAGGTGATTTGCTATAAAAAAAGCGCAGTAAGCGCCATTGTTTGTTATTTTTTAAATGTTAAGTGACCACCTAAGCGATATTTACTGCCTGGTGATACAAGGCGCGCAAAGCTTACAATACCGTTAATAGACCATGTGCGTCGAATAACTTGTAAGCATGGTTCTTCGTTATATAAATTTAACCATTGGCACATTTCGCTGTTTGGCATAATAGCCTCTACGGTATGCCTCGCTTGGGTAAGTGGTGCAACACTAGATAGATACTCATGAGGTGTAAGCGTGCTAAAGTCTTGTTGTAAGTAACCAGCCGCAAGCGCAGGGTTTACAAAACGCTCTTCTAGCTGCAAGGGGCTGTCGTTTTCGTTATGCACGAGTACACTTCGATATACAACACTGTCAATCTCAACACCAAGTGCAATGGCAATAGGTGCGACTGCATTTATTGATTCAAGTATGAGTACACTACAGGTGTAGTTGCCGTTACGCTCTTTTACTTCATCAGCAATGTTTTTTATTTCGAGTAACGATGACTGCGATTTAAATGTGGCTACAAATGTACCTAACCCTTGGCTGCGGGTTAAAATACCTGCCTCGGTTAATTCGCTTAGTGCTCGGCGGGCTGTCATTCTGCTGACACTAAATTGACTACTTAGTTCGTTTTCAGAGGGAACACGTTGGTTTTCTTGCCACGTACCGCTGCGAATTTTATCAACAATGAATTGTTTTATTTGCGCAAATTTAGGTGTCGTCATTAAATTTATGGTTACATTAAAAATAAACTATATAAATAAGATGACACAATTACCTTGTATATACAAGATGGGTTGTTAGACTATATTTTCATCACTCTGGGCGTAAAAAGGGCTGCAAAATGCAAAGCACAACAAAAAATTATGAGTTAGAAGAAATCGACTTACTTTTAACTGATGCCAATATTGCCACTATGGATAGCAATATAAATGCCCCTTATGGCGCAATCGAAAATGCTGCTATAGCTATTAAAAATGGTAAAATTGCGTGGATTGGAGAGCAATCAACGTTGCCCAGTTTTGATGTGTTTGCAACGCCGACATTGAGTATAAAAGGGCAGTGGTTAACGCCGGGCTTAATAGATTGTCATACACATTTAGTGTTTGCAGGTTCAAGGTCGCAAGAGTTTGAGCAGCGCTTGCAGGGTGTAAGTTATGAGCAAATCGCAGCACAAGGCGGTGGCATAGCAAGTACGGTTAAGGCGACGAGAGCAGCCGATCGAGAGCAATTATTTGTTGATGCAAAAGATCGCTTAAATACGTTGTTAAAAGAGGGTGTAACCACCGTTGAAATAAAGTCGGGCTATGGGCTAGATACTGAAAACGAGATAAAAATATTAGAAGTCGCTCGTTTATTGGGTGAGCATCATCCTATTGATATTAAAACTACTTTTTTAGGGGCGCATGCTCTACCGCCTGAATACAAAGACCGTGCTGATGAATATATTGATTTGGTATGTACTGACATGCTTGATCAGGTAGTGGCTAATGATCTTGCTGATGCAGTCGATGTATTTTGTGAAAATGTAGGGTTTAGTTATTCGCAAACCAAACGTGTTTTCCAGGCGGCTAAAAAGCATAACCTCCCAGTAAAATGCCATGCTGAGCAGTTATCTAATCAACATGGTGCTGAGCTGGTGGCGCAGTTCAATGGCCTTTCGGCAGATCATATTGAGCATCTCGATGAAGAGGGTGTAAAAGCCATGGCAAGCGCTGGGACGGTCGCGGTGTTACTGCCCGGTGCATTTTATTTTTTAAGAGAAACTAAATTCCCACCTATTGAGTTACTTAATCAATATAAAGTACCTATAGCTATTGCGAGTGATTTTAATCCTGGCACTTCACCGCTGTGCTCAGTGCACTTGATGATGAACATGGCATGCACATTGTTTAGATTAACACCCGAGCAAGCATTGGCAGGTGTGACTCGCAATGCTGCTAAAGCACTAGGGTTAGACGACCGTGGTATTTTAAAGGTTGGTGCAAGAGCTGATATTGCGCATTGGCAAATAAGTCATCCATCACAATTAAGTTACCAATTTGGCGTAAATAAACTGTTAAATTTATGGATTTTGGGTAGAATTAACTAGTTTGTATTATTTTTGCCCACATATAATCTGGTTTAAACTTTTTTAGCGAATACGGATGCCGTTAATTTGAACATACTAACCGACAGTAACTTCCCAATATTTTTTAGTGGTGCACTATTGATGGCGATGATTGCCACTTTATTTGCCGTTAAAAATGCCAGTATTAAATTTAGCTATTTATGCACAGCAGCTGTTGGTTTGGCTATTTTGAGCACGGGCGCAGCTTGGCTTGCCATTTTACTTGCCTTTGGATTTTGTTTTCATTTATGGCAAGCCTTCGAGCGAAATAATTGGAGCATGATTATTACCAGCTCAATGGCTGGTCTTTTATTTGTTGTTCTATTTTCAGCTCATTTATTATTGGAAGTTCCGTTATTTTGGGTTGTGTTAGCAATATTATTATTAGCTATTGTTGGCTTTTTAAATGACGAAAGCGCTGAAATAGAAGTCGTGATAGAGCCAGAACCTACAGGTGATACATTTATAGAAGAGTCTCCGCTTTCGGTTTTTGCAGATAGAAAACAGTTACGCCAAGGTTACTATGCATGGTGCGACAATAAGCAAGTAAGTGCAGCGTTAATCGTTATTCGTCTTGAAGGATTTGAGCAAGTTAACCAGCATATAGGACGCGACTTTGGCGATATACTGTTAGCACAATCGGCTAATCGAATAAAAGAACTGCTTTCAAGTGACGAAATAGTGACTTTAGTTGGGCAAGAAAAGCTAGCCCACTTAGGGGGCCTTAACTTTGCATTTATTTGTAGTTTCGCGAATCAAAAACATTTACATGAGTTGGTTATTGAACAAATACTGGGTGCAACGCTTAAGCCATTTAATGTTGCTAACTGCACTGTAGAGGTAAAAGCGAGGGCGAGTTATGTTGATTGTAATGAGCAAGACAATAACTTTGATAATTTAATATCGTACGCATACCTAGCACTCGATAGCCACCCAAATCGCAAGGTTGTGCCTTATCATCAACAAATGATGATTGAACTGCGAGAGCAACAAGCGCGACTAAAAGAATTAGCAAATATTGATTTTTCGAGCGAATTAGAACTCTATTTTCAACCTATAATTTGTAACGAAAACGGTCAAATTGAGTTTTTAGAATTACTACTGCGTTGGCAGCACCCTAAGCAAGGAATTTTATCTGCTAATCGTTTTATTGACGACATAAGAATAGCAGGGCTTGGTTACCCGCTTGCTAAATTTGTAATGGAGAGAGCCGCTGAACTTGCAATGGCGCTTAGAGTAGAAGGTATTTCTATACCGCTTAGCATTAACGTATTTGGCCCTGAAATGCTAAATGAAGAGTTTGTTGAATTTGTTGATGTTGTTATAAATGAACATCACTTAGAGGCGGGGGACTTAATTGTTGAATGCCCTTTACATATTTTTGCTGGTTTAGATGACAAAGGCCGAGGCATGATCGCAAGGCTTAATAACATAGGCTTAAAAGTATGTGTGGATGGACTTGGTGATAACCCGGTACTACTTTCTAAGTTACCAAGTTTAGCGGTTGAGTATATTAAGGTTTCACCTTCACTTACCGCTGACTTTAGTAATCAAAACAATATACGCAGTTTAGTTGGTGGAATGGTTGATATGCATAGCCAACAAAAAACAAAAGTGATTTTTGAAGGAGTAGAAACACTTGAACAACTTAAGTTTGTAAAAAGCTTAAAAGGTTATGCTGCCCAAGGTTATTACTTTGGTCACCCGCTAAGTAGTATTGGTTTAATGAGCTGGCTAAAAGAGTGGCGATCGGTTCAACAACGTTAAGTGTTTTCTTTGGCTTGTAGGTAGCTATTTACAAGTGCACTAATCACTTGCCCTACATGGGCAGCACCTGCATCTAACCCGTTAGGGTGCTGGCTAGGCGCTGCTTCACATAAGTGTAAGTACTTAGAGTGCCGGTGGCTTGCAGCTAAATGCACAAAGTGCTCAGTGTCACTCACACTAAATCCGCAATATGTATACGCACTAACTGGCATATAAGTAATACTATCTAAATCAACTTCAACACCCAGTGGTAAATCATTAAAATTACTTAGTGCATTTTCAATTGCCTGCGTTAGTGTAATTTTTCGCTTAACTTGTATAGATTGATAGCTATCAAACTTAAAGTTAGCTTCACTCATTGCATCTATAATTGCTTGATTATTTTTTAATTCATGTAAGCCAATAACATGGTAATTACTTAGATGTTGCTCGTTATACGCGTAGCGAAAACCATTACCACTATGGCGACCTTCACATTCTCTAAAATCGGCATGAGGGTCAAAATTGATAGCATTAACAGGCGTGTTTTTTGACTTACTTAGCGCGCGAATAATACCTAAGCAATTATTGTGACCTCCGCCAATTACGATTGGCTCAAGCCCTGCTTTAAAAATAAGGCTTAATACTGACTCTACGCGTTCATCAAGTTGTTGGCATAAATCTCGTAATTGAGTTAACTGCTGGGCTTGCTGATTATTAAGTTGGTTGCTTTGCGCCATTAAATCATCAGTATTTACTTCACCCAATAAAAGTACTTTTTGAGTGGCAATAAATTGATTATGAGATTGGTTTAAAAAACGTTTTAAAAAAGCAGGCCATGCTTCATTTGCACCGCTATTTCCTAAATTTGCTTTTGGGCCAATATCTTCGCAAATACCAAGAAGTACGTAGCGAATGCCAAATTGAGCTGCGTCAATAAGTGCTTGTTGCAGGTTTACTTGAGTGTCTAGCAAGGCCATTGATTGCCATGCTTTTTTTTCATTTACGCGGCTAGAGCAAAGTGCTCTAACCGCGCTTTCATCATATACTTTTAAATGGGAGGTCACGTTATACTTCTACAACTTCCAATTCTAATTCTTCTGCAGATAAAACAATGCCAGTACTATCAGCATAAATAAAGTCATCATCAAAAAATGATACACCGGCAAAGTTAACGCCTATAGCATCCTCGCCAGCACCTTCACTGTCAGCTGCAACAGGGATAGAAGCAATTGCTTGAATGCCTAAATCAAGTTCTTCAAGCTCATCAACGTGGCGTACTGCGCCGTAAACAACAATACCATTCCAGTTATTTTCAAGTGCAAGTTCGGCCAATTCAATATCAATAAGTGCACGGCGAGTTGAGCCACCACCGTCAATAAGAAGCACTAAGTCTGTACCGTCTTGAGAAAGTAATTCGCGGATCAGTTCATTATTTTCAAAACATTTAACCGTTTTAATGCGGCCACCAAAGCTGTGTCGACCACCAAAGTTGATGAACATTGGCTCTAGCACGTCAACCACATCAGCAAAGTGGTCACATAAATCAGAAGTGCTGTAATCCATTATTTTATCCTCAAAAGGTACATTAATTTATACCTCAGTATACCCTCCTTATAAGCAATAACAACGACTTAATCGCAGTAAATTTAGACAAAACAAGCGCTAAATCATTAATCGCAATAATAGTGTCTTAAAAGCGTCACTCAATTGTTATTTACAACACATAAGCTAAATCGGTGTTCATATATTATGCAATGAGGGGAAGTGATGTATAACAATAATATGTTTAAAAAGGCAGCTCTGCTAGATGAGCAATTATTTTTAACTCTGTTTAATTGCAACTCACCGAAGTGGTTTAAAACAATGGCGTTTGGATTATCAAAAAGCGGTGATGGTGGACTTTACATACTTGTGTGTTTAGCGGTGTGGTGGCTTAGTAATAATGAGCAGCAACAATTATTACCTGTAACGATATTAGTTGGTTTTGCTTTAGAAAGGCCCATTTATTTATTGGCCAAAAATAGATTTGCCCGTATCCGTCCATGCGACTGCTTAGTAACAAATGCTTACATAGTACCAAGTGATAAATTTAGTTTGCCCTCGGGTCACAGCGCTGCAGCGTTCTTAGTTGCGATTATACTAAGTCACTTTTTCCCTGAATATATATGGCTACTACTTAGTTGGGCTGCTGGTGTGGCTATTTCTCGTGTTGTATTAGGCGTACATTTTCCTGCTGATATTATTATAGGTGCGATTATTGGCAGTGTTTGTGGCTTATTCGCATTAGCGCTTGTGGTACCTGTATGAAAATATTGTATGGAGTGCAGGGTACCGGTAATGGTCATATAACGCGGGCTAGGGTTATGGCAAGCTGCTTTAATAAACTTGGTATTGATGTTGATTATGTGTTTTCAGGGCGAGCAAATAAAGATTACTTTGATATGCACGAATTCTCAGATTATAAAGCGTATCGGGGCTTATCGTTTGATACTAAAAATGGGCAAGTCAAAAATTTAAAAACACTTAAAAACATGCGAGTTTGTAAGCTGGTGAGTGATATAAAATCGCTTGATATAAAACAGTACGATTTTGTACTTAACGACTTTGAGCCAGTCACAGCATGGGCTGCAAAACGGGCCGATATACCCGTTATCGGTATTAGTCACCAAGCCGCATTTTTGTCAGAAAACGTACCTATATTTGGTCGTGGTGTACTTAGAAAATCGCTCATCAAGCATTATGCACCAGCATCTACTTACTTAGGCGTACACTGGAAGCCATTTGCAAATAATATAATCCCGCCTTTTATTGCTCATCATAATCATGAGAATCCTGTCGCGGTACTAAATAAGGTATTGGTATATTTACCGTTTGAAAACTTAGATAGCATTGTTGATTATTTAAAAGACTTTCCCGAAAAAGAATTTTATTGTTATCACCCAAATGCCTGCAATCAGTCTTTTGGACATATACATTTGCGACCACCCTCACGTTCTGGCTTTTTAAATGACTTAGCAAACACGAGTGGCGTTATTGGTAATGCGGGGTTTGAGCTTGCCAGTGAAGCGCTTAAGTTAGGTAAGAAGTTACTATTAAAGCCTTTAGATGGGCAGTTTGAGCAAACCGCAAATGCACAAACTTTGTTTGCCATGGGCATGGCGCATGTTATGAACTATTTAAACCCGCAAGCCCTTGATGACTGGAATAGCGCCCCGCAAAATAAGCAAATAAATTACCCTAGCGATCCCGCGCCTTTAATTGATTGGTTGGTTAAACAACAGTGGAATAACACACAATCGTTACACAAAGGTTTGTGGGATAGTGTCGCTTTATAGGCATCATAATTAAGTAGCTTAGAATAACCAATAATAAAAAGTTAAATTAATGAGTCGCTTCTGAGCTATCAGCTATAATACAAATGCATATTTAAAAAAGGCGTTAGCGATGAATTTTTTACAAAACTTAACAATCAAACGACGTTTACAGTTAAACGCAGTCGTTGTTGGTTTAGCAATGGTGGTCCTTTTATGCGTAATAATTTATGAAGCGAGAACAACGTTAAGCTTAAATAAAACAATTCAGCTTGCTGAAGAGCTTAATATCCATGAATTAGAACTGCGTAAACATGAAAAAAACTTTCTTTTTTATAAACAAGAAGAAGCATTAGACTTATTTGAACAAGATTATAACCAGCTTAAAAGTAAAATTGCTAAGTTGAATGTAATTATGCAAGAGCAGGGTATCGAAACCCAAAAAATAAGTAATCTCGATAATTTGGTAAGTGCTTATAACAATGACTTTATGAGTGTTGTTGTGCTACAAAAACGCATAGGATTACACCCAAAAGATGGGCTGTATGGCGAACTAAGAAGTGCAGTACACGAGGTCGAAAGCTTGCTCAAAGAGCAAGATAATTACAAACTCTTATCTTCTATATTACAATTAAGACGGGCTGAAAAAGATTTTATGCTACGTTTTGATCTTAAGTATTTAACTCGATTTGATGAAGGGGTTGATACTTTAAAGCAGCAAATCGCTCAGGCTCAATTTGATACGGGGTATACAGCTCAATTAAATGGCTTTTTAAATTCCTACCAAACGCAATTTCAAGCATTGGTCCAGGCACAGGTTGAATTGGGCTTAGATTTAAATTCAGGTGCACTTGGAAAAATGCGTAAAAGTGTTGAACAAAGTGATGCAATCGTTGCGCAGATACTATTAAGCACTAAGCAGCAGGTAGATAAAAGCGTTGAACAGGCACAATTTTTAGCCATTCTTATTTTTGTGATTGCTGGCATTATTGTTTTAATGTTGGTTTATTTCACGAGCCGCTCGATTATTGTGCCTATAGAGCGGGTTTATCACACCATTAACGATATTCGTCGTAATAATGATTTAAGCGTGATGATAGAGCAAACAGGTAAAGACGAAATTACCACCATGACGGTCGACTTTAATAGTTTAATAGGCGATTTTAAAAACTTAATTAACGAAGTTAATGGTGCTTTAAATACGCTTAACATAGCAACAGAGCATTTATCAGAAAGTACCGCAGCAACAAGCTCCGGTATGCAAGAGCAATTACATGAAGCCGACATGGTTGCAACTGCAGCCACCGAAATGCAGGCGACGATTCAGGATATTTCACATAATACTGAAGCGGCTGCTAAAAAAGCAGAGTCAACAAACTTAAGTGCTCAACAAGGGCGCAGTGAAGTTGACTCTACCGTTAAGCACATTAGAGCCCTATCTGATTCGTTAGGGAATGCATCAAATGTAGTATCGCAACTTGAAAAAGATGGCGAAACAATTGGTTCAGTGCTTGATGTAATTCGGGGGATTGCAGATCAAACAAATTTGCTCGCACTTAATGCGGCAATAGAAGCGGCACGTGCTGGTGAGTATGGTCGTGGTTTTGCTGTTGTTGCAGATGAGGTTCGTTCATTAGCGAAGCGTACTCAAGAGTCCACGAGTGAGATTGAAGGTATTATAAGTACCTTACAGCAGCGTACTCAAGAAGTGGTGAGTATTATGCACAAATGTCGTTCTCAAGGCGATGAAAGTGCCTCGCAAGCAATTAAAGCAGGTGAGTTATTAGGCGCAATTACTGAAGATGTACAAACAATAATGGAAATGAGCTCTCAAATAGCGGTTGCTATTGACGAGCAAAGCCAAGTGGCATCAGAGGTTAATAAAAATGTAGTAAGAATTCGCGATATTGCGCAAGATGCAACTGAACATGCTGCTAAAAACGCCCAAACTAGCGAAGAAGTATCTGAGCAAGCTAGAGTGTTATTTAGCGCTATTGATAAGTTTAAAGTGTAACTAACCTGAACTCTGGATAGTAAATATCTTAACCAGGGTTTAGGTTAACTAATCTAAAAATACCCACCTAAAGTTACCAATAAGGTTTAAGGAATAAACTTTATTGGTACACTGTTTTTGTTTTGTTCGTGCTCGGCTACGCGTGCCGAATATTCATCGCTCAACGTTTGTTGCTGCGCTTGTAGTTTTTCAAAGTAACTCCAACTGAACAGTCCACTATTGTGACCATCATCGAAATCTAAACGCAGTGCATAATGCCCGACAGGTACTATGTTTTTTATACCTACAGATTGTTTATTAAGTACTAGCTTCATGGGGCCAGAGCCATGGCCTTGCACTTCAGCAGAGGGAGAGTGAACGCGTAAAAATTCACAGCTAAAGACTGCTTGGCTATCGTCGTCAAAATAAACATCTAAATTTTTACTCACGCTGTGGTAATGCACTTTTGTAACGTGTTTCATTTTATATATCCCATTAAAAAGCCCCCAATCTGGAGGCTTTTAGTATAACGTTTATATTCGTTTTATAGAATGAAGCGGCTTAAGTCTTCATCTTCAACAAGTGCGCCTAGATGTTTTTCAACGTAAGCGGCGTCAATAACAAGTGATGAACCTGCTTTTTCAGAAGCATCGTATGAAATTTCTTCCATCAATCTTTCCATCACAGTATGCAAGCGACGAGCACCGATGTTTTCGGTTTTTTCGTTAACTTGCCACGCTGCCTTAGCAATACGCTCAATAGCATCATCACTAAACTCAATCGTTACTTGCTCAGTTTTAAGGAGCTCTCGTTGTTGCTCAGTAAGCGATGCATGTGGCTCTGTCAGGATACGTTTAAAGTCATCTGCAGTTAGTGGCTCAAGTTCTACTCGAATCGGTAAGCGACCTTGTAGCTCAGGTATCATGTCTGATGGTTTAGACATTTGGAACGCACCTGAGGCAATAAACAACATATGGTCAGTTTTAACCATACCGTGTTTAGTGTTTACTGTTGAGCCTTCAATTAACGGTAGTAAGTCGCGCTGAACACCTTCTCGGCTCACATCAGGGCCTGAAGAATCACCACGTTTACAAATTTTGTCTATTTCATCAATAAACACAATACCGTTTTGCTCTACTGCAAAAATAGCTTGTTCTTTTAGCTCTTCAGGGTTTACTAATTTAGCGGCTTCTTCTTCCGTTAATAGTTTGAAGGCTTCTTTAATTTTTAACTTACGCTTAGTGCGTTTATCGCCGCCCATGTTTTGAAACATGCTTTGTAACTGGTTGGTCATATCTTCCATACCAGGAGGCGCCATAATTTCTACGTTTGATTGAGCTTGCGCTAATTCAATCTCGATCTCTTTATCATCTAGTTGGCCTTCACGTAATTTTTTACGAAATGTTTGGCGAGTAGATGAAGTATCGTCGCGTTGGCTTTCGCCATATTGATCTTTAACAGGTGGTAAAAGTGCATCTAAAATACGCTCTTCTGCTGCTTCTTCGGCGCGATGTTTAAACTTTTTAGTTTGCTGTTCGCGAGTCATTTTAATTGAAACATCAACGAGGTCACGTATGATCGTATCTACTTCTTTACCAACATAACCAACTTCAGTAAATTTAGTCGCTTCTACTTTAATGAATGGTGCGTTAGCAAGTTTTGCTAAACGACGGGCAATTTCTGTTTTACCTACACCTGTTGGACCAATCATTAATATATTTTTTGGTGTTACTTCACTGCGTAAATCTTCATTTAATTGCATACGGCGCCAGCGATTACGAAGCGCAATAGCGACCGCTTTTTTAGCTTTAGCCTGACCTATAATGTGCTGATCTAGCTCGTGAACAATTTCTCTTGGGGTCATATCAGACATGATAGTTCCTATTATAATTCTTCGATTGTTTGGAAGTTATTAGTAAATACGCAGATGTTGCCTGCAATAGTTAAGCTTTTCTCTACTATTTCACGAGCGCTTAAATCTGTATTTTCTAAAAGGGCGGTTGCCGCTGATTGCGCAAAGTTACCACCACTACCAATTGCAATTAAATCGTTTTCTGGCTGAACCACATCGCCATTACCGGTAATAATTAAAGAGGCTGTTTCGTCTGCTACAGCGAGCAGCGCTTCGAGTTTTCGAAGTGCACGGTCGCTTCGCCAATCTTTAGCCATTTCTACTGCGGCTTTAGTTAGGTTACCTTGGTGCATTTCTAATTTGCTTTCAAAACGTTCGAAAAGAGTGAAGGCATCAGCAGTACCGCCGGCAAAACCAGCGATTACTTTGCCATTATAAAGACGTCGAACTTTGCGGGCGTTGCCCTTCATTACGGTGTTACCAAGTGAAACTTGGCCATCGCCGCCAATTACAACTTTGTCGCCGCGGCGAACACTTACGATAGTAGTCATGTTATTCCTCATCATCGAGCTACAGAGGCAACTCGTAAAAAACGATTATGATGAGGTTATATGGGTGAATGGTTTATTTTCAAGTCCAGCCCCAAATTCCGCAGCCGACTATTTTTACACGTTTAAGTTTGTTTTTATCGCTTTCGGCTTGGCGTTTGGTTTTGTAAGGGCCTAAACGTACTTTATACCAAGTACCATTGCTGCCTTCAGCCTGTTTTATCTCAGAAATGAGCCCTGCAAATGCGATTTTAGCTTTTAATGATTCAGCTTGTGCATGAGTTCTGAACGAACCGCATTGCATAACATAAGGACCTTTTTGCTCAAGTTCTTTTACTTCAACTTGAATCTCGTGGTTTCTAATTTCTTTAATAAATTCCGGTGTACGTGGAATAACAACTTCTACTTTTGCGGGTGCAGTTGGGTTAGCTTGTTTTTCGACAAGTTTTGGATCGGCATTACTTTTTATAAACCATAGTGTGTAGGCAAAACCACCTACAAGTAAGATGGCTATAACGGCTAAAAGAATAGGAAATGGTTTTTTAGCGGGTGCGTTTTTTTTACTGTTTCTGCCTGCAGGCTTTTTATTAATATAATCGTGCTGTGCCATGGTGTTATTTTGGCCTTAACCTAAATCATGTCTATAGGGTCTACGTCTAAGCTCCAGCGTACTTTTTGTGCAAGTTTACTGGTACTTAAATAATCAACCATTTGCGCAAGGTACTGATGTAATATGCGACGATCTTGCGCTTGAATATGCAATTGAAAACGATACATGCCTGCGACTCTTTCAAGTGGGGCAGGGATCGGACCGAGCAATTGTATACCAGATACCCCATTCACAGGAACCAAATCCGTCAAAAAATCGACGACTAGTTTAATACTATGTCCTTGTGCACGCACAATGGCCATATTTGTAATGGGCGGTAAGTCAGCATCATCGCGCTCACTAAGAGCAAAGCGGGCAAAGTCTTGGTAACCATTATTAACTAAGTCTTGCAAAAGAGGGTGTTCTGGAAAGTGTGTTTGTAATAACACTTGACCAGGTTCTCCTGAACGTCCAGCACGCCCCGCTACTTGGGTGACTAATTGCGCTAAATGCTCTGTCGCTCTGAAGTCGCATGAGTATAAGCCGCTATCTACATCTAAAATTATAACAAGGCTCACATCTGCAAAGTGATGGCCTTTGGCAAGCATTTGTGTGCCCACTAAAATGCGTGCGCCCCCTAGGTTTATTTCATCAAGTGCTTTTTCAAGGCTACCTTTTCGGCGAGTTGAATCGCGGTCTATACGAGTAACGGGTGTATCAGGGAACTCGGTCGATAAAAACTCTTCAATTTGCTCTGTGCCTTTACCGTTAGGAAATATTTGCGTACTTCCACAGTCAGGGCATTGGTGAGGGACAGGGTACTGGTCGCCACAGTGATGACAGATCATTTGCCCAATCGCTTTATGAAATGTAGCGCTGGTACTGCATCGTTTACACTCGCTCAACCAACCGCACTCATGGCAAATAAGGGTTGGTGAGAAACCTCGGCGATTTAAAAATACCATAACCTGTTTACCGCGATTTAAGTGCTGACGCATAGTAGCAAGGCTTGCATGTGCAATACCTGCTTGGTCGGGCTGACCTTTCATATCGAGTAACTTAAACTGATTGTCAGTCGCTGTTTGCGCACGCTCCGTTAAACTTAATAGCTGGTATTTGTTATTAATTGCTTTGTGAAGTGTTTCAAGCGCGGGTGTGGCGCTGCCTAATATAAGCGGAATTTTATGCTGAAAAGCTCTGTAAGCGGCTAAATCACGAGCATGGTAACGAAGGGTATCTTGTTGTTTAAATGACGAGTCGTGTTCTTCATCAACAACAATCATACCGAGTTTTAAAAATGGTAGAAAAATACTCGAACGCGTGCCAATAACTATCGCGCAACTGCCTTTTTCGCAAAAACGCCATGTTTGTAAACGTTCGTTGTCGGTAAGTGCTGAGTGCCAAAGCATAATGGGTGTATCAGGAAAGCGGCGGCGAAAACGGTTTACGGTTTGTGGTGTTAGGCCGATTTCGGGCACGAGTACGAGGGCTTGCTCGCCACGTTTGAGTACTTCTTCTAGGCACTGTAAATACACTTCGGTTTTACCGCTGCCCGTTACGCCTTCTAATAAGAAGCTGCTAAAGCCAGTACTTTGATTTATAGCTGTGCAAGCAACCGCTTGTTCTTTATTTAGTACTGGTTTACTACCGACGGTTGGAGCAACACTTTGCCATTGGTTATCGTGCTCAATAGTTTGTGTTATGAGTTCTTTATCTATTAAGCTATCTATTGTTTTTTTACTAAAGCCCAGTGCTTTTAACTCAGTTAATGATGACTTACCTGATTGCGATAACTGCTTTAATAGGTTGAGCTGTGTTTTAGCTTTTAACGACGGTACTTTTGCACCTTTTTCTGTCAGGGCAACCATATTAATACTGGTTTTATCAGGCGATTCACCTTGGCGAAGTGCACCAGGTAGCGCTATATGAATAGTTTCGCCTAATGGGTAGCAATAATAGCGGGCAGTAAAGCTAAGGAGTTCTAAATGCTGGGCACTTAAAATAGGGGCGTCGTCTATTACCTCTATAATATTTTTAATTTTATTTAAAGGGACGTCGGTACTGCTTTTAATACCCAAAACAACCGCTACTTTTTTTTGATTACCAAAAGGTACCAAAACCCGCATGCCAGGTAGTAAAGGAGTTGATAAGCCACTGAGCTGTTCTTCTATTTTATAATCAAAGGTGCGTGGAAGCGGGACTTTAATAGCAACTTCAACAAAACTCATAACAACTCAACCCGTAAAATTAATGCTGTAATGTACTAAAAATAACGCTAAAAACCTACTAGCAATAGCGCTTGAGACAGAGATTGTTCACTTTTTTGGCAAAAATATAAATAAATACTTGTGTGGGGGGAGGTTGTTGGATAAAATCCGCCACCAACAAATTTGTTTTAACGACGTATGGTGCCAAACTCCGGGTTTGGAGAGCGATGCGGCCTTAACTAGAGGTTCCTATGAAAGAAGGTATTCACCCTAAGTACGAAGTAATTTCTGCAACATGTTCATGTGGAAATAAATTCGAAACTAGCTCAACTCTTTGTAAAGACATTCACTTAGACGTATGTTCTGCGTGTCACCCGTTTTACACTGGTAAGCAAAAAGTTTTAGACACTGGCGGACGTGTTGATCGCTTCAACAAGCGCTTCGGTGCACTTGCCAGCAAGAAGTAATTATTGCTGTTTAGTTAAAAAAAGCACCTTAGGGTGCTTTTTTTGTGCCTAAAATTTGTTATTTATTATCTTATACCAACCTGCATAAATCTTTGAGCAATTTAACGAATTAAATTGCACTATAACGTCGTTAAAAAATTTTTATTTAGAACAACTAGATACAAAAATTTTAGCCTAGTTCTAGCGTAATTTTCTTAACGTTAAATAGACCCCATATATAAGCAGATTGGTATTATTTCGTTGATTTTAACGATCCCCTCCTTTTGCATAACTATTTCCTATTCCTATTCTTATTCTGAGTATGCATAATCCTTTACAGACAAATCGATAGATATTCTCTATATTTTAAATAGTACAATTTTTAACTAGGTTGATAAAAGTAGCTAACGTGGGCTTATCTGTTTTTAAAGTAGGGTAGTAGGCTGTTATTCTAAGTTTATGCTGATACTTTAAGTATACATTTTATAAGATTTTGATAGGCATAAAAGCACCTTAAAACTTACTTTTTAGGTGAATTTTTATTTATTAAATGTTGATATAATCCTGCAAAGTTACTGAAAAACCTCTTAAAATTATAGGATATAGCATATAACAGGATAGACCTGATATTGCTTGGAATTTAAAAATAATAAGGGTATCGTACCCCAAGACTCCATCTCTCACTTTAACTTAAATTGCAGGATACAATCGCGTTATGTCTGACTTTCGTGAACAAGCACTACATTACCACTCACATCCCGTACCAGGTAAAATTAGCATTGAGCTTACAAAACCAGCTGAAACGGCTCATGATCTTGCACTTGCGTATAGCCCAGGTGTTGCCGAACCTGTACGTGAAATAGCTGCAGATCCTGCAAATGCTTATAAATATACTGGTAAAGGTAACATGGTTGCGGTTATTACTAATGGTACTGCAATTCTAGGCCTTGGTAATTTAGGTCCTTTAGCGTCTAAGCCCGTAATGGAAGGTAAAGCGTTATTGTTTAAACGTTTTGCAGGGCTTGATTCTATCGATATTGAAGTTAAGCACAAAACAACAGAAGACTTTATTAATACGGTTGCCAATATTGCCGACACATTCGGTGGTATTAACCTTGAAGATATTAAAGCACCAGAGTGTTTTGAAATAGAAAAAGCATTAATAGAGCGTTGTAGTATTCCTGTTTTTCATGATGATCAACACGGTACTGCCATTGTAACGGCTGCTGGTATGTTAAATGCGCTAGAAGTACAAGGTAAGTCAATTGAAGATGCAATTATTGTATGTTTAGGTGCAGGCGCTGCCGCTGTTGCGTGTATGGAGCTGTTAATTAAGTGTGGTGCACTGCGTGAACACATTTATATGCTTGACCGCAAAGGTGTTATTCATACCCGCCGCGATGACTTAAATGAATATAAACAGCTTTTTGCTAACAATACCGATAAGCGTACATTGCAAGATGTAATTGCAGATGCGGATGTATTTGTGGGTGTTTCTGGCCCTAACTTATTAGCGGCTGAAGATTTAAAGCTAATGGCTGCAAAACCAGTTGTGTTTGCATGTTCAAATCCAGATCCTGAGATTGATCCTGCACTTGCGCACGGCGCACGCAACGATTTAATCATGGCAACAGGACGCTCTGATTACCCTAACCAAGTTAATAATGTTTTATGTTTCCCGTTTATTTTCCGTGGTGCACTTGATGTACGTGCAAGCGCTATTAACGATGAAATGAAAATTGCTGCAGTAGATGCTATTCGAAGTATTGCCAAAGAGCCAGTACCTGCAGAAGTTTTAAAAGCCGCTGGTGTAGATAAACTAGAATTTGGTGCGCAGTATATTATTCCAAAACCAATGGATCCACGTTTACTGCCGCGTATAGCAAGAGCTGTTGCACTTGCTGCTATTGAGTCAGGTGTTGCACAAATTGAGCTACCTGAAAACTATATGCAGTAAATCTATACAGTAGAGCTATGCAATAAAATTTAGACATAAAAAAACCTCAGTAATTACTGAGGTTTTTTTGTCTTTGTAATATTTATTCTTCGTTTAAAACGGGTACTTCTAGACCCATTTCTTGCATTATTTTTTTAACTTCTTCTGGCACTTTTTCGGCGTTATCTTTACGTAAGTCATCGTCATTTGGTAAAGGTTGGCCAGTAAAAGCATGCAAAAATGCCTCACATAGCAATTCACTATTTGTAGCATGGCGAAGGTTATTGATTTGACGACGTGTACGTTCGTCAGTTAATACCTTTAATACATTTAGCGGGATCGAAACGGTGATCTTTTTAACTTGCTCTGATTTTTTACCGTGTTCTGCGTATGGGTGAATATACTCACCATTCCATTTAGCCATAAGATGTATCGTTGCCTCAGATTATTAATTTCTCACACGGTATAAAAAGCGTGTAAATATGCGTGAAATTCTATCGATTTAAAAAAGATAGTCAAATAATAGATACCGATCTATCTTAATAAGCCTATTGTAGGTGTAAAGATAAGCACACTTTTGTGAGCTAAAATGTGTTATTCGCAGAGGCCCCTTCTACTTTTAGCCATCTAGAGCTTTAAAATACTTTGACTTATCAAAACGGATAACTTACTCTTTTAGACGTCTAAACATCCAAATTAATCAGGTGACGAATATGAGCGAAAAAAACAAAGCGACCATTGCTGTACGTAACGGCGTTGATGCTGATAAACATCATGGTGCGGTGGTACCGCCAATTTATTTATCGACTACTTATTCGTTTGCCGACTTTGATACTAAGCGTGAGTATGATTATGGTCGTAGCGGTAATCCTAATCGTGATATTTTAGCTGAGACGCTTGCTAAGCTTGAAGGTGGCGCTCGTGGCATAATTACAGCTACAGGCATGGCTGCCGTGCATTTAGCTACTCAGCTACTTAATAGTGACGATACGTTAGTAATTCCACATGATTGTTATGGTGGCAGCTATCGTTTATTTACATCTTTACAAAAACGCGGACTACTAAAGCTCGAAATATTAGATTTAACAAAAGAAGAAAGCCTTCAACAAATTTTAGTAATTAAACCAAAGCTTATTTGGATAGAAACCCCAAGTAACCCAGTACTTCGTTTAACAGATATTAAAGCGGTTACCGATGTGGCTAAGCAATGCGGTGCATTGGTGGCTGCAGATAACACGTTTTTGTCGCCTGCCTTACAAAACCCTATTAAGTTTGGTGTAGATATTGTGGTGCATTCAACCACTAAATACATTAACGGACACTCAGATGTAGTAGGCGGCGCTGTTATTGCAGCAACACAAAAGTTAGGCGATGAGCTTGCTTGGTGGGCTAATAACATTGGTATTACGGGTGCGCCTTTTGATAGCTATTTAACGCTTCGTGGTTTACGTACTTTAAATGTGCGCCTAAGGCAGCATCAAGAAAATGCACTGGCAATAGCTAAGTACCTTGAAAGCTCTGAATATGTAAGCCAAGTTTACTACCCAGGTCTTGAGTCACATCCTCAACATGAGCTGGCTAAAGCACAGCAACTTGGTTTTGGTGGCATGGTTAGTTTTGATATTAAAGGCGATATAAATGACGCTGCAGCATTTTTAACTAGCCTTAAAACGTTTAGTTTAGCTGAGTCACTAGGTGGCGTAGAGAGCTTAATTTGTCACCCTGCAACTATGACGCACGCAGGTATGGAGGCAACAGCACGTTTAGAGGCGGGTGTGGGCGATACGCTTATTCGTATTTCGGTAGGTATTGAAGATATACACGATTTAGTCGCTGATTTTGAACGAGTGTTTGAACTTGTAAAACCAGGGCAAAATAAAAATGTTGGCCGTGTAGGCAAAGGAGCAGGCACTCCTGGTGGTAACGTTAAATTAAGTGCAGCCCGTCCGGCGCTTTGGTGATTAATATGGTCAATTGTGTACATAAATTTGGTGGCTCGAGTTTAAGCTCTAGTGAGCGCTATCAAAGCGTAGCTAAAATAATTATTGGGCATACTCAGACGGGCGACTGTGTGGTGGTATCGGCTGCGGGTAAGACAACCGATACGCTAGTATTACTTTGGCAAAGCTATCAAAAACAAGATACTCAAGCAGTAGCTGATATTTTACTGCAGTTAAATAACCATCAAAGTGATTTAATAGAGCAGTTATTACAAGCTGATTTAAAGCGCAGCGCACTTAAAACACTAAGTATCGAACTTAGCTATATTGCAGAACTTACTCAAGCTGAGCAGCTAAAAGAGGCTGCATTACTTGCACATGGCGAACTGTGGTCAGCACGTTTACTCGCTACTTATTTACAGCAGCTAAATATTGAGGCATGCGCTCAAGATGCACGTACTCTTTTTACCTTAAATGATGGCGAATTAATGCATGCGCAAAATGCGCAGCAATGTGGGCAGTTAATTTTGCCTAATAAGATAAATGTTGTTACTGGGTTTATTGCAGCAGATATCAAAGGCGATACTGTAACGCTTGGCCGAAATGGCAGTGACTACAGTGCAACACTACTTGCAAATTATTGCAATGCTAAGCAAGTATGTATTTGGACTGATACACAGGGAGTGTATAGCACTGATCCTCGAAAGGTAAAAAAAGCGATTAAATACGGCAAAATTTGCCGTGGGCAAGCTAATTTATTAGCTCGTTTGGGTAACCCTGTATTACATGCAAAAACACTATCGCCACTTAAAAACACAGATATTAAGCTAGCTGTTCGCAGTAGTTTTGACGTACAAGCAAGTCCAACAGATATAGTCAAAGAAGGTTCAGCGAAGAAAAAGCGCTTTATAACCACGTTGCAAAATGTTGACCTATTAATGGTTGAAGGATTAAGTGAAGGTGAGGTTGCAAGTGTTAGTCAGCTTATTCAGCATAGCCTTCATCACTTTAACCATAATGGTGAAGTGTATTTAGTAGTACCTGCAGCACAAACTTATCTGGTTATTAATTATTTTGCGGGTAGGGCAAATATTAGCGAGTCAAATTTAAACGGTTGTGCAATTGTAGCGCCTGAGCAAGACGTTAATACATTAAGCTTACAAGCATTAGATTTATTAAAACTCCACAGCATAAAACCTCGTTTTGCCCATCAAGATACTGGCTATGCTTTATTGCTTACCGATCAATTTATAGATAGTGATATACAAAGTGACTTACACGATAAGCTAATTAATAAAGGCCAAGAAATCGCAATTATAGTTGCGGGGCTTGGTAACGTTGGCGACGTTTTCATTAAACAGTTATCGGCACAATTTGAGCGTTTATCGGATGACTTTAGTATTAAATTAGTCGGTCTAATTCGCTCTAAAAAAATGCTGTTTAATGCAAGTGGTATTAATACACAGCAATGGAAAACTCAATGGCAGCATGAGGCAAATAGCTATCAATCTGCAGATTTACTGAATGCTATAAATGAGCTCGATTACGAGCATAAAATTGTAATTGATATTACCGCAAGTGAACAATTTAGCTTGTTATATCCAGACTTTGTAGATAGAAACTGTCATTTAATTAGTGCTAATAAATACGCTGGAACAGCACCGACTACTTGGTATAAAGCACTTCGTAGTAATATTACAGAACGTAATTTACATTGGCGATATAACACCAGTGTAGGCGCTGGCTTACCTATTAACTTTGCTTTGGCTGATTTGCAAAATAGTGGCGATAAAATAACACGTATAGAAGGTGTTTTCTCAGGCACGCTTTCGTGGTTATGTAGTAAATATGATGGAACAAGGCCATTTTCTGAGTTGCTACTGGAAGCTCAGAAAATGGGATTCACAGAGCCAGACCCTCGCGAAGATTTATCTGGGCGAGATATGCAGCGTAAGCTACTTATTTTAGCTCGAGAGCTAGGTGTTGAGCTTGAACTTGACGATATTAGCTTATCGGCATTGATGCCAGATGAACTTGCGCTGGGAAGTTGGGATGACTTTTTAAATAAAAAAGCACAGCTAGACGCGTTCATCGAAGAGCATGCAGTGACAGCAAAGTCTAAAAATTCAGTACTTAGATATACGGGCTTGTTAGAAATCACACAAGGTGAAGTAATTGCTAAAGTGGGAATAGCGTATGTGCCTAATGGCGATGCGTTAGCAAACCTTACACCAGGCGATAATATTTTTGTAATTAATAGCAAATGGTATAGCGATAACGCATTAGTGATTCAGGGGCCAGGAGCGGGTAGGGAAGTGACCGCTGCGGGTGTGCACTCTGATTTATATTGGCTTGTTCAAAACTTAAAATAAACATTTGGTTTAAACAAAAACGGCAGCTTAAATAAGCTGCCGTTTTTGTATTACATACATATTACTAAAATAGCTCTTCTTCTGTTTTAGTGTCTTCTTCAAATATATCGTTAGGCTGAGATAGCACATACTTTGTAGGTGCGGTGCCTTTTTCAAAATATTCAAATCGACTTGTGTAGTCATTTTTATGGCTAAGTAAGCCTGTAGCTAAATCAATACGAATAGAAACGAGTCCCTCAGGCGGCTCAATTGGGGCTTCAGGCTTGCCTTCAAGTGCCGCTTTCATAAATTCAACCCACGCTGGCTGCGCGGTTTTAGCGCCCGATTCAGCACCTGATATTTGGCTGCTATCTAGGTTGTTGTTATATGTAGAGCGACCAAGAGCGTTGCCCGGATTATCAAAGCCAACCCAAACTGAGGTCATCACATTACTATTAAAACCGCTAAACCAGGTATCTACTGAGTCATTAGTTGTGCCTGTTTTACCCGAAATATCGCGACGGTCTAGTGCTTGTGCTCGCCAACCGGTTCCACTCCAACCTGTTTTATGAGCCCAGCTACCCCCCCCCCAGATTGCACTATTCATAGCATCGGCAATTAAAAATGCATTCTGCTTAGAAATAATTCTCGGTGCACATTTTTTAGTTTGCTCCTCTTCACCATCACTATTATGAATTGAGAGTGCATTGAGTGTTGGCAAAGGCTCTTCGTCACAGGCAAGAGCAGGGTTTGCTTTAAACAATACATTGCCATAAGCGTCTTGAATTTCTGAGATGAAGTAAGGTTCAATTAAGTGACCGCCATTGGCAAATGTACTCATGCCTCGGGCAAGTTCAAGGGGAGTAATGGAAGCACTGCCAAGGGCTAATGATTCACTGCGATTAATGTCAGCGTCTTTAAAGCCAAATTTTAGTAAGTGATCAGCTGTACGTTGTAATCCAACACCACGCAGTAAACGCACCGAAATAACGTTTTTAGACTGTGCTAAAGCACGGCGAATTCGAATAGGACCGTTGTAAACAGCAGGGCTGTTTTTAGGGCGCCATGCTACGCCTTGGCTCTTATCCCATTGGTTTATAGGTGCATCATTTAATATAGACGCAAGCGTGTAACCTTTTTCAAGTGCTGCTGAATATATAAAAGGTTTTATATTAGAACCCACTTGACGCTTAGCTTGTATCGCTCGGTTGTATTGACTTTGCTCAAAGCTGTAACCCCCTACAATAGCTTTTATTCTACCGTCTTGTGGATCGAGGGATACAATAGCGCTTGATGCTTCTGGTATTTGGCTTAATAAGTAGCTGTTATCTTCGTTTTGACGTACCCATATTTGCATACCTGGCGTTAAAATATCAGTAGCTGCTTTTGGAGCAAAGCTTTGGCGGTAGCGAGTAATATACTTACGCGCCCATTTTAAACTATCCCAACTGAGAGTTGTTTGCTCACCGTTTTTAAGTAGTACTGTAGCTGTTTTATTATTAACACTGAGTACTGCTGCAACTTTTAAAGTGCCTAACTCATTTACGCTCTGTAATTTATTGAGTATTTGTTGCTCAGTTAAAGCTGGTTGTGTTTCAGGATTCCATAAAACATCAGTTGGACCTCTAAAACCATGACGCATATCGTAACTGTGTAAGTTATTTACAAGTGCGTTTTGCGCTGCTTTTTGAACCTTTGACTCTACTGAGGTAAAAATTTTAAAACCAGAGTTATAGGCTTTATCTACCCCATAGCGCGAAACCATTTCAGCGCGCACCATTTCAGAGATATACGGTGCGTATAAGTTTATTTCTGCACCGTGAAAATAAGCTGTAATAGGTTGGCTAGTTGCTTCGTTATATTGCTCTTGTGTTATATAGTCTTCGGTCAGTAAACGGCCTAAAACTACATTTCGGCGTGCTTTTGCACGCGTTGGGTTACGAATTGGGTTTAAAGCTGAAGGTGCTTTAGGTAAACCTGCAATCATCGCCATTTGTGCAAGTGTTAAATCTTTTAGCTCTTTACCGTAATAAACTTGCGCTGCTGCACCAATACCGAAAGCACGATTACCTAATTCTATTTTATTAAGATAAAGCTCTAAAATTTCGTCTTTTGTTAACACTCCTTCAATATGAAGCGCTATAAATATTTCTTTAACTTTACGAATATATGCTTTTTCGCGTGTTAAAAAGAAATTACGAGCAAGCTGCATAGTAATAGTACTTGCACCTTGTTTTTTCTCGCCAGTAGATATAAGAACAACAGCCGAACGTACTATACCAATAGGGTCTATGCCTATATGATCGTAAAATCGATTATCTTCTGTCGCTAAAAATGCATTAATGAGTGTTTGAGGAATTTCATCAATAGTCACTGGAATACGACGTTTTTCACCAAATTGATTGATTAAAAGCCCATCTTTAGTGAATACTTGCATAGGAGTTTGTAATTGCACGTCTTTTAAAACTTGCACACTGGGGATATCAGGTTTAACGTAGTAATAAAGACTGATCAAAGTAATCAGACCAATTAACACACAAATGATAAAAAATTGTAAAGTTCGTTTTAATAAAATCACTTATATTTCCCTAAATGGACTCCCAATTGCGAGTTTTGACTGCTAGTATATATTGATTAAAAAATGAATAATATTTTTTCATATAAAAATTATAACTTGTTTATTATTAAAACAAAGGCCAAGTTGAAACATGCTAAGTCAACTATTTCAAAAACCGTCCCAAATGATGGTAGGAATTGATATTGGATCACACTCTATTAAGGCTGTGCTTTTACGTGAAATTGAAACTGGATTTCGACTCGAAGCACTTGCAATTGAGCCGATGCCAAAAGGCGCAATGAGTGAGCGCACAATTCAAGATATTGAAGCGATTGGTAACGTAATTACAAAATTAAGAAAAAAATTACCAAAGTCGTTAAAATCTGCAGCAGTGGCTGTTTCTGGCCAAACAGTCATTACAAAAGTGATCTTCATGGATGTATCGTTAACTGATGCTGAACTTGAGTCGCAAATTGAAATTGAAGCCGATAGTTTAATTCCATATCCTCTTGATGAAGTGAGCCTCGACTTTGAGAAGCTTTCGACGAATGAGGCCGACCCTAGTAAAATGAATGTTTTGCTTTCAGCTGCTCGTACTGAGAGTGTAGAAGCGCGTGTTGGCGCTTTAGAAGCTGCAAATTTAGAAGCTAAAATAGTTGATGTAGAAAGCTATGCATTAAGTCGTGCAATGGATGTGTATTACCAACAATTACCTAGCGACGCATTTAATAAATGTGTGGCTGTGGTTGATATTGGTGCAGTTTTAATGCTCGTGAGCGTTGTTCAAGCAGGGGAAACAATTTATACACGTGACCAAGTTTTTGGTGGCGATCAATATACAAATAGTATTGTTGCTTATTATAATAAAGGGTTTGATGAAGCTGAAATTGGTAAAACATCAGGTGATTTACCGCCAAACTACACCTTTGAAGTATTAGCCCCTTTTCAAACTTCGTTACTTCAACAAGTACGACGTGCGGTGCAAATGTTTTTAACAACCAGTGGCAAAGAGCAAATCGACTATATTGTATTAACGGGCGGTACATCGATGATTAAAGGTATTGACCGATTACTCATTGAAGAACTAGGTATTCACTCTGTCGTTGCTGAGCCTTTTGAAAATATGGAAATTTCTCCAAAAGTAGATCGTAATGTAATGCAGCGTCACAAAACGCAGTTTGCAATTGCGACAGGGTTGGCATTAAGGAGCTTTTCAACATGCCACATATAAATCTACTTCCTTGGCGTGAATCGCAGCGCGAAGAATCGAAAAAGAAATTTGTAACTATACTTATTGGTGTCGTTATACTTTGTTTTGCGAGTATGTACTTATTAAGCTCTTTTTATAGTGCATTAAAAGACGGTCAAAACTTAAAGAATAACTATTTAAGCTCAGAAATTAGCATGCTAGATAAAAAAATAAGTGAAATTAGAAGTTTAGATAAAAGAAAAGAAAACTTACAACAGCGTATGAGACTCATTGAAGAATTACAAAGCAGCCGTAATTTGGGTACGCAAATAATGGATGAAGTTGCCAAAATAGTACCGGGTGGGGTTTATTTAACAAAACTCGAGCGCAGAGGCAGCCAAATACATGTATTGGGACGCAGTGAATCTAATAATCGTTTATCAACAATGCTGCGCCAAGTACAAAGCTCATATTTACTAGAGAATCCTTCAATGCAAGGCATTGTTGCAGGCGATCAATCTTCGCGTTTACTTAGTGATTTTAATATGGAATTTTATGTAAAACCATTTGATAAAATTGGTGAGGTTAGCGATGAGCCTTGATTTTAAAGCACTGAGTGAAATTGATTGGAATGAAATAGAGCTCGATAACATTGGCGATTGGCCTATTGCAGTTAAAGCAATTTGCTGTACGTTTGTTGCCGGACTTGTATTGTTTTTTAGTTATAGCCTATTAGTTTCTGATGAAATTGATAGTTACCACAGTGCAGTTGCGAAAGAGGTCGAGTTACGCACAACTTATCGCACTAAATACGCAGTCGCGAGTAAGCTTGAGATCTACCGTCAACAAATGATTGAAATGGAAGATAAGTTTTCACAATTATTAAAACGTTTACCTACCTCTAACGAAACCCCTGGTTTACTTGATGATTTGTCGTATGTTGGCACAACAAGTGGTCTGACTTTTTTAAAAATAGGTTGGTTACCAGAAGTCGAGAAAGAATTTTATACTGAATTACCGATTAAAATAGAAGTGATAGGGACCTACCATGAATTTGGTGAGTTTGTGGGTAAAGTAGCTCAGTTACCACGAATTGTAAGCTTACATGACTTTTCTATTTTATCATCGGGCGATAAACAGTTAACATTTAGTGTTGTTGCAAAAACATATCGTTATGAAGAAGGGGTTAAAAAATGAAGCTCCTTCGCGTAGTACCTGTAGTAATGGTGTTTGTTTTGAGTGGTTGTAATGATGATACGTCTGAGCAAAAAGAATTTATTGATCAAGTAAAAGCAAGCACAACACCAAAGGTTGAATCAATTCCTGAGCTGACAAAGTTTGAAATATTTGAGTACAGTGCTGGTCAGCTACGTAGCCCGTTTGTAGCGCCTCAGCCTGAGATAATCCAAAATAAATTAACGCAAGTAAAAAACTGTTTGCACCCAGATCAAGAGCGTCGCCGCGAACCGTTAGAAAAATACCCGCTAGATAACTTAGCAATGAAAGGCACAATTGGTTCTAGTGGACAAATATGGGCATTAATAACAGCAGCTGACGCTACTTTGCATCGTGTAACGGTAGGGAATTACCTTGGTAGTTATGATGGCAAAGTAAAAACAGTAAGTAACGACTATATAGAGTTAGTGGAATTAATCTCTGATGGGTCTGGCTGTTGGAAAGAGCGCTTGACTAAATTAGAAATGTTAGAGGCGGCAACAGATGGCGCAAATTAATAATAAAAAAGGTAAAAATAGCATGCATAAGGATGTACTTTGGCTTCATCGTATTTCACGAACATTACTGGCTGCTGTTGCTTTAGTCACTGTAAATTCAGCCGTTGCAGGGCCGTTACTTTATGATGTTCGTTATAATCCATTACTTAAAGGCGAAACTGAGTTACAGCTTGTTTTTGATGAAGAGTTAACGCTTGAGCCAAAAGTTCAGGTGTTTAATAGCCCAGCCCGAATCGAAATGTTTTTTGATACCGCAGAGTTAGAGGTTGGTTTAAATGATGTTGAAGTTAATCAAGCTGGAATTAGCAGTGTTACTAATGTTTTAACTAACAGTGGTTTAAAGGTAACGGTAAACTTAGATAGATTAAAAATTTATGAAACTGAAGTTCATAACAACTTAGTATCAATACGCGTGTCTGATAATCCTCTTACAGAATCTGAAAATGAAGATGTAGCGATGGACTCAGGTGACGTAAGTGGAAATTACATCAACCGTATCCAATCAATTGACTTTAGACGTGGTGAAAAGGGCGAAGCGAAAGTACTCGTATTTTTACAAGACACTCAAGCTGCAATTGAAGTTCATGAAAGTGGCGGTAAAATTTACGCTGACTTTCATCACACCGATATTTTAGATGACCTACTTTATGAATTAGATGTATTAGATTTTGGTACTGTTGTAAGTAATATCGAGACTTTTAAAGAAGACGGATTAAGTCGTGTCGTTATTGAGCCAAACGCTCAGTTTACATTTACGTACCAGCAAATAGATAATATTTTAACGCTGACGGTAGAAAAAGATGAAACGCAAAACGCCTATTTAGATGGTGGCGTTGAGTATCAAGGTCGCCCTATGACCTTAAATTTTCAAGATATCTCTGTGCGAGCAGCACTACAAATTATTGCGGGTTATAACGATTTTAACTTAGTAACCAGTGATTCAGTGACAGGTAATATAACACTGCGCTTAGATGGCGTACCGTGGGATCAAGCGCTTGACGTAGTATTGCGTATTAAAGGGCTAGACAAACGCATGGATGGCTCTATTTTAATGGTAGCGCCTGCAGAGGAGCTTGCGGCACGTGAAGCTAAAGATTTAAAAGCTAAACAGCAAGTTGAAGACTTAGAACCACTCTATAGTGAATACATTCGATTAAACTATGCTAAAGCCGAAAATTTTGCTGACTTATTAAAAACAGATAGGAACAGTATTATAACTGCCCGCGGTAGTGTATCGGTTGATCAGCGTACAAATACTTTATTGGTAAAAGATACTGTAAAGAGTATAGAAAACATTCGCCGGATGATAGAAACACTCGATATTCCGGTACAGCAGGTTGTAATCGAATCTCGAATGGTAACTGTGCGCGATAACGTTACTGAAGACTTAGGCGTACGCTGGGGGTTTAGTGATCAAGGCAGTAGTGTTGGTATTTCTGGCTCCCTTGAAGGCGCAGAAGGTATTTATAACGCGACATCAACTTCAAATGCGCCAAGTATTTCAGATCGATTAAATGTAAATTTACCAATTTCTAATCCTGCGGCCAGTATTGGTTTGCACATAGCAAAGTTGGCTAACGGTACATTAATTGATTTAGAGCTAAGTGCTCTTGAAGAAGAGAATAAAGGCGAAATTATTGCTAGTCCGCGTATTATAGCGGCTAATCAGCAAAAAGCGCGAATAGAGCAAGGTACTGAAATACCTTACACTGAGTCAGCTTCAAGTGGTGCTACTACTGTAAGCTTTAAAAAAGCGGTACTAAGCTTAGAAGTAACACCTCATATCACACCTGATAATAAAGTAATTCTAGACTTAATTATTACTCAAGATACTCGTGGTGATACTGTACAAACGGGAACAGGTGAAGCAGTGTCTATTGATACCCAAGAGATTCAAACTCAAGTGTTAGTTGAGAATGGACAAACCGTAGTACTCGGTGGTATTTTCCAGCAGCAGATCATTAATACTACGAGTAAAGTGCCAATTTTAGGTGACATTCCTTACGTAGGAAGACTATTTAAAACCACAAGTGAGTTTAATGAAAAGCGTGAATTACTTATTTTTGTGACACCAAAAATACAAATTGATTAAAATACAGTGGTTTTATGTTAACCAACGGGTGATTATTTAGATTAATTGCTCGTTATATGGCTTTTTATGCTAATTGACTTGAAATACCCCCGCAATTACTGAGATAATCCCCTCCTTAATTTTGGGGCCAGGTCGTTAGGCGGGGTTTTATTTCAAATTTTAGAGTTTGTTTGTACTAAAAGA
The DNA here is from genome assembly GCF_015864265.1 of Pseudoalteromonas sp. NZS37. Taxonomy (NCBI): domain Bacteria; kingdom Pseudomonadati; phylum Pseudomonadota; class Gammaproteobacteria; order Alteromonadales; family Pseudoalteromonadaceae; genus Pseudoalteromonas; species Pseudoalteromonas sp. NZS37. The sequence goes on along the minus strand of NZ_JADYXL010000001.1, from coordinate 688,745 downwards.
TATGGCTGAGAAACGTAATATATTTCTAGTTGGCCCCATGGGGGCTGGCAAAAGCACGATTGGTCGTCACATCGCTGACCAATTACACCTTGAATTTGTTGATTCTGATCAAGAAATCGAACGCCGCACAGGTGCAGATATTGCATGGGTATTCGATCTTGAAGGTGAAGAAGGCTTTAGACTTCGAGAAGAGTCTGTTATTGGCGATTTAACCGAGATGCAAGGTATTGTACTTGCTACCGGTGGTGGTTCAGTAATGAGCAAAGAAGTTCGAAACAAGCTTTCGGCTCGAGGTATCGTTGTATACCTAGAGACACCTATAGAGAAGCAAGTTGCACGCACGCAACGCGACAAGCGTCGCCCATTACTGCAAACTGAAGAAGCACCTCGTAACGTACTAGAGCGCTTAGCAGAAGAACGCGAGCCACTATACAAAGAAGTTGCTGATTTTGTTGTACGTACCGATGAGCAAAGCGCTAAAGTTGTTGCTAACCAAATCATCGAGAAATTAGATTTTTAAAAACCAATAATAAAGGAATAGCTAAGCATGCTTAAATTAACTGTTAATTTGGACGAGCGAAGTTATCCTATTTATATTGGGCAATCTGCACTTCAAGATAATGGCCGCCTGGTTCACCACATTGGTGATTGTCGGCCTATCATCATTACTAATGACACAATAGCGCCTTTATATTTGCAAAGGTTACTTGATTCATTAGCTGATCTAAATCCGCTATCTTTTATTATTCCTGACGGTGAGCAATATAAATCACTAGAATGGTTTGAAAAAATATCAGCATTTTTACTACAAAATAACTGTGGCCGAGATACGTGTTTAATTGCGTTAGGTGGCGGTGTTGTAGGTGACCTAACTGGTTTTGTAGCGGCTTGTTATCAGCGCGGCGTACCGTTTATTCAAATACCAACGACAGTGCTTTCACAGGTTGATTCATCGGTAGGTGGAAAAACGGCAGTAAATCATCCGTTAGGTAAAAATATGATAGGGGCATTTTATCAGCCTCAAGCGGTTTTTATTGATACGCAAACATTACACACTCTACCTGCACGAGAGTTTGCAGCAGGTATGGCTGAGGTAATTAAGTATGGTCTGATTTACGATACCGAATTATTTGCCTATTTAGAGCTAAATGTGACTAATTTACAGCAACTAGATGAAGCATGCTTACAGCATATCATTTTTAGATGTTGTGAAATAAAAGCGCTTATAGTTGCTCAAGATGAAAAAGAACATGGCTTACGAGCTTTGTTAAACTTAGGCCATACATTTGCCCATGCAATTGAGGCACAGATGGGTTATGGCGTTTGGTTACACGGCGAAGCTGTTGCAACAGGAATGGTATTAGCAGCTAAACTTGCCAAGACACGCCAAGATTTAAGCGCAAGCGAAGTTGATCGAATTATTAAGCTGCTTGAGCTATATAATTTACCAACAGAAATTCCAAAGCAAATGACTAGCGAGCAGTTTTTAACGCATATGCGTAAAGACAAAAAGAATAAAAAAGGCACTATCCGCTTTATTCTACCTACCCAATTTGGCCAGTGTGCATTAGTTGATAATGTATCTGATGATCAAGTTAGAGACTTAATCGAGCAGTAAATGCAGTCACAAATTTTACCAAGCCGTGCGGCTTTGGTGGATAGAATCGCACTGCAATTTGAGTACGGGCAAAATTTAATTGTTTTACTTGGCACTTCTGGGCTAGGTAAAAGTTACATGCTCGAAACCTTCATTACAGATAAATACAACGACTTTAATAAAGCCTTCGTGCAAGTAAGTGCACAAATGACTGATGCTCAGCTAATGAGTGAGTTATTAGAGCAAAGCTTTAACTCTCCCCTGATTGATCATAACTTAAGTTTACCTGAAAACTATTACCAATTACTGCAGCAGCAACCATGCGGGCCATGTTTATGGGTACTTGATGGCGGTAGGCAATTATCTGATGAGATGTTAATTGAGCTTGAGTTACTTTCTAAAAACAGCCCAAATACGCTATATATTATAATAGCTTCACAGTCTAAACTGGCTTTAAATAACGCTGTTGAAATTTATCTGGAGCCGCTAACGCTTCGAGAAAGCAAGATGTTATTGCAGTGGTACTTTACAGACTTACCCTATGATGAAGACCCTGTATTTAGTACTTTTTTAGCTGAGGCTCACGGTAATCCAAGCTTATTGCTTGCTTGGCAACCTAGTGAGCACATAGCCGATATTATTGTTAAAGACAAAGTGTCTTGGCGATTACACTTATTGATTTTGATGTTGCTGATTATGCTTTTAATTATTGGTCTGCTTTATAAGTCGGATATGACGCAGTGGTGGCAACAGTATTATCAGCAAGAAGAAACACAAGTAGTAAATACAGCAATATCTATAGAGCAAGTAAGTGAGCCGGCTATAAAGAAAAATGACTCAATAATTAACTTAAATGAACTTGAAGTAGTTGAGCCAGATATTAAGGCAGAGCGTGTACACATTAATGATGTGCCTGCCATAATGCAAAGCCTTACCGAACCTGGCAACACAGTTAACGTATTAGACAATGATGTTGATGATAGTACTAATAATAAAAGCAGTGTATCAAGTGACGTTAAATCTGAAGCTCTAAAAGTAAATACAGCAGAGCAAACTCAGATCAGCCAAGATAATATATGGTACATGCAGCAAATAGATACAAATAGTGTTATTCAATTATTAGCCGTAACTCAGCAGGAAGTTAGCGATAATTTTATTGCTCAATTCAATCTACAGCAGCAAACTCATACTTACCAAACAAAGCGAAATAATAAAATATGGTGGGTTGTTACATTTGGCAGTTTTGAAAGTATAAACGAAGCAAAATCAGCAATGGATACTTTATCTGCTGAGGTTAGAAAAAATAAACCTTTCTATAAAAAAATTAGTAAAATAAAGCAAGAAATAGCACTCGTTGATCAGTAAAACACACTGCTTTAGTGTAAAATCGCGCAACACCAGATTGAAGTAAAGAGCCAATGCAGCAAAAGAGTAGAGCCTTCCTTAAATGGGCCGGCGGAAAATACAGCCTAGTTGAAAATATTAATGCGCGATTAAACCAAGCTAGCAAGCATGCTGATACGTTGGTTGAACCTTTTGTTGGTGCAGGCTCTGTGTTTTTAAATAGTGACTTTAAACACTATATTCTCAACGATATAAATGCAGACTTAATTAACTTATACAAAGAGCTAAAAAGCTCTCCAGATGAGCTGATTAGTGACGCTAAAAAGTTATTTGTAGATTTGAATAATCACGCAGATGCTTATTACGAATATCGTGTGCAGTTTAATCAAAGTCGTGATGTATATGAACGTTCAATATTGTTTTTATACATGAACCGCCATGGTTACAACGGACTCTGTAGGTATAATTTAAAAGGTATTTTTAATGTGCCTTTTGGTAAATATAAAAAGCCTTACTTTCCTGAAAAAGAAATGTATTTTTTTGCTGAAAAAGCACAAAAAGCAACCTTTACCTGTTTAGATTACGATGACGTTTTTAAGTTAGTGCCTAACAATGCAGTTATTTATTGCGACCCACCTTATGTACCATTAAGTAAAACCGCTTCTTTTACGTCTTACGCTAAAGGGGGGTTTAATTTAGATGATCAGGCTAATTTGGCTAATCTGGCTGAGAAGGCTGCCTTTGAAAATGATACACCAGTGCTTATCTCTAATCACGATACCGTATGGACTCGAAAAATTTATAGCCAAGCATCACTTGACCAAATTCAAGTAAAGCGCACTATTAGCCCCAAAGGTGGCTCTAGAAATAAAGTTGACGAGTTGATGGCTATGTATTTAGCACCCAAGCAACCACAGCGTAAATTGCGATAACAAAAGCAATAAATAGTACAACCGCAATTAGGATGATAGAGACAGGAGAGTGTTGTTTAAAATCGACTTGGCGTTTATTTTCAGATTGAACACCAAAAAATGCTGCTAGCACACTTTGCAACGCACTAAAAAATTGCAGCATTATTTAAAATAAAGGTTTTAAAGATGGAGTATTTTTAGAATCATCAGAGCTAGTAAGTAGCTCTAGTAAATCGAGGTAATGAAACTGAGCACTACGGCTATCGCCAGTTAACCACGAAAACCACGATGACTCTTCTTCAGCTTTAACACACGTGATTGTAGTTAATGTGTTTTGAGCACTTACCACTTGTGTATTATGACAATTACCCACTGAGCTTAATTCTTGCTCAGAGCTTGAACCAAAGCTAAACGCCCCGATAAGCAGTAATGCCGACGCAATTAATATCCCAGTTTTAAAAGCACGCATGATGAAATCCAATAATTTGTTACTTTTTTAATCATAGCAAATATTGATTAAAAATCAAACTTAAAGTTACCTGAAATAGGGGCTATTACGCCATATTACTTGGGTAACATCTTCAATTAAGTTACATTAACGCAATACACTATTTATTGATGGAGTTAATCATGTTTAACCCAGAGCAAAAATATTTAATAGCCCCTTCTATTTTGTCTGCTGATTTTGCAAAACTAGGCGAAGATGTTGATAAAGTACTCGAAGCGGGCGCTGACGTGGTTCACTTTGATGTAATGGATAATCACTATGTACCTAATCTCACAATTGGTCCTATGGTGTGTAAAGCACTAAGAGATTACGGCATTACAGCACCTATCGACGTACATTTAATGGTTAAGCCTGTAGATAGTCTTATTCCATTGTTTGCAGAGGCTGGCGCATCAATTATTACTTTTCATCCAGAAGCTAGCGAGCACGTTGATCGTACAATACAGCTGATTAAAGATCACGGCTGTAAAGCAGGCTTAGTGTTTAACCCTGCAACAAGTCTAAGTTATTTGGACCATGTTATTGATAAGCTCGATACCATTTTACTTATGTCGGTTAACCCAGGTTTTGGCGGGCAAAGCTTTATACCTCATACGCTTGAAAAATTACGCCAAGCAAAACAGCGTATTATTGAGTCAGGCCGAGATATTCGCTTAGAGGTTGATGGGGGTATTAAAGTCGATAATATTGCTGCAGCAGCACAAGCGGGTGCTGATATGTTTGTTGCAGGCTCAGCTATTTTTAATCAACCAGATTACAAAGTTGTGATTGACCAAATGCGTAAACAGCTTGGAAGTGTAAAATAATGAAGTACGACGTCGCCTTATTTGATTTAGATGGTACTTTGGTTGATAGCGTTTACGACTTGTATATTGCTATTAATTTAACCTTGAGCAGTCTTGCTTTCCCTATTGTTAGTCAACGCTTGGTTGAAAGCTGGGTCGGTAATGGTGTTGAAGTCCTCGTTAAACGCGCTTTGAGTGGCGATATGCAAGTGAGTGAACATCTAGATGTGTCACTTAGTAGTAAAGCAATATTACAGTTTTATAAGCACTATGAACAACAAGTTGGTGAGTATAGTGTTTTGTACCAACATGTAGAAACCGGGCTTGCAGCACTTCGTGGTATGCCAAAAGCACTAATCACTAATAAGTCTCGAATATTTACAGAAAAACTACTTGATAAACTGGCACTAACGAGTCATTTTGATGTGATTGTATGCGGTGACGATATGGCAAAAAAACCATCGCCAGAGCCATTGCTATTTGCCTGCAAAAAACTAAATGCAGAGCCTAATAAAGCAATAATGATAGGTGATTCTAAAAGCGATATACTTGCAGCTAAAGCCGCTAATATAGACGTAATTGCACTTAGTTATGGCTATAACCAAGGTGAAAATCTTAAGGATTATAATCCACAGTACCTATGCGATCACTTCTTAGATATAATACCTGTTCTAACGCAGCGTTAAATATTATTAATTAAGCAAAATAAAGGAAAATCATGAGTAAACCAGTAGTTTTAAGCGGCATTCAGCCAACCGGTGGTATGACAATAGGCAACTATGTTGGCGCTATTAACCAGTGGCTAAAGTTACAGGAAGACCACGAAAGTTTCTTTATGTTAGTAGACTTACACGCTATTACGGTTCGCCAAGAGCCTGAATTACTGCGCTCTCGAGTGTTGGATGGTATTGCTCTTTACGCGGCATGTGGCATTGATCCTGAAAAATCTGCGTTATTTGTACAATCACAAGTACCTGAACACGCACAGTTAGCGTGGGTATTAAATTGTTACGCGCAAATGGGTGAGCTTAATCGAATGACTCAGTTTAAAGACAAGTCATCTAAGCATGCAAATAACGTAAACGTGGGCTTATTTTCATATCCGGTATTGCAAGCTGCGGATATTTTATTATACCAAGCTGATCAAGTACCCGTCGGTGAAGATCAAAAGCAACACTTAGAGCTGACTCGCGATATAGCCACACGCTTTAATAATTTATACGGCGACGTATTTAAATTACCAGAGCCGTATATTCCTGAGTTTGGTGCACGCGTAATGAGCTTGCAAGACCCACTTAAAAAGATGTCTAAGTCTGACGAAAACCCAAATGGCTACATCATGTTATTAGATGAGCCTAAACAAATTGTGAAAAAGCTTAAAAAAGCAGTAACAGATTCAGATGAACAAGCACGTATTTATTTTGATCGCACAGAAAAGCCTGGCGTATCAAACTTGCTTACTTTATTGAGTGTTGCAACTAAGCGCTCAATAGAAGACCTAGTTCCTGAGTATGAAGATAAAATGTATGGCCATTTAAAGAAAGATACAGCAGATGCAGTTGTAAACATGATTGAGCCAATTCAAGCTCGCTTTAAAGAGATCAGAGAAGATCAAAACCTACTTAATAGCATAATGAAATCAGGTGCTGAAAAAGCAAGTGTACGTGCTGAGAAAACATTGAAATCGGTATACGATGCGCTTGGTTTTATTCCTCGCGGGTAAGTTTATTAAAATAAAAAAATGCCGCTTGTTAGCGGCATTTTTTATATAGCACATATCAACATGATAGACCCAAATAGAAACAGTAGCGATATCGCTAGTTTATCTGTTTTATCCATTATTCAGCGCCTCTTACTGTTATATCTGCCGTGCTATCAACACTGACTAAAGAAACGCTGTAGCCTTTGTTTTCAAGTAAGGTAAGTAAACTATCTTGTCCTGCAAGGTGGCCAACTCCAACAAGTACAAACTCATTTTTGTCGTTGTTAAACATGGCTTCTACTTTTGGTAACCAATCATTATTTCTATCTGTAATGATTTGTTTATAACTATTCGGATCATTTTGCTGCATATCTTCAAGTGCTACTTTATTCAGTGTGTCTGTATCACCTTTGCGCCAGGCAGCTAAAAGTTCTTTAAACATATCGCCATAGTTGTGAAGCTCGGCTAAGTTACGTTTAATGAAATCGTTCTCGTTGCCTTGACCCATTGTTTTAAAAAGCTCTAACTGAAATTCGATTGTTTCTAAGTAATTTTTTGTTTTGTTATCTTCAGTCGCTTTTTTAGTAAAGTAAGCATCAACCCCTTCACCCATTAAATTTTGCTTTTGAAGCTCCATCGACATTAAGACAATACTAACCATAGCAGGGCGAAAACCATCTAACTTAGCTAGGTTAGCGCCAAACTCGCTAAGCTTATTTTCAAGTAAAGCCTTAATCTCGGGTTCTAGCTTTTGACTTAACGTTTCGTTATTTGTATACGATAGCGCACCTAACATTTGCATTTGTGCATTGGTGTCGGCTGGGTCAGGTAACGGTGCTTCTAAAATAATTGTATCTGCTTGTTCATAAGCATGGTTAAACTCAGCGGGTAGTGGCATTTCAGCTTTAGGTAGTATGTGAACTGTACCGCCAATAAATAGTGAGTCATTGCCATTACTTACTTGCCATACAGAGCTTTGAGCCTGTGCTGTATTTGCTAAAAGGCTGCAACTAAGTAATACGCTGGCAGATACTAATTTTTTTGTGAATTTTTTCATGATAATTCCTTAATATAACTTTTAATTTTATTGTTTTTAGTTCGATAACACATTGTTGAAATATGTAGTGATTGACGATGTTACCTTTGAAAGATTTTTATCAATTTGCGAGTTTATTTTGCTCATTGAAGAGTCAAGCTCAGCTGATATTTTTTCATCTATTGAAGAAAGTAACGTTTGCTTATCAACATTACTTTTTAAAGACTCAGAAGCGTCTATTTTGTTTGTTTTTTGTAGTTTTTGATTAACAGGGCTAATTGCCTTTATGCTTTCACCAATCATGCATTTCTCAAAATTATTTTGAACGGTGTTTTGTTTAGTGTCAGCTGCAATAACTGAAGTAGTATTAAAAGCAGTTGCTAGTAGTAAAGCCGGTAGTACTTTTTTCATTGTGCTGTTCATAATTAAACCTTTTGTATTTTTTGCTGCAGCCAATTTAGAATCACAAATGATTTTTTACTAAGCTGCTTGTTGATGACGGTTTAAAGAATATCGCTGAATTTATTAAGAGTCGCTTATCTAGTTATGAGCAATTAATAGATAAGGTTTTAAAGCTAAATAATTGTTTAAATTTAGTATGTTAGCTTTAAACCTTATAATGCTAATATAAGGTTTAAAATGCTTTTTCTATAAAATAAAGTGTAGATGTGATACGGTTTATAAAAATAAAAATACGTAAAGACTATGAATTATCAAATCGGACCTTGGCAATTTATTAGTAATCGCTGTGTGATTACTTCAAACCATTTAGAAAGGGAATTAGATCCACTTTTAGTAAAGTTATTACTCCACTTTATAGATAAGCCTCAACAAATCGTTTCCCGCCAAGAGCTTATTGAGAGTGTGTGGCAACAAAGCTTTGTTGACGATAATGCGATTAACCGTGCAATATCAGAGTTAAGAAAGCAACTTGCCCACCCAATTGAAAAAGCGCCGCTTTTAAAAACACATTACCGTAAAGGATATAGCCTAACAGTAATGCCTGAGCGTTTAACGCAAGCAAACGTTTCTAAAGAGCCTGCAAACATTTTGCCTGATTCACCGGGTATTTCCGCCAAAAATGAAGAGATAGCTACTGCAACTATTTTGCAACCAGTTCAAAGAACGAATAGTAAAAAGTTTTTGATTTATTCTTTATTCGTCATTATTTGCCTGTGCTTTTTAGTATGGTTTGGGTTGTTTTTTATTAATGCACCTTCTAGCGAAAAGATTAAACAGATCACGGTTAATAAGGTAGCAAGCACGTGGAATATAGGCAGTGAGGTTCACCCTGAGATGTCCTCAGATAAACAATATTTAGCTTATACAAATGTTGAACCTGAAAATGACGTAATGCATGCATTTGTAAAGCGACTATCTGATCAAAGGGAAGTTGAAATTACTTATCCTGGCTTTCAAGTATCCATTTTATCGTGGCAGTTAAATCAGCACTCTGTGTTGTTACAAGCGACCAACTTAAAGCAGCAAAAGTGTAAAATGGTTCTCGTTGATTTAAGCCAGTTTCCTGTTATAGGAGAGGCTACCTTAATTAAAAAGTGTGACCTTAGATACACAGGTTATGCGCAAGTAGACGAAAGTGGTGAGCATATTTATTACACCGAATATAAAAATGAGCATGAGGGTTCAGGTTTATATAAATATGATTTAGAACTTAAAAAAGAATTCATAGTGATCCCACCACCAGGCGTCATGTATGGCGTAATCATGCCTCGTTTATCTCATTCCGGTAGTAAAATAGCATATGTACTTAGTCAAAAGGGTAAGCCTTTTTCTGTATTTAGCTACAACTTTGAGACCCATGAAACCAAGCGGTTATTTAAAGCAAAGAAAAGCATAATTAGCTTCGCGTTTGACTGGCTTGCAGACGATAAAGGCGTGATTGTTTTTGAAGGCTCTGAATTTTCAACCATTGTGTTTGATGAAAATAATATTATTAAACGCACACTAACGGTTACCCCAGCAATTTCACCTTATTATATTGCAGTTCAATCTGCTAATAGCCTTTTTTACTCAGCAAATAAAACACAAGCATTTTCGTTAATTAAAGCGACTAATCTTTTTAGCGATGTTCCTGAGTATGAAGCACTCTACAAAAGTGATGAAGACGACTACATCATTGCAGAAGTCATTAATGAGAAAGGGCCAGCGCATATTTTTGTATCGGAGCGCTCTGGTAGCAGTCAGTTGTGGTTATCTCAAAATGGACTTACAAAGCAACTTAGTAACTTTACTTATGAAGGTAAATCTACCTTTGCTATTGGCGGACTAAGAGTATCGAGTAAGCAAGATCGTGTTTTATTAAGAGTTAATAGTGATATTGCATTTTTTGACGTTATGTCGAACAAGCTCTATACCATAGCTGAGTTTGAAGGGCGAAAAATACTAAGCTATGTATGGTCTAAAGATAATGAAAGTATAATTTATTTAGAGCGACATGGTTCAGAAAATCTATTTGCTCAGTTTAATTTATTAACGCGAGACACAACTATATTAGAGGATGTTAAAGCCAACAAATTAATTTCAGGCGCTGACGGTACTAATTATGCAATTACTAATAATCAGTTAATTAAATTATCAAATAAACAGAGTTGGGAATTGCCTAAAGACGCGCGACAAGCACAACTTTTTGCCATTAATGGTAATTACCTTTACTACTCTGATGCAATTTCAAGAGTTGCAAGGCTTAATTTAGAAGATAAAACAGTAAAAGATGTGCACGTGGATTTTAAACCTATCGCATTTTTTATTAGTGATAACAATCAGATTTTCTTTACAGCATCAAAATATAAAGACATGCAAATAATACAGATAAGTTGGAACGACTAGGGCCTGTTTATCTTTCGAAGTTAAATTTGCAGCGGTGTGTTTTTTTTCTTTAATAGCATTTTCGATTTTGTCTAAATGAGAATTTTTTAACACAGGTAGCGACACATTTAGCCCCGCAAAATGATTAAGTATTATTGCGGATTGGTATTATGTTGATAAATGAAAAGTTAGAGTAAAAAAATAGCGAGAAGTGAGTCTTCTCGCCATTTTTAATTAAGTGTAATCTCGACGGTTAAATAACTTTAATGCCGATTGATTTGCCACAACTTAAAACCTCTATTTATTTAATAGAGGTTTTAAGTAATGCCCTGTATGTGAACGCTCACATTCGGCTACTTCTTCTGGTGTGCCTGCAATGAGTATTTCACCACCGCCAGCACCGCCTTCAGGTCCTAAATCGATAACCCAATCTGCTGTTTTAATTACATCGAGGTTGTGCTCAATAACAACAATTGTATTGCCGTGATCGCGAAGTCTGTGCAATACAACAAGCAGCTGTTCAATATCAGCAAAGTGTAAGCCTGTTGTTGGCTCATCTAATATGTAGAGCGTTTTACCTGTATCGCGCTTTGATAGCTCGCGCGCTAGTTTTACACGTTGCGCCTCACCACCTGAAAGAGTAGTAGCGGCTTGTCCTAAACGAACATACGATAAACCAACGTCCATCAGCGTTTTAAGTTTACGGGCAATAGCCGGTATTTTATCAAAGTAATCATGAGCGTCTTCAACAGTCATCTCAAGCACTTGGTGTATGTTTTTACCTTTGTATTGTACTTCGAGTGTTTCGCGGTTATAGCGTTTGCTCTTACATACATCACACGGTACATACACATCAGGCAAAAAGTGCATTTCAACTTTAATTAAGCCGTCACCTTGGCACGCTTCACAGCGTCCGCCTTTAACGTTAAAGCTAAAGCGACCTACTTTGTAGCCACGTGAGCGCGCTTCTTGTGTACCTGCAAATAACTCACGAATACCGGTAAATATACCTGTGTAGGTTGCCGGATTTGAACGCGGAGTACGACCAATCGGGCTTTGGTCAATATCGATCACTTTATCAAAATGCTCTAAACCGCTAATTGATTTATACGGTGCCGCTTCGGCTGTTGTTGCGCCATTTAACTCTGTATGAGCAAGTTTAAATAAAGTGTCGTTTATTAGCGTTGATTTACCCGAGCCCGATACACCTGTCACACAGGTCATTAAACCAAATGGGATTTTTAAATCCACATTTTTAAGATTATTACCCGTTGCGCCAAATAGCTCTAGCCACTTGTCGTTCGTTGGATGACGTTTTTTTGGTATTTCTATTCTACGTACGCCTGATAAAAATTGGCCCGTAACAGACTCTTTGCTTGCTAAAATATCGTCGCGTGTACCTTGAGCAATAATATGCCCACCATGAACACCCGCGCCTGGGCCAATATCAATAATATGGTCAGCGGCACGAATAGCATCTTCATCGTGCTCTACTACAATAACGGTGTTACCTAAGTCGCGTAAATGGACCAGTGTTTGTAGCAAGCGGTCGTTATCGCGTTGATGTAATCCAATAGATGGCTCATCTAGTACGTACATTACACCTACAAGACCGGCACCAATTTGGCTCGCTAAGCGGATACGCTGAGCCTCACCGCCTGATAGTGTGTCGGCGCTGCGCTCAAGTGATAAGTAATTTAGGCCAACGTTAATTAAAAACGATAAACGGTCGCGAATTTCTTTTAGTATTTTTTCAGCTATTTGGCCTTTTTGTCCGGTTAGCGTTAACCCTTCAAAAAACTCCATAGCTTCACCAATACTCATGCACGTGATTGCAGGTAAGTTGGTTTTTCCAATAAATACATTTCGAGATTCTTCGCGTAAACGCGAGCCATTACAGCTAGGACATGCTTGGCTTGTTTGGTATTTAGCAAGCTCTTCGCGTACTGAGTTTGACTCAGTTTCGCGGTAGCGGCGATTCATGTTGTTTAAAACGCCTTCAAACTCATGATTGCGCGTAATTAAATCGCCACGGTCGTTACGGTAATTAAACGCAATTTTAGTGCTACCAGAGCCATCTAAAATAATTTTTTTCGAGTCGCTGTCTAAATCTTGATAAGGCACATCTAAATCAAAACTATAATGCTCAGCAACGGCTTGTAGCATTTGATAGTAATAAAAGCTGCGTTTATCCCAGCCTTTAATTGCACCGCCAGCAAGGCTTAACTCGGGGTTATGCACTACGCGATTAGGATCAAAATATTGACGTATACCTAAACCATCACAGGTTTGGCACGCACCAGCTGGGTTATTAAACGAAAACAAACGCGGCTCAAGTTCAGTCATTGCATAGCCACAAGTAGGACAGGCAAAGTTTGCTGAAAATAGAATTTCTTCAGCGCTGCTATCATCCATGTATGCTACATGCGCAACGCCATTAGACATTTCAAGCGCGGTTTCAAACGATTCTGCTAAGCGTTGTTGTAAGCCATCTTTTACTTTAAAACGGTCTACAACAACTTCAATTGTATGTTTTTTATGAAGCTCAAGTGTTGGTGGATCAGATAAGTCACATACTTCACCATCTATACGGGCGCGAATATAACCTTGGCTCGATAGCTGTTCTAATAACTTAACATGCTCACCTTTACGCTCTTTTACTATTGGCGCAAGCAGCATTAACTTACTGCCCTCAGGCAGTGCCAAAACAGTATCTACCATTTGACTAACGGTTTGCGCAGCAAGTGGTAAATCATGTGTAGGGCATCGTGGTTCGCCAACGCGGGCAAACATAAGTCGTAAATAATCGTAAATTTCGGTAATAGTACCCACAGTTGATCGTGGGTTATGAGACGTTGATTTTTGCTCAATAGAAATTGCTGGAGAGAGGCCTTCGATGTGATCTACATCAGGCTTTTCCATAAGCGATAAAAATTGTCTTGCATACGCAGAGAGTGATTCAACATAACGGCGTTGTCCTTCTGCATAAAGTGTATCAAATGCAAGTGATGACTTCCCCGAACCAGATAGACCAGTAATAACTATTAATTTATCACGTGGGATGGTTAGGCTGATGTCTTTTAAATTATGCGTACGGGCGCCTCGGACTTCAATGTTTTCCATGCTATCTCGTTTATTACCAAAATTATTTACTCAGTATCGCATAATACGAAGCAATATTAATCCTTGATCAATGAAAAATCCTTACTTATAGGCGATTAATTATTGCCAAGCTTATGGTAGAATCCCAACCTCAATTTTTCATAGAGTAAGATCACGCAGATAATGACCGCATCTTCACTTAATTCACGAGAAAAACGCGCCGCAGTATCGCTGGCGAGTGTGTTTGCATTTAGAATGCTCGGCTTGTTTATGCTGATGCCTGTATTGGCTATTTATGGACAATCGCTTGAAGGTTTTTCGCCTATTTGGATTGGTTTTGCCATTGGTGCGTATGGTTTAACGCAAGCCGTATTGCAAATACCTATGGGTCGATTATCCGATAAGATTGGTCGTAAAAAGGTTATTGTTGGTGGCTTAGTCGTATTTGCTATTGGCTCTGTAGTTGCTGCATTAGCTGACTCTATTCAAATGGTTACCGTAGGCCGCGCTCTACAAGGTATGGGCGCAATAGCCAGTGCGCTACTCGCGTTTGCTTCAGATTTAAGCCGCGATGAGCAACGACCAAAGGTAATGGCCGTTATTGGTATGAGCATAGGAATGAGCTTTGCCTTTGCTATGCTACTTGGGCCAATTGTCGCAGCTTCGTGGGGTATTGCGGGTGTATTTTGGTTGACTGCTATTTTAGCTGTTTTTGGTATATTTATAGTGACTATGCTAGTGCCAAATGCGGTAAATAAAGCGCCCAAAGGCGATACATTAGCAAGCTTTAGCGACATTAAAAAACTAATTAAGCACCCTCAGTTAGCACGATTAAATGCAGGTGTATTGCTATTACACTTAACGCTAACCACAATATTTGTCGTACTGCCGAGTCAATTAATTAAAGATGGCTTAGTTGCCGACCATCACTGGTATTTATATATTCCAGTGCTATTTTTAGCATTTTTATTAATGGTACCAATAATGATTGTAGCCATTAAAAAAGAGAAAGAAAAACAAGCATTTATTGGCTCAGTAGCCTTGTTAACTATTAGTATGCTAGCAATGTCGGTATGGGTTAATAGTGTAGTAGGCATTGCTGTGTGTATGCTGCTTTATTTTGTGGCGTTTAACTTTTTAGAAGCCACTATGCCTGCGCTTGTATCGCGAATAGCACCTGCAAGCCAAAAAGGTTCGGCAATGGGTGGCTACTCATCTAGTCAGTTTTTAGGCGCCTTTTTAGGCGGTATGTTAGGTGGTTATGTAGCACAAACTACAACGACGCAAGCTGTGTTTGCGGCAGCGGCACTTGTTGGGTTAATATGGCTTATTATTGCGTGGAAAATGCAAGTCCCACCCAAAAGTAAAGTTATTAGTTTAATGACCAAATTAGATTCTGAAGAGCATGCTCAAACACTCGCTTCTCAGTTAGTTGCTTTACCAGGCGTAATAGAAGCAACTGTGGTTCGCGATGAAAGTCGCAGCTATTTAAAGATTAATGATAAAGAATTTGACCTAGACCAAGCACGTAAAGTAGCTGGTTTAATCTAACATTTATAGGAGATGGTTCCATGGCACGCGGTGTGAACAAAGTAATTTTGGTTGGTAATTTAGGGCAAGATCCTGAAGTTCGTTATATGCCTAACGGCAATGGTGTAGCAAATATTACCTTAGCAACTTCGGATAGCTATAAAGATAAAAACACTGGCCAAATGGTTGATAAAACTGAGTGGCATCGTGTTGTGTTCTTTGGCAAATTAGCTGAAATTGTTGGTGAATATTGTCGTAAAGGTTCACAAATTTATGTTGAAGGTAAACTTCAAACACGTAAGTGGACCGATCAACAAGGCCAAGAAAAATACACTACAGAAATAGTTGTAGATGGCTTTACTGGTCAAATGCAAATGTTAGGCGCACGTGGTGGCGATCAGCAAAGTGGTGGTTACCAAGGTAATCAGCCGCAAGGTGGACAACAAGGTGGTGGTTACCAAGGTAATCAGCCGCAAGGTGGTCAACAAAGTGGTGGTTACGGTCAAAATAACCAAGGCCAAGCCGCACAGCAAAGTGGCTATAATCCGCAGCAACAAGCCGCACCAGCAGCACAACCAAAACCGGCTCCAGCACCACAGCAGCAAAGTAATCAATATCAGCCGCAAGGTGGTTATGCACCACAGCAAAAAAGTGCACCACAACAGCAAGGTGGTTTCGCTCCTAAACCACAAAGTGCTCCGCAAGGTGGCGCATCAAACCCAATGGAACCAACCATTGATTTTGACGACGATATCCCGTTCTAAATGATATAAAGTTATTAGTGTAATACTCATATTAGACCTCGTTTTTACGGGGTTTTTTTATACGAGCTGTGTAGTGAGGGCAACCCAGAACTATCAATGAATATCGTCATTAAGCAATAAAATGAAATAGTATTAGTAAACATGTTAAATTATGGTGGTATTTACATTTTATTTAATTGATATATATATCGTTAACACTTACCATTAAAGGACTTTCACCTTGATTACGCAATGAGAAACATGAAAACTAATATCTTATTTTTATTTCTTGTTTTTCAATTTGTGAGTCCAATTTCAAACGCTCAACCTTCTTCAAATGTTACTCATGTTTTATTTATAAATTCAACAAACCAAGATATGCCTTGGCACAAAAGTGTTGATTCTGGACTGCGTAAAAAACTTATAGAACGTTCTTTTAGTTATGAACTCTTCGTTGAAAATATGGATGTAAACCGATTCGATGAAGCAAATCAAAAACAGTTAATGAAGGACTACCTCAAACAAAAATATAAAAATAAGCACATCGATATCATTGTTACTCAGTCTCCTTCTGCAGCAGTACTTTTATCGCAATTAGATGACTTTTTTATAAATGCTTCAAGAATATATTTGGAACCAGGCGCTCAATTTAGTTTGCCTAAAAATACTAACGGAGCAGTGATCCAAGCTAAATTAGATTACGCGCAAGCAACAGCAAGCGCTGTTAATTTAATGAAGCCTAAAAAATTAATCGTTATATTAGATACAAAAAACGATATTGGGATGAGCTTTTATCGAGGGCTCTTTTCGGTTATTAACCGTGACTTTTCGTATTTAGACGTAGAGAAGTGGTTTGATCTTTCAATGCCAGAGCTGCTCACTAAAGTAAAAAATGCGCCAGATGATTCAATTATATTGTTTACTCCCATTTTCAGGCATTACGACAATAAATCCCTTAGCCCTTATCAGCTCGTAGAGCAATTAGCAAAAGCAAGTTCTGCGCCCGTTTTTAGTTATTGGGAGGTACTATTAGGCTCAGGTGTTGTTGGTGGGTATGTGTTGTCGGGTGAAAAAATAGGCGAACGCATTGCCGATTCGATAGTTTTATACAATGAAAATAAAAGCTTAAGTGAAATCAGTGGTGAAGGGCTAAGTGTTTACGCTTATGACTGGCGTCAATTAAACAAGTTCGATATAGCTCCACAAAGCTTGCCAGAAAAGTCGATCATATCTTATTACGAGCCAACCTATTTTGAGCAAAATAAAACATTAATTTACAGCGCTACTGCGATTATTTCTATTCTTAGCAGCTTTTTAGTTTTCGTATTGTTTTTAAATCAACGCCGCATTCAACTTTTAAAAGAGCTTGATGAAGAAAAGCAAAGATTAGAGTCTCGCGTTGATCAGCGTACTGAAGAACTGTTGCAAGCCAAAGAAGAGGCCGAAAAGCTGACATCCGCTAAGTCTGAATTTTTAGCAAATATGAGTCATGAAATTAGAACCCCTATGAGTGGGATTATTGGCTTAACCAACATTTTGCTCGAAAAAGGTTTGCCTGGGGAATATGAGCATTATTTAAATAAAATTAAATATTCTTCAGATCAACTCCTTGTAGTTATTAACGATATTTTAGACTTTTCAAAAATTGAGTCTGGAAATATTAACCTTGAGGAATTTCCTTTTTCTGTAAATTCGGTTGTTGACTACATCAAAGCAACTTTTGATGAGCTAGCTCAAAGCAAAGGGATCACATTTGATATTGTCATTGGTAAAGAGGTTAAGCTCGATTTAATAGGTGATGTAGTTCGAATAAACCAAGTACTGCTAAATTTATGCTCTAACGCAATTAAATTTACTACACAGGGCTTTGTATCGGTATTAATAGAATCAAAAAGATCGTTAGCTGATCCTAAGAGCGTTTGTTTGTATTTCATTGTTAAGGATTCCGGTATTGGGATTGCCGAGCAAAGCCTTACCGATTTATTTGAATCTTTTACTCAAGCTGACAGCTCTACAACCAGGAAATTTGGCGGCACAGGTTTAGGTTTAACTATAAGTAAGCGTTTATGCCAATCGATGGGTGGGGATATAACGGTAAAAAGTACTCAAGGTGTAGGTAGTGAATTTATAGCTTCGATTAAGGTGAAATTGAATAACCAAGCGTTGATTGATAACACTCCCGACCTAACATTTACTGATTCGTTTGAGGTATTAATTATAGATGATAATGAAGATGATCTTAAGGTAATTGAAAATCAGCTAACGGCTATGGGGCTGGTATGTACGGCCTGTCAATCTGCTAAACAAGCTGTTGATATTATTGAACACAATAAAGAGAAATTTAAAATTATTATTGTCGACTGGGCTATGCCATCAATGAGTAGCGAAACTTTTTTAATACGCATTTTCAATATTAATCCTCAACTTTATAACAACACGATTGTGCTTATAATGAGTGACGAAAGTTTACTTAATAATGCAGCCAAAAAAGTAAGTATAAAAACTATTTTGCAGAAACCTGTATACACGAGTGTTTTGTATGAGGCGATTGAAAGTAAAGTAGTAGGCCCTCTTAATGAAGTGCCTATAGTAAACACCGTAAGTGAAGCGTCGCTGACAGGTATAAAAATATTGGTTGTGGAAGATAACTCGATCAACAGGCTTATCGTTACAAACATACTAGAGAAGGCTGATGCTCAAATTTACTTGGTTGACAATGGATTAGAATGTATTCAAGCCGTGAAATCACAATCGTACGATATTATTTTGATGGATATTCATATGCCTATTATGGACGGGGTTGAGGCGAGTAAAATTATTCGTAGCGATAGTGACAAAGCAATCGCAAATATTCCAATAATTGCTTTAACAGCTAATGTTATGAAAGATGATATTACACGATACTTATCCATTGGCATGAACGCCCATGTTGCAAAGCCTATTAAAGCGCAAAATCTACGTGAAACTATAATCCGCTGTTTAAATAAATAGCTGAGCCATTAAAGTGATTTAATAATTATTCATATTAAGTACCTATCGTAATGTCTCCCGTTGCTTGAGCCTATTTTGGATAACTTAAAAAGACAATTCATAAAATAGAATCTGGCCACCGGTTGCTATATGAAGTCTCATACATTCTTTTCCCCATATGTTTATTTCAGCAAAGGTTGAATTATCAATGTCAGAAGTTAGTGAGTTAGGCACCATAAACAAAGCACATCGCTTCGCTGTACACACTACAAACAAAACGCGCTTAAGCTTGAGGATTCAATATTATCTATTTATAAAATAAAGGGCATAGTTGTTTGTTTTTGTAAGTTCTCGTTTATCTGAGTGTTTTTTGTTTAGCGCTATTAATAAACGTTTAAACTTAGTTTACAGCCTTGTACTTCTATAGATATTGAACAACACTTTAGTTAATAATTTAACGAGTGGCAGGCTATGCAAAAGAGTAAAATCTGGCTTTTAAAGTACTTCAAAGGTATCTCTTTTGTCTTATTTTTAATGATACTTATTAGTTTTAATTTCGTTCTAAATGATGCATTACATCAAAAAGTTCATGCTTCTGGCCAGCAGTTCGTTAAACAAGTTTACGAGCTGAATTTATCTCCTTCTATAAACAATGAAGTGTTGGCCGCATTAGCTAAAAGTGAAGGTTTTGTGTTGGAAGTGCCAAAGCCTGCAGAGCATTTTAGGCATTTAGTAAATATAGAGCGCGAAGTTTTTTCTTATAAAACATTAAGTTTGAGCCTCTATCATTATCCTGCTTGGGTAACACAAAGTTACTTATTTATATTGCTAAACTTGATCATATTAGGCGCAGCTAGCTGGTCTTATCGCTGGTGGGGGTTATTGAATGTAAGCCGCAAAATTACGCCTAAAAATACAATGATACAACCTACTAAAATTATTAAACAAAAACAAAATAAAATACGATTAATTAAACAAGTAAAAAAATGCGAATTAAGTTCTTTGTATGGGGGTAATACAGCATCACATAGCTTATTTTTACTCATTGAATGTAACTTTGATAAGAAAACCGATAAAGAAGCTATTTTTAAAGTGTTAATCACTAGAAAATTGACTGAATTTAAAGATGTGTCGGTAAAAATACTAAATTCCAGTTACTTGGCCGTAACCTTGCCACACATTCCTATTCCCGAGTTAGACAGCTACGTTGAAAAGCTCCATAAAAGTGTGTTTTTACTATGCCAGAATCATCAAAAAAGTATGACTCATAAAAACATTAAAATAGGTGCGTGCGACTATCGATTAGGCGCAGATAAAATTGCGGTTTATCAGTTAGCAAAATCAGCACTTATGCTATCGCAAAACAGCTTAGTGCAGCATTCTCACCGCTTAGCGTTAAATTACTGTCAAGAAAAACCACTTTCTAGTAAGCAAGTTATCGAAAATATTAAAAAGAATAAATTTATATTATTCTTCCAGCCTTTATTTGAGCTCTCTAGCGGGGAAATTTTAGAACATGAAGCTCTTATTAGGGTTAGGCATAGCCAACTTGGTTTACTAGCTGCTCGTTATTTTATTAATCAGGTTTATAGTAATCAAGACGCTTTAATATTAGATAAAGCAGTAATAACACAAGTTAAAAAGCTAATGCTGAGTGAATCTTCGGCCTTAACAGTTAGTGTAAATCTACACCCTAAAAATTGGTTTAATAATGTATTTTGGGAATGGTTACCTAGTCAAATAGCAGAGCTTAAATTAAGTGCTAAATTACAATTTGAAATAAGTGAGGCTGAGTTTTTTACTCATAGAGAATCGATAACTAATGCACTAAATATAATTAAAAAAAGCCGTTCACAAGTTGTGATTGATAATGTAAAAAGTAGTGAAAAAGTAGCTGTATTAGCTAATTATAACCAAGTATGCGGGCTTAAATTATCATACGAACTAATTCATTTATTAAATGAAAAAACTCAAAATCAAAGGCAAATAAAAAAGATAGTTGAAGCCGCAAACCTTTTAAATTTACCTGTGTATGCCGTTGGTGTAGAAACTCAAAAAGAGTTGTTTACGCTTGCCAAATTGGGAGTGGTGGGAGCTCAAGGGTTTTACTTTTCAGAGCCACTTCAAGAGTTTACGCAAGCGGTATTTAATTAAATTAACCCTCTATATTTAAGTCCATTCAAGCCCTGAAGCCCGCCAGTATGAACCGCAATAATTTTACTCCCAGATGGGAAATAATCTTGCTCAATAAGTTGCCACAATGCATACATCATTTTTCCGCTGTAAATAGGTTCAAGCGGTAGATTATGTGTGCGACTCATATCTTGGCAAAACTGCCACAACTCAGGAGAAAACTTACCATAGCCACCACCATGAAACTCTGTGAGTAAATGCCAGTTGTTTTGGCTTTTGGCTTTGTTACTTAGTTTTTTAATTTCTTCATTTAAATAATTAGCTTGTTTTAATACTGCTACACCAATCACTTGTGTTGTTGAAGCACTGCCTTCTATTAATCCAGCAAGCGTGCCACCACTACCGGTAGGGCACACTAAGTAGCTATGCTCAGGTAAGCTTTGTACTAACTCTTTACATCCTAATAAGGCGTGCTCGTTAGTGCCACCTTCAGGAATAATATAAGCATTTGGAAAGCGCTCTTGCAGAGCATTAAGGTAATCGGTGTCGTGGCGTTTTCGATACTCTATACGATTAACTACATGTAGGTTCATACCACAATGTTTTGCAAATTGGATTGTTGGGTTGTTGTTATCCAGTTCAGGTCCGCGAATAATCGCGCGAGTTTTTATATTAAATTCTTTTCCGGCAGCTGCACAGGCGTGAATATGGTTTGAAAACGCACCACCAAAAGTCAGAAGTTCTGTTTTATTTATCTTTTGCATGTACGCTAAATTATATTTTAATTTACGCCATTTATTGCCACTTATTAGCGGATGGAGCAAATCATCACGTTTTATACCTAAATAAATTTTTCTCTTTTTTAGAAACGAGCTATGTATTTGTTGAATATAGTTATTTTCATCTATTTTGAATGTTTCATGCATTTTTTTGGTTTTCAATTTGGCAAAGTAGTTAAAATGTACGACACTTATTTCATACACAATTAACAATAGTAGCTATATGAAAGAAAAGCTGTTTTCATGGTTAAATCGTAGTTTAGATCCAAATACAGCTATTGGTGTTGCAACTTACGCAGATACTGTTAACGCAGTATGTTTAAAAAAACAACGCGACCAATGGATGGTTCACAGTTCTCACAGTGTAAATGTGTCTGAGCAAACCGATTATACCGCTGCAATTGTTGCTTGTACAAATGAGGTTTCTACTGATATTTGTGCCGTTAATTTAGTCATACCGCACTACTTTTATCAAATAGTGCAAATGGATAAACCAAACCTTAGTGATGAAGAAATTATTCAGTCACTCCCTTGGACTACAAAAGATTTAGTTGATATAGCTTCTGAAAATATTGTGGCTGATTTTATCGATTATCCAATAACATTACCGATGCAAAGCAGCAAAATGAATGTGTTTATTACGAATAAGCTGCAACTACTTCCGTTTATAGACAGTTTTGAACAAACTAAACCTGTTTTGCGTGCAATGACCTCTGAAGAAATGGTTTTAGTTACCTTGTTTGGCTCATACAAAGAGGCGCATATGCTGATTGTGCAACATGCTAATCATGAACCTCGAATCTTAATTATTCGTGATGGGCAATTAGTATTAGCTAGACGATTAAATGGTTTTTTAGGTATTTCTGATAAAGATCAAAATCAAGAATTGATAGAAGCGTTAGGATTAGAAATTCAGCGTTCTATGGACTTTTTTGAAAGCCAGCTCAAGCAACCACCAATTCGCAGCATTCAGTTACAGTGCGATGATTTATCTTCATTAACTCTTAGAGCCGGGCTTGCAGAGTTTTTACAAGTAAAAGTTGTAGATTTTGAGCCTAACTTAGAATTAGCGCAGCAATTAGAGCCAAATTTTTATTATGCGCTTGGGGCAGCCTATCAATTAACAGATCCTGAGTCTGTGCTATGAAAACCCGGATTAACTTTTATCAAAAAACCTTACGCGTACGGCGAGACCCAGTCCCTTTGTCTGGAATGATTACGTTATGGTTAGGTGCGCTATTAATTATTGCAATCACGTGGGCTTTTTACAGTTATAAAACATATTCTAGTGAGCTTGATTTAGAACAAAATAGGCAATACCTCAAACAAGGAAAAGCTCAGTTAGAAGTTGTAAAACAGCAGTTAGCAGAGAAACAAAATAAAACACTCTTTATTAATGAGCTAAAAACACTTCAGCAAGAGGTTTTGCACAAGCAGCAAATATTTAGCTATTTAGAGCAAAGTTCAGATCAGTCTGCAACCGATTACGCACAGGTAATGCACGATTTAGCTAAGTATCATGAACCTAATATTTGGCTGACCCACATTAAGTTTGTAGGGCAAAGTGTGACGCTTCAAGGTCAAACATCGCAATCAAAATTCTTACCAATTTGGTTTGATAATTTAAAACAGTCGCCATTTTTTATTGATAAAGAGTTTTCAGTTTTAGAGTTATCTACGCAAGCAGGTGTGAGTGAATTTAATGTAGCGACAGAGCTTAGTGATGAGGGCGATAAACCATGAGCCAAACAATAAGTAGCCAGAATAATAAAAATAAAGGTTGGCCATTATGGGTCAAATACCAAGCTCAGTTTGCATCGCTGCAAAAACGTGAGAAGTATTCCACCTTATTTGTTGGTTTGTTTATAGTGATTTACCTCGGTCTCTGGTTCGTTATTTTTCCACAGCAAGATGAAGTTGCCAACATACGTTCAAAGCACAATACAACGCTGCAAGAGTTACAGCAGATAAATGCGCAACTCTCCATGTTAAACCAAGCACTAAACTACGACTACACTAAGGTTTTACGCGGTCAAATTGCACAAACCAGAGATGAATTAGCCGAAATAAATAATCAACTTAATAGTTTTAGCCAAGGCTTTGTAGCTGCTAAAAATGTACCTGCCGTTTTAAAAGATTTGCTCGTAGATAGTAGCGACGTAAAAGTGAGTAGCTTTAATGTAAAACCAGCACGGGCTATCGATGTAGAAAAACTAGGTGAACATGATACGCAAACATTATTTTTTGAGCATCAGATGGTAGTTACTTTGCAAGGTAGCTACTTTAGCTTACAAAAATATTTAGCCGCATTAAAAAATAATCAAGATAAGTTATTAATACAAGAGTTTAGTTATCAGGTACTAGAGTACCCTCAGGCTGAATTAACTTTACAAATTGCTACAGTGAGCGCTAATGAAAAATTTATCGCGTTATAGTATTTGTACTTTGGCTTTTTACATTATTGCGCCGAGTGCGCTTGCGCAACTTCGCGATCCGACTCAGCCAAATATGTTTGTGAGTAACAATAGTCCAGTTAAGCAAAGTACAGAACTTAAATTGCAATCTATTATTAAAAACAGTACAGCATTTAAGGCCATTATTTCAGGCCATATTTATCGAGTTGGTGATGCTGTAGATGATTTTCGGGTGCTAAGCATTAACTCAAAACAGGTTGTGTTAGCAAATGATGATAAACAAATAAAATTAGAATTATATGACTATGAAATTAAAAAATAATTTATCTCATCCGTGGCTTGTTCTTCTATTGTTACCTACATTTTTAACTGCGTGCCATAGCTTTAAACCAGGTAAAGAGGTTAAAACTCATATTGAGCAAGAGTTAGCTGAAAGACCTACAGATCCTAAAGTAATTGCGCCTTTACAAATGCCAAGCGAACTTACACAAAGCTTATTGTCATCTATAAATAATGAGCAAACTATAAGTGATGATTTATCTATAAAGCGTTTTGATGTCGCAGCAAATGATGTCGAAATAGGCGCTTTTTTTGCAGGCTTAACAGACGATACCCCTTTTAGTGTTGCTGTGCATCCTGAGGTAAATGGCACAATTAATTTAAATCTTAAAAGCGTTACGTTTAATGAAGTCATTAATGTTATTAAGCGTATGTATCCTTTAGATATTGTTAATGAAGGACGAATTGTACAAGTACTACCAGCCAAAATGCGCACAGAAACAATACCTGTAAATTATTTAATGATGCAACGCCATGGTCAGTCTACAGTGAGTGTTGTTGCTGGTGGGGTGAGTCAATTTGCACAAAGTGGCAGTGGTTCGAGTGGTTCAAGTTCAGGTAATAGTAACCAGCAAAATAGTGAGTTTGGCGGCGATAATCAAAGCTTAGATTTAAATGGTTCTCGAATCCAAACAATTAATAAAAACGATTTTTGGAAGGAATTAGAAGTTGCCCTTAAGTCTTTAATTGGCGCAAGCGATGGGCGCTATGTTGTTGCAAGCCCACAAGCTAGTTTGGTAACCGTAAATGCATTACCAAGCGAAATTAGTCAGCTAAAAGAGTTTTTACGTCAAAGCCAAGAAAACCTACAACGCCAAGTTATTCTAGAAGCAAAAATAATAGAAGTAACCTTAAAAGATGAGTACCAACAAGGGGTCAACTGGGAGCGCATAGCCAGTGGTTTAGAAGGCGGTATTTCGTTTGCTACAACAGCGGGTTCTACAATTAGTAATAGCATTTCGGCTGCCATTGGCGGAGCGTCATCGCTGACAATTCAAAAAGGTGACTTTAACGGGGTTATTAATTTGCTAGAAACCCAAGGTGATGTGCAAATGTTATCCAACCCTCGCGTTACGGCTACAAACAACCAAAAAGCAGTTATAAAAGTAGGGCAAGACGAATACTTTGTTACTAATGTATCAAGTACGACGGTAACAGGTACTGCTACAACTACCTCGCCTGAGATTGATTTAACGCCGTTCTTTTCTGGTATTGCCCTTGATGTAACGCCGCAAATTGACAAGTACGGCTCAGTTATTTTGCATGTTCACCCTTCAGTAACTGAAACAGAAGAGCAGCTAAAAGTAATTACTTTAGACGATCAACGTTTTGAGTTACCTCTAGCGCAAAGCAACATTCGAGAGTCAGATACCGTTATTCGCGCTCAAAGTGGCGAAATAGTGGTTATTGGTGGTTTGATGCAAACGTCAACACAGGATGAAGAATCAAAAACACCCGTGCTGGGTGATATCCCCATATTTGGCAACTTATTCAAAAGTATTCGTAAACGCCAAGAGAAAAAAGAACTAATTATTTTAATCAAACCAACCGTTGTTATGCCCGATACTTGGAAAAAACAACAAGGTGAAAGCCGTCAGCTTTTAAAAACATGGTATGAAAATTAACTATGTATTTAAGCTTTTTTAATTTGAGTGAAATGCCTTTCACATTAACCCCTAACACACAATTTTTTTGTGCACTTGAACCGCACCATGAAGCGATGCAAGTGCTAACAACAGCCATTGAAATGGGTGAAGGGTTTATTAAAGTCACCGGTGAAGTTGGGACAGGTAAAACGTTGCTTTGTAGAAAACTATTAAACCAACTTGAGCCAGATTACATTGTGGCTTATTTACCTAACTCTTATTTAAGTCCTGAAGAGCTTAGATGGGCGATTGCAATTGAACTGGGTATGGATGTAGATAAAGCATTGGACCAACAAGCACTAGGGCAGCTTATAAATCATCACTTACTCGACTTACAAGAAGATAATGAGCGCGTAGTGCTTTTGATAGATGAGGCGCAATGCTTGAGTTGGGAGACTCTAGAGGCGCTGAGATTATTTACAAACTTAGAAACAGAAAGCGAAAAGTTGATTCAAGTTGTGTTATTTGGGCAACCTGAACTTGATGAAAAACTGGCAAATAATAAAGTAAGGCAGTTACGCCAACGTATTAGTTTTTCGTATAAATTACGGGCGATGACTGGCGCTGAGGTTGTTTATTATATTAATCATCGCTTACAAGTTGCAGGATTTAATAGGCCTCCTTTATTTAATAATAGTATGGGGCTTAAGATTGCCAGAGCAAGCCGTGGAATTCCTAGGTTAGTTAATATTTTATGCCACAAAGCACTATTACAAGCGTACGGTGAAGGGTTAAATACAATAACAAATCGCCATATTCAGCTTGCCATAAAAGATACTGAAGACTGCGCAAAATACCGAACAGGCCAATATTGGAGTTATAGCGCTTTAATGTTTAGTGTTTTAGCTATTGCTGCCATATGGGTATGGAGGCAGTGGTTATGAGCGTTATAAATAATATGCTTAAAAATATTGAGCAACGTGAAGCTAAACAAGTGAATATTCAAGAAGGTATAAGCGTAAAGCCAATATATGATGTAAAAAACATTGTATTTAAAGCCGTAATTTTACTTATTATGCTAAGTGTCATTTTTTTAGCATACCTGTATTTACCGACCGCCGACAAAAAAGAAACTCAACGTGAGTCTGTGTTACCACAGCAAAAAATGGTTGCGGTTTTGAGCTCTAATTTATCTGATTCTCAAGATGAAAAAAGCACTGTAGAGCCTTTAGTTGAGCAAGAAGTTGTGAAGAAGGCTGTGCAAGTTGAGCAAATAAAACCAGAAGTGAATGATTTAGCTGAATCCAAGTTGAGTGAAGCAACATTACTGGTTTCTCAACCAACGGCTGAGCCGGTTGTAATTGCCGAGGTTAAACAAAGCCCTGCACTAGCTAAAGATAATGTGTTAGTGGCTAGCGAAGTTATTGTCAGCAAGCCAAAAATTACTTCAGTGGCTAAAACTAAGCCACAAAATACTATGATCAAAAGCGCGGCAGAAACTAAGTCACCACAGGCTTTATTAGTCGAGCAATTAGCAGCAGCTAAACAGGCAATACAGTTTGGCTTATACAACGAAGCAATTAGTGATTTAAACATTATTTTAGCGCAATCGCCTTTACATGTTGAGGCCCGAAACTTACTGGCTGCAACTTACTTTAGACAGCAAGATATAAATTCTGCGCAACAGGTTTTGCAATCAGGTATTCGCCAAAACCCTGACGTACTTGAATGGCGTGTAATGCTAAGCAAAATACTCATTATGCAACAACAGTATGAAGGGGTATTACTGCTTTTAAGTGATGAATTTGAATCCCAGGCGAATCTTGATTTTTGGGTGCTGCAAGGTACTGCTGCGCAAAGTGCGAGTAAGCAC
This sequence comes from Pseudoalteromonas sp. NZS37, assembly GCF_015864265.1. NCBI lineage: Bacteria > Pseudomonadati > Pseudomonadota > Gammaproteobacteria > Alteromonadales > Pseudoalteromonadaceae > Pseudoalteromonas > Pseudoalteromonas sp. NZS37. The sequence continues at coordinate 660,567 of NZ_JADYXL010000001.1, read as the reverse complement.
CATAAAGCACTTGAAAGCTTTAAACATCTTACACAGCTCCAGCCTAGCCAAGCCAAGTGGTGGCTTGCACTTGCAACCTCAAAAGATGCATTAGGAGAGTACCTCGATGCTAAACAGCTTTATAAGGTGGCTCTAGATTTAGGTGGGTTAAATACCGCTATGACCCAGCATGCATTACAGCGTTTAGTTGCACTAAAGGAGGCCGTATGAGACCTAGTTTAAAAATGCGCTTAGGCGATTTACTTGTTCACGAACACATGATCACCGAAGCGCAACTAAGTGAAGCATTAAATGTTCAAGCTGCAACGGGCCGTAAATTAGGTTCGACACTTATTACACTTGAGTTTATTAGTGAGCCACAATTATTACGCTTTTTAGCGCAGCAATTACAGGTACCTTTTTTAGATATATCACAGCGAAAAATATCACACGATGTATCTAAGCTTTTATCTGAGGTATATGCGCGTCGTTACAGAGCACTAGTAATCGAAGATAATGGTGACTCTGTTTTGGTTGGGATGAGCGATCCTGCTGATTTAAGGGGGCTTGATCAACTTGCGACTATGCTTGCTCCTAAACGAATAGATTTAGCTGTTGTACAAGAAAGCCAAATCATGGCTGCATTTGACAACGTATATCGTCGTACAGATGAAATTACCAACTTTGCAGCACAACTCCATGAAGAATATCAAGACGTAGAAGAGTTTGATTTAAACTCTTTAGGTGATGAGACATCTGATGCAACCGTTGTAAAGTTACTGCAATCAATATTTGAGGACGCTGTGCAAGTTCGCGCATCTGATATTCACATTGAGCCAGATGAAGGTTTGCTTCGCATTCGTCAACGTGTAGATGGCATATTACAAGAGCACACTCTTAACCAAGTAAAAATAGCATCGGCACTAGTGCTACGTTTAAAGCTTATGTCAGGATTAGATATATCTGAAAAACGCCTCCCTCAAGATGGCCGGTTTAATATAAAAGTGCGCAGCCATAGTATTGATGTGCGCCTATCTACCATGCCGGTTCAGCATGGTGAATCAGTTGTAATGCGTTTGCTTGATCAATCTGCGGGATTACTATCGTTAGATGAAACAGGCATGCCGGCACACATATTAAAACGTGTGCGCAGCATTATAAAACGTCCACATGGCATGGTTTTAGTTACTGGGCCAACAGGCTCGGGTAAAACTACCACACTTTATGGTGCATTAAGTGAGTTAAACCAACAAGAAAGTAAAATTATTACAGTAGAGGATCCTGTTGAGTATCGTATTGGACGTATTAACCAGGTACAAATAAATAATAAAATAGGGCTAAGTTTTGCCAGTATTTTACGGACCGCTCTAAGGCAAGATCCTGACATTATAATGGTTGGCGAAATGCGTGACCAAGAAACCGTAGATATTGGATTAAGGGCCGCTTTAACAGGCCACCTAGTACTATCAACGTTACATACCAATGATGCAATTACCAGCGCTATGCGCTTAATCGACATGGGTGCACCGGCTTACTTAGTGGCAAGCTCACTGCGAGCGATTATTGCTCAGCGATTAGTAAGGCGAGTATGTAATGACTGTAGAGTACCGTACTTGCCAGATCGCCAAGAAATAAGTTGGTTAAAATATTTAGGCGAAGAGATTACAGATGCTCAATTTTCTAAAGGGCAAGGTTGCACAGCATGTAATCACACTGGTTATAAAGGACGTGTAGGTATTTTTGAGTTGCTCGAAATGGATGATGCAATGATGGATGCATTGCGCGCTAACGATACACAAGGCTTTGCAAAGGCTGCTAAAAATAGTGCTAACTTTTCACCACTCTCGGCTATGGCATTAAATTACGCTAAGAAAGGTATTACCTCTTTAGATGAAGTATTTAAAGTGGCTGAATATATCCCAGAAATAGTAGGGGATATTGATGCAACTATATAGCTATAAAGCGAAAGACAGCAAAGGTGTATTGGTAAAAGGCCAATTAGAAGCGAGTAACCAAGCTGGCGTAGCTGATAGTTTAATGAAGCGTCAATTTATACCCATATCAATTTCTTTAGTTGAAACAAAAAATAATATTAAAATTTTTGATAATTTATTTGTCGAAAAAATAACGCTAGACGACATGATTATGTTTTCTAGACAAATGTATTCGCTACTAAAAGCGGGTATTCCAATTATACGAGCAATGATTGGATTGGCAGATACAACACAAAATAAAGAATTTAAAAATGTATTGATGGAAGTTACCAGGCAACTTGAGCAAGGCCGCGACTTATCCAGTGCAATGGCAATTCATAACGAGGTATTTAGCCGCTTAACTGTGTCAATGGTAATGGTTGGTGAAGGTTCTGGCCGATTAGAAGATGCATTTTATCAACTCGCTATTTACTTTGAAAAAGAACAGGAAACTCGTAAGCGTATCAAAGCAGCTATGCGCTACCCTACTTTTGTTATTTTGGCTCTTGTAGCAGCTATGGTCATTTTAAATATTTTTGTAATTCCTACCTTTGCGAGCATGTTTGCCAAATTTGATGCCGAATTGCCGTTAATGACACGAATATTAATTGGCACCAGTAGCTTTTTTGTTAACTATTGGTGGTTGCTATTAGTTGTGGGGATTGGAGCGGTATTCGCTTGGAAGCGTTATTTAAATACAGAACCAGGACGCTTCAAGTGGGATCAATATAAATTAAAAATCCCCTTTATTGGCGATATTTTAAAACGTACGTTGCTTGCACGTTATAGTCAAAGTTTAGCTATGGTATTACGGTCTGGTGTACCTATGACCACGGGATTATCGCTAACAGCGCATGCTGTAGATAATAGCTATATGGAAAAAGCGATTATTACTATGCGCCAAGATATAGAAAAAGGCGATAGCTTACTTAGAGCCTCAAAAAGTTCTGAGCTGTTTTCTCAGCTTGTATTACAGATGGTCGCCGTAGGTGAAGAAACCGGTCGGGTTGATGAGTTACTTCAAGAAGCAGCTGATTATTATGAGCGTGAAGTTGATTATGACTTACGAAGCTTAACTGCAAAAATAGAACCTATTTTAACTGTGTTTGTTGCCATTATGGTGCTGATTTTAGCATTGGGTATTTTTATGCCTATGTGGAACATGATGTCGGCAATTAAAGGGAATTAAGGTGAACACAACAATAGCTTACTCAAAAGGTTTCTCATTATTTGAGTTAGTTATTGTTGTTATTTTACTGGCAGTAATTTTGAGTTTTGCTATACCTCAATATATAGGTATTAAAAATCAAGCGCATAATGCAAGCGTAGATGCTATTGCGGGTAGTTTTTCATCGGCTGTTGGCATGGTTAGAGGTCAATGGGAGTTAGAAGGGAGACCAAATAGTAAGTCAAATATAACATTCGTTAATTATGGAGGAGTGATAGTTGCTGTTGATGGATCGTTAGGTACACCAACGGGTGACGAAACAGAAAAAAAAGGTACTCGCGCAGAGTCTATAAATGCTCATAAATGCCGCCAAGTATTAAATGTAATTTTACAAGATGCACCAAGCAGTACCTTAAGTAGTGAAATATCGATAATAAAAAGTGTAAGTTTTTTAGTTAGGTACAATGCAGAAAGTACGCAATGCGTCTATTATTTAACTCATACCATTGATATTAAAAGTATACCTACCAATACGGGTGAAATATCAGGTTTAACAGGTTTTTCATACTTTGCTAAAACAGGCAAAGTAAAAATATTTAAAAACTAAGTAATTAAAAAGAGGCTTATCTATGAAAACGCAATCGTTAAAAAGTTTACCAATAAATAAACAAGCAGGTTTTACACTTGTTGAATTGATCATCGTAATTGTTATTTTAGGCATTTTAGCTGTTACTGCAGCCCCTCGTTTTTTAAACTTGCAAGGTGATGCGAATGCTTCAACACTTGAAGGCTTACAAGGGTCGATTCGCAGTGGTATGAATATTGTAAATGGTAAGTCTATTATTGCTAGTGATCACAAAAAGGCAACGGCTGAAGTTACTGTAGATACAGGGGATGCAGTCGATACAGTTTATGGTTACCCAGCAGCAACACTTGCTGCATTTGAAGCATTTTTAGATGTTAGTTTCGCTACTGATGATTCTGCGGATTTTAATCTAGATGATTCAGCAGCCGATGGTACTTTAATTATTTATCCTAACAGCTATGTAAAGGGAGATGATTGCCGTATTGATTATAAGCAAGCTACTGCGACGACGGGCCCTGTAGTTGTAACTCCTCCAGTAATAACACTTGTTACTACGGGCTGTTAATTACATAAATGATAAGCAGTAGTAAGCAACGATTGCGTGGCTTCACACTCATTGAGTTAATTATTACTCTAGTGATATTGGGAATACTGTCGGTAACGGCAGTTCCCAAATTTCTGGGCAGCTCAACAGAAGATGCATACTCATATCGAGACCGTACTTTAAATGCACTTAGAACAGTGCAGTTACGTGCAATGCAAAATACAGCGACAACAAGTTGCCATACTCTTTATATAACCTCCACACTTATTGCTCCCCCCACACCTGATACATGTATTGGTGGCGCTGATACCAACAACACCGATCATTTAGTGGTACAAATAAACACGCAAAGAAGTGATATAACATTTAGCGCTTTAGATAGTAACGCAAATATATTTACCCAAATTAGTTTTGATCCTTTAGGTAAATCAAATCAAACCTGCACTTCGCAGTGTCGAATAGATGTTGGATTAGCTGGCGTATGCATAAGTGGTGAAGGGCTTATATATGCGTGCCCTTAAAGTAAAAGGTTTTACTCTAATTGAGCTTATTATTGGCATAGTGATGTTTGCTATTGCATTAAGCATTATTACCGCTTTAATTGCCCCGCAAGCAAAAAAAAGTGCAGAGCCAATTATTGCTTTAAGAGCCTCTGAATTTGGTCAATCACTAATGAACGAAATTCAAAGTAAATCGTTTGATGAGCACAGCGATAGAAGCGCACCTTTTAGACGTTGCGGCGAAACAACCTTGGGTGCTGAACCTTGTACCGCAGAGGGCGATTTAGGCGTCGATAACTTAGGGGCAGGCCTAGAAACCCGAACTAGTTATAACGATGTAGATGACTATATTGCACTGTCTAACCAGCCTATTACTAATAGCTTAGGAGAGGTGTTAAGCCAATACAGTGACTTTAACTTAGTTGTTACTGTTGAGTACGATAGCGACTTTAACGAATTGACCATCAACGATGGCACAACCTTTAAGCGTATTACTATTGAAGTAACATCACCCTTAGGCGAAGTTTACGGATTTAGTGCATATAAAGGGAATTACTAATGCAAAGAGCTAAATACCAAAATGCATTTACCCTTATAGAGCTATTACTTGTCATGGTTATTATTGGTGTTTTAGCCGTAAGTGCATTTTCGTTTATTGGTGCTGGGGTCAGTATTTATTCGCAAGGGGTTGAACGCCAAGAAGCAGTAGCCCAGGCCCGCTTTTTAATAACGCGACTTAGTAAAGAGCTTCGCCACGCTACGCCAAACTCTTTAAGGCTCTCTTGCGATAACAGTACTAGCGGAGCGTGTAGTGCTCAGCAGTGCTTAGAATATACGCCGTTTTTATCAGCGACTCACTATACAAATTACCTACCTACCGTAGCGCCTTTTAATGTTAGCGCTGTTGATTTTGAACTTAATAACTTAACGCAGCCGCAAGCTGGAAATTGGGCAACGATATACCCATTAAGCAGTGCTGATATATACGATGAGAATAATAATAAGCGTTTGCAAGTATCAGCATTTAATAGTTCAGCGAGCGAAATTGATGAGTGGCAATTTAGCAAAGCATTTACCCAAGAGTCGCCGAGTAAACGCCTTTATTTACTTTCAGAACCTGTAAGTTTTTGCGTTGAAGGGCAGTATTTATATAGATATACCAATTACGGTTTTACTGTTAATCAATTAGATGCCGTGAGCTTACAAATAAGCAGTGGTGTTAAACGTGATTTATTAGGTATTTACATTGCCAATAATTTAGCGAGCGATTTATTTTTTACTCTTGATGCGCTCTCCCTACAAAGAAACGCTGTGCTTAATGTGAATGCGCAAATGCAATTTAACGATACTGAAGTAATGAACTTTAACCATGAGGTACATATTCCTAATGTACCTTAAAAAAAATCCTCACGGAAAAGCCTTACTCAGTAAACAAAAAGGGAACTTAATAATTGTTTCTTTGGTAATTATTGTTGCTTTATTAGCACTAGGATTAGCATTAGTTAAAGTGCTTTCTGGTGCATCTCAACAAAATACGATTGAGTATTATGGGGCTCGCGCTTTTATGGCAGCACAAAGCGGCCTAGAAAGTGGTTTAACGCAACTATTTCCAACAAATAGCTCAGTTCAAAGCTGTACATCAGTTACTACTGATTTAACCTTCCAAACTGCATATTTAGCTAACTGTAAAGTAGTGGTGAGTTGCGATGAATATATAGACTTACCTGATAGCAGTACAACCAACGGGCTTGTGAATATATATTACTTACAAAGCAGTGCAACATGCGCCGCAATTGATTGCCCTGCAGGGAGTAGCTGCAGAAAAGATTATTGGCAAACACAAAGAACGCTCAGTGTGGAGGCTAAAACTTTACCATGATGAAAAATGCATTGGTCACTATATTTTTTAGCTGCGTGTTACTTTGTAATTACGCAAATGCAGTGCCTCCAAAAATCGAAGGCCGTTATATAGAGCTGCAAGATACATATACATCGCCTGTTTGGACAAAAGTTAATTTTCAACAGCAATATATAACGCCTCCTGCTGTTTTTATGCTCTCAACAAACCAAGGCGGAAACCCTGCAATAATAAGAATACGTAATATAACCACAACTAGCTTTGAGGCCTTACCGCTTGAACCTTCAGGAGAGGATGGCGGGCATATTAGTATGGGAGCGCACTATTTAGCCATTGAGTATGGTGTGCATCAATTTCCAGACGGCACAATTATGGAAGTAGGTAATACTGATCTATTGCTCGAATTACAGTATGGCTCTAAGTCTGGCTTTGCTCCATTAACACCTAAAGGCTATAAGCCTTTAACATTTGCTGAACCGTTTACTCAAAGGCCAAACTTTTTCCATTCGTTACAAACACTCAATAGCATAGACAGCAATCCACCTTCTGAGGCATTAATTCCGTTTTTAACAGTTGCAGTAGAAAGTAATTCTCTATCTGCCAGCGGCGTTAATATTGCTTTAGAAGCATCTGAAACAGCACTTGGGCTCATAAAAACCGAAACTGTTGCCTATATGGCTGTAGAGCCCGGAAGTAACCGCACATTTTCTGATGATAATGGCGTTGAGGTATCGTGGGAAACTTTTTTCACAGGCTTTGAAGTTGACGGCTGGAGCAATGGCTGTAATTACTTTAGTTTTACTAATAACTTTAGTGTGGCTCCGTTAGTTGTAGCAAGTAAAAACTCACGCCAAGAAGATGATGGCGGGTGGCTACGCAGCTGTAACCTAAGGACCGACAGGTTAGGGCTAGTTGTTGACGAAGATCGTGATGGCGATAACGAGCGCCGTCACGTAAACGAGGAAGCATCAATACTCGCCATGACCAGTACCTTTGTATTTAATGGTGATATTTTAGATTGTGATACGTTATTCCCGGGCGCTATTTCTACTTATAACAATGGTGAAGTGCAGCTGGTGCAGGGAGTAGAAATAACCGATGGTAATGCGCAGTTTGTCACCACCACAAGTTTAATTTCTACAGCGCTGACGAGCCCTCCTTTGTGTAATGGTCAGGCGTGTGTTGCTGGTGGTTATAACTCTTTAGAACCGAATCAAGCGGCGCAGGTGCCAACGGTTACAAATGATGGTAGCTCAACAGGGCCCGTACCTACTTCTTTAGCTGGCGACTATTATTACGATGAGTTGCAGTTAAGTATGCTGGAAACACAATACAGAGTAACAGCGCCTACACGTATTTTTTTAAAAGACACAACCTCACTTCTATCAACTTCATTTTTGAATATAGGTAAAACAAATATAGTAGTAGAAACTGGCGCGTACTTGGCTATTTATGTGGATGGTGCGGTTGCTATTGCAGCCGATGCAAATATTGCGGGCTATATTGTTGCAACTGGTGAGGTAAGAATCGCTCAAAATGTAACGTATCAGGGATCAATTACATCGGCTACTCAAATTATTACCGAAGGGAGCTCAACGTTTGACGCTTTACCAGTACCCGAAAGTATCCCTGGTTTTTGTGGTATTTATACACCAGAAACACTGGATCATTATCGTTTAACAATAAGCGATAACAAAGGTCTAACGTGTGAAGCTAAAGAAATGACACTAACAGCCTGCGCTAATGATGCCTGCGATTTATTATTTGCTGAGCCGTCTAGTTTAAACCTTTCTCCAGATAATAGTGGTCAGCAAAGTTGGGTTACAGGGGAGAATATTAATTTTACAGGCTCAACAACTGTTGAGTTTGCTAAACGCACCACAGGCAGTGTTACATTTGGATATAACACTGCTGATCCTTCTGCACCTCTTCGTTGTTATATCGGTGGTAATAATGTTGGTTTGAGTGGCTGTAAAGTTACGTTTTCTGATGCTGGATTTATTTTTAATAATGATACTGATGGAAATACTACAATTCCAACTCAGTTATCAGCAAAGCCTTCAAATACTGGATTTAATGCAAAAGCGCTATCTATTCAAGCGGTAAAAACAAATACCACTACGGGCGTATGCGAAGCTGCATTTCCCGCTGGTGGCGATGTAAGCTTAGATTTATCGTATACATGCAGTGCTGGTGCAAGTTGCTCTGATACGGTTTCACTTAGTAATAACAATAATACCTTTGCGGTAGAGCAAGCCTCTAAATCATTCATACTTAACTTTGATAGTGAGTCTAAAGCCCCGATTGTTATAAATTACCCCGATGCAGGAAAGTTGAGTTTAAATGTAAATACCAATTTAATTTTAGACCCACTAACTAATTTATCAGTAAATTTAACGGGTAGTTCAAATGAATATGTCGTAAAACCATTTGGATTAGCCATGGAGGTAGCAAGTGATGGTTATGCAGCAGACGCTAATGGGAGCTTATTTAGATTAACGGGCGAAGCATTCGATTTAAAAATGAATGCGGTGCAGTGGCAAACAGGGCAAGACACTAACAACGATGGTTTCCCAGACAACTACAGCAATATTACAAATAACAACATAGCTAAGCATTTTATTACAGAGCAACCGCTTGTAGAGCCAGCGCTTAAAGCACCTACACCTGGTGTGCAAGGTACGCTTGAGGCAATTAACGGATCCCCTTTTAGTGATACCGGTGATTTAAGCGAATCTATATCGCAATATAATTACGACCAAGTTGGCATCATTGATTTAACAGCAGGCCTTCAAGATGCCGATTATTTTGGTGCGGGAGATGTAAAAGGTGAGCTATATAACGTTGGTCGTTTTGCACCTTCGCAGTTTCAGGTAGTGGGGGTTCAAGCTGCCGCGCAATGCACGCAATACGGCAGTAATTTAACTTACCTTGATCAACCTTTTGAACTTGGCTTTACAGTACAAGCACAAAATCAAAATGGTGAGCTAATGGCTAATTATAAAGCGGGCTTTGATAAATCAAGTGTAGACGTTAATGCCGAAAATAATGAAGTAGGTAACTATGTACCTGCAACTAATTTTACTAGCCGCTTAGTAAACCTAGGAAATAACAACTGGGGAGATACAAGCGATGGTCAATGGCAAATGAGCCAACTCAACACGACACTTAAAAGATTAGGTGTAGGGCAAGCAGACGGACCGTTCGCTATGGTGAGCTTAATGGCAACGCTTTCTAACATAGAAGGAGCAACACTCATTGATGCAAATGATAAACCTAATACACAAACAGCATGCTCGGGTGGTTGTAATAGCGTACGACTAAATGCATTACCGATAGAGTTTAGGTTTGGACGTTTAGTCCTTGGCAATAACGCAGGCTCCGATCTCGACCCTTTACTTATTCCTATGCAGGCTCAGTATTACAACGGCAGTGGATTTGTAAATAACACTGAAGATAATTGTAGTGTATTTGATCATACCCAAATCACTCAAATATCACCTAGCAGCCCACAATTAACCTATAAATATGGGACTGGTGTATCTGGCCAGCTAGAAGCGGGAGTGTATCCGGCAGATAACGGTATTTATGCACAGCCAAATGGTTTGGGTGAATTTACCTTAGAATATAATACTTATGATTGGTTAAAGTGGGATTGGCAGGGCGATGGAACACAGCTTGATCCTCGTACTATTTTACAATTTGGACGCTTTAGAGGAAATGATCGGGTTATTTACTGGCGTGAAACACGCGAATAGTTGTAAACTAATATAATAATTGAACAAAGCTTGTGTTTTGTGCTGCAAGTACATAGCATAAGGCTTTAATTATAAAAAATAATAACGACCAAATAATTGCCGCTTTTTGGGACTGGAATATATGCGAATTACTCCTTTATCTCTGTTAATTTCAGCTAGTTTGTTAGCTAGTAGTGCATTTGCACAAGACACAGCTACAGTGACTGGAATTGACTCAGAGATTAGTGTTAAACAGACAGAATACGATAACTCGACAAGAATACTTGAAAAACATCTTAAAGAAGAAAGTCAGTTACAAAATCAATTAGAGCTACTTCGTTCTCGTTCTACAGAGCTAGATAAAGAAAAAAACCAAGCGCTCGATGCGATGAACGAAATGTACCGTCGTTTAATTGACGATCCCACTATTAATATTAGTGCGGCTCAATCACGCTATCAAAAAGCGGTGATTGATCATAAGCAAAATAAAGATGACATTTCTATGCAGTTGGCGGCAATTGCATCCCACCGTAAAGATATAGAACAAATTCGTGTTGCTAAGCATACGCTTTTAAATACATTAGAAAGTTTAAAAGAGCAGTTAACTACAGCCCGCGTAGAGCGTTTACGTAACGAGTTTACACGTGAAGGTACGCTTGAGGTTAACCACACTATTAACTGTAAGCGAACAGAAACGCTAGCAGCATGTGAGCAACGCGGTCAGCAAATGGGTCTACAAAAAGCAACTAAACGCTTTGTTGATCAAATTTTTGCAAATCTAACAGAAGAGCGCATTGTTGAGCCAAAACGTAATTTGGCGGGCGCTCAAGTACAAATATTAAGTAGCCATGTAGTTAACAGTGCATTTAGCGGCCAAGGTAATTACAACGTTAACTTAAGCGTAACTATGCGCGGTGAAGTTAATAGCAGCCGTTTATGTAGCTTATTAAGCATAGATAACCGCTATTGTTCTGAGTACGGCACGCCACTTACGGCTGCTTATCAACCAGCGTATAACAATACATTTACTGATAGTCAGTTAACATTCAGTAATAGCGCGGATAATAGCAACACAGTGTCGGTTTCTCGTTTAAATGAGCAGCCAGTACGTGATTATTCAGTTAAACCTGCATTGGTGAAAAAAGATTACCCTTCTATCCTTAATAAGAAGAAGGATCAATCGGTAGAGCTAACATTACGATCAAACGTATACGACGATGAAGTGTTTATCGATGGTGTAAGCTTTGGCTCAACACGCTTGATTACACGTTTACCGCCGGGCATTCATAACATTGAAATACGTAAACTTGGTTATAAACCTTATCAAGCACGTGTTGATTTGAATAAAGCGCAAACAATTAATGCAAATTTAGTAAAAAAGCCTAAGTCGATTGCTGCACCGACCTATACTCGAGAGCAACCAGAAGTAACAACACGCCAGGTTAGTGAAAACGTTAATGTATTAAATGCAAACGTTGAAACGCCGGTTGTCGTTATTCCTGCAGGCAAATTTAAAATGGGCGATATTAACGGCAATGGTTTAGCTAATGAACGTCCAGTAATTGAAAAAGTAATAGCAAATTCTTTCGCTATGCAAAGTAAAGAAGTAACCGTGGGTGCCTACGAAAAGTTTGTAGCAAATACAGGTTATAAAACTCAAGCGGAAAAAAATAAAGGGTGTGCGTATTATTTAAATGGCGAACCAGTATGGGAAGCAAATTTAAATTGGCGTAATCCTGGTTTTGAGCAAGGTAGTGACTTTCCTGCTGTATGTTTAACTTATAACGATGCAAAAGCTTATGCTGAGTGGTTATCTGGTCAAACAGGACAGCAATTTCGTTTACCTAACGAAGTTGAGTGGGAATACGCAGCACGCGCAGGAACTGAAACAGAATACCCTTGGGGTAACGAAATTGGTAAAAACCTAGCTAACTGTGGTTGGTGTGGTAGTGAATGGTCAAACAGACGTGCATCACCAGTAGGTTCTTTTTCTCCAAATGCATTTGGATTATACGATACCGTAGGCAATGTATGGGAATGGACCGATAAAGAATCAGGTGAGTCTGATGTAGCAGTAAGAGGCGGAGCGTGGAACTTTGCACCAAGCCTTGCTCGTGCATCTACGCGTTTAATTTTAGCGCCTGATTTTAGATCTAACTACATTGGTTTTCGCTTAGTTCGCGAACGATAAAACTCAATTAAGGAAGCTTTGCTTCCTTTTTTCACAAATTCACAAAGGCGCTGCGCTTTATATTGCTCATATAGTTGAGCATGTTAAAGTGAGGCAGCTAATATAAGAACGTATTTCAAAGGTCATCCAGCCTCATGTTTAAAAAACTCCGTGGTATTTTTTCTAACGATCTATCGATCGACTTGGGTACAGCCAATACCCTAATTTATGTAAAAGACGAAGGCATTGTATTAAATGAACCTTCTGTTGTTGCTATCCGCCAAGAGCGTGCTGGTGGACCTAAAAGTGTTGCATCTGTAGGTACAGAAGCAAAGCTTATGTTAGGTCGTACACCGGGTAATATAAAAGCGATTCGTCCAATGAAAGACGGTGTTATTGCTGACTTTTTTGTAACAGAAAAAATGTTACAACACTTCATTAAACAAGTGCATAACAATAACTTTATGCGTCCAAGTCCGCGTGTACTAATTTGTGTACCGTGTGGTGCTACTCAAGTAGAAAAACGTGCAATACGTGAATCTGCAATGGGTGCAGGTGCTCGTGAAGTTTACTTAATTGAAGAACCAATGGCAGCAGCTATTGGCGCAGGCTTACCAGTATCAGAAGCAACCGGTTCTATGGTTGTTGATATTGGTGGTGGTACAACTGAAGTTGCTATTATTTCACTTAACGGCGTTGTTTACTCATCATCTGTTCGTATTGGTGGTGATAAGTTTGACGAAGCTATCATTAATTATGTACGCCGTAACTTTGGTAGCTTAATTGGTGAAGCGACAGCTGAAAATATTAAGCATCAAATTGGTTCTGCGTTTAAAACTGATGAGCCAATCGAAATTGAAGTGCGCGGTCGTAACCTTGCTGAAGGTGTTCCGCGTTCATTCACACTTAACTCACACGAAATCCTAGAAGCTCTACAAGAGCCATTAATGGGTATTGTGAGTGCAGTAATGGTTGCGCTTGAGCAATCACCACCAGAGCTGGCATCAGATATTTCTGCGCACGGTATGGTACTTACTGGCGGTGGCGCATTGTTAAAAGATTTAGACCGTTTATTAATGGAAGAAACGGGTATTCCGGTTGTTGTTGCTGATGATCCACTTACATGTGTTGCACGTGGTGGTGGTAAAGCACTTGAAATGATCGATGTTCATGGTGGTGACGTTTTTAGTTACGACTAATGAAATTAATGTTTGGACGCACAGTCTCTTTGCAACTGCGACTTTTTGTCGCAGTGCTTTTGAGTATCGCACTCATTGTTGGAGACAGATATACGCAAGGTGGTACCGTTGTTCGTACCAGCCTCAATACCTTAGTTAGCCCACTAATTTATGTTGCTAATTTACCCTACGAATTATTTAGCTTAAGTGCTAAAAGCCTGCATACGCGGGAGCAACTTCTTACTGAAAACGAGGCGCTGAAAAAAAAGCAAATGCTACAAAGCGAGCAACTTCAGCAGTATCAATTTCTAGCCAGAGAAAATCAAAAACTACGCGCCTTATTAGGCTCATCTGCAAAGCAATCAAATCGTAAAATTATTGCTCAAGTACTTTCTGTGCATTCAAATCCGTATAGCCATCAAGTTGTTATAAATCGTGGTACCACCGATGGACTTAGTGAAAGCCAAGCCGTAATTGATGAGATGGGTGTAGTAGGGCAATTAACTAAAGTAGGGTCAACTACGTCACGCGTATTACTCATGACCGACACTACGCATGCCACACCTGTGCGTATACTGCGTAACGATGTGCGAACTGTTGTTGAGGGCATAGGTAAAATTAACGTCGTTAAGCTCTCTCACGTTCCGCACAGCTTAGATGTGCGAATTGGCGATGTACTTGTTACATCAGGATTAGGTGGCACATTCCCAGAGGGATACCCGGTGGCTGTAGTAACCGAAATAAATCGTGATGAAGGCCGCCCGTTTGCACAAGTTTTTGCAGAACCTATTGCGCAATTAGATCGCATTCGTTTGCTGGTTATTTTATGGCGTAATCAACAGGAGCAAATCAGCGATGATTAACCGTTATTCATTGTTAATTGCGCTAAGCATCTTTTTTGCGTTAATAATGGCATTAATGCCGCTCCCTTTTTCGTTTGAACCATTTAGACCAGACTGGGTTTTACTTGTACTTATGTATTGGTCGTTGGCAGTACCGCATCGTTTAAATATTGGTACTGCTTGGGTTGTTGGTTTATTAATAGATTTAGCATCTGGCTCACCGCTAGGTGTGAACTCGCTTACATTTTCAATATGTATATTTGTAACCGCGAGCAACTTTCAAAAAATTCGTAACTTTTCGCTTTGGCAACAAAGCTTATTAATTGGTTTGTTTTTAACGCTGTATCATTTAATGCAGTTTTGGCTAAATCACTTTTTGTTAGGGGTTTACTTTAATCCACAGTATTTATGGCCAGTAGCAACCGGAATGGTTAGTTGGTTTTGGGTGTTTTTACTACTTCGTAAATATCGCAGACATTTTAGGATCAGGTAATGACTACCGCAGTATATTTGGCATCAGCCTCTCCCCGTCGTAAAGAGTTATTAAGCCAATTAGGTGTCGAATTTACACAATTTAGTGTTGATGCAGATGAAAGCCCACTTCCAAACGAGCAACCTAGAGCACTTGTTGAGCGTTTAGCTCGCTTGAAAGCCCAAAGCGGTGTAGAGCTTGGATATACCGATCGCCCTGTACTTGGTAGTGATACCGTAGTTGTTATCGATAATGAATCACTGGGTAAACCTCGTGATAAAAACGATTTTATACACACATTAAAACGTTTATCAGGTAACACACATCAAGTACTTACCGCAGTAGCATTTGCGACGCAAAATGATGTGCTTAGCTGTGTTGTAAGCACAGATGTCACCTTTAAAACTTTAACTGATGAAGAAATAAATACCTACTGGGATTCTAATGAGCCACAAGATAAAGCCGGTGGCTA
Source organism: Pseudoalteromonas sp. NZS37 (assembly GCF_015864265.1). Classification (NCBI taxonomy): domain Bacteria; kingdom Pseudomonadati; phylum Pseudomonadota; class Gammaproteobacteria; order Alteromonadales; family Pseudoalteromonadaceae; genus Pseudoalteromonas; species Pseudoalteromonas sp. NZS37. The sequence goes on along the minus strand of NZ_JADYXL010000001.1, from coordinate 645,088 downwards.
CGGTATCCAAGGTTTAGGTGGTCGCTTTGTAACTCACATTGCGGGTAGCTATTTTTCTGTTGTAGGCTTACCTTTATATGAAACCGAACAATTATTAAAAACATTCTTAAGAAGGTAACATGAGTACAGAATTACTGATCAATGTCACACCGAGCGAAAGCCGTGTTGCCCTAATAGAAAACGGTGTACTGCAAGAAATACAGCTAGAGCGAATTGGTAATCTAGGTATTGTAGGCAATATTTACCTAGGAAAAATAAGCCGTGTACTTCCGGGTATGCAGGCTGCTTTTGTTGATATCGGCCTTGAAAAAGCGGCATTTTTGCATGCATCCGATATTGTAAATAGTGCCTCTATTGTTGAAGGCGTAGACGACGTACCAATAAAAAAAGTACAAGACATTAGAGAGTTAGTTCGTCAAGGCCAATACATTATGGTGCAAGTGGTAAAAGATCCGCTAGGCACTAAAGGCGCAAGACTCACCACTGATATAACTATTCCTTCTCGCTATTTAGTGTTTATGCCAGATGCGACCCATGTAGGGGTTAGTCAGCGTATTGAAACTGAAGAAGAGCGTTCACGCCTTAAAAAAATAGTCGCAGAATATGGCGATGAAAATGGCAGCTTTATTGTACGTACAGCAGCCGAAGGCGCTAGCGAAGCAGAATTACGACACGATGCCGGTTTTTTAAGAAAATTATGGGAAAAAATTACGGCTCGTCGCAAAAAAACCAGTAAGGCCAGCATCCTTCACGAAGATTTAACGCTAGCCTTTAGAACCCTACGTGACTATGTAGGCGAAGATATGGAACGCATTCGTGTTGACTCTAAACTTACTCATGAAGAGCTAAAGTTATTTACTGAAGAGTTTGTTCCACAACTGTCTCAAGTACTCGAATACTATCCAGGTGAGCGACCTATATTTGATTTGTTTGACGTTGAAAACGAAATTCAAAAAGCACTACATCGTAAAGTCACACTAAAATCTGGTGGTTATATAATTATTGACCAAACAGAAGCAATGACGACTGTTGATGTTAATACAGGTGCATTTGTAGGACATCGTAATTTAGAAGAAACAATTTTTAATACCAACGTAGAAGCAACCTCTGCAATTGCTCGCCAGCTTAGGCTGCGTAATTTAGGCGGTATTATCATTATCGACTTTATCGATATGGTAAGTGAGGATCATAAGCGACGGGTGCTTCATTCACTTGAATCAGCCCTTGCAAAAGATCGCACTAAAACAAATATCAATGGGCTTTCAGCACTTGGGCTTGTTGAAATGACGCGTAAACGTACACGCGAAAGCTTAGAGCATATTTTATGTGATGTATGTCCTGCGTGTTCTGGTCGTGGTTCACAAAAAACAGTTGAAACGGTTTGCTACGAAATACTACGTGAAATAGTGCGTGTTAACCGAGCATACGCTGCCGATAAGTTTATGGTGTACGCAGCGCCTGCTGTGAGCGAAGCCTTACTAAACGATGAGTACCATAACCTTGCCGAGCTTGAACTATTTATTGGTAAGCAAGTCAATATTCAAACAGAGAGCTTATACAGCCAAGAACAGTTTGATGTGGTAATGATGTAATGAAAGCAAAAGCGGTCTGTTTTTTTTGTTTTAGAAAATTATGGCAGACCTGCGCCATAATTTTGGTATTACTGGCCGTTATTGTTTCAATTTTAAAATATACCCTTCCGTATGCAAACGAATACAAAGGGAATATAGAAAGCTATTTACACGAAAAGTTTGAAATAAGCTTATCTATAGGTGAAATATCAGCTAGTTGGCAGGGCAGTGGTCCTGCATTAGTATTAGAGAATTTATCGTTTAAAGATAACGAAACTGCACCAATATCACTCACCATTGCTAAAACCAGCTTAGAGCTAAACTTATGGGAAAGCTTAAAAGCGCTGCAACTTAGATCTAATTATTTTGTTATTAATGGTTTTCATACCAGTGTAAATATTACCAACTTATTTAAAACCGGTGACAACGACGAAGTCTCTTTTGAGCAAAAAGAGCTAATTGAAGAACTGTTTTTGGGTAAAACGGGTCATTTTGCAATAGAAAATTCCAGTATTAACTTTGTTCTAGAAGACGGTAAAGAGCGTAAGTTACTCCTCAAAAATATTGTTTGGCAAAATGAAGATGAGCAGCATCTTGGTAGTGGGAGCTTAGCATTGCCGGGTATTTCGGTCGGTGATTTTGATGCGCGCATAGCACTTACTGGCGATACCCTAGAGCAAGTTGCGGGCGACATTTATGTGCAGGCTAACAAAGTCGATGTATCTAACTGGTTAGCGCAATATATAAATACGCAAAAGCAACAACTGCATAGCGATATTAATTTACAAGCGTGGCTAAAACTAGATAAAGGTTTTGTAAGCGATATAAAAATGCAGTGGCTACCAAGCTTTGTGCGTTGGCAGCGAGAAGAGCAAAGCCAACAAGTTAGTTTGAGTGAAGGTGGCTTTCACTTATACCCAGATCAAAATAGCTGGCACTTAAAAAGCACAGGTTTAACATTTAATAGTAACGATAAAGCATGGCCAAGTTTAGAGTTTGAAGCTCAACTAGGGGCGAAAAATGAAGTGTGGCTCCATCAAGTTGATTTTGAATTACTGAGTAACCTAGCAGGGCTAAGTAATTTTAATGCACTTGAACCATTTTTAGAGCGCCAACCTAGTGGGCAAATAGATCAAGCTTATTTAAATTTCTCTAATGCACAGCAATGGCAATTATGGTTTGAGGCTGCCAATATTGGCTGGCAAGAATTAAGGTCGGTACCTGCAGCACAAGGACTTAGAGTAAATGGTTTACTTAATCAAAGTAGTGGTCGAATAAATTTATTTGGTGAAAATGGCACATTAGTTACAGGTGAAAGCTTTAGTAACGACATAAATTATAATCAGCTAAATGTAGAGCTAGATTTAGCTAAGCGAGATGATGGCTGGCATATAAGTAGTGACAATATATGGTTTGATAATGATGAAGTTACTGTTGCTGCAGAATTACAAATTAGTCTAACAGATGATCCTCGATTAGATCTTTACGCTGAAGCCTTCGCCCCAGATGCCAAAATTGCAGGTCATTACTTCCCATTAAAAGCAATGAGCCCTGAGCTCGTTAGCTATTTAAATGGGGCAATTAAAGGCGGAGAAGTATCTAAAGCACAAGTCTTATTTGCAGGTCCTTTATCTGGTTTTCCATTCACCGATGGTAGTGGCCAGTTTGGTGTATTAGCGCAAATAGACAACGCAACCTATGAGTTTGATCCTGATTGGCCTTTGGTTACCAATGCCAATGTACAGCTACATTTTGATAATGAGCGTATGGACATATATAGCCAGCAAGGTAAGTTGGTTAATTTAGATATTGGTAATAGTGTACAGGTAAGCATTGCAGATTTAATGCATGCTGATGAACTTATTGTGCAAATTGATAAAAAAGCACAAATGGAAAAGTTACATGATTTTTTTGCAGCGACACCTATTGCCAAACCTCTTGCTGAAATTTTTAAAGTTGTGCAGGGCAAAGGCGAAGCCGATGCCAGTATTGAGCTTTTAGTAGGCTCAAAGTTTAAAGGTGGGGCCAGCGTTAGCGGCAAGGTTAATTTAAATGACTTGCCAGTATTTATAGCAACGCCAGGAATTGAGTTTAAAAACTTAACTGGCGAGCTTAATTTTAAAAACGACAATATCACACTTAAAAATGCGACTGCGAAATGGTTGGGCATGCCGCTAACTATTAATTACAGCAGTAAAAGTGATGCAAAAAATTACCAAGCAAACATAGATATAAACGCCAAAATTGACGCCGATACATTAATAGATAGTGGGCAAGGTATATTAAAAAATTATTTAAGCGGGCAAAGTGATGTTGATATTGGCTTAGTACTTAATTTTACCGAGCAAGGCTTTAATTACCGTGCACAGGTAAACTCAGAACTACTTGGCTTAACGAGTAACTTACCTGCACCTTATAATAAAAATAGTGAACAAGTGTGGGCGCTTGATGCAATAGTACAAGGTGATGACATTTCTAATCTCATTACAGCAAACGCTAATCAACAGTTTTACTTTAATGCTATTTTAGAAAATGGTAAATCACAGTTTAGCAATGTCCATTTTGTGCTTGGAAAACAAGATTTAGGATTAAACCAAAAAGATTTAAGCGTAAATATAAATCTTGAACAGAGTGAACTAGTGCCTTGGTTTGATCTGATTGATCAAATAATTAAAGCTGGTAAAGCAAACCCAGATCAAGAATCAAAAGGGATTATGCCACCGCTTAATGAGGTGGTCGCAAATATAGGTTTACTTGATGCGAGTAACATCATTTTTAATGATTTTGAAATGCGTTTAGCACCATCAAAAGACGATTTATACCTAAAGCTAAATGCTAAAGAACTTAGAGCTGGGGTTTTTATCCCTACATCACAGCCTAGCCAGCCCATACGAATTAATGCCGATTACTTAAGGCTTAATTTTGCACCGCACAATGAGCAAGCACTTGAAATAACAGATGTACTTCCTGAGAAAGACTTGAGCTGGCTTACTAAAATACCTGCTATTGAGTTTGAATGTAGTGATTGCAAAATTGACCGCTACCAACTTGATAAAGTGAGTGCGTCATTATTGGGTGATGGTGAGCGCTTATCAATATCAGAACTTGTAGTCGATAAAGGCGATCATGTACTGCGCACTAAAGGGCAGTGGCAAAATGGATTAACAACGCTAAGTGGCGAGCTTAAAAGTGATGACATAGGCGCACTGTTTGGTGAGTTTGATATAACCTCCGCGATTAAAGACTCAAAAGCCGATCTAAATTATGATCTCACTTGGCAAGCAGCACCTTATGATTTTGATGTGAAAAGTTTAAGTGGCGAGATAGCTTGGGATTTAGGAGAAGGTCACTTAACTGAAGTTAGCGATGGCGGGGCACGCGTATTTTCGTTACTGAGCCTTGATTCATTAGTACGCAAGCTGAAACTTGATTTTAGAGATGTGTTTTCAAAGGGCTTTTTTTATAACAGCATGCAAGGCACTATGCAGTTAGAAAACGGTATTGCTTACACTAAAGATACCAAAATGGACGGCGTACCCGCCGATTTAACCATTAAAGGTTATGCAAATTTAAACACGCTTGATATAGATTATGATCTTGCTGTAGCGCCGCAGGTAACCTCGAGTATTCCGGTTATAGTTGCATGGATGGTAAACCCAGTAACAGGGCTTGCTGCCTTAGCAATTGATAAAGTTATTCATTCTGCGCGCGTCATCTCAGAGATCAACTTTAAAGTAACGGGTAAAATGAACGATCCTATTGTTCAAGAACTCGACAGAAAAAGTCGTGAAGTTACGCTTCCTCAAGCTGCGCAAAATCAGCCACAAGCATCAGTCGATTTAAAACTTAAAGATGCACAAGTAACAGTAACGCAATGAACAAAACTGAAATACTAAGCACTCCCACAATAGTTGCCCTGCAAATGTGTTCAGGGCTAAGCCCTGATGACAACATAGCAAGCTTAAAGCGTGCACTTAAAACACTCCCCGCAACAAGACCATTACTTGTTTGTTTGCCTGAGGCTTTTTTAGTGTTTAGTAAAAGTGGTAACGATACGTTACGTGTTGCTAAGCAAGTTGAGCGATACAAACTACAACTTAGTGAATTGTGCCAACACCATAATATTTGGTTAAATGCAGGGACAATGCCTGAGCCATTTAACGAACATAAATATTATGCAGCATCGCACTTATATAATAATCAAGGCGAGCTGGTTGCAACGTATAACAAAATACATTTATTTGATGTAAACGTAGATGATCAAACAGGTAGCTATCGAGAGTCAGATTTTACCCAAGCAGGTAGCGATGTGGTTGTTGTTGATTCTCCCTTTGGTAAAATAGGCTTAACAGTATGTTATGATCTGCGCTTTAGTGGCTTATTCAACGAACTAGTACGCCAAGGCGCCGATATTATTTTAGTACCAAGTGCATTTACAGTCGTCACAGGACAAGCGCATTGGCAGCCATTATTAGCAGCTCGCGCAATAGAAACACAATGTTATGTAGTTGCAGCAGCTCAGTACGGTACACATGAAAATGGCCGACAAACATATGGCCACAGTATTATTATTTCACCTTGGGGAAGTATCCTGAGTGAATTGCCAACAGGCACCGGTTTTATAAGCTGCAACGCAGATTTAGACCAGTTACAAAAAATTAGACGAGATATGCCCGTGCAGTCTCATCAACGATTTAGAGAGCATTTATTATGAATTCGGTTGAACAGCATTTACTACACGACAGCCAGTTAAATAGAGAAGAGCTCGAAAAAACGCTCGCTTACATACATCAACATAAAGTGGATTACGCCGATTTATATTTTCAATCAAGCCACCACGAATCTTGGGTGCTTGAAGACGGCTTAGTTAAAGAAGGCTCTTATAACGTTGAACGTGGCGTTGGGGTACGTGCTGTAAGCGGCGAAAAAACAGGTTTTTCTTACTCTGATGCAATAAATCTTGAAGCACTTAATAAAGCGGCTACAGCGGCTCGTAGCATCGCAGATGCTGGCGAAGATAGAGCGATTAAAGTATTTAGTGATGTTAAAGCTAAAGAGCAGTTTGCACCGCATCAGCCAATTTCGAGTATGAGCGATACCGACAAGGTGAGTTTATTACGCGAACTTGAAAACTATATTCGTGAACTAGCACCCGATGCAGAGCAAGTAATTAGTTCAATGTCGGCGGTATACGAAGAAGTATTAATCGCAGCAAGTGACGGTACGTTTGCCACCGATATTCGCCCGCTTATTCGTTTAAACTGCTCAGTGCTGCTTGAAAAAAATGGTCGCCGTGAACGCGGTGGCGCAGGTGGTGGTGCACGTTTAGATTATGGTTACTTTAAAGAACTTGTTGATGGTAAACCACGTTGGATGGAATTTGCTGAAGAAGCTGTACGCCAAGCTAAAGTAAATCTTGAAGCTATTGATGCACCTGCAGGCACGATGGAAGTTGTACTTGGTAATGGTTGGCCTGGCGTGCTTTTACACGAAGCAGTAGGGCATGGACTTGAAGGCGACTTTAATCGCAAAGGCGCGTCTGCGTTTAGTGGTAAAGTGGGCCAAAAAGTAGCGTCTGAGCTGTGTACAGTTGTTGATGATGGCACCATGGCTGATCGCCGTGGCTCACTTAATGTAGATGACGAAGGCACACCAGCCGCTTACAATGTTCTTATCGAAAACGGTATTTTAAAAGGCTATATGCAAGACAAGCTAAACGCGCGTTTAATGGGTGTAAGCCCTACAGGTAACGCACGCCGTGAGTCGTATGCACATTTACCAATGCCTCGCATGACTAATACTTACATGTTAGGTGGTGAGCACAGCCAAGCCGATATTATCAGCTCAGTTAAAAAAGGGGTATTCGCGCCTAACTTTGGCGGCGGACAAGTTGATATAACGTCTGGTAAGTTTGTATTTAGCGCATCAGAAGCGTATTTAATCGAAAATGGTAAAATTACCCAACCAATTAAAGGCGCAACGCTTATTGGTAATGGCCCAGAAGTAATGCAGCAAATATCGATGGTTGGTAACGACTTGGCGCTTGATAAAGGTGTTGGTGTGTGTGGTAAAGATGGTCAAAGCGTACCGGTAGGCGTAGGCCAACCAAGCCTTAAAATTGATCGGTTAACAGTCGGTGGTACAGCTTAAATATTACTCAAGCGCGAAGTGAATTCGCACCTACGTGCTTGATGTTTATTGTAGGTGAGGTTTTACACCTCGCTTTTTAAATATACGCTCACGTAATAGAGCGCGAAATAAATTCGCACCTACGATTTGCATTCTTACTTTGGGTAGGTGAGGTTTTACACCTCGCTTTTTAAATACAGACTTAGAAATAGAGCGCGAAATAAATTCGCACCTACGATTTGTATTTTTACTTTGTGTAGGCGAGGTTTAGGCTTCTCCTTCATCCTCTTTATTTTTTTCAGCCTCTTTGTACCATAATGCAAAAAAGCACTCTGTTAATTTATGCTCTATCTCAAGCGCTTTTTCTGTTGGGCAAAACAAGGTAAAGCTTGCTTTAAATTCACCTAAATCGGTTGTACCAAAGTGAATTACTGGTTCTGGGCCAGATATTTTTGCATCAAGTTTACGCTCAATCATCGAATTATAACGGCTTGCTACTTCTTGAAACTCTTCGCAATACAGCTTAGCTTGCTCAGTTAATGTGTCGTGAATAGGGTACGGATTAAAGCTCTCTCTTCGGACAATAATAAAATGATGTGTAACAAAGCGTTTTACAAAGTTTAAGTTTTTAATAGAGCTGGTAATCAGCTTATTATTAGGTATGTATATGGTTTTTCTAGAAAATTGATAAGTATGTATATCAATTTCATGCATGGTTGTTTTTATCCAATCCGTTTCAGCTACTTCACCAAAATAATCACCAACTTGTATCCAATCACCGACTCTAAACGGGCGGGTTGTTACGAGGTAAAAAAAGCCTATTACACACTGAATAAACTCACGCGTTGCAAGTACAATCGCCACAGCAAAAGCAGCAATAGAAAGTGCAAAGTTTTGAATTTCGGTAGACCACACAAATAGCAGCGATATCATCATTACAAAATTAATAAAATGCTTAATATTGTGTGCGATGTAACGAATATCTTTTTCTTTTTTTTCTGCGCGATTTTTAGCCAGCTTATCAACAAGTACTTTTAGTACAAATGCAATTGTGATCATTACAATTGAAAGAAGAAACGGATGCAGCAATATATCTTTAGTCATAATATCCAATTAAACGCGAGTTGATAAAAACAGGCTCAGTATATTGATTTATTAAACCAATTAGCAAATTTAGTGCAAAAAAAGTAACCAATAAAAATGGAGAAACGCTATTGAGTTACTTCATCAGTGCAATGTTTGTGATTTTTAGCCATTCTTTTTCGGCATATGAGTACAAGCTCAATGGCTGAAATAAAGATTAGAGTATAGCCAAGCGTTTCTATACCCTCTTCAACAATGTTTTTTACTGCACGTACGTAGTCATCGCCCATTACTGAATGCCAAAATGCGCCTTTGCCCATCATTCGCGAAAATGCGAGTAAAGTAACCATGCCTGATAAGCAAATTCCATAACTAGGAGTGAAGCTATAGGCTTTTAAAGCGTTAAAAATACTTCCTTTGTTTGTTATTAAATAAACAAACACACCAGCTAAAATTGAATAGACGATACTTTGCCAAGCGCCATCAAAAAAGTATAAGTCGAGGTAGGTATCAAACTCTCTTACAAACATCATTGCCGATAACGCAGCAAGTAATACTGCCGGTATTTTGAGTTGAAAGTTAATTCGCGAAGCATAGAAAAACAAAATACAGCTTAAAAAAGTTAAAACATCTTGCATATGTTCAGTAAGAGTTTCTTCACTGTAAAGTGCATACTGTTTTAATTCAAAGCCTTCAAGTTGAATTAAATGAGCAACACCCGCTAGGCATAATAAATAAATAAAAGATCGCAGTAAAAACATAAATAACCAAGAGAAACTATAAATGCGCGAGATTCTAATTGTAAAAATGCCTTAAAGCCAAAACAAAATTTAAACTTTTAATATTTTTATTGGTCTAAAATTTTTGCTGTTAAAATAATGGCTTAGATATTTATTTAATGTTGAATGGATGTTTTTAATGTGACGTTTTAAGTAGTTTATTTTGCAAAATATAACAAGCATTAAAAAGCCCTTACTATTTACTTAGCAAGGGCTTTTTATAATTGAGAACTTAGAGTTTAGCGCCTAGCGCATCGTTACAAATTCTTCCGAGCCTGTCGGGTGAATAGCCACAACGGCATCAAAATCAGCTTTAGTTGCGCCCATTTTCATGGCAACGGCAAAACCTTGAATCATTTCATCAACCGCAAAACCAATACCATGTAGGCCAACTACTTTTTCGTCTGGGCCGGCACATACAAGTTTCATTTTACAAGGCTGGCGATGTTTAGTTACCGCTGTGTACATAGCCGTAAAACCAGATTGGTAAATTTTAACGTTTTCTTCGCCGTACTGAGAAATAGCTTCTTGCTCAGTCAAACCAATAGTACCAATAGGTGGATGACTAAATACAACAGTAGGGACTAAGCTGTAATCCATTTTTAAATCATCTGGTAGTTCTTTATTAAATAAACGCTCAGATAAAGTACGGCCTGCTTTTACTGCTACCGGTGTAAGTTCAATACCATTTTCGATGATATCGCCAACCGCGTATACATTTTTAGCTGTGGTATTTTGATACTCATCAACTTTTACAAAACCACTGCTGTTTACTTCTACGCCGGCTGCTGCAACGTTAATAGCATTGGTTGTTGGCTCGCGGCCAATGGCCCAAATAACTTGATCAACGTTATGAGTTTTGCCGTTATCTAAATGCAGTGTTACAGAGCCATCATCTTCTTTTACCAATTTATTTGGTACAGATTCTGTATGAAGAGTAGGGCCTTCGGCAGCCATTACTTCAACAAGCGTATCTACAATATATGGGTCAAAACTACGAAGTGGGGCATGCTTACGTACAAATAAATGTGTTTCAGTACCTAAACCATGTAATACACCAGCAAGCTCAACGGCTATGTAGCCTGCGCCTATTACTGCAACGCGTTTAGGTTGCTCTTTTAATTCAAAAAAGCCATTTGAATCGATACCGTGTTCAGCACCTTCAATATGCGGAATGCTTGGGCGGCCGCCTACTGCAATTAATATATGATCGGCTGTGTAGTGCTCGCCGTTTACTTCAACTGTTTTATTATCTACAAATTTAGCAAAGCCTTTAATTACAGTAACGCCATTGCTAGCAAGGCCACTGTCATAACCTTTATGAATTCGGCCAATGTAGGCTTCACGGCTTTCTACTAGTTTGCTCCAATCAAAGCCTTTAACTTCAACATTAAAGCCGTAATCTGGGGCATATAAATTAATTGCTTCGGCAACCTGAGCACCGTGCCACATTACTTTTTTAGGTACACAGCCCACGTTTACACACGTGCCGCCCATGTGTTTTGCTTCTATAAGTGCTACTTTAGCGCCACGCATTGCCGCTCTATTTGCAGAGGCAATACCACCACTGCCACCACCGATTGCAATATAATCAAAGTGTTGTGTCATTTTATGTCCTTAGGCGTTGAGTTTTATGCGCATTAGCATAACATTAAGTTTTAAAAATAAAGAGTGTTTAGGTGACCTATGTTTAGTAAAAAAACATTCGAATTTCTTGCTCAGCTTGATAAAAACAATAATAGAGACTGGTTTAACGACCATAAATCACAGTATGAGGAATACGTAAGAGAGCCCGCTTTAGATTTCATTAGGCAAATGCAAGCACCACTTGCTGAGGTTTCTAGCCATTTTGTCGCATCAGATAAAAAAGTGGGCGGTAGTTTAATGAGAATCCATAAAGACGCGCGTTTTAGTAAAGATAAAACCCCGTATAAAATTAATGTAGGGATTCAATTTCGCCATTTTATGGGAAAAGACGTACATGCCCCGGGTTTTTACTTTCACTTAGCAAATGACGAATGTTTTGTAGGTGCTGGTATTTGGCGACCAGAATCAAAGGCGCTTAACGCAATTAGAACCTGCATAGATGAAAACCCAAATAGCTATAAAAAAGCAATTTATGATGAGCAATTTAAATCTATATTTGAAATGTCAGGAGAATCGCTAAAACGCCCGCCAAGAGGTTTTGAAAAAGAGCATCCCTTAATAGATGAGCTCAAACGAAAAGACTTTATAGCCATTAGCTCGCTTACTCAAAAACAAGTATGTAGCAATAATTTAGTTGATACGGTACTAGAACGTTATAAAGTGGCCGACTCATTAATGGGTTATTTGTGTTTTGCTCTGGAGCAACCTTATTAAAATTAAACAACTTAAAAGCGGCTGAGTTGTTTTTTTACTTTTAGACCCAATTTAAAACGTAATGCATTAACGCAAAGAGAGTATTTATGAGCAACCCATTAATTGGCCTTGAAGGCTTACCACCATTTTCAAAAATAAAGCCTGAGTACGTAGTACCAGCACTAAAAGACGGTATCGAGCTTTGTCGTAAAGCCATTGATGACGTGTTAGCTAAAGGCTCGTATACGTGGGATGACTTAGTATTACCCCTTGAAGAAGCTGACGATAAATTATCGCGCATGTTCTCCCCTGTATCGCATTTAAATTCAGTAATGAATAACGACGAATTACGTGAAGCTTACGAGCAGTGCTTACCGTTAATATCTGAATATTCAACATTTGTAGGTCAGCACCAAGGTTTATACAACGCGTATAATACGCTTTATAACAGTGACGAATTTAAAACGCTGACTACAGCACAACAAAAAACAATTACTAATGCGCTACGCGATTTTAAATTATCGGGTATTGCTCTGGCGGCAGAGCAGCAAACACGCTACGGCGAAATTAGCGCGCGTTTATCAGAGCTTGCCTCAAAATTTGGTAACAACGTAATGGATGCCACACTTGCTTGGCACAAGCATATTACTGATGAAAGCGATTTAGCAGGCTTGCCAGAATCTGCTTTAGCACTTGCAGCTGATACAGCAAAAAGTAAAGAATTAGAGGGTTGGTTATTTACACTCGATTTTCCATCATATTTACCAATAATGGCTTACGCAGATAACCGCGAATTACGCAAAGAAACTTACACCGCGTTTTCTACGCGCGCATCAGATCAAGGCCCTAACGCCGGTGAGTTTGATAACTCTGACATTATGAGTGAGGAGCTTGCGCTTCGCCATGAACTTGCACAGTTACTAGGGTTTAACAGCTACGCTGAAAAGTCACTGGCAACTAAAATGGCCGAAACACCAGAACAAGTATTCTCATTTTTAGAAGACCTAGCGGCTAAATCAAAACCACAAGCAGAGCAAGAAGTGGCCGAGCTAAAAGCGTATGCTGAGCAAAAACACGGTATTTCTGAATTAGAAGCATGGGATTTTGGTTACTACAGCGAAAAGCTTAAGCAAGAAAAGTATGCAATTTCAGACGAAGTACTACGTCCTTACTTCCCAGCAAATAAAGTGCTTAGCGGCTTATTCGAAACCGTTAATCGCTTATTTGGTATTAGCGTAAAAGAAGTTACTGACTTTGATACTTATCACAAAGATGTACGCTTTTTTGAAATTGTAGATAGTAGCAATACTCTACGCGGACGTTTTTATCTCGATTTGTACGCACGCGACCACAAACGTGGCGGCGCGTGGATGGATGACTGTATGGGTCGTAAAGTACGCGCTAACGGCGAACTACAAACTCCAGTGGCTTATTTAGTGTGTAACTTTAATAAGGCGGTTGGCGATAAACCGGCACTGTTTACTCATGACGAAGTAACTACTTTATTTCATGAGTTTGGTCATGGTATTCACCACATGCTTACACAAGTTGATGCCGCGCCAGTGGCTGGCATTAATGGTGTAGCGTGGGATGCGGTAGAGCTTCCTAGTCAGTTTTTAGAAAATTGGTGTTATGACGAAGAAGCCCTGAGCTTTATTTCAGGTCATTATGAAACGGGTGAGCCGTTACCTAAAGAGTTACTTGATAAGTTACTTGCTGCTAAAAACTATAACTCAGGCGTACAAATGCTACGTCAAATTGAGTTTTCGTTATTCGATTTTAAAATCCATAACGATTACAAAGTGGGTGAGCAATGCCAAATTCAAGCAGTACTAAACGATGTACGTAGCCGCACATCAATCGTTAAACCGCCTGAGTTTAACCGTTTTCAAAATGGTTTTAGCCATATTTTTGCCGGTGGTTATAGTGCAGGTTACTACTCGTATAAATGGGCCGAAGTACTTTCTGCTGATGCATTTTCTAAATTTGAAGAAGAAGGTATTTTTAACGCTGATACAGGGCAAGCCTTCATGCAAAATATTTTAGAAAAAGGCGGCAGTGAAGAGCCAATGGAATTATTTAAAAAGTTCCGTGGTCGTGAGCCAAATGTCGACGCGTTACTACGCCATAGCGGTATTGCTGTTTAAAAATTAATATTTAGCACAAACCAAATTAAAGCGCCTATATGGCGCTTTTTTATTATTTTAAAATTATTATCTAATAATTTTTAGTAATTTCATCCTACCGTACTATGCTTTTAGCACACCTAATAAAATGGACTAAGGCATGGCAAAGTTGGTATTGGCAATTGATGACGACAAGTATGTTCATCATATAATTGAAGAGTCTTTAGCAGGGTTTTGTAAAATAATTCATGCAAAAGATGGCGATGAAGGATTAAGGCTAACCAATAAATACAACCCAGATATTATTTTACTCGATATTGAAATGCCAGGTATGTCAGGTTATGACGTATGTAAAACAATAAAGCAAAGTCAAAATACTCAGGATATTCCCGTTATGTTTCTCTCATCTAAAATAGAGCTAAGCGATCGGGTAAAAGGTTATAGCGTCGGCGCATCTGATTACATTACAAAACCTTTTAATGCAGAAGAGTTAATAGCGCGAATAAAGGTACTTTACGAATATAGGCAAAAATGCGCAAAACTAAAATTGGATATAGTAAAAGCGAATAAAACAGCTGAAATGGCAATGACAGAGTCAGGCGATATGGGGCGAATAATGCGCTACGTTGGACAAAGTTATCACGCTAATAATTTTCAATCGTTGAGTGAATACTTTTTTACCTTTTTTGCTCCTTTAAATTTAGATGTTGTGGTTGTGTTTTGGTATCAAGGAAAAGGTATTTTTTACAGCCAGCAAAGTGGTGTTTGCCCGTTAGAACAAGAGCTGCTTGAGCAACATCGAAATGCTCAACGATTTGTTGATATTGGTAGCAGCACTATCATTAATTATCCCAAAGTGTCCCTTTTGATAAAAAATATGCCAGTTGATAACGATGCTTTGTATGGGCGCTACAAAGATCTGTTCCCGCATATATTAGAAGTAACCAACGAGAAGGTTGTTACCATGGAAAGAAGCGAAAGCAGTTATGAGCAGGCAGCTCAAATAAGTACAGCCCTTCAAGATATTGTTAAGCAGTTAACTACTCAAAATGTAGAGCAAAACAAAAGTACTAAAGAGTTTATAGAGCAGCTACATGAACTTGACTGCGCTATTAAGCTACAACAAACACAAGCAAACCCTGCGGATCTCACTTTATATATATCTCAATTGGATCAAACAATGCAGTTATTTGTATCGGCTAATAGTGATTTAGCCTTTATCAAATATCAGCTTAAACAAGTTGCCGAAAGCCGCAATGAACTTATATCTAATTTACGTACTAAAGCGGAAGCCGCAAAGGTCAATACGAATCATCATAGTGATATAGAGCTATTTTAGTGCTTTAAAGTAAAGCGGTTGATATACTACAGGCGTATTTTATCGTCGGAGTTTATTGTGGTTATTCAGTGTGCTTTTAAAGAGTTACGCCCTTATTTAAATGAATTAGAAACACGCTTTGGTTTAGCCCAATGGGCGCAAAATTGCAGTGGCTTTAGCTTACATTACGATGATAAAGGGTTAAGTCTATTTAAAACCGACGAGCCTAAACTAGGTGCAATTAACGTTGATTTTGTAACCGGTGCTGCCGCCCATAGGCGTAAGTTTGGCGGTGGTAAAGGGCAAGCAATTGCCAAAGCGGTGGGTTTAAATAAAGGCGCAACGCCTGTTGTACTTGATGCTACCGCTGGTTTAGGGCGAGATGGTTTTGTACTTGCCTCGCTAGGGTGCAAAGTTATATTACATGAACGTCACCCGGTTGTAGCTGCACTTTTATACGATGGTTTAAAGCGAGCCTATAGCGATATTGAAATTGGTTTGTGGATGAAAGAAAACATGAGCCTAATATTTGGCTCAAGCCATACTTTGCTCTCTCAATGCGAAAGCATGCCTGATGTTGTTTATCTAGATCCCATGTTCCCGCATCGCGAAAAATCAGCATTAGTTAAAAAAGAAATGCGCGTATTCCAAGAGCTTGTTGGTGCAGACAACGACGCTGACGACCTACTTAATTTTGCCTATCCACTTGCCAGTAAGCGTGTTGTTGTAAAGCGCCCCGATTACGCTCCATTCTTAAACGAAAAAACCCCAAGTATGCAGATCAAAACCAAAAAGAACCGTTTTGATGTCTATGTAAAGGCGGCAATGGTTTAAGCATCAAAACAAATCGACGTTATATCCCTAGAATTTATCCATGTAAGAATCGTTATATTGGGTTTGATCATAGGATCTAGCCTTTTGAATCTAGGATCTTATTACATTTTCATGTTAGAATTTGCGCAATTTTTTGGCATAGCAAAGTAGCACAGTAATGATCTTAGATGATATTCGCATTGTTTTAGTTAACACGTCACATTCGGGCAATATTGGTTCGGCGGCTCGCGCCATGAAAACCATGGGTTTATCAAAACTTTATTTAGTTGATCCTGCTTGCGAAATAGACAGCCAAGCAAGTGCATTAGCTGCAGGCGCAACTGATGTTTTAGGCAATGCAGTTATTGTAGGTACCGTTGAAGAAGCTATCGCTGACTGTACATTAACGATTGGCACAAGTGCGCGTTCTCGTACGCTTTCGTGGCCAATGGTTGAACCACGTGAATGTGGTGAAAAGCTCGTTGCTGAAGCCGTAAATGGTCCTGTAGCGCTAGTATTTGGTCGTGAAAACAGTGGTTTAACTAATGAAGAATTACAGCTTTGTAATTACCATGTATGTATTCCTGCTAATCCAGAGTACAGCTCGCTTAATTTAGCTATGGCGGTACAAACACTTAGCTACGAAACTCGCATGGCATTTTTAAATCAACAACCTAAAAAGGTTGAAGAAGACGATGCAGTTTACCCAAGCTCAAAGCAAACAGAGCTGTTTTATGATCACCTTGAAGACACGTTGTTTAAAACAGGTTTTATCATCAAGCAACACCCTGGTTTAGTTATGACTAAATTACGCCGTTTGTTTAACCGAGCTCACCCTGAAGATGCTGAAATGAATATTTTACGCGGTATTCTCACCTCAATTAATAAGGCTATCCCTAAGTAACTTAGGTATAGCTATTAGTTATAAAAGACCTAGACTAATTAACGCGCTAATACTTGACTAAATTACTCAGGTAATTACAATGGCTGTAATACTTGACCAAAGAGGTCAAGTATTGAAAATTTGTTAACTCTACAATTTAAAAGTAAGAGTTTCTAAATCAAATTTTTATCAAGTGATAATACTTGACTAATTTACTCTGGTAATTAAAATTTGCACTCTTTTGTGCAGGGGGCGTTATGAAGTTAACATCAAAAGGCAGATATGCCGTTACAGCTATGCTGGATGTTGCACTACACACAGGTGTAGGTCCTGTAGCCCTTGCTGATATTTCACAAAGACAAGAAATTTCTTTGTCTTACCTTGAACAATTATTTGCTCGTTTACGTAAAAATGGCCTAGTAAGTTCTGTTCGTGGACCTGGTGGTGGTTATTTACTAGGGCGTGAAGCGAGCGTTATCTCTGTTGGCGATATTATTAGCGCCGTAGACGAGTCGGTCGATGCAACACGTTGCCAAGGTGCCGATACCGGCTGTCAGAGTGGTATGCGTTGTTTAACACATAATTTGTGGTCAGACTTAAGCGCACGCATAGAAGAATTTTTGAATAATATTACCCTTGCTGAATTGGTGGAAAAATCAGATGTGAAAGAAATAGCATCGCGCCAAGATAACAGTATTAATAATGCAATTAAGCAGTTGGAAAACATTCAAGTAAGCTGTCAACTTTAAGGTTGACCTGCAGCGGAGAGAGAAATGAAGTTACCGATTTATTTAGATTACGCAGCGACCACGCCTGTTGACGAACGTGTTGCTAAAGAAATGATGCAATGCCTGACAATGGACGGTAAGTTTGGTAATCCTGCGTCACGCTCACACCGTTTTGGTTGGCAAGCAGAAGAAGCTGTTGACCAAGCACGTACAGATATTGCTGATTTAATTAATGCAGACCCACGTGAAATTGTTTTCACATCGGGTGCAACAGAATCAAATAACCTTGCTATTAAAGGTGCAGCACAGTTTTACAAGAAAAAAGGTAAGCACGTTATTACCGCTAAAACTGAGCATAAAGCTGTAATCGACACATGTCGTGAGCTTGAGCGCCAAGGTTTTGAAGTAACTTACATGGACGTTGAAGAAAACGGCCTACTTGATTTACAAAAACTTGCCGACACAATGCGTGACGACACAGTACTTGTAAGCATCATGCACGTTAATAACGAGCTAGGTGTAATTCAAGATATCGCGACTATTGGCGAAATGTGTCGCGAACGTAAAATTATGTTCCACGTAGATGCAGCGCAAAGCGCGGGTAAAGTACTAATCGACGTGCAACAGCTTAAAGTTGATTTTATGTCGTTCTCTGCACATAAAGTGTATGGCCCTAAAGGTGTTGGTGCACTTTACGTTCGTCGTAAACCACGTGCTCGCCTTGAAGCGCAAATGCACGGTGGCGGACATGAACGCGGTATGCGCTCTGGTACACTAGCAACTCACCAATTAGTGGGTATGGGCACAGCGTTTAAAATTGCTAAGCAAGATTTCGAAAAAGATCACGCACACATCAGCGCCTTACGTAATCGTTTAATCGACGGCATTATGGCTGATATGGACGAAGTATACTTTAACGGCACGCAAGACCAATCAGTACCTGGCATTGTAAACATCAGCTTTAACTTTGTTGAAGGTGAGTCGTTACTTATGGCAGTAAAAGACATTGCAGTATCGTCAGGTTCAGCCTGTACATCTGCAAGCTTAGAGCCTTCTTATGTATTACGTGCACTTGGCCGTAACGACGAATTAGCACATAGCTCAATTCGTTTTAGTATTGGTCGCTTTACTACCGAAGAAGAGATTGATTACACCGTCGAATTAATGAAAAACTCTATCGGTCGCCTACGTGAGATGTCTCCACTTTGGGAGATGCATCAAGAAGGTATTGATTTAGATTCAGTTGAATGGGCTCACCACTAATAGTGTGAGCACATACCCTAGCAGGTAATGAGGATAGAATAATGGCTTATAGTGATAAAGTAATCGACCACGTAGAAAACCCACGTAACGTAGGTACTCTAGATAAAAATGATCCGTCAGTGGCAACGGGTATGGTAGGCGCACCAGCATGTGGTGACGTAATGAAATTGCAAATTAAAGTATCTGCCGAAGGCGTTATTGAAGATGCAAAATTCAAAACCTACGGTTGTGGTAGCGCAATTGCTTCATCTTCACTTGTAACAGAGTGGGTTAAAGGCAAAACGCTAGACGAAGCAGCGACAATTAAAAACACTGATATCAGTGCAGAGCTTGAATTACCACCAGTGAAAATTCACTGTTCAATTTTAGCCGAAGACGCAATTCAAGCAGCAATTGCAGACTACAAAAGCAAACAAGCGAAGTAAGAAGAGAAACTCATGGCAGTGACATTGACAGATGCGGCAGCAAACCGCGTACAATCATTTTTAGCAAACCGCGGTAAAGGTTTAGGCCTGCGCGTTGGCATTAAAACGACGGGCTGTTCAGGTCTTGCTTATGTACTTGAGTTTGTTGACGATTTAAACGAAGACGATGAAACTTTTGCGGCTAAAGGTGTCACATTAATTGTTGACGCTAAAAGCTTAGTTTACATCGATGGCACAGAGCTCGACTACACTAAAGAAGGCTTAAATGAAGGGTTTAAATTTAGAAACCCTAATCAAGCAGATGAGTGTGGTTGTGGCGAAAGCTTTACCGTTTAAGCTTAAAATATCTTTGTAGTATAAATAAGCCCTGCCAGTTAATGTAGGGCTTTGTTATTTCTGAATATTATTGGTTGAAGTTATGCGTTACTTTGAATTATTTGCAGTCCCCGTTGATTACAATATTGATTTAGCAACGGTTAACAAGCACTACTTGGAATTACAGCGTACTGTACATCCAGATCGCCACGCGAATGCGAGTAGCCGCGATAAGTTAATGGCAGTGCAAAGCGCCGCCGAAATTAACGATGCGCTACAAACATTAAAGCACCCAGTAAAACGTGCTGAATATATGCTGAGCGAGCTAGGCGTTGATATTCGTGCAGAGCAGCAAACCTTGCAAGATCCAATGTTTTTAATGCAGCAAATGGAACTTCGCGAAGAGCTTGAAGAGCTAACATCGTCGCGCGATCCTGATACCGCCATTGCAAATTTTGAAAAACAAATTAAGCAACTAAACACGCAGTACAGTGCACAACTTGCCGAACAACTAGCAAGTAACGATGAGCAGCAATATCAACTTGCCGCAGATAATATTCGTAAACTGAAGTTTGTTTATAAGTTACGTGACGAACTAGAGCGTATTGAAGACAGTTTATTTGACGATTAATTACTTGCTGCAAAGCGAGCAACACGAGTTTAAAGAGCATTATGGCATTATTGCAAATTGCTGAGCCGGGGCAGAGCGCGGCACCACACGAACATAAACTAGCTATTGGTATTGATCTTGGTACAACTAACTCATTAGTTGCAACAGTACAAAGTGGCGAAGCCCGCACGTTAACTGATGATCTTGGCGCGGCTATGTTACCGTCGGTTGTTCGTTATCAAGCAGGCGGTATTACTGTTGGCGCAGAGGCTGCACAAGCAGCAACGCAAGACCCTGCTAATACACTTATTTCGGTTAAGCGTTTTTTAGGTAAAACTCAGGCTGAAATAGAGAAAAGTTATGGGCAACTACCGTATGAGTTCTGTGAGCACAATGGTGCGCTAGCAATAGAAACTGCGGCAGGTAAAATCAGTCCAATTAAAGCATCAAGCCATATTTTAGCTGCATTAAAAGCACGAGCTGAGCAAAGTTTTGGCAACCAAGAAATTTTAGGGGCTGTAATTACAGTACCAGCGTACTTTGATGACGCACAGCGCCAAAGTACTAAAGATGCCGCAGAGCTGGCTGGTATTAACGTACTACGTCTATTAAATGAGCCAACAGCAGCAGCGGTTGCTTATGGTTTAGATTCTGGCCAAGAAGGTATTATTGCTGTTTACGATTTAGGCGGTGGTACATTTGATATATCAGTACTTAGATTACACCAAGGTGTGTTTGAAGTAATGGCAACTGGCGGCGACTCAAGTCTCGGCGGCGATGACTTTGATTCGCTCCTTGTTGATTACTTTAAGCAGCAAACTGGTGTGTCAGCGTTGTCACCCTCAGTTTTACGTTTATTCATCAATAAAGCAAAAGCCTGTAAAGAAGCATTAAGCCAATACGCTAAAGTAAACGTGGGTCTTGAGTTTGACGATCAAAAATACACAGTAGAAGTAACACGCGAAACGTTTGACGAAATGGCTATGCCTCTCGTTAAAAAAACACTGCGTTCGTGTCGTCGTGCTGTAAAAGATGCTGGCATAGAAAACGACGAAGTACTGCAAGTTATTATGGTAGGCGGTTCAACCCGTATGCCACTGGTACGTAGCCAAGTACAAAGCTTTTTTGATAAAGAGCCGCTAACTTCAATCGACCCTGATCGTGTTGTCGCTTTAGGTGCTGCGCTTCAAGCCGACGTGTTAATTGGCAATAAGCCCGATTCTGACATGTTATTACTTGATGTATTACCGTTATCGCTAGGTCTTGAAACTATGGGTGGTTTGGTTGAAAAAATCATTCCGCGTAATACAACAATTCCGGTAGCACGCGCGCAAGAATTTACGACGTTTAAAGACGGCCAAACAGCTATGTCATTACATGTGCTGCAAGGCGAGCGTGAGCTTGTTGATGATTGTCGTTCGCTTGCTAAGTTTAGCTTAAAAGGTATTCCACCAATGGCGGCAGGCGCTGCGCATATTCGTGTAACCTTTAAAGTTGATGCAGATGGCTTATTAAGTGTTTCAGCAATGGAAAAATCAACAGGCGTACAAGCTGAAATTCAAGTTAAACCTTCGTTTGGTTTATCTGATGACCAAGTAGCTAACATGCTAAAAGAGTCAATGAGCAACGCTAAAGGCGACATGCAAGCACGTATGCTTAAAGAGCAACAAGTAGAAGCATTACGCGTAATAGAAGCGCTTAATGCATCACTTGCAGCCGATGCTGCATTACTTGACGATATGCAACTTGCTAACTTACGCGCTGAAATTGCAGAACTGGTAAAAGTGCGCGAAAATGCACAAGAGCCTGGCGAAATTAAAGCAGCTATCGAAAAAGTCGATAATGCGAGTAGCGACTTTGCATCGCGTAGAATGGATGCATCAATTAAAAAGGCCCTTACAGGGCAGTCAGTAGACAACATTTAAGAGAGATTAGAATGCCACAAATTGTTTTTCTTCCACATCCTGAATTATGTCCTGACGGCGCTGCAATTGAAGCCCCTGCAGGCCAAACGGTACTCGACGCGGCACTTAAAAATGGCATTAGCATTGCACATGCCTGCGAAAAGTCGTGTGCATGTACTACGTGTCATTTAGTGATTCGTGAAGGATTTGATTCACTACAAGAGAGTGATGAGCTAGAAGATGACATGCTAGATAAAGCATGGGGCTTAGAGCCTGAGTCACGCCTTGGTTGCCAAGCAATTATAAGAGATGAAGACTTGGTGGTTGAAATACCTAAGTACAATCTCAATATCGTTAATGAAGAGCACTAGTTTTTAACGATGTATATATTAAAAGCCGCTGTTTGATACAGCGGCTTTTTTGTTTCAAAAAAGCATTTATAAACACGTAGCAGCGACTTTATGTCGCGTTTTTAAATCTCAAACGTTTTAAGTTAAATTTTTCTAATCTCAAACTTGAACATCAAAATGATCACGTATTTTTCAGATTATATAAACGCGGGGTAAACCCGCTGCTACGAGTTCAACCCAATCCCTAAAATCTATTTCGGAGGTTTATTTTGAGTAATCTTATTTTCTCAGACTCATTTATTAACGGCGAATTTTATAAAACTGATACGCACTTTAGCGTTAACGATCCCGCGACCGAAAAAAGTATTGTTGATGTAAGCGATATTGACGAGCAGGGTGTAAATAGAGCAATAACCGCAGCTCAAGGGGCTTTTGTTAAGTTAAAAGCGACGAATGCCACCGAGCGAAGCGAAACCTTGATGCGCTGGTATGAGCTAGTAATAAAGCACAAGCAAACACTTGCAGAGCTAATGACCAAAGAGCAAGGCAAGCCGCTCAAAGAATCTCTTGGTGAGATTAATTACGGTGCAGGTTTTATCAAATGGTTTGCAGAAGAAGCTAAACGTAGTTACGGAGATGTAATTCCGCCAACAGATGACTCGCATCGTTTAACTAGCTTTAAGCAGCCTGTCGGTGTTGTAGCTGGTATAACGCCGTGGAACTTCCCTATTGCTATGGTTACTCGTAAAGTAGCTCCAGCTTACGCTGCGGGCTGTAGCTTTATACTTAAACCTTCTGAACATACGCCACTATGCGCTATCGCACTTGCTTATCTGGCCGATCAAGCTGGTTTTGTTAAAGGTGCATTTAATGTACTGGTTTCACAAGATGCCAAAACAGTCGGTAAAATGCTGACTGATTCAGAAGTCGTGCGTAAGTTTACATTTACTGGCTCTACCGGTGTAGGTAAGCAGTTGCTATCGCAATGTGCAGACACAATTAAACGCACCTCGATGGAGCTTGGCGGTAATGCGCCTTTTATTATTTTTGATAATGCCGACTTAGATGAAGCTGTTGAAGGGCTAATGGCGGCTAAATTTAGAAATAGTGGGCAGGCATGTGTTGCTGCAAACCGTATTTTTATACAACGTAATATTCTCGACAAAGTACTGTCAAAAATCACGCCTAAGGTTGCAGCGTTAAAAGTGGCAAATGGTTTTGAAGACGATGTTGATATTGGTCCGCTTATTTACCCTAAAGCTAAAGAGAAAGTACAACAGTTAGTACAAGACGCACTCGATAAAGGTGCTACGTTGATTGGCGATAATAGTGACTTAGGTGGCAGCTTTCAAAACCCATTAATAGTAAACAACGTAACGACAGAGATGGATATTTACCACGAAGAAGTATTTGGTCCAGTATTAACGGTTATTCCTTTTGATGAAGAAAGTGAAGTGCTTGCACTTGCTAACGATGTACCATTTGGTCTAGCAGCCTACTTTTACAGCCAAAATATTAAGCAAATTTACCGAATTAGTGAAGGGCTTGAATTTGGTATGGTTGGTGTAAATGAAGGTGTTATATCAAACCCAGTAGCGCCTTTCGGTGGCGTTAAACAATCTGGTTTGGGCCGAGAAGGTGGGCATCAAGGGCTGGATGAGTACCTAGAAGAAAAATACGTGTGTATTAAAATATAACGGCAGTTAAGTATACGAGCGCGAATTTACTTCGCGCTTTTTTATGACGTTAATATGGCAGATATATGAACTTTACCTTTTACTGTTGCTACCCAAAGCGCTAAATGCTACCTTTGGGAACATATTTTTTGTTAATAAAACAACATAAAAAAACAAATAAAAAGTAAAAGGATTTCTATAAGTAGAAATAACCCCGTGTGTAAATGCCACCGTAAGGTGGCATTTTTTTGTTTGGATAGGTATAGGCTGTAATAAGCGTATTTTGAATAAAGGCATGGCTTTATAGGTGCTAACTTATAGGTGTGTAACCGGGTAAGTTATCAAAATCTACCTCATCTAGCTGCTCTGGGTTAGCATATTCATTGATATAATTTTTATAGACTTGCGACTCAATAAAAATAGCAAAAATGTCAGCATCAAGATGGTTTTTAGCAACCATTGACCCTAAAATAAATAAACACTCACTGACCGGTTTTGCTTTTTTGTAGGGCCTGTCTACTGCAGATAGCGCTTCAAAAATATCCGTAATAGCCATTAACCTTGCAGGCACCGACATTTGCTCTTTGGTTAAACCTCTTGGGTAACCAGTACCGTCAAGTTTTTCATGATGACCTAAAGCATATTCAGTCACATTACTTAAGTGTTTAGGGAACGGCAGGGCATCTAAAATATTTTTAGTTACATCCATATGACGTTTCATTACTTCACGTTCGGCTTCGGTTAACGTGCCTCTTCGTATTGTTAAGTTTTCAACTTCATCAGCTGAGAGCAATGGTGTATTAATATCATTTATAACGAGTTGGTATTTGTTTGCAATGCGTTCAATGTGCTCAAGTTCTGCATCACCTAAAAACTCGCCCCCTACATTCACACGCTGTAATAATGCACGGTCTAATGCCAACTGTTTAAGCTCGGTATCAAGTAGGCGTTCAAATTGTTGAACCTCGATAGGTTTTTGCAGCTTCATCGCACAGATGATTTTTTGCTGATACGCTATTTTTAAATCTCGGCTAATTATTTCAAATTTAGCATCTACATATTTTATTCGATCAAAAATAGTTTCTAGTTTTGTCGACTTTTCCATAATGTGATCGGGAGTCGCGATTTTCCCGCAGTCATGTAACCAGCCTGCTATATCAAGTTCATGCCGGTCGGCCTCACTCATCGAAAATGAAGCCAAAGGGCCTTTATTTATATCATGTACGGCATCAGCTAGCATTAACGTGAGTGCTGGCACTCGTTTACAATGGCCACCGGTATGAGGAGACTTTTCATCTATTGCCATCGCAATTGTTTCAGCAAAGGTTGAAAAAAGATCTTCCATTCCCTTAATTAGTGTCGAGTTAGTTAGTGAAATAGCGCCTAAAGAGGCAAAAGATCGAATTAGAGTGACAAGCTCTTCACTAAAAGGAATGTTTTTATTTTGCGCATCTTTTACATTTATAAGCTGGATTACACCAATAATGTCATCTTCATGATCTTTTAAAGGAATTGTTAGCATGGACTCAGAACGATAACCCGTGCGTGCATCCATTTTGCGAGCTGCGCTCATATCAAAGGGCAGGGCATCATACACGTCAGGAATGTTAATCACTTCGCCAGAATTTGCAGAGTGGGCAACAATAGCTGTTTCGTTTGGTTTGCCATCAATAAAAAGATCTATATTAGGAAAATCTACAGGGCTCCCTAAAGTGCCACCTAAATAAAGATTTAATGACTTATTTATTACCGTTTCAAACTTGAGTTGTTTGTTTGGGGTAATAGAGTAAATGCTGCCAGCATCAGAATTTGCTATCGACATCACAACTTGCAGTATTTCATCAAGTAACTTAGACGAGTTTTTTTCTGTTGTTAGCCTAATACTAATATCGATAAAATGCTGAAGGTTTGTTTTGTCTTTAATGTGCTGTCGCATATGTTTACTACTTTTTAGTATGTTTGAAGGCACCATTCCAATCCTTAGCGAGTGTTTGCAAATCAGTGCCCTTAATACGTTCGATAAAAATGGTATAAACGTCAGAGCTAAATACGGTCGTGCTGTGTAGTTCTTTAAATAAGCTAAGCGCTTGTGGCCAGTTTTTATTATAAAAAAGCGTCATGGCCTGCTGTGATTTTTTAACTTCATTTAACTGTTCTTCATCGAGCTTATCTGTAAAGTTTATAGGCTCAAACAACAGTACAGCCGTTGTTTTTCCGACAACTTGCACTTTATCTATTAAACGAAATGAAATATGAGGGCATTTTTTCATCGTTTCTTCTGTAACAAGAATAGCTACGCCATAAAATTTGGTCAAGCTTTCTACTCTAGCACCTAAATTAACAGTATCACCAAGAACTGTATAGGCTTTACGGTAAACCGAACCCATATCACCTACATTCATATCGCCAGTACTTAAACCGATACCAATTTTTATTGCAGGCTGATTGTTTTCTGCAAATAACTGATTTACTTGCGTTAACCCGTTAATCATACCCATAGCGGCTTCAACACCATGGCGAGCGTGGTTTTCATCTTTTAGTGGAGCATTCCAAAATGCCATCACCATATCGCCTACGTACTTATCAATAGTCCCGTTATGATCAAATATGATTTTGGTAATAGCCGTAAGATATTCGTTTAAATATTCACTTAACTGATGAGGCGACATACTTTCTGATAGTGAAGTGAAACTACGAATGTCGGCAAACAACACCGTCATATTTTTTCGCTCACTTTTTTGAGATAAACTTTTACCCTGTAGTATCATCTGATTTATACGCTCAGGAGGCATATATTGGTCAAACATAGATTTTATTTTTCGGCTATGTTTCATTTCAGCGATAGAACCAACAATGATGTAATAACCCGCTAATATAATGATGAGTAAAAGGGGCATTAATAAAGGTAAACTAATTTTTTGCACTGACCATAAATAAACGTTTAAAAATATAACGACACTTGTGACTGTAAGAGACAAAACAATAATAAAACGTGCGCTCTTACCGTGGCTAAAAAACGACAGTACGCTACCCGTTAATGCAATGATGAGTAAACTTGCTCCCAGTGACCAATTAGGTTTAGATGGCAGTAGCTCTGGGTGCATTAATCCTTCAAATATATTGGCATGAACCTCCACACCGGGATACTGTAAACCAACAGGTGTTGATCTTAAATCAGCGAGTCCAATTGCCGATGTGCCAATAAAGGCTACTGTGCCTTCTAACTCCTCTAAACCAATTTTTTTGGTCAAAATATCGGTAGCCGAATAATAAGGGAAGCTATGTGCACGCCCTTTGTAAGGAATTAATATTTGCCCATATTCATCAGTTTGAATCCACTTATCTTGAAACTTTATACCTTCGAATAACGTTATACCATCTAATATGTTGGAACGAGTTTCTATGTTTTCAGCAAGGGTATAAAGTCGAGCAACTTCAAGTGCTAAAGAAGGGTAGAGCTTATTGCCAACTCGATTTATAAGAGCTGCTTTACGTATAAAGCCATCTTCGTCACTATGTGCATTAATAAAGCCGGTGCCCGTTGTAGCATTTTGTAACTGTGGGATATTTACAATAGCACCAGGAAACTGGTTTATTTGTGAATTAGTATGATCCGCATTTGCCCATATAACACTGCTTTTAGCTGGCAAGTTTTGATTAGTGAGTTGTTCATCAATCAATAAAAAACCAAGAACAGTATCATTTTTAGATAATGCGCTTGCTAGTTTTGTGTCTGCATCGACTTGTTTAGTAATTTCAGCAAAGGGGATGGTGTACTTTTTTGATAAATCAGGAATTTCAGACATAATTTTTGTAACAGGGTTTTCTTCCTGTTCAGAAAAAAATATATCGAATGCAATAACAATAACACCTGCATCAGTAAGCTTTGTAACAAGGTCGGCTACTTTTGAGCGACTCCAAGGAAAGCGTCCTTGTTCTTGCATGCTCTTTTCATCGATATCAATTATTACAACGGTTTCATCAATACGCCTAGGCGTCTCTGAAAGCGTTAGTAATAAACGAGAGTCGTATATTATACCTTCTACGCGGTTCACTAACTTTGCAAGCGACCCAGTTGAAAATAGCTCTATTGATGCAATTAATAATGTAATAACAGCGCCAATGAAAAAGTGCTTTGAAGTAATTGGTTTTAAGGAGCTAATGAGTAACGCTCCTTGATAGACTAAAAATCAAAAACTCGTCCTTCTCGGCCGCATTCTATTTTTACCTGTTGAGCGTACTGCGTGTGTAAATATTTTTCTATAGCTAATAACTGTTCATCGGTTCTTGATGGATCGTGGCTAATAATAACCACATTTTTAATACTCGCTTTTATAGCAAGCTCAGCCACCTGATCTATGGTGCTATGCCCCCAACCATGTTTAAGAGGCAAGTCTGCATCTATAAATTGAGCATCATGAATTAGTAAATCAGCGCCTTCAATAAAGTTGACCCATTCGCTAATACTTGTGTTTGCTTTTTCTGGCGGATTTAGCTCATTGTCGGTAACGTAAGCCACCTTTTTTTCATCTGCTTTAATACAATAAGCAGTACCACCACCAGGGTGATTTAGTGGAGCAGTCGAAACCAAAAAACCATTAAGTGTAAATTGCTTTTGAGACGATAAATCAGTATTAAGCGTAATGCTGGCAGGTAAATCTTGATAACACACCGGAAAGTACGAACCACTCATTTGCTTTAATATGGCATCTTGGCTTTTTTTATCATCAACGTTACCCACAGTAATAGTTATATCGCGGTTAGGTTGGTAAATAGGTTTAAAAAAAGGAAACCCTTGAATATGGTCCCAATGGTTATGCGTTAGCAAAATATTGATAGGACTTTGTGTTTCTAGTAAACGTGTACCGAGTTCTACAATACCGGTACCAGAGTCTAAAATGAGATCTTTGCCATTATTTTGTTCGATGTACACACATGAGGTATTTCCTCCAAAAATGTGCGTATTACTTCCTGCTGAAGCCATTGAGCCTCTAACACCAAAAAATTCAACTTTCATAATTTAAGGCTAAGCTCCATCTTCTACAAAATTGAATTTAGAAATACTAACATTGTTAGAGTTAGTGTCATTACAGGTGCTGCTTACAACAACTTGGGTGTCATTTTGTAAGATGATTGAAGTAAATACATGTGTACTGGTACATTGGCTTGCTTCATAAAATCCGGCACCACTGGCTCCAAACGTATTATCTAAAGTACCGTCAGTTAAAATACGCGCTAACATTCCTTTATTGTTAGCCATGCCGGCTAAAATAATTTGATTGCTACTATCGAGCGCTGCACCACTTAGCTCAGTGTTACCGCTTGACGCCAAAGTATATTCACCGACACCATTTACGGCAAAGCTAGTATCAAGCGCACCCGTAACGAGCAACCTAATAACATTGGCTTTATTTGGCGAATCAATAAGGTTTGCTATTAAATATAACTTACCCGTTGTGTCAGTCAAAATCTGCGCTATTTTATTGTCGGTATCTGTGGTTCCTTCACCTACATATTTAAAGACTTCAGTACCGTTTGAGCTTAACTTCAATGCGATTAGCTTTGAAGTGCCACTTAATACTGCCTTACCACCAATGAAAATATCTGCATTGTCGGTATGTACACGGTTATAGTACTCAAAAGCTGAGCCTATGATACTTCCGCCAGTGCCAAAGTTTGGCTCAAGGGTACCTTCTGGTGTCAACATTATAACGATTGGGCTAGGAGTGCCGCTTATTACGATTGACCCAACAGTAATAATGTTACCGCTATTATCAAGTGCAATACCTGTCAGGTTTACCAATTCTGCGCCACTGACAGAGGTTGTGTATACACCATCTGTTGCAAATGAAGTGTCTAAATTACCAGACTGATCAACTTTAGCTACAAAGCCCGCTTCACCATTTTCACTATTTTTAGAGCCTGTAATAACTAAATTGCCGTCGCTTTGCTCGGTTAAAGCGACGCGCGACTTACTCAAATCTATGGCAATTTCTTTATGGCCACTTTCGCTAAAGCTAGTATCGATATCACCCGCACTCGTAAAGCGTGTTAATACTAACTTAGTAATTGAGTCCGATTTAGCCGTTGATGCAAGAATGTACTTACCAGCATGAGGGTCATTGCTAAGTTGTAAAACGTGCATTGATTCGTCGTTTGTCGCATCTACTAAATTATTAAGGGTAAAGTAACCATTCGTTTCAAAGTTACCAAATAATGTGGCTTGACTGTCTATTGCTGCAATAAACGGTTTTGTATTTGAATCATCATTAACACCAGCTACCCAAAGAGTGTCATTAGAGTCGATAGCTAAAGTGTTGGCAAATTGCTTACCACTTATACCATCAATTATATTAATGCCGGAGGTGCCATAGGCACTATCTAAAGTACCTTGATTATTAATCCGTGCTGAAAATAATTTTTCTGAGGCTGATACGCCAGTCGTCCCCGACAAACTAATGCCATTGTTACTAGGCTCGTGTTTAATACCTGTAATTTTAGCGCCGCCATCACCATTTCCACTATCATTATCAATATCATAAATTGCAATACCAGCATTACCAAAGGTGGTGATTAGTTCCCCATCTTTATTAATAGCTAATACTACCGCTTCTTTTTCACCGCTGGTTCTTGTTACATATCCACCTGCGAAGGCAGTAAATTCAGAATCAACAACTCCGCCTACAGCAAAAAGTTCGTCGTCTGTATTATTATCAGATATATCAATTGTTAGTGCTGCACCACCATTAAAGTTATTGTCATTATCGCCATCAGATTTTAAATAACGAAGTAGAGAGTCTTTTGTTCCCTCTGCATTGGTAACACTCCCAACCACTAAGTAATCGGAATCATCAAAGTTCTTAACTGCAAAGCCTTCATCATCTCGATTAGCGCCGCTAACATCGACAATAGCTGGAGTAGAGTTCTCAAAATCTAGATCTGATTTTTTATAATGTATCCATAGACTATCGTTTTGAGTGCCATCAAAGCGTTTACCTACAGCCAGTATTTTATCGTCATCAATTTCAAGGTCATTAATAACGGTAGTACTATTAAGCGTTGTACATTGAATATCTGCGCCACTTTCATCGTCGTCATCATCCGAACCAGTACTTAACGTTCCAGCGAGATCCATTTTAAGTATACAAGCTTCATTATGGGTGCCATCAAAACTAGAATAGGCAATGAAAAGATCTGTACCGTCAGAAATAATAGCGGTGGCTTCTTCGTCTTGATCTAAATCGAGTATTTTAGTGCCGGTGTTATTAAAGGCAGTATTCATATCACCATTGTTTGAGTAAGAGATAATAAGAAGGTCTTTATCAGCATTGTTGGTAAAACCAACAAAATAAAGGTTGCCATTAAGCTCTATACTGTCTTTAAATTCGCCACCAGAAAAAATGTCCGAAAGATCAAGCTCTCCTGTAATTGGGCGGCCAAATGCCACATCTTCAGTTGGAATAAAAAGCTCAACTTCATCAGTAATATTAACGGTTATGTTAACGTTTGAACTTTCATTAGGGGTGCCATCATCAGTTATAGTGATATTTAAGATATATTGATTAGTTGTTTCAAAATCAAATGGGCTTTCACCTGCGGTTGATAAAACACCAGAGCTACTATTAATTTCAAATAAAGCAGTGTTACCGCCAGTTAAACTATAAGTTAAAGTCTGGTTCTCAATATCTGACGCGCTAACAGTCCCTACAATGTCACCATCTGTAGCATTTTCATTAATACTAAAAATTTGAACTGACGCTACGGGGGCATCGTTAACGGCTGTTACGGTAATGGCTACTGTGGCTGTATTGGTTCCACCATTATTATCACTAACAGTATAAGTTACTGTGGCAAGTCCATTGATATTGGTTGCAGGTGTATATTGAATTTTATCGCCAATTATCGAGACCGAGCCAATATCAGCTGAGGCTGAAGCAATCACCAAGCTATCGCCATCAGAGTCTGTATCATTTGCTAATACGTTTATCAGTATTGGTGCAGCATCTTCAGCCATGGTCGCGGTATCGTTATTGGCAACAGGCGCATCGTTTACTGCAGTTATCGTAATAGTGAGTGTAGCAGTGTTCGTTCCACCATTATTATCACTAACAGTATAAGTTATAGTGGCGAGTCCATTTTCATTCGGTGCAGGGGTGTATTGAATTTGATTGCCAACTACTGAGACTGAGCCAATATCGGCTGATGCTGCACTGATCGCCAGGCTGTCGCCATCTACATCTGAGTCATTTGTTAATACGTTTATCAGTATTGGCGCTGCATTTTCAGCCATGGTCGCGGTATCGTTATTGGCAATAGGTGCGTCGTTCACTGCAGTTATCGTAATAGCGACCGTGGCGGTATTCGTTCCACCATTATTATCACTAACAGTATAAGTAACTGTTGCTAAGCCGTTGCTATCGGCTGCAGGTGTGTACTGAATTTGATTGCCAACTACTGAGGCTGAGCCAATATCAGCTGAGGCTGCACTTATCGTCAGGCTATCGCCGTCTTCATCTGAGTCATTTGCTAATACGTTTATTAATATTGGCGCTGCATCTTCAGCCATGGTCGCGGTATCATTATTAGCAACAGGTGCATCGTTCACTGCCGTTATCGTAATAGTGACCGTGGTATTATCTGTTCCGCCATTATTATCAGTAACGGTATAAGTAACTATTGCTAAGCCATTGCTGTCGGCCGCCGGTGTATATTGAATTTGATTGCCAACCACTGAGACCGAACCCGTATCTGCCGAGGCTGAACTGATAGTGAGGCTATCGCCATCCACGTCTGAGTCATTTGCCAATACGTTTATTAGTATTGGCGCTGCATCTTCAGCCATGGTAGCCGAATCGGCGTTTGCTATTGGGGCATCGTTTACGGAGTTAATAGTGATAGTTAACGTTGTTGTACTGGTACCACCGCTGCTATCGCTTACAGTATAAGTAACTGTTGCTACGCCGTTGTCGTCGGCTGCCGGTGTATATTGAATTTGATTGCCAACCACTGCGACTGAACCAGTATTTGCCGAGGCAGCACTGATAGTGAGGCTATCACCATCCACGTCAGAGTCATTTGCCAATACGTTTATTAGTATTGGCGCTGCATCTTCATCTACTGTCGCTGAGTCTGCGTTTGCAATAGGAGTATCGTTTACAGGAGTAATAATTATTGATAAGTTTGTAGTTGCAGTACCGCCATTACCATCACTTATTGTGTAGCTAATAATTGCTGTTCCATTTGTATTAGCAGCAGGCGTGTATTGGATTTTATTATCAACAACAGATGCAGAACCTATATCTGCAGTAGCAGCTGTTATTGTAAGAGTATCGCCATCAATGTCGGAGTCGTTAGCTAGTACGTTAACTAATAACGCAGGAGCATCTTCGTTCATCGTTGCTGAATCAGTATTTGCAGTAGGGGCATCATTAACGGGTGTCACGGTAATCGTCACACTTGCTGTTCTGTCGTTTATGCCTTCATTACCAGTGCTATAACCATCCGTAATGGTGTAAGTTAGTACTATCTCACCTGAAAAGTTTGCTGGTGGAGTAAACTGTATTTTTCCGGCGACAATAGTCGCTTCTCCAGCAATATTTTCTATGTTCGAAATACTAATCGTATCGCCATCTGCATCAGTGTCGTTAGCTAGCACGTCTAATAAAGATGCAGAGCTGTCTTCGTCTAACGTAAATTGATCGTTATTGGCTTCTGGAAAAGTATTAACGCCGCTTTCACTTAAGGTTACTTGAGCTGTAGCAGTTAAGCCTTGCTCATTTGAAATTGAATAAGTAAAGCTATCTACACCAATAAAACCTAAGTCTGGTTGGTAGGTAAACGAGCCATCAACTTTTAATGTAAGCTCGCCATTTTGAGTTGTATTAATTGCCGTAGTGTTAACTGATAAATCGCCAGCCTCAATATTAAAATCGTTAATTAATAAGCCATTTTGTACTGTTACTTCAAATAGTTTATTTTTACTAAATTGATAGGCATCATTTTGTGCGACAGGGCTATCGGGTTGGCTGTTTATTATTAAAGTTACTGTGGCTGTAGAGGTTGCACCTAATGAGTCTATAGCTTGATATTGAAATTGATCAACACCATTAAAATTAGCATCCGGCACATAACTAAAGCTGCCATCAATTGCTAATAATAGTTGGCCATGTGTTGGTGCCACAATAAATGTTTCATCAACTGAAAAACTGTCATTATTTGGGTCAGTATCGTTACTAAGCACACCATTGGTTGCTGTAACCACAAGTGTTTCATCTTCGCTTAAACTATAGCTATCATTTTTTGTTACAGGGGCTACGTTAGTGTTTGAGCTTACAATAGTTACATTTGCAATAGCCTGAGCACCTTGTGCATCAACAACTCTATACTGAAAGCTGTCCTCACCTTGCATGTTCTGCTCGCCTTGGTATTCAAAGCTACCATTATCAAAAAGGGTTAATTGTCCTCTTGTCGGTTCGCTAACAGGCGTTGTATCAACAGTTAAGTTATCTAAATCAATATCGCTATCGTTAATAAGTAAGCCAGGCGATAGGACAACTAAGGTTCCATTGTTTGTGATGTTATAAGTATTATCAAGCGCAATAGGGGCGTCGTTAACAGCTAAAATAGTTATCTCTACAACTGCGGTGTCTGTCATACCTAGCTCGTTAGCAACTTGATAGCTAAAGGCATCTTCACCATTAAAGTTTGCAATAGGGATATAAGTAAAATCCCCATTTTCACTTATATTAATGGTGCCATGCTGCGGTAGAATTAATGCATCTGCATTTACACGTAAATCGCCACTGTATTGATTCGTATCATTTGTTAGAACGTTGCCTTGCAGAGTTTGATCTTCATTTATCTGAAACTGATCGGCATTAGCTTCTGGTGCAAATGCAAGCTCTCCACCCACTGGTGCTATGTTTATTATATTAGCAAAGCCACTTTCACCACTGCCATCAATACCGGTAATAAGTACTTGATAACTTTTATCTGTAAGTGACTCGGTAATGCTTAATGCAGTATCTTGAATACTTAAAAATTGTTGCCCGTTTTCTAATTCATTAATATTAGTAGATGAAACTCCAGCTTGAGTTGCAATATAAACGTTATAACGATTAAGTTCGGGCTTAGCTTGCCACGAAAGATTAATATTATCTTCGTCTCGCTGAGCTGTAACACCTTCAATTTGATATGGTTGCCAGTTAAAAGTAATTGCATCAGCAAGGACTTGATTATTTAAAGTGTCAGTTATCCATATTTCTAGGCGTATCTCTCCTGGAGTTACGCCATAAAGTGCAGGGCTGAGGCCTATAATTGATTTTTCGTAGTCAAAACCACAATCAGAAGAACACAGTGATATGCTTTTATTGACACTAGGGAGCACTAAATTAGCTTCAGCAATGCCATCAGTATCCGAAGCTTCAAGTAAAAAAGAAACGTTGCCTTGCACAGTTTCGTTTGTTTGTGAAAAAACAATATTAGCGCGTGTATTGGCTATGCTTGATCCAACAACACCTCTACTTGAAGTGACAGCACCTAAAACTTTTGTATTTTTGGTTTGATTACTCGCTATAACACCAGCCAAATTTATATAGCTAGTCACCGTTGGCGGTACTACTTCAGCGGTAGGTGATTGTATTGCCTCTTGAGCAGGGCTTTCTTCTGAGCCTCCACAGGCACTTAACAAAAACACCATAGAACCAAGCAAAAATATATTTTTTGCTGTCATTTTAAATACTCCATAATAAAAGCTTTGTATCCAATGTGTTTATGGTTCTAATTTAAAAGAACCGCTAGCATTTACATCAGGATTATTTATTTCGTTAAGATTAAAGTTGCCAGTAATGTTGTCTAAGTCATTCAAAAATATTGCATCAACATCGCCCTCGGCTTTATTGTTGCCATGGGATGCAAATGTAACGGCTAAGTCAAGTTCGCTTAAATTTATTAAACCGCTGTAAGCCGCATACCAATTTCCGCCCGCGTCATTAAAACTAATTTCGCC
The DNA here is from genome assembly GCF_015864265.1 of Pseudoalteromonas sp. NZS37. NCBI lineage: Bacteria > Pseudomonadati > Pseudomonadota > Gammaproteobacteria > Alteromonadales > Pseudoalteromonadaceae > Pseudoalteromonas > Pseudoalteromonas sp. NZS37. The sequence continues at coordinate 608,768 of NZ_JADYXL010000001.1, read as the reverse complement.
ATCAGGCACTGTGCCATTATCAAAATCAACAGCCATAGTCATAGCAAAGTCAGTAACAGCACCCACACTCGAATTTACATTAAAGCTTGATGCTTCATAGTTAAATACACCTTGGCGCTGAGCTATTTGATCGACTAAAGATGCGCTGCTAACTGTTTGAAATTGTTGTTCAGAATATATATCCATAGTATCTGTATCTGCTTCAAAAGCATTTACTTCAACTTCAGTTACAGATGCTTGTTCAGTCTCTTCTTCGTCGTCATCTTTAGGGTTGATCGTTACTATATTTTGATCAAACACACGTGCCGCACGCGTCGTTTTTAATACTTCACCAGAGGCTGTAATTTGTGCAAACGAAAATGCCTCGTTATCACCCAAAGAAACCACGCTATTATTTTCTAAAGTTAAATCTATTGCGCCATCCCATACAGCTAAAAACACATTACCTTCAACGAGCTGAACTTCAAAATGTGTTCCACGTATACCAATAGAGCCAACGGGGGTTTTTACATTATAAGAGCCGCCATTTTTTTTAATCACACCCGAAATAGAGCGTAAACCACCTTTAAGTAACTCAATAGAAGCAGAACCTTGTTGGGTATTATCATCAAATTCGTAGTTAGCAATATTTAGTTCTGAATTTTCTTTTAAAGCGATTAAACCACCATCCGACATTGAAAATTGCGCTTTGCTTTTCTCTCCAGTCGTAATGCGATCTACACCAAAAACGGTATCTCTGCGCTGCAACTGCCGTTGTTGTTCAGAGCTTCCATCAACCGCTAGTACAGAGCCTCGCGCTAAAATAGTTTTACCAGCAGGATCATTTGCTTGTGTATAAAAACTTACACAAAGTAAAGTGGTAATTACAGGGAGTAAATGTTTCATAAATACCTTAAATTAAAATGAGTAAGAAGCGCTTAAATTGATATCTAAACGGTCATATTCGAATAAAGAAATATTACTGGATTTATCTTGATAGTTGGCAGCCAACTGTATTGCTAAATCACGATTAACTAAATAGCGAACAGTGGTTGAGAGCATAAAGAGGTTATCGGCACGTTCTTGTAAAAATAAAGGGTGATCATCTTTATAATTAATCCATTGGTATCCAGCAAGAGATAACAACTGCCAATGCTGGGCCAGCTGAGTGTTTGCTTGGTAGTACAAACTCGTAATATTACGGCTATTAAATTCACCTTCAGTAATATCGGCTTCTTCATTTTTAGCGTTAACACTTAAACTTTGAAACCATTGCTTAGTTGCATAGCTAGCTCCTGCGTTTATTGCATAAAACGAATTATTGAGCTTTTCATCAAATCTATTATTTAAAACACCCGCAGTCGCAGAGCTAAATAAATTAACTTGTTTATTCAGCTTATAACTAGCACCTGCTGTTAAAGCTGATTCAGTACGATAAAGATCGCCATCAAGCATTAATGGAGTCGTCGATACTTGTGCAAACCAACTTATGTCATTTTGTTTATATTGATAGGCAGCATTAATATGCGCATTTATACGATCGTATTGGCTGAGTTCTGCAAACTTGTACCACCCGGTATTAACACTCAAAGTGATTAAACTTTTTTGATCTATGGGGTGAGAGTACTTTCCTCTGTAATTTAGTCGCGCATAGTTGTCTTGCGTACTTTTACTTTCTGGCGATAATAAAAATTCACCAATATTAGGGATTATAATCGTATTTTCTGCCGTACCCGCATTTACGTTGCCATCAACGCCAAGTGCAAGCTCAATATTTTGCTTATAAGAACGCCCAGCTTCTTGCTTTTTAAGTGTGGTTGTATCAAGTAACGACTGTGCCGAAGATTTTATGTTATTAGGTGTGTTAGGTGAGTTAATCAGTATTAAAGCTTGAGTATCGGCAGCAGGTAAATTATTAACGGTTAAATAAGCACGAACTAAGTACAAGCGAGCTTCATACCATCTAGGGTTGTTTTCAACCACGCGTTCAAAAGCAAATACAGCAGGTGCCGCATTTCCTGTTTTAAGCGCAGAGACCCCAAGTAAAAAATCATAAACAGGCTCACCTAAGTATTGAAATTCACTGTTACTTTTTTCGTAAGCCTGAGTATATTTCTTTTCAGAAACTAATTTTTGCAGTTCAATCAATAGATTATCATATTCATCATTGCTTTGAGCCAATGAGCTAAAACTTATTAAGGCCAAATAACTACATAGTAAATTTCTTAAAAGCTGTTTAATCATGCTTAATTTTATATCCCATAGGAAGTTTGATGTTTTGTAATCAAAGTGATGTTATACCAATCTGCTTATATGTGAGGTCTATTTAACGTTAAGAAAATCACGCTAGAACTAGGCGAAAATTTTTGTATCTAGTTGTTCTAAATAAAAAATTTTAACAACGTTTTAGTGAAATTTAATTCGTTAAGTTGCTCAAATATTTATGCAGGTTTGGTATTAGTACTAGAAATCTAGCACTTTTTGTACTTAAGTACAGCCAATGTAATCACATTGGTTAAATAAATGTTATTTAATTGCAGGCTAAATACTTGCTAATAAATCTTCAAGTTAAACTAATTAAAGGGGAGAGGTTGCTGATAAACTAATTTAGCTTAAAATATTAATTAATTTGGGTAATAAAGCTTGGGTATGCTGTATAGAATATTAAAAAATATAATTTAGGGGAATTATTAAAATATAAATAAGGGTATTACTAGGAGAAAAAGTGGGGCGATTGACGGGGCTTGAACCCGCGACAACCGGAATCACAATCCGGGGCTCTACCAACTGAGCTACAACCGCCACTACACACACCTTGTTTGGTGTGGCGCGCATAATACATAAAATAATAAATGTTGTGAAGTCTAAAAGTGAAATAAATTAAAATAATTTAAATAAACAAATTTAATCAGTGTTGGACAGCTAGTATTTACGGGGATTAGGTAACATATTTGTCGCATAACCTTCGCGAAAAATCGAATACAGGCGAATTTAATAGTATTAATTCATTATTCTATGAGAATAAATTGTAAATTAATGTATAATAATGCTCGGAAAACGCTTAATAAAAAACATTTGGAGTAAATATGGATTCAGTACTTAATTGGCTTAACGATAACTCAGGCCTAATCTTACACTACGGTATACAAGCTGTTGTTGCGCTTGTTATCTTTTTACTTGGTAGTCGTATCGCTAAGTTTTGTTCTAACTTAACTGAAAAAGGTTTTGCTAAAAAGAAAGTAGATAAAGCTGTAGGGTCGTTTGTTTCAAGCATTGTGTACACACTTGTATTTGCTGTTACTATTTTAATGGCACTTTCGCAAATTGGTATTGAAACAACTTCGTTCATTGCTATTTTAGGTGCTGCAGGCTTAGCTGTTGGCTTAGCATTACAAGGTTCATTATCTAACTTCGCATCAGGCGTACTTATTATTTTACTTCGCCCATTCAAGTCTGGTGACTTTGTTGAAGCCGGTAATAAAATGGGTACTGTTAAGAAAATCGAAATATTTTCAACTGAACTTCGTACTCCAGATAATAAAGTAATCATCGTACCAAACTCTCAAATAATGTCAGGCGCTATTACTAACTTCTCGCGTGAGTCTACTCGCCGTATCGATTTAGTTATTGGTGTTAGTTACGATGCTGATTTACGTCAAGCAAAAGAAGTATTAAAATCTGTATTAGATGCAGAAACACGCATACTTAAAGACCCAGCTTATACAGTAGCTGTATCTGAGCTAGGTGATTCTAGCGTAAACTTTGTTGTTCGCCCTTGGGTTAACGCTGCTGATTACTGGCCTACTTACTGGTCATTAATGGAAAATATTAAAATTGCATTAGATGATGCAAATATTGCAATCCCATTTCCACAAATGGATGTTCATTTACACAAGCAAGACTAATTTTAAATAGTTATTTAATTAAAGTTATCTTTAATTGTTGTAGTGATAAAGCGGCTATTAGAAATAAAATTTCATGCAGTATTTGCTGCATGAAATTTTTTACATTATTACTTAGCTGTTTTGCTTGCTCTAACAAGTAACGCTTTAATAAAATAGATATACATTTATACAAAGGTTATTTTTTAATGAAATTAAAGCTTTTATCAGTTTTAGTTGCAGCATCTGCTGCAACAAATGCATTCGCTGCAGACGCAGATCAAAAAACGTGGGAAGTTACCAGTGAACTTGGTGCTATTATCACAAGTGGTAATACAGAAACGACCACACTCAAAGGTGGTATTAAAGTACAGCACAACCTTGAACACTGGAACAACGAATACAAACTAGACGGCATCTATAAAGAAGATGAAGTTGAAGGTGCTAATGGCGACAAAAATAAGCAGCGCACTAATGAAAAGTACTCGATTTCAGCGCAAGGTAATTACAAATTAAATGAAGATCATTCTCATCTATTCATTTATGGTTCACACGTTTCAGATTATTTTGGAGCATATAGAAGTGAGTCAGTAATTTCTGCAGGTTACGGTTTACGTTTATTAAACGAAAAAACAATGTGGTTAAGTGCCGAAGTTGGTCCTGGTTATAAATATTTTGAATACCCAGATGACAGCTCTGAAATTGATGATAACGGTAACTCTCTTGCTGGCGAGTTTGAAGGCGAAGTAATTGCCTTAGGTAAATTAGATTACAACTGGCAAATTTCTGAGAGTGCACGTTTTACTCAATTAGTTGCTGTAGAGTATGGTGATACAAACACTAAAACTCGTTCAGAAACTGCATTGCTTGCAAAAATAAACGGCTCATTACAAATGAAAGTCGCTTTTAATGTCACTAACAACTCAGATGTTGCTGACGACAAAGAAAGCACTGACACAGAAACATCATTTACTCTGGTTTACAGTTTTTAACCAATGTAACTAAGTTAATGACACTAAAGTGACAAAAGGGACGAAAGTCCCTTTTTTATTTGCTCAAAATTAAGGTATTATAGCCACCAATTTTGGTTGTAGACCTAGGGATATACCTACTCGTGAAAGTTTTTACACAATTTATTAGTGCTTTTATTCTACTTTGTAGTTTTAGTACTTTGGCTTTTACGCCAACAGCATCTCAAATTGAGCAATTTAAAAAGCTGCCAAAAGCTCAGCAAGAAGCCCTAGCAAAACAGTATGGTGTTGATGTTTCAACGATCACCGGTACAAACCAATCCAATAATCAAAATAATACAGAGCAACAAAACAGTATTGGCGAGCGCGCAGAGCCAGAAAAAGAAAAGCTAACAGATGAAGAGCGCTTCAAACCAAAAGCAGACGAACTAAAACCATATGGTTATGAGTTGTTTGCAGGTGAACCCACTACATTTATGCCAAGCGAAAATGCCGCAGTACCCGATACTTATATTGTAGGTCCTGGCGATCAATTAAAAATTAACTTTTATGGTAAAGAAAGTGACAGTTTTGAAGTCATAGTTGACCGTGAAGGACGTATTAGTATTCCTGATCTGAGCCCTGTAGAAGTGGCTGGTTTAACCTTTGCTGAAATTAAAGAACTAATAAAAGTAAAAGTAGAGCAGGAAGTTATTGGTGTAAAAGCCTTTATATCGCTTGGCCAACTTCGTAGCATGCGTATTTTAGTGCTAGGAGAAGCGTATAAGCCGGGTAGCTACAGTGTTTCTTCGTTAACAACCGTTTCGCACGCATTATTCGTAAGCGGTGGCGTTTCTGACATTGCCTCTCTTCGTAATATTCAAGTTAAACGCGCAGGCAACGTAGTTGCAAACTTTGACCTTTACGACTTACTTATTAATGGCGATAGCAGTAACGATATCGTATTAAAGCCGGGCGATGCTGTATTTATTCCATCAGTTGGCGCTCAAGTAAGAGTTGAAGGTGCGGTTAAACGCCCAGCTATCTTTGAACTTAAAAAAGGTGAGTCTGCTAAGCAGTTATTAGCAATGGCTGGAGGCCTTAAACCAAATGCATATGCCAAAAGCGCAATTGTAGAGCGCTTTAACTTCGATCGTAAAGAAGTACTCTCGGTAGACTTTTCAAAATCGCAAATTAACTATATTCCACAAGATGGCGATCGTATTCGCTTTAATTCAGTTAGCTCGCAATATCAAAATTCGGTTAGTCTAATTGGAGCGGTAGCACGCCCAGGTAATTATCAATGGCACCAAGGTAAGCGTATTTCTGATGTACTTAAATCAGTACGTGGTGACTTACTACCGCAAGCAGATTTAAGCTACGGACTCGTAATCCGCGAAATAAATATAAACGGCGATATAGAAGCACATCAATTTGATGTTGCTCAAGCTATTATTAAAAACTCTGAAAATAATATACAGCTTCAAGCAAATGACAAAATAGTTGTATTTAGTCGTTTTGAAGAAAAAGAAGCAGAGCAATCAGCTCTAGCAAATATGGCCCTTAGCCAAGAGCAACAAGAGCAGCAACAAAAAGCAGAGCAATGGCATAAGTTTGAGCAAAAAGAATTCGAAAAATATATTGGCGTTAATCAAGAAGACGAAGAGCTTGTTCTTGAAGACAATAAAATACTAACAATTGCTGAAATTTCTAAACGTAAAGCAAAAAAAGAAGAAGACCAAGAACTCAAACCTGAAGATTACGCATTATTTAGCCGCCATAACTTACTAGCGCCAATTATTGCTAAATTTAAGCAGCAAGCATCAGTGCAGCAAGCTATGCAATTAGTTGAGATTAGCGGAAACGTTACTTTTCCTGGTATTTATCCACTAATGATTGGTGGTGAAGTAAGTGATTTAATAACAGCAGCCGGTGGCCTTTTAGAGTCTGCCTACGTAAAACAAGCTGAAATTACACGTATTGTAGCCAGCGATGGTTCTAAAATAGAACACTTAAGATTTGACCTTGAAAGTGCCATGAAGGGCGACCTTCAAAGTAATATTACGTTACAAAGCAAAGACAGCATAAACGTATTCGCTATTCCAAATTGGCAAGAAAACGTAAAAGTAGAATTAAAAGGCGAGCTTAAATTTCCTGGTACGTACACTATACGCCGCGGTGAAACGCTAACTGAATTACTTGAGCGTGCAGGTGGTTTTTCAAAATTTGCAGAGCAAAAAGCTGCAATATTTACTCGTGCGTCAATTAAAGAACAAGAGGAAAAGCAGTTAGCACGTTTATCTACAGAACTTCGCCGTGATATCGCTTCTAAAAGCTTCCAAAACTCGGTAAGTAGCAATACACTTTCTTATGAAGAAATGAACATGCTGTTAAACGACCTAGCTAGTGTTGAAGCCGTAGGACGTTTAGTAATTGATTTACCTTTAATTGTAAATAACCAACAAAATTTAGTATTACAAGATGGCGATACACTTTATGTACCAAGCAAGCGCGATTCAATTAGCGTAATTGGTGAAGTTAACTACTCAACGTCACATCTATATAAATCTGGTGTTAGTGTCGATGATTACATAGCGCTTAGTGGTGGCCTTAAAGAGCGTGCCGCTGAAGATCGCATTTACATTATTAAAGCCAATGGTTCAGTGAAAATACCAAATACAGGTGGCTGGTTCGCGGCAAATAATGCAGAACAGTTAGAACCAGGGGATACTATTGTAATTCCTATGAATGCCGATCACATGGATAAATTGACACTTTGGAGTACTGCAACACAAATTCTTTATCAACTTGGTGTTGCTGTTGCTGCGATTAGTAGTATTTAATAAAGAAGTAAATATTACTTTGTATTATGCTATTGCGCGAAAATTAAGCCTGAGTTTGGTTTTTGTGTAATAGCTGCTGAATAGAGATATATATGAATAGTAAAGACGCACATACTAAAAACCTATCTGTACCAACCATTGCTGATGATGAAGTAAATTTAAGTGAGCTATTCTTTGTCATTTGGGAAGGTAAATGGGTAGTAATTTTAATAACTGTCTTATTCACAATTGCATCAGTGTTTTATGCTCTAAAGCAACCAAATGTTTATAAATCAGAAGCATTACTTGCTGCTGCAGAGCAAGAGCAAAGTGGTGGCTTAGGTGCTTTAGCAGGTCAATTCGGTGGTTTAGCTAGCTTAGCTGGAGTTAATTTAGGCGGTAGTGGCACTGCTAACAAAACCCAATTAGCGCTTGAGGTTTTAAAGTCTCGCCAATTCACTTTTAACTTTATTAAAAGGCACAATATCTTACCAGACTTAATGGCTGTTAAGTCATGGAATCAAGTAGATAATAGTATTGAATACAACGAAGAGATATATAACGAACAAGAAAAAAAATGGTTAAGGGAAGTAAACGCTCCTTTTAAACCAGAGCCATCAATGCAAGAAGCCTTCAAAAAGTTTAGCCAAATTATTACTGCTGATATGAGCAAAGAAAGCGGAATGATAACTATATCAATTGAGCATGTTTCGCCAGTAATTGCGCAGCGGTGGGTTAATTGGTTAATTCAAGATATAAATACTGTAATGAAGTCTAGAGATGTTGAAGAGGCTAATAAAAGCACTGAATTTCTAACAGAGCAATTACAACAAACAAAAGTTGCAGATATTCGAACTGTTTTATATAAATTAATTGAAGAGCAAACAAAAACTATTATGTTTGCAAATGTACGAGACGAATATGTATTTAAAACAATTGATCCAGCATTAGTACCGGAACAAAAGTTTAAGCCGAAGCGTGCATTAATTTGTATATTAGGTTTTCTTTTTGGAGGAATTTTAAGCGTATTAATAGTGCTCGCTAGATACTTTTTAAAGAAAGCGAATGACTGAAAAGCTCTAAATTAATTTATGAATATGCTGCTCTAAGCATTTTGGTATATCAAAGAATAAAGATACATTTTGTATTCGATACATAAAGTATAAAAATATTTAAGGAATTAATATGTTAAACAAAAAAACAGTGTTAATTACTGGTGGCACTGGGTCATTTGGTAAAAAATTTATAGAAACTATTTTAGCGCGCTACCCAGATGTAAAAAAAATAATCATCTATTCGCGTGACGAATTAAAGCAGTCTGTAATAAAACAAAAATACCCAGCATACGATTACCCGCAATTACGTTTTTTTATTGGTGACGTTCGTGATAAAGAGCGTTTAACACAAGCGTGTGAAGGTGTTGATGTAATTATTCACGCAGCAGCTATTAAGCAGGTTGATACCGCTGAATACAATCCAACAGAATGCATTCGTACAAACATAGATGGTGCTGAAAATGTTATTCATGCTGCATTAGCATGTGGTGTCAAAGATGTTGTTGCACTATCGACAGACAAAGCATGTGCACCAATTAACTTATACGGTGCTACTAAACTCGCATCAGATAAATTATTTGCTGCTGCTAACAATATTCGCGGCTCTAAAGATATTAAATTTAGCGTTGTTCGTTATGGTAATGTGATGGGCTCTCGTGGCTCTGTTATTCCTTTCTTTTTAGAAAAACGAAAAGAAGGTATTTTACCAATCACACACAATGAAATGACGCGTTTTAATATATCGCTTCAAGATGGCGTTAATCTAGTTATGTTTGCCTTGGGCAACCACCTAGGTGGTGAGATATTCATCCCTAAAATCCCGTCATACAAAATTTTAGACATCGCAGAAGCCGTAGCACCTGAATGCGAAACGCGTGATGTAGGTATTCGCCCAGGTGAAAAACTACATGAAGAAATGATTACAGATACTGACTCGTTAAATACGATTGATTTGGGTCCTTACTACGCAATTTTACCATCTGTATCGTATACATATACCGAAGAAGAATACCTTGCTCATCACAAAGCTGAAAAAGTACCGTTCGGTTTTAAATACAACTCAGGAACAAATACTGAATGGGAAACAGTAGAGGGTTTGCGTAAACTTATTATTGACCATGTAGATCCATCATTTGAAGTGCAAGGCTAACAAAATGATACCGTATGGAAAGCAAGATATAACTCAAGCAGATATTGATGCAGTGGTTAATGTCCTAAAGTCGGATTTTTTGACGCAAGGGCCACAAGTCCCCGCTTTTGAAAATGCACTTATGAAAGCGACAGGTGCGGATCACGCACTTGCCGTTAATAGTGCAACGTCAGCTTTGCATATTGCTTGTTTGGCGCTTGGGCTAGGGGCAGGTGATACATTATGGACAACACCAGTCACTTTTGTAGCCTCAGCTAATTGTGGTTTGTATTGCGGAGCCTCAGTAGATTTTGTTGATATAGACCCCGCTACTTACAACCTTTGCCCAAAAGCATTGGAGCAAAAATTAGTACATGCTAAAAAAGAAGGTGTTTTGCCTAAAGTTTTAGTTGCAGTGCATTTGTGTGGTCAGCCATGTGACATGAAAGCAATCCATGCGTTATCAATAGAGTATGGCTTTAAAGTCATTGAAGATGCTTCACATGCAATAGGTGGCCGTTATTTAGAACAACCAATTGGCTCATGTGAGTACAGTGATATTACCGTGTTTAGCTTTCATCCTGTTAAAATTGTTACCACTGCAGAAGGTGGTGCGGCATTGACGAATAGCAAAGCACTTGCAGACAAAATGGCACTTTACCGAAGCCATGGAATAACACGTGACGAAGCATTAATGGAAAATGCATCTCATGGTGGTTGGTACTATGAGCAAGTGGATTTAGGTTTCAACTACCGTATGACAGAGCTGCAAGCTGCACTCGGTGTGTCGCAAATGAGCCGCTTAGGTGAGTTTGTTTCTGCACGTCATGAATTAGCAGTGAGTTATTACGATAAGCTAGCTAGTTTACCGATTGTACTGCCTTATCAGTTACCTAATACTTATTCTGGCTTACATTTATATGTTATTCGTTTAAACCTAAATGAAATTAGCAAAACGCACAAAGAAGTGTTTGACGAGCTAAGAGAAAACGGTATTGGTGTAAACCTGCATTATATTCCTGTGCACCTACAGCCTTATTACCAAAAAATGGGCTTTAAACAAGGTGACTTTCCAAATGCAGAGAGTTATTACAGCAATGCTATTTCATTACCGATGTTTCATGGTATGACCCATGAGCAGCAAGACGAAGTTATCAGTACGCTCACACAAATATTAGAAGCCTAATCATGAATATAGCAATCATCCCTGCACGTGGTGGCAGTAAACGCATACCGAGGAAAAATATCAAAGAGTTTCATGGTAAGCCAATGATTGCTTATTCAATTGAAGCGGCTTTAGACAGCAAGTGTTTTGATAAAGTAATTGTCTCTACCGATGATGCTGAAATAGCCGAAGTTGCAATACAATATGGGGCAGAAGTACCTTTTATGCGTCCTGCTAATATTGCGGATGATTATGCAACCACGCTTGATGTAATAAAGCATGCTGTTGAGTATACCGAGTTACAGGAATGGGGCGTTGAAAATGTATGTTGTATATATGCAACCGCTCCTTTTTTAATACCTGAGTTTATTCAGCGCGGATTTATAGAGCTGACATCGAGTAATGTAGATTACGCCTTCAGTGCAACAAGTTTTCCTTTTCCAATTCAAAGAGCTTTAAAGCTTAATGATGCACGCTGTGTCGAAATGTTTCAGCCAGAACATTTAAATACTCGTTCTCAAGATTTAGAAGAGGCCTACCATGATGCAGGGCAGTTTTACTGGGGTACTGCCAAGGCATTTATAGCAAAAAAAGCTATTTTCGGAACAAGGTCGAAGGCTGTTTTGTTACCACGCAAACGAGTACAAGACATAGATACACCTGAAGATTGGGAATTAGCAGAAGCTTTGTTCCGAGCGATTGAATGCTAAAGGTCGTAATTAGGGCTGATGCGTCTTCTTACATAGGCAGCGGACATATCATGCGTTGCTTAGTATTGGCTGATAGCCTAAAACTAGATGGTCACGACGTTTTATTTGCCACCCGCCCGCAAAACGGTGATTTAGTCACATTTATAAAGCAGCGTGGTTTCTCTATTTATGAATTGCAGCAACCTTCAGATTGGTTAGTACCAACCTCGACTGCGGATTATGCCTCGTGGTTGCAAGTCACTGAGTATGATGATGCCCAAGAATGCGCTACCGCATTTGATAGCCCTGATTTAGTCATTACAGACCACTATGGTATTGGTGTACAGTGGCATAAGGTAGTGAAAAAAGCATATAACTGTAAAGTTATTGCAATTGACGATTTAGTAAGAGAGCACGCTGCAGACTTAATTATAGATCAAACATTGCTTAGAGAGCCAAGCGAATATCATTTATTAAACCCTAAGACCACCGCCTTAACAGGTACGCAATACGCGATTATAAACACTCATTTCTCATCTCGTCATTTGTCGCAGTTGGCAGCAGTAAATACATTAAAAAATAGACCTCGTGTATTACTGTCAATGGGAGGCATAGACGCCCCCAATGCAAGCTTACAAGTACTTAAAGTTTTAAAAGATAGTGTTAACCCGCCTATAACAACTGTATTGCTTAGCACAAGAGCACCTCATTACAAAAGTGTTACAAAGTTTGCTATAGAGCAAAGTGCGTGGTTGACTCACATCGATTTTGTAGATGACATGGCTACTCTCATGTGTGAGCATGATATTGCCATTGGCGCGCCAGGCTCAACGTCATGGGAACGTGCTTGTGTCGGGTTACCGAGTATTGTTATTGCACTTGCTGATAACCAGCAGACTATTTGTAAAAATTTAGAAGTCGTTGGTGCTGCAATTAGCGTTGAGTTAGAGGCGATTAGTAAAAACTTAATCAAGGCGTATGAGCAGTTAATTACTGACTATTCAAAAATGCGAACAATAAACCTGCAGTTATGTGATGGGCAAGGTGTTAAGCGAATAATGAAGCACATTACCCAATTACTTGATAGCTCACTAAGCCTAAGATTAGCGACACAACTTGATGTTGAACAGGTGTACGCTTGGCAATGTGAACCTGAAACACGACGTTATGCACTTAATAAAGACGTTCCGAGTTTAGCTGAGCATCAGGCTTGGATGACTAAAAAGCTAGCAAGTAAAAGTGACTACTTTTATGTGATTGAATTAACCAAAAGCAAAGATGAAAAAGCGGTTTCTGTAGGCGTAGTCAGGTTAGATAAGACAGCCGAAAACACGTATACCATTTCCATCTTTATAGCGCCAGAGCACTTTGGTAAAGGGGTTGCGAAACTCGCTTTAAAACAAGTAGATATATTACATCCTACAAAAATTATACATGCTGTTGTACTAAAAGAAAATACAGCATCACAAGCTTTGTTTAGCCGAGCTGGCTACCAACGAATTAATGAAGAGCAATTTACTCGACAACCTGTGGAGTGAGGGATTTATGAATAAATTTATTACTATCGATAACAGAAAAATTGGCCCTGACTATGCGCCGTATATCATTGCTGAAATGTCAGCGAATCATAACGGTGATATCGAAAATGCCTACAAAATAATGGAAATGGCAAAAGAGTGTGGTGCAGATGCAATGAAGCTGCAGACTTATCGTCCTGATACCATAACAATGAAAAGTGATAATCCTGAATTCTTAATTAAAGGTGGGTTGTGGGACGGTAAAACACTGTATGACTTATATGAAGAAGCACACATGCCGTGGGAATGGCACAAACCTTTATTTGAAAAAGCCAAAGAGTTAGGTATCACTATTTTTAGCTCGCCGTTTGACTTTACTGCCGTTGATTTACTCGAAGAACTTGGTGCGCCTGCTTATAAAATAGCATCGTTTGAAGCTATTGACTTACCATTAATAGAGTACGTTGCTAAAACAGGTAAGCCAATGATTATATCAACCGGCATGGCTAACGAAGAAGAAATTCGTGAAGCAGTAGAAACTGCCAGAAATGCAGGTTGTGAAGAGCTTGTTGTACTGCATTGTGTGAGTGGTTACCCAGCGCCCTCAGGAGATTACAATCTGGCGACTGTTGCAGATATGGCCACACGCTTTGATGTATTAACGGGTCTATCAGATCATACTATCGATAATACGACGGCTATTACATCAGTGGCTTTAGGTGCATGTTTAATAGAAAAGCATGTCACGCTTGATCGAAATGGCGGTGGACCAGATGATAGCTTCTCATTAGAAAAGCCAGAGTTACTACAGTTGTGTAGAGACTCTAAAATAGCATGGGAAGCGGTTGGTAAAGTAAATTACGAGCGAAAAGAGAGTGAAAAAGGCAATGCAATATTTAGGCGTTCACTCTATGTGGTAAAGGATATCGCTAAAGGTGAATTATTTACGCATGAAAATGTAAAGAGTATTAGGCCTGGTTATGGACTAGCTCCTAAGCATTTATATGGCGTGATAGGTAAAATATCTAGTTCAAGTATTCCTTCAGGAACTGCTCTTTCGCATGAGCTTGTAAAGTGAAGTATTATTTCTCAGTGTTGTTGAAGTAAAATGAGCATAATAAAAACTTTTAAATTGATGCACACTTGTTTATCTAAGGAAGATGAGTGTGTTTTGGCGTATTTTTTTGGAACCAAACTCGAAAGTTTAGATAGTTATAAAAGGTTGAAGTCCAAACATCCGGGAATAATTCCACAAATATGTTTATATTTTTATACATTATTAAAATTAGTTCGTTTTAGGAAAGAGAACTTAGATAGTGCTCATGAGATATTAGTATTTGCGGGGACTAATAATCAATATAATAGCCTTGACTCAACCTTAAATGGATTAGACAGGTTGAATATTGCATATAATTTAATTACGTCAAAAGTTATTAAAGGGAAAAGTAATGATTTCTCAATTAATATATTTGATTTTTTAATCAGTGTATGTACTTTTGTTATTAAATCCCCAAGACTTTATTTTAAATTAAAAAAAGCAAATAAAAATTTTGAAATAAATTACTTTTTTTCTGCACTTTGTCAGAGTTATACCTTTTTACCTTACTTTATCAGGACGCTAACTAAGCTATCGAGTAAAGGAAATCTAAAGTTAGTCATACTATCTAACGATCATAATAGCGCGAATAGGTGCTTACGCCTTGTATGTGAAATGTTAAATATAAAAACCTTTTATATGCAACACGCGTCTGTTTCGAAGTTATTCCCGCCCCTACAGTACGATTATGCATTGCTTGATGGTGAAATAGCTTATGAAACATATAAAATGTGCGTTGATAATCTACCAGGTGTATCAGTATTTCCTGCTAACGTGTTTTTAAGTGGTCAAAAAAAGTTAATAAACACAAATAAGGATGTAACTGGTGCTTTTGATGTAGGAATAGCTGTCAACATGTTGGATGATTTCGATTACTTAAAAGTATTGATTGAAAGATTAGTTGAGTGCGGAAATAAAATATTAGTAAGAACACACCCATCTCAACCGAGTTCTTTTTTAAAAAAGTTATCGGTTATTATTACTAACACCCAAATTCAGTGGTGCGATCCAACTACAAATAGTTTGAGCTCTTTTTTTAATTCAATAAATTGCTTAGTGTCAGCTAATTCTAGTATTCACCTAGAAGCTGCATTAGCAGGAAAGGCAACCTTATATTATGAATTTTCTTCTGATGCAGATATGTCTGATTATTATGAGTATAAAAAAAACGGCTTAGTATACCCTTTAAATTTAGATAATATTGAACAGTCTATTAAAGAAGGGGTTATTTATTGCTCTTCTAAAAAGCGTAGTCAAGCGGTAAAAAAATATAGCGCAACATATATGACAAAGTGGGAGCATCAAGAGGGAGAGCTTTCTGCTGAG
This sequence comes from Pseudoalteromonas sp. NZS37, assembly GCF_015864265.1. Lineage (NCBI taxonomy): Bacteria > Pseudomonadati > Pseudomonadota > Gammaproteobacteria > Alteromonadales > Pseudoalteromonadaceae > Pseudoalteromonas > Pseudoalteromonas sp. NZS37. The sequence goes on along the minus strand of NZ_JADYXL010000001.1, from coordinate 593,159 downwards.
TTAATAAAAAAAATCTTAACCAATGAAAGTTTTAATGATTTGTTCAAACTATCTAAATCAAATTTTTATACACTTTATGACATAAGACAATTATGAGTGGTTTCTTCAAAAGTAGTTCAATCTATGTATTAAGCTCTATAGCAAGTGCCTTAATACCTTTTATATTACTGCCTATTCTAACTCGTTACCTTACACCTGAAGAATACGGCCAAATTGCTATGTTTATCATTTTCACTAGTGCCTTAGCTGCTTTAATAGGTTTAAGTGTAAATGGCGCCGCCAATCGCCGTTTTTTTGATGAAAATATTCTTCCAGCTGAACTTGCGAGGTTCAATGGAAATTGCTTTTTTATATTATTAGCTAGTACGAGTTTATCATTAATCATTTTAGCATTTATCGATAATTTTTTAGCTGCATATTTAGGTATTCCAACGACTTGGGTTTACTTAGGTATATTGAGTGTTTTTTTTAGCTTTATATTAAATATACGCTTAGGACAATGGCAAATTAGAGGCAGAGCAAAGTCGTATGGTGTACTTCAAATCACGAATGCACTCGTTGTTTTATTATTTAGTTTATTGTTTGTTATTTTATTTAAATTAGGTTCAGATGGACGTATTTTCGCAATTGTTATAACAAGTACAATGATTGGCTTTGTATCTTACATAATTCTTCGTAAAGATAAGCTAGTTACATTTGAATATAATATAAATGATATTAAATATGCTTTATCATTTGGTGTGCCACTTATACCGCATGTGCTAGGCGGTTTTTTATTACTCTCTATTGACCGATTAATAATAAATAAAGAGCTAGGTTTGGAGATGACGGGAATTTACATGGTAGCTCTTAGCTTAGGTAATGCTTTAAATATTATTTTCACTAGTATTAACAAAGCTTACTCTCCTTGGTTGTTTAGTCAGCTAAAAGAAAATGATCTTAATAAAAAAATATCGATTGTTAAAAAAACATATATATATTTTGTTTTTTTAATTCTAATGGCGTTACTATCTTTTTTTATTGCTCCGACGATATTGAAACTTATAGTAGGTGAAAAGTTCTACCAAGCTGCTGAAGTATTACCCTTTATCATCGCAGGGCAAATCTTTCTAGGCATGTACTTTATGGTAACGAATTATATCTTTTATATAAAGAAAACCAAATACTTATCATATGTAACTATTTCTTCAGGTGTGATTAATATTGCTTTGTTATTAATTCTAATTCCACACTACGGTATAATTGGTGCGGGATTTGCCTTTTTGATTGCAAATGTCTGGCAGTTTATCTGCACATGGATTGTCAGTGCAAAACTATTTGATATGCCATGGGGGCTAAGAGAGTTAAAATGAAAAGTATATTAAACTTAATGCGCAAATTAAAATATCGTTTCAGAAAAAAATATTACACCAAAAAAGCGCTTAAACAAATTTCTTATTGTAAAGAACTGCCTAATATCAACTATAAAAGCAGCTTCAATGGAAATACATATTTGGGAAGCAATTGTCATTTTAATGGAATGCAAATTTCGGGTGGGGGCAGGGTTACAATAGGTGATAACTTCCACTCGGGGTCGTCGTGCATGATGATAGCTCAAAACCATAATATTAATGGCGGAGCCCTACCTTATGACAATACTTATATTTTAAAGGATATTGAAATAGGCGATAACGTTTGGCTAGGAAACCGAGTTATTATTTTAGGTGGGGTTAAAATTGGTGAAGGGGCTGTAATACAGGCTGGTAGTGTGGTTGTATCTGATATTCCTACACTCGCTATTGCAGGCGGACACCCTGCTGTTGTTTTTAGTCATAGAGATTCTGAGCATTACTTTAGGCTTAAAAACGAAGAGAAGTTTAATTAGAGCATTATTTGGCTGAATTATTTAACTATTGCTAATGAGTATTAAGATATTAAGTAGTTTAATAAGCAATACCTTATTATCAAAGGTATATTTAAATTACTAGTCGATTATTCATTATCGTTTTGTAATAAAGCCACGAAATTAATAAAAAGGTATAGATATAGTGTTGGCAGAAATAAGATCATTATGGATCGGTGGATCTTTATCTAGATTAGAGAGAGTGTGTTTAACGTCTTTTTTGCGCGCAGGGCATAAAGTGTACTTGTATACTTATGATGAAGTGCTAAACATACCTGAAGGTGTGGAAGTACTAGACGCTAATTCAATACTCCCTAGAGATAAAATATTCACTTATGGAGCAGTCACTGGCAAGGGAAAGGGAAGTTACGCAGGTTTTGCAAATCACTTTAGATATGAAATGCTTTTAAAGTGTAGCAATACCTATTGGGTTGATATGGACGTTATCTGTTTATCTCCATTTTACATTGAGAACGAGCTCGATTTTGGCTTTGAAAATGATACTTATATAAACAATGCCGTAATTGGAACTCAGGAATCGGGTAACAAGTTATTTTCTAATTTAAGTAACTACTGCAATAATCCATTTCAATTTACAAAATGGGATACTTTTAAGTTCTTAATCAGAAAACTTATAGGAAGGACATGGGGAAGAGGGGATTTCTCATATCTACCGTGGGGAATTACCGGCCCAAAAGCACTTACAGGCTTTGTGAAAAAAGGAAGTTTACTTAATTTTGCTGCACCAATCCAAAAATATTATCCAATTCCATCCGCTGATTGGAAGCATATATTTTTTGCTAGTGACGAGCATATTAACCTGGATGGGGCTCAAGCCGTACATTTATGGAATGAACAATTGAGAAGAGATGGTTTAGATAAAAATTCAGTTTTTGATAAAGACTCTTTATATGAAAGATTGATCTTAGATTTAAAACTCGATGAATAGTGACTTCTTGTAAATGATTTATCTAGTTCTTATTGCTGTTGTTGTTTTGTTTTCATATTCATCTATAGCAAAAAAAGATTATAGTTTTCTAGGGTACTTTTTAGTTCTTGTACTAGCTCTGTTTGCTGGTTTAAGGCATGAGGTTGGTGCGAAGCCTGATTGGGAAGTGTACCATCAGGTGTTTTATGATGCGCCTGAATATCTATCTAACTTATTTAATTACTTTTCAGATAATAGCCGCTTAGAAAAGGGATACTTAACTTATAATTTTATTATTCATTATTTCGTTGAAGACTTTAATTTTTTTCTAGTGGTCACTGCATTATTTACAATTGGATTAACGTACAAAAGTGTATCTATTTATACACCAATGACCATTTTTGCATTACTACTATACATGCGATATGGTTATTTTCAGTTTAATATGATGTTTTTGAGGCAAGGTATTGCTGTAGCAATATTTTTATATTCCATACGGTACATTAAAAGTAGAAATATTTATGGTTACTTTTTATTAAATATAATAGGAATTACATTTCATGTTAGTTTAATTGCTGTATTACCTTTGTACTTTTTTGTACACAAAAAATTTAGTCCCCGCGTATTTTTGTTGATCTTAGCGAGTTCTATATTTTTACAGGCTATCAATATAATTAAATTACTAGCTGACGCCTTGCCAAGTTCGAATATTATTCTTTATGCTTTTAAATCATATGTTTCCTCTGGAGAACCAAAGCCATTTTCTTTCTCATTCATAGAAAAGCCCTTAATGTTCTTTATTTTATTATATTATTACAAAAGGTTAGAAAAAAGGTTTGAATATTACAACTTATTTTTCAACCTGAGTTTTATTGGTCTTATCTTAAGTATTTTGTTTTTACAGTTTGAGGATTTAAGTGATCGATTTGTTATTATTTTCAACATAACGAATATAGTTCTTTTGACTTACTTGATGCGTATATTTAAGGGAGGAGGCAAGCTCGTTTATTTGTTTATAGTATCGTTGATTGTTGTTTTTTTTGTTTACAAAATAACAAATGCAGAACAATACATACCTTATAATATATTGGGTAAAATTTATTTTTAATTACAAGGCTTCCATGTTAACAATAGGCATATCAACTGTCGCTTCTTCTTTGAGTGAGTTGATTATATATATACAGGATAACATTAAAAAAATTGATCCTAGTATTGATTTTTTAATTTGCTCTCAAAGAGAACCAGAGAATGTGGCTATAGTTATCTCTGAAAGAATAAAAGTATTAAAAACAAATGAGTCAGGACTAAGCCGCAGTCGAAACACACTACTTAAAGAAAATAAAAATAAATGGTTATGGATTCAAGATGATGACATAAAAATAGAATTTGAAGCTCTACAGAAACTTTTAGAAACTCTTTCAGAATCAAGAGACGATCTTGTTTTTATTAAAGTAAAATCATTAGAAAATAAAAATGAATTTTATAAAAATTATACTTTTCATGAAACTCATCGATTAACCAATTCGTTAAAAATATCTTCAATTGAAATAGTCGTACGGCGAGAATTTGTAAACGATAAAAATATTAAATTTGATACAAATTTGGGCTTGGGTACAGATCTTCCTTGCGGTGAAGAAAATAAGTTTGTATTAAATTTATTTCAGTCCAATGCAAAGGTAAAATATCTAGATTTAGCTACATGTTTTCATACCACAGAACTTGAAGGTAGAGAGATTGACCATAAAGGACGCTTTTCTGCACGCGGTTATTTATTACGTTTTTACCCGTTTTATATTAGCTTCCCTCTAATGATTAGATGGGCAATATACATTCCTGCTGAGTTGTCTTTTTATAGAAAGATAATACTAATGTTAAGAACTTATTTTAAAAGGTAATTTTAAGCATTATATAGCCATAATAATTTTAACTAAAGATTATTCCCATGTGTAATTAATCACTTATATAATTAAATTTTTGATACCATTAAATTCTGGCTTTTATCAAATTAATGTCAAACCTATCAGTACAAATCTATAAACAGGATAACTAATGAAAATCCTATATTTACATCAATACTTTGCTACGCCCGAGTCAAATGCTGGAACGCGATCTTATGAGATGGCCAAGCGACTAGTTAAAAGCGGTCATGATGTTACATTTATTACTAGCTCGGCTTATTTTTCAGATAACTACAATCTAAACTATGGTTGGAACCTTATAGATATTGAGGGTATAAAACTACACGTTCTACATTTAGCATATTCAAATAAAGATAGTTTTTTTAAGCGAATTTTAAAATTTATTAGGTTTTCAGTAAGCTCAACAGTTAAATCTTTTTCTATCAAAGCCGATGTGGTTTTTGCCACAAGTACACCCTTAACTATTGCGATACCAGGGGTGATTTACTCTAAGTGCAAAAAAAGGCCTCTAGTATTTGAGGTACGCGATCTTTGGCCTGAATTGCCAGTTGCTGCAGGCGTCATAAAAAATAAATTCATAATTAAATTTGCAACATGGTTAGAAAAATATACCTATAAAAATTCAACTAGATTGATTGGTCTTTCACCAGGCATGTGTGATGGAATAATAAAGCATGGTATTTCGCCTGACAAAGTAACCCTTGCTACAAATAGTTGTGATACGAGTTTGTTTGATGTTAGTAAAGATGTCGGCATTGATTATTTAAAATCTAAGTTAGGTTTTGTTAATGGTAGAAAACTTATTGTATATACGGGTACGTTCGGTCTAATTAATAATGTGAGCTATATTGTGAGCTTGGCAAAAGCTGCGCAGAACTCTAATCCAAATTTATGTTTTGTTGCAATTGGTGACGGGATGGAGAAAGAGAAGATAATAAGCGAAGCAAGGGCGCTAGGTGTTTACAATAAAAACCTATACTTTCTTGACCCAGTACCAAAAACAGAAATAGTTCGTTTATTATCTGCTGCAGACTTATCTTTATCATTATTCGGTCCAGTAAAAGAGATGTGGCATAATTCTGCAAATAAGCTGTTTGATGCATTAGCTTCAAAAACGCCTATCGCTATTAATTACGGTGGTTGGCAAAAAGACTTCATTAAAGAACACAAATGTGGCTTAGTTTTAGAGGCGGATGATTACAAGGCATCTAGTATGCTTATTAGTGACTTCCTTGACAGTAAATCTGATTACGAAACAGCCGTGAATAGCTGTAAAACACTAGCTTATGAACATTTTTCTAGAGACATGATGGCTACAAGAGTCGAAAAAACGCTACAGGATGCTATTAATGATTAAGTATCTTTTTGACTTAACGGTTTCAATAATTGTATTTTTGATTTTACTTCCAGTTATATTACTGGTTGCTGTGCTAATCAGAATAAAATTAGGTTCACCTATTTTATTTACGCAAAACCGCCCTGGTTTACACGGTAAAGTATTTAAAATGATGAAGTTTAGAAGCATGCTCGATGCCAAAGATAAGCACGGTAACTTGCTTCCAGATAACGAAAGAATGACTAAGTTTGGCGCTTTTTTACGCTCAACTAGTTTAGACGAGCTACCTGGTTTGTTTAATGTTATTAAAGGCGATATGAGCTTAGTTGGGCCTCGGCCACTATTAGTGCAATATTTACCGCTGTATAACTCAGAGCAAGCTAAACGCCACAATGTAAGACCTGGTATAACAGGTTGGGCACAAGTTAACGGGCGTAATGCAATTGGCTGGGATGAAAAGTTTAAGTTTGATGTATGGTATGTAGAAAATCAAAGCTTTCTACTCGATATGAAAATATTACTGTTAACTGTAAAAAAAGTTTTTGTAAGAGAAGGCATCAGTGCTGATGGGCACGTAACTATTGAACCTTTTAAAGGCTCTAACAATGACTAAGCCATCTGTAAAAACGTTGGCTATTTTAGGGGCTAGTGGCCACGGTAAAGTAATAGCTGATATTGCAGAGCAACTAGGTTTTAGTATTAGCTTTTATGATGATGCATATCCTGATAAAAAAAGTATAGAGCATTGGTCTGTTATAGGTACATTTTCAGATTTACTCAATGTACCTAGCACCAACATAAATGTTGCTGTTGCTATAGGTCACAATAATACTCGAGAAGAAAAAATAACAACGTTAGCCAAAAATGGCTACACACTACCAGCCCTAATACACCCAAGTGCAATTATAAGTAAATATGCTCAAATAGATTTAGGGTCTGTCATAGCTGCTAATACTGTTATTAACGCTTTTGCAGTAATAGGCCGTGGCTGTATAATTAATACTTCAGCTATAATTGAGCATGATTGTAAAATAGGTGACTTTACCCATATTTGTCCAGGTACAGCATTAGCTGGCGGAGTTTGCGTCGGGCGAAGTAGTTGGGTAGGTATTGGAAGTAAAGTAAAACAACTTATTAATATTGGCGACAATACATTAATTGGTGCAGGTAGTTTAATTGTCAAAGATATACCATCTGGTGTAATTGCTTATGGCTCTCCTTGCACTAAAGTTTCAGATAATAGTTAAGCCTTTTTAAATTTTATAGGAATTGCATGTTAAATACCCCATTTTCCCCATGGCCTAGCTTTACACAAGAAGAAGCTGATGCAGTTAGCCGTGTTATTTTATCTAACAAAGTAAATTATTGGACTGGCACTGAAGGCCGTGAATTTGAAAAAGAATTTGCAACATGGGCTGATAGTGAATATGCCATAGCGTTAGGTAATGGCACATTAGCACTCGATCTTGCTTTAAAAGCATTAAATATAAGCGCTGGTGATGAAGTAATAACTACACCGCGTACTTTTTTAGCATCAGCTTCAAGTATTGTTACATCTGGTGCGGCCCCTGTATTTGCGGATGTTGATCTAAATAGCCAAGCTATTACCGCCGAATCTATACAAGCAGTATTAACGCCAAAAACAAAAGCGGTTATTGTTGTTCATTTAGCGGGTATGCCAGCTGAAATGGATGAAATAATGGCGCTCAGTAAAGAACATGGATTTTATGTAATTGAAGACTGTGCACAAGCCCATGGTGCTAAATATAAAGGTCGTTCTGTTGGAAGTATTGGTCACATAGGTGCATGGAGTTTTTGCCAAGACAAAATAATGACTACTGGTGGCGAAGGCGGAATGGTAACGACTAACTCAAAAGAGCTATGGTCAACCATGTGGAGCTATAAAGATCATGGTAAAAGCTTTGATGCTATTTATAATAGAGAGCACCCACCAGGTTTTAGATGGCTGCATGAGAGTTTTGGTACAAATTGGCGTATGACCGAAATGCAAGCTGCTATAGGGCGTATTCAGCTAAAGCGTATGGCTAATTGGACCGCAAAACGTCAAGCTTATGGTGCATTACTCGATAATGCTGCAGATAGCTTTGATTGTGTAAGATTAGTTAATGTGCCAGAACACATCGAACATGCTCAATATAAGCATTATATATTTATAAAACCCGAATGTTTGGCTAATGATTGGAATCGAGATCGTATAGTAAACGAAATTGTGGAACGTGGTGTACCGTGTTTTCAAGGCAGTTGTTCAGAGGTTTATCTTGAAAAAGCATTTGATGGTACCCCATGGAGACCTAAAAAACGTTTACCTAATGCCGTACAGTTAGGAGAAACGTCAATTATGTTTTTAGTGCACCCAACTTTAACTGAAAGCGAAATAGGTAAGTCAGCTCAAATAATCAACGAAGTGCTTGTTTTATCTTCTTTAAAATAAAAACATATACCTAACGATAACGTTTACTTACAAAAAATAACCAAATACATAAAGACTATATAAATATTTACATATAGTCTTTAACTATTAAGTTCAATAGTTGTTCATCTTGTAGTAAAATTGTAATCAATAGAATAGTAGTATTACTACTAGCTTCAGGGAAATGTATTGTGCCTTTAAAATTTTTAGTTAATTTACCTCGTCCTCAAAAAAGAATTATTTCTCTCTTCATCGATAGCGTATTTATAATAGTCGCTTTTTGGCTGGCTTTTTTACTCAGACTAGACAGCACAGCAGTTTTAAAAAATACACACACGTGGGTACTATTGGCAGCAGTATTACCTTTAAGTTTATTAAGCTTCGTAAAACTTGGGCTTTACAGAGCTGTATTGCGCTATATGAATACTCAGGCTATGTGGGCAATTATTGCGGGTGTTGTTCTTTCGACTGTTTATTTAACTGTATTATCTTTTTTTCTTAGTGCGCCAGTACCAAGAACAGTACCATTTATTTATGCCAGCTTTTGTATTTTATTTGTTGGTGGTGCAAGGCTAACCGTGCGAGCTGTAGTTGGCCAAATAACTATGCGCCGTAAAGAAGGTGTAATTATATATGGAGCAGGTTCTGCTGGTCGTCAATTAGCCACGGCCTTAGCAAATGGCCCAGAATATTCACCAGTCGCCTTTATTGACGACGACCCTAAAAAGCATTTATCGTTAATTCAAGGTATTTGTGTGCACGCACCTTCTCAAATTGCTGAAATAGCAAAGCAAAAGTGCGCAAATAAAATATTATTAGCGCTGCCAAGTACATCTCGAAGCCGTCGAAAAGAAGTACTTAACGCGATAGAGAAATTTAAACTACAAGTAATGACTGTTCCCGGCATGGCCGACATTGTTGCTGGTACAACTAACCTTGATGAAGTCAAAGATGTTGAAATTGATGACCTGTTAGGTCGTGATTCAGTTCAACCACGACAAGATTTGATGTCGGCAAATATAACTAATAAAGTAGTGATGGTTACAGGTGCTGGCGGCTCTATAGGTTCCGAGCTTTGTAGGCAAATAGTAAAAAATAGTCCGACTAAATTAGTACTATTTGAGCTTTCTGAGTTCGCGCTTTATGCAATTGAAAAGGAGCTGTCAGAATTTTGCGCCAAAAATGACTCAAGTATCGAAATATTACCAATACTCGGCTCTATTCAAAATAAAAAATTAGTTGAGTCAACATTTTCTACTTTTAGTGTTCAAACTGTTTATCATGCCGCTGCGTATAAGCATGTACCATTAGTTGAACATAATGTAGTTGAAGGCGTACGTAACAATGTTTATGGCACCTACAATGTAGCTACAGCGGCAATTAATACTAAAGTAGAAACATTTGTATTAATCTCTACAGATAAAGCAGTACGCCCAACAAATATAATGGGTACCACTAAGCGCATGGCTGAATTAGTACTGCAAGGGCTATCTGAAATCCAAGACACAACACGGTTTACTATGGTCAGATTCGGTAATGTTTTAGGATCGTCTGGTTCTGTTGTGCCTCTGTTCAGAAAACAAATTAAAGCAGGCGGCCCAATAACACTTACTCATCAAGATATAACGCGTTACTTTATGACAATACCAGAAGCTGCCCAGTTGGTTATTCAAGCGGGTGCAATGGGAGTGGGTAGTGACGTGTTTGTACTTGATATGGGAGAGCCTGTTAAAATTAAAGATTTAGCTGTTAAAATGGTTCATTTATCGGGGCTTGAAGTTAAACATGCAAAACGCCCAAATGGCGATATAGAAATAAAGTGCACAGGATTACGCCCGGGTGAAAAACTCTTTGAAGAGCTCCTTATAGGAGACAACGTAATTGGAACAGACCACCCAAGAATCCTAAGTGCACAAGAAGTTAAAATGCCTTGGTCTGAGCTCGATCCATTTTTAGATAAACTTAAAATTGCATGTGACGAGTCTGATCATCAAGAAATACGTAGGTTATTTTTAACAGCACCTACTGCCTTTTCACCCACTGATGGCATTTGTGATTTGAATTGGAAGCAAAAATATAACAATCAAACTAACGTTACAATTTTACCAAACGTAAGTGGCTCTTAAAGCGAATAGATTGCAATAGTTTGATCTCTGTAGGGAATGACGTACCTACGTGGATTTTTATCCTGGTGTATGCGTCCATGTGGGCGCCTTGCTTGCTGGCGCACTAAAAGCGCAGCTTTTAAGTATTTATCAAATTGCGATAACAAGCTTCTCGCCTACGTGAATTTTTACACTCGGTGTATGTGACCATGTAGGCGTCTTGCTTGCTGGCGCACTAAAAGCGCAGCTTTTACGTATTTATTAAATTGCACGAGCAAGCTTCACGCCTACGTGTATTTTTATCCTTTGTGTATGTGCGCATGTAGGCGCCTTGCTGCTGGCGCTCTAAAAGCGCAGCTTTTACATGTTTATCAAATTGCGTGAGCAAGCTTCACGCCTACATAGATTTTTACCCTCGGTGTATGTGATCATGTAGGCGCCTTGCTTACTGGCGCACTAAAAGCGCAGTTTTTACGTATTAATTAAATTGCGTGAGCAAGCTTCACGCCTACATAGATTTTTACCCTCGGTGTATGTGATGATGTAGGCGCCTTGCTTACTGGCGCACTAAAAGCGCAGTTTTTACGTATTAATTAAATTGCGTGAGCAAGCTTCACGCCTACGAGGATTTTTATCCTGGTGTATGCGTCCATGTAGGCGCCTTGCTTGCTGGCGCATTAGAAGCGCAGCTTTTACGTATTTATTAAATTGCACGAGCAAGCTTCACGCCTACGTGTATTTTTATCCTTTGTGTATGTGCGCATGTAGGCGCCTTGCTTGCTGGCGCATTTAAAACCACCTCTTTTACAAGTAAGCACAATCCCAATATGGGTATTTCCTTATGTTGTCCACTAAGCCAGCACGTAAAGGGTTTGCCACTATATACCTCGCTTGACCTATTAAATCTTCATCATTTCTTATTTTGTGGTCATAGTAATTTGATTGCCATATCTTTCCGTGTGTACCGCTATGTTTATTAAGTCTATAAGTGGTAATGTTTTTAAAATTCCTAACTAGGTTTGAAAGGTCAAGGCTACTATTTAACTGTAAAAGCCAATGTATATGATCAGGCATAATTACGTAGCAGATAGTATTCAGTGAATTTTTTCTTGAAAATTTAATGAGTTCACTTGCAATTAACCGCGCCCATAAAAAGTTAGCAAATAATGGCTTACGAAAATCACAACAAATTGTAATAGAGTAATAAGCGTTTACCGAAGTGCAGCGTCCTTTTAAACGTTTATGTGTGTTAGCCATATAATTAATTTCCATTTGAATAAATTAATTTTCGCGAGCAAGCTTCACGCCTACGTGTATTTTTACCCTCGGTGTTTGTGACCATGTAGGCGTCTTGCTTGCTGGCGCACTAAAAGCGCAGCTTTTACGTATTTATCAAATTGCGTGAGCAAGCTTCTCGCCTACAATTTACCAATCTCAACTTCAACATCATTACTTAATACCTCTTTGTACTTTGCTGCTAACGCACTTTTTGCATCATCATCGCCATGCACAATTTTTATATGGCTTGGCTTTTTATGCATACCCGTTACAAACTTAATTAATCCGTTTTGATCGGCATGGGCGCTATAGCCACTAATTGTATGTACTTTGGCGTTTATAGTTATGCGAGCATCATTTATAAAAACATACCCATTACGTGGGCCATACTTTTGAATCTCGCGGCCTAACGTTTTATTACCTTGGTAACCTACAAATAATACATCGGTGGTTTTATCATTTAAAAATCGCTCAAGATAATTAACTATTCGCCCACCAGTACACATACCACTTGCCGCTAATATTATGGCTGGTGTTTGCCGCGAACTTAAATAGTTAATAACAGCCAAATGCTCTTTGTGTGAATCAACCGTAGTTAGATTGTTAAAATCGAGCGGGTGCCTACCGTTTGCAACTTTGCGTTTGGCCTCGCTATCCCATAGGTGCTTAAACGTTTTGTATTGCTCAGTAAAATTGGCTGCCATAGGGGAGTCGAGTATTACGTGAATGTCTCGCCACTTAGACTTTTTAGATGAGCTATGTATGAGTTGCTCTAGCTCGTATAGCAGCTCTTGTGTGCGGCCAATACTAAAAGCAGGTACTAAAACAACACCATTGTCGGCTACGGCGCGTTCAATAATGCTTTTTAGCGTTTTTGTACGCTCTTTACGGCCTTGATGATTTTTATCACCGTAGGTTGATTCAATAACTAGAGTATCGGCTTTATAGGGCGGCTTAGGTGAAGGGAGTAGCGGGGTATACGGCGCGCCTAAGTCTCCTGAAAATACAACGCGATGTTTGTTGTTATCATTATTTGTAATATCAATTTCAACGTAGGCAGAACCCAATATATGCCCAGCACGCTGAAACCTCGCTTTAGCTTTATTGAGCCCTTTGCAAGGTAGTTCAAACCACGTTTTATAATCTACAGCAACTATACGTTTATTTAATAAGCTTAAGCAGGCAGCTATAATTTTAGGGTCGCGGGTTACACCCACTTTTAAAGCATCTTCAATTACTAAAGGTAATAAGCTGGCAGATGCAATACTTGTAAAAATAGGGCCTTTAAAACCGGCTGCTAATAAGTAAGGAATTCGGCCAACATGGTCAATATGGCAATGGGTAACAATAAGGGCAGTAACATGGGTAATATTAAACTCAATTGAAAGGTCGGCTTTAGAGTCTTCGCCTTGAAATAATCCGCAATCAATAAGCACACTTGTTTGCTCGTTAACTACCAGCTCGTGGCACGAACCAGTAACGCCGTTAACCGCTCCGTGGTGAAGTATTTGCATTGTGCTTCCTTGTCATCAATTTGTTACATTGAATTTTAAGGTAGAAGTAAAGCCATAATTATTCAAGGTTTTAACGCTTGGGCTAAATTAATAACTCACCTACAACATGCACCAACCTGTAGGTGCGAATTTACATCGCGCTCATGCTTTAACACCTAAAAAGCGAGGTATAAAACCTCACCTACAAACATGTACTAACCGGTAGGGACGAATTTACTACGCGCTCATACTTTAACTCCCAAAAAGTGAGGTATAAAACCTCACCTACAAACATGCACCAACCTGTAGGTGCGAATTTATTTCGCGCTCATGTTTTAAATCCTAAAAAAGCGAGGTATAAAACCTCACCTACAAATATATACCAACCGATAGGTGTGAATTTATTTCGCGCTCATGTTTTAACACCTAAAAAGCGAGGTATAAAACCTCACCTACAAACATGTACCAACCGGTAGGTGCGAATTTTCTTCGCGCTCTTACTTGTATATTTATTAAAAAAATATTAATTAAATTTCTTAATAAATTTTCGCGGCTAAACTTTTGTTTAGCCCAATCTAAACATAGCTTTATAGGTACTAAACTAGCGTTAAAGCCTTTACTCCCTTTAAACTCAATAACAATATTTATCAAAGTGAGTGGCTATTAACCACTAAGGCGTATTTACATAGGCACTCTATGTTGGCTATAATGCCGCCGTTGTTTAGTTTGGAATTGTATTTTTTGCAATTTAGTTATGTATTAAGGGCTACTATGGAATGTTGGTATTTAGTCGTATGCAAACCTAAGCAAGAAGAGCGAGCGAAAACTAACTTGCAAAATCAAGGGATTGAAGCGTTTTACCCCAAATTAACTACCGAAAGGTTGGTTAAAGGTCGTCGGACCGTCAAACACACCGCTTTATTCCCTAATTATTTATTTGTATGCCTTGAATCAAAAAATGGTAACTTTTCTGCTGTAAAAAACACCCGTGGAATAGGCGGTTTTGTTTCTTATGGAGCAAATTATCAGTTGGTTTCTAAGTACATAATTGACCAGTTAAAAAATGAACGTGCACACACTACTGAATCACAAATACCAAAAACAGGTGATGTAGTAAGTGTTAACAATGATTCATTCAGTAATATACAAGCAATATACAAAGAGCCCGATGGCGACTTGCGCAGTATTTTACTAATTAACTTACTTAATCAAAAAATTGAAGTAAGTGTAGATAATAAAGATATTAAGCAATAGTAACTAAAAACGTAGCAGCGGTTTTACACCGCGTGAATTAAAACGTAGCAGCGGTTTTACACTGCGTGAATTAAAATGTAGCAGCGGCTTTATGCCGCGAAAAAATATTTTTATATCAGTAACTAGGAACTGTAACCTAAGGGCGGAAGCGTGCCTAAAGCACTTAAAGCTACATGGTTAAGTTCACTTGTAGACGCGCAGCTTGCTGGCGTGACGAGCAAAGCTCGTAATAGGGTTTATTCATGAAAGGGCTAAGAGCGCACTGCGCTCAAGAGAAGTAAACAGCCACAAGTACTTATTTAAATGGCTTCTCATTTACTCCTCATTTGCTTCTCTTTGTGCAATAAAGCTTTAAGTGGTTAATCTGAAGAGGTCGAGCGCACTGCGCTTTAGAGAAGTAAACAGCCATAAAGTACTTATTTAAATGTCTTCTCATTTACTCCTCATTCGCTTCTCTTTGTGCAAAACTCAATGAGTTTATTCAAAAATAAGCTAAGAGTGCTATTCGTGTGAAAGCCCAACGGCAAAGTTTAACACCGTGGTTAAGTTCACTTGTAGACGCACAGCTTGCTGGCGTGACGAGCAAAGCTCGTAATAGGGTTTATTCATGAAAGGGTTAAGAGCGCACTGCGCTTTAGAGAAGTAAACAGCCATAATACACTTGTTTAAATGGCTTCTCATCTACTCTCATTCACTTCTCTTTGTACAATTGGTGATGAATGCGTTAAGTGTTTTACTGAAAACGGCTATCAATTAAATTTATTCATAAAGGCCTTATGAAAATACTGATATAATTTCAGTGCTAATTAAAAACTTAGTAACAAAGCTTTTACAAAGCAAAGACTATTGATTCACAATAGTGCACATGCTTTAATTAGTCGGCTAAAATACAAGTGCTCACCAAGGTTGGTGAGTAAGTGCAATATTTAAAATAATTTTGGGATTCTACAATGGCGTTAAGCTGTAAATCACTCGCATCAATACTCGCAATACTAAGCATGACCGGCTGTACAATAGTACCAGGCAGCCACTTTGAAGGTATAGACTCAGGCGAGCAAACACAAAACCTCGAACAAGATCTCGAAAAAGTAAACATTCAAATAATCGACTCGCTACTAATAAATAAACAAAATCAAGCGCGTATAGCAGCTAAACCAATTTCAAGCACCGCTGGTTTAAACGTAAGTAACTACGAATACAAACTAGGTGTTGGCGACGTACTAACAATAGGCGTATGGGATCACCCAGAGCTAACAATACCGGCAGCAGTACAACGTACCGCAGAGTTTGACGGCTTTAGAGTACAACGAGATGGCACCATTACTTACGCTTACGCACCAAATATACCCGCTGCAGGTAAAACAATAAGCCAAGTACGCAACGAGCTTGTAAAACGCCTAAGCCGAGTAATAGAAGACCCTCAAGTAGACGTAAAAGTAGTTGGCTTTAGAAGCCAGAAAACCTACGTTACCGGTGAAGTTAACAAGCCTGGTGTATACCCAGTAACCGAAATTCCACTTACCTTAATTGATGCCTTAAGCCAAGCGGGCGGCTTAACTGATGCAGCCGATTGGCGCACAGTAACATTTACCCGTGGCGACAAAACAGAAGTTATTAAACTTGATGACTTTTATGCCCATGGTGACATTTCGCAAAACCGTTTGTTACAACACGGCGACATAGTGCACGTAAACCGAAACGATGCACAAAAAATATTTGTATTGGGTGATGTTAAAAAAGCAGGTTCAGTAACGCTTAACCGTTATGGTTTAAACTTGGCCGAAGCGCTAAGCGATTCGGGCGGCTTAAACGAAAATACAGCCGACGCTAATGGCGTATTTGTACTGCGTAGAAGTGACGTAGAGCAAACCGGTATTATTGCAAATGTATACCAATTACATGCTAAAAATATAGCGGCAATGGTATTAGCTGAGCAGTTTGAGCTACAACCGCGCGATATTGTATATGTAACATCGGCACCACTTGCCCGTTGGAACCGTGTAATTAGCTTACTATTACCGTCAATCGCTACTGTAGATAGTGTTGACGATATAACTGCAAACTAAGGGTTTTTAAAATGTTTGATTCAGTTTTAGTAGTGTGTGCAGGCAACATTTGCCGCAGCCCAACAGGTGAGTATGTTTTAAAGCAAAAGCTTAAAGGCAAAAATATTAAAGTATCGTCAGCTGGGTTAACAGCACTTGAAGGCAAACCAGCAGATGCAAAAGCAAAGCAAATAGCGCTCGCACATGGCGTTAATATGGATGCACACCAAGGCAAGCAGCTTACATCAAGCTTAGTAGCGCAAAACAGCGTAATACTCGTAATGGAAGAACGCCATTTAAACGATGTACATGCTCGCTACCCAGAGGCGCGCGGTAAAACGTTTTTACTCGGTAAGTGGATTAATAACGCCGAAATACCAGACCCATATCGCCAAAGCCAAGAGGCTTTTGAGCACGTTTATACATTAATCGACAGCGCGTGTAGCGCTTGGCAAAAGTATTTATAAGGAATGGCTAATTTAATGAATACCCAGCCGAACAACAGCGCTAGTAATGCTAGTAGCGCTAATAATAAAAGCACAAATAACACGCAACCAACGCAAGAAATTGATTTAATGGCGCTACTAGGCGCATTGCTCGACCGCAAATATTTTATAGTAGCCGTAACTACGCTGTTTATGTTTGTGGGTGTTATTTATGCAGTATTAAGTACCCCTGTTTACCAAGCAACAGCCATGATACAAGTTGAAGACGGCGGTGCATCAGTTCCTGGTTTTGACGATATGGCAGGCATGTTCGAAAGTACATCAGCGGCAGTAACCGAAATAGAGCTACTAAAATCGCGCAGTATAATAGGCGAGGCCGTAGATGCTTTAAAGCTTGATGTTATAGCAGAGCCTAAGCTATTCCCGTTTATAGGTAGCCGCGCTTACCGTAAATTTACCCCAATGGAAAATGGCGATTTAGCAGAGCCAAGTTTTGGCGCAAGCAGCTATGCATGGGGCGGTGAGAGTATAAGTGTATTTAGGTTTGATGTACCAGGCACTGCAGTTAATCAAGCATTTACATTAGTAGCACAAGCTAGCAACAGCCTTGCACTTTTAAATGAAGACGGTGAGCAAATATTGTCGGGTAAAGTGGGTGCTGAGCTCACAAACGGTAAATTTAATTTAACTATTCGTACTTTAAATGCACGCCCTGGTACAGAGTTTACAATTACTCGTAAAGATCGCCTTAATACTATTTTAGACCTTCAAACTGCTATTGGTGCAAGTGAAAAAGGTAAAGACTCAGGCATAATAAATTTAAGTTTAGAAAGCACTAAACCAAGCTATGCTGAAAAAGTGCTTGATAAGGTAGCGGCTATTTATGTACGCCGCAATGTTGAGCGCAACAGCGCTGAGGCACAAAAGTCGCTGGAGTTTTTAGAAGTACAATTACCTGAAATTAAAAAACAGCTTGAATATGCAGAGCAACGCTTTAACGACTATCAAATTAAACGCCAATCAATAAACATAACGCTAGAAACCCAAGGCGTGCTTGAGCAAGTTGTAAAGCTTGAAACTAAGTTACAAGAGCTAAACCTAAAGCGCTTAGACCTTGGTCGTAAGTTTAAAAAAAATCACCCAACATACCAAGGTATACTTGAGCAAATAGAAGCGGTTGAAAGCCAAAAACAAGAGCTTGTTGGTGAGGTAGGTAATCTACCTGAAACTCAACAAGCATTATTACGTTTAAAACGTGATGTTGAGGTAAGCAATCAAATTTACACATTACTGCTTAGTAAAACACAGGAGCTTGATATAGTGCGTGCAGGCACAGTAGGTAATGTACGCATTATTGACTACGCTGAGGTAAACACCAGTAAGCCAGTTAAACCTAAAAAAGCATTAATAGTGATAATGGCAACATTGCTAGGTGGGATATTAGCTCTGATTGTAGTCTTAGCCCAAAAAGTAATGCACAGAGGGGTTGAAGACCCAGCAGAAATTGAAGCACTAGGCCTACCTGTATACGCAAGTGTACCGCACTCAGATTATCAAGATAAACTAAGTGGCTTTGCCGAGCGAGCCCGTAAAAACAAAACGAATAAGCCTAAAAGTATATTAGCGCTCGACAACCCAGCCGACCTAGCTATAGAGGCATTACGCAGCTTACGTACTAGCTTACACTTTGCGATGATGGAAGCTAAAAACAACATTATTGCTATATCGGGCCCAAGCCCAAGCGTGGGTAAATCGTTTATATCGGTTAACTTAGCAAGTGTGCTTGCGCAAAGCGGTAAAAAAGTACTTATTATTGATGCCGATATGCGTAAAGGCTACTTACAAACACAGTTTGGTTTAAAGTGGGACGATGGCTTAAGCGATTACCTATCGGGTCGTTTAAACCTAGAGCAAGTTACTAAACCAACTAAAGTTGAAGGTTTAAGCGTTATTACGCGCGGGCAAATACCACCAAACCCGTCTGAATTATTAATGCACTCAAACTTTAGTAAGCTAGTTGAGGAAGTAAGCACAGCTTACGACATAATCATTATTGATACCCCCCCAATACTTGCAGTAACCGACCCCGCAATAGTCAGCGCGCATTCGGGCACTACTTTACTTGTAGCACGTTTTGGGCAAAATCACTTACGTGAAATAGAGTTAACCCGTAATCGTTTTGAACAAAATGGTATTGACGTAAAAGGTGTGGTATTTAACGGTGTTGTTAAAAAAGCAAGCAATGCCTACGGGTACTATGGTTATTATAATTACGAGTATAAATCTGACGGGAAATAAAGTTACTTAAATACTGGCACTATAAGGGTATCTAATCTTAGTCATTTTTGAATGAAATTATAAATATAGATAAATTTAGTGGTATAACTAATACATAGAGAAATTTGATTTCTATGTGATTTTTAGTGGAAATAGAGAGAAAAATGAAAAACTTATTCGTTAAGGTATTTAAAAAGGTTAGTAATATAATTAAGTGGAAATTAAAGTCTACTGAGATAAAGTCTAGGTTCAATATCAAAGGGGCACGTATTATATATGCAATAACACCAACGCCAGAATTAAGCAATTTAGGTGACCAAGCTCAAGTAGTTTCAATTTATAGGTGGCTAAAACGTAATTACCCTAATCATTCAATTATTGAAGTAAATAAAGATGAAGTTATAAACTGTGTTTCTTACTTTAAAAAGAAAGTTTATAAATCGGATTTAATAGTTCTACATAGTGGTGGTAATTTAGGTGACAGAGGTTTATGGTCTGAAACATCACGAAGGAAAATGATTATTAATTTTCCAAATAATCAAATATTAAGCCTCCCTCAGACGATAAATTTCCGAAATACTGAAAAAGGTCAAAAAGAACTCAATATTTCTAAGGGAATTTATAACAAACATAAAAATTTGACGATTGTAGCTCGTGATAACGAGAGTTTCAAATTGGCAAATAAGTATTTTCATAACTGCTCAACAAATCAAGCTCCTGATTTCGTTTTATCTTATGACATAAGCCATTTAGACCTAGAAAATACGGCGAAAAATGGAAAAGTGTTATTTTGTTTAAGAGAGGACGATGAGTCAGCAATATCAAAAGAACAAAGGGCTTTATTACTTAAAAATAGCAGCCTAAATTATGATCTATTTGATACCACGATCCCAGAAAATATAAACAACGAGCAACGAAAAGAGAAACTTGATGAAGTTTTAAAAATGTTTTCCCAATATGAATATATAGTCACGGACAGGTTTCATGGTTTGATATTTTCTATCTTATGTAAAAAACCAACTGTTGTTTTAAAAACGGTAGATCATAAGTTAACATCTGCATTTGATTGGTTCGAAAAAGTAAAGTTTGTAACTTTTGCTGATTCTGTAGATAAAGTTAATGATGCGGTCGAGTTGGTATTAAAAGAAACCGATTTTAGTGTCCCTAACTGGAATGATAAATACTTTGATCCACTTACTAAACATTTTAAGTGAAAAAGTCACATGATTATAAACTTATATTTAAAAAAGGGAGAGGGTTTATGAATCCGGTCAAAAAAATCCTAAAAAAATTATTAATTAAAGCTGGTATAATAAAAAAGCTGCCTACAGATAAACCTTATACTTACTCATCTTTTTATCCATATATGCCTCTTAGTAATTTAAGTGATGATGAGTTGCTATCTTTAATGCGTCATGAAGCTCACAGGATTGAGAAGTCTACTTACAATAATATTTTTAAAGCTAAGTACTCTATGTATTTAGAGAAAGCCAAAAGATTAGATTGTATTTTTCTCATATTTGAGAAAAGAAATAGATTTACAACAGAAAATACTGTTTTATGGGCGAAAAAAATTCGTATTTCATTTGAGGATTTATACGAGGGTTTTATTTCTCCGAATAGCTCTGATGCAAGAGAATATAACTTTACACATCTAGATTCTTTTTCAAAGCAAATTAGCACTCGCCGTAGCGTGCGAGTTTGGAGTAAAGAACAATTACAAAGAACTGAGTGGTTAGAGATTGCTCACACTATGATTGATAGTGCTCGGTGGGCGCCTTGTTCAGGAAATCGACAGCCGTGGAAATTTAAAATACTTATTGATAATGAGGATAAGCTATTATTGGATAAGCTTAAAGAAGAGCATTGCACTAGCGCTCCTCTACTTATTTTCGTGGGTATGGACAGAAGAGTCTATGGCTCTTTGTCAAATAAGGACTATGAGACAGCACTTTTTGTAGATGCAGGTGCAGCGATAATGACAATGATTACTGGTGCTCATGAGTCTGGTCTAGGGACATGTTGGAATCATTTTGGACGTGACTTGATAGAATCAAGGAAAGTTAATCAGGAGGCATATGACAGGTTTTGTAAAAAGTTAAATATTGAAGATTACATAGAACCTGTTGCTATATTAGCCGTAGGTCTTCCCAAATATATCCCACCTACTCCTGCAAGAATGGATATAAAAGATCTCCTCATCTAAATTAAATATTTGTGTATAAGTTTCATGTATACAGCTCTTTTTGAGAATTTATGATTAAAAACACTATAAAATGGCAAGCCTTATCGAGCGTGGTTGTTTTTGCTTTATCGTTAGTACAACTCGTAATCCTAACAAGGTTCTTAACGCTTTCAGATTTTGGTTTAGTTGCTATTGTGATGGTAGTTATTAATATCTCTCAAGTGTTAGCTGATCTTGGAATGGCAAATTACTTGGTTTATAGACAAAAGATTACTGTAGAATTGAATTCTACAGTATTTTGGATTTGTCTATTATCAGGGGGAGGGCTATTAATGTTATTGATATTACTATCCCCTTTAGTTGCAAGTTTATATGATAAGCCTGAAATAACGAACTTAATACTTATATCTGCTTTATCTTTCATACCTATATCGCTTTCAGCGCAGATGCAAGCAAGGTACGTTTGTGATTTCAGACTGAATGAATTGGCTAAATTTGATATTGTTTCAAAATCTATAGGTACGGTAGTTGCAGTGTTGTCTGCGTATTCTGACTTCGGCGCAGCTTCGATTATTCTCGGTGGACTAGCTACAAGTGTTATCAGGTGCTCAACTATTTGGTTATATGCAGATAAATGTTGGTTGCCTAAACTTTTATTTTCTTATAAAGATGCTAAATCTGCTTGGAATTATGGTGTTTATCAAATTGGTACTCAATTAATCAATCAATTAAGAGCGAATCTAGATACATTACTACTAGGTTTCTTTATTGGAAGTGCTCATTTAGGCGCTTATAGCTTAGCTAAGCAGCTAGTGCAAAAACCATCTGCATTTATTTTACCAATTGTTCAAAAAAT
Source organism: Pseudoalteromonas sp. NZS37 (assembly GCF_015864265.1). NCBI lineage: Bacteria > Pseudomonadati > Pseudomonadota > Gammaproteobacteria > Alteromonadales > Pseudoalteromonadaceae > Pseudoalteromonas > Pseudoalteromonas sp. NZS37. The sequence goes on along the minus strand of NZ_JADYXL010000001.1, from coordinate 570,724 downwards.
TAGTTTGCCATTACTAGCAGCTTCCCAATCAAATATGGAAAAAATGAGATTACTTGTGGAAAAGGCGCATACTTATGTTGTTGCACTAATAATTCCACCTTATATTTTATTGTGTTTTCTAGCCGAGGAAGTTGTACTCACCATGTATGGAAAAGATAAAGCTGAAACTTCATTATTTATAATACCATTAGCATTATTTTGGATGTTTCGTTCTTTAGGTGGTGCTTTAGTTGGTTCTATGTCACAAGGTTTAGGAAAAACGAAAATTGATTTTTATTGGAACCTTTCTGTTTTGGGATTATATTCACTACTTTGCATTGTCCTTGCGCCTCATGGAGCCTTTACACTGGCTTGGGGGCTTGCATTACTACAGCTTTTATTAATAAATGTAATTTATTTAGTGTTTTTTAAGAAACTTATAGAGTTTAAATATTCTGCTTATATTTATCCTATTTTAGTTTTTTCTGGGTTATCATTTCTATCTATCCTATTAGGGGTGGGTATTGTATATAATGTTTCATTTTATTTTAATGATTATATATACATTATATCTGTCTCTATATTTTCTATATTATTCTATTATCTAGCTTGTTATAAGTTACAAAATAATATTATTTCACTTCCAAATCCGTATTTCTTTATAAATAAAATAAATTTTTGTAATAAATAGAGGTGTTAATGCGTATAGCCGTTTTTTCAAACAGTTTTCCAGTTCTTTCTGAAACTTTTATTATTAATCAAATTGTTGGTTTAATTAAGTTAGGTGCTAAAGTTGATATTATTAGTAATGAAACTGTATCTCCTAAAGTAATGCATTCAACGGTATTAGAATATTCTTTATTAGATAAATTAAGATGTATTGGTATTGGCTCAAAAAAAAATAAAAGTCATAAATTTTTCATTTCATTGCTAAATTCTATAACTTTAGTTTTTACAGGTCGACTTAAACTCTTAATTAATGTTTTTTTTGATAAGTACCTTACAGTCACACAGAAATTGAACCTTATTTCTGCATTGAAGTTACTCAAAAATGAAAAGTTGATATATGACAATGTAATTTGTCATTTTGGTGTTAATGGTTATTACCTGTGTAAGATGCGTGAGTTAGGGATTTTAGAAGGCCGTATATCTACCGTTTTCCATGGCTATGAAGTTAGTGATTATAATGTTATTAATAAGTATCTCCCACAGTATAAGCAATTATTCATTAGAGGCGATCTAATGTTACCAATCAGCGAATTATGGAAAGGGCTATTAATAAACTGGGGATGTGATGAAAAAAAAATATTAGTACATCGCATGGGAATTGATGTTAATGATTTTGAATTTAGGAATCCAGCGACTCCCTTTTCTCATGCACTAAAAGTTATTCAAGTTGGGCGGCTTACGGATAAAAAATCTATTCTAGACTCGATAAACGCTGTTGTACTTGCTTCCAAAAGAATAGACATTGAATTTATAATTATCGGAGATGGCGAGCTTTATCTGCAGGCAAAACGGTTAATTGCATCATTAGAAGCCAGTAGTTATATTCGCCTCCTCGGGCAGCAACCACAAAGTGTTGTAAAGCAGTATCTCAATGATGCGGATGTGTTTCTATTACCCAGCGTAAAAGCTGCGAGTGGTGATATGGAAGGAATTCCGGTTGCTCTTATGGAAGCTATGGCGAAAGGTTTAATTGCCCTTTCAACGTATCATTCTGGAATACCAGAGTTGATTAAACATTCGGTTACAGGTTTTTTAGTAAACGAACACGACATTAATGGATTAGTAAATTGCTTGCTTAATATTCAGAGCTTGTCAAAAGAAGATATTATAGATATTCGTACTCGAGCTAGAGAAATTTGTTTGACAAAGTACAATAACAATACTTTAAATTCTGACTTGTTAAATATAGCTCATTTATGATTTTTTGCGTTGGTTTATAAAGTAATTACTTTCTTTGCGCTTTTATTAAATGTGACGGTTGTGTAAAGTAATTTTATTTTTATAATTGAATTCTAAGTGAAACATGTAAGGAGGGTTATGAATTCGCTATATAAAAAAAATATTCACTTATTTTTCCTTAATAAAATAATTTTAATTTTAATTGTTTTTGTTTTTTTGTTTTTTTGTTTTGAATTAGTTAATTATGACAAAGCGAAAAATCCAGATATACATAATTATATTTCAAATTATGAAAGGGCTAGTTGGACTTATGATATTGGGTTTGAATATTTTCAATCTTTTTTAAGAGACTTTGTTAACTTAGATTTCGATGGGTTTTGGATTGTAACACTTGTTTTATTAACTTCATTATTTCTTTTTAATGTTAGAAACCTGCCTCAGTTAACGGTTTTTATTATAAATTATACCTTTTTGTCTGTAGCTATAGGGACGCAAGTTCGTTACTTTCTAAGTGTTTTTTTGTTTATATCTTGTTTTCGATATTTGGAAGGACGCCTTAAAAACACTGGGTTGATATTCTCATGCTTAGTTCATTACGGGTCATTTGTCTTGTTAGGCTTAGTCATAATAAATAGCACTTTGCAGAGATATATCGTTCCATTTGTTAAATACAGGTTGGTTTTCTATGTGGTAATTGTTGTTAGTTATTTTACTATATCGCCTCTAGTTGAGTTCTTATTGCCATATACGCGATTTGACTATTACTTAAATTCAAAATATATGGAGAGTAAATCACTTTTTTCCTTTTTGTATGCGGTAATTTCAATGTTTTTCTTAATGGAATTGATAATTAAAGCTAATGTTAATAAAAGCTTTTTTTCGAAAAAAGAGTTGGATCTGGTTTTATATTCACTACTATTAATTTCTTGTGTGATAGCTTTTTCTTCAATAGCTGTTTTGTCTGGTAGGATATTGCTAGTTTATATTGTATTTGAAGTTTTCCTAGCTGACGTGATATATAAATCTAATAAAGTATATTATTTTATTTTTTTAATATTAATATTCGCAAAAGCGATTCCTGTTTTTATATCTATGATCTAAGTTAACCAAAAATGAGTTGGATAAGAAAAAATGAATAAAATAAAAAGAATTATATTTGAAGAATTATGGTCTATTTATCAGTGTTTTTTTCTGTTTATTCCCGGTCGTGTTGGACATTACATCCGAGGGTATTGTTTGAAGATTTTTTTTAAAAAAGCTGGTCGAAAAATCACAATAAAAGAAAATGTTGAAATTTATCACCCTGAAAAATTGATTATTGGTAATAATTCAGGATTTGGTCGGAATAACATCATTGATTGTATTGGAGGGGTCGAAATAGGAAATCATGTGCGGTTAGGTCCGGCCGTTATGATAGCCAGTATGCATCATGCGCGTGCTGGTGAATCTATAGCATCGTCCACGATAACTACTGAAAAAGTGGTCATTGGGGATGATGTTTGGATCGGTCACTCCGTGACTATCCTTCCTGGTATAACTATTGGAAGTAACTGCATAGTTGCAGCAGGTGCTGTAGTAACTAAAAACATACCTGACCATTCAACAGTAGCTGGTATACCAGCAAGAATAATTTCGGAAAGCAATTAAAATGCCAGATTTAGTCAGTGTTATAGTACCATTTTTTTCTAAATGCTATTTTGACTTAGATATTCCTATAAAAAGTGTTCTGGAACAAAGTTATAAAGATATTGAGATTATAATCATCGATGATAGATCTCCAGTTTCAGCTGTAAAGTGTATCAATAGATATAAAAATGATGAGAGAGTAAAGATCTTAAAGAATACTTCTAATTTAGGTGGAGGGATTTCACGAAATGTAGGTATCAAAGAGTCCAAGGGGAAATATATTGCATTTTTAGATCATGATGATAAATGGTATCCAGACAAAATAATGAAACAACTAATGTTTTTTAAAAGCTTGAATGTTGAAAACCAAGATGAAAATGTTGTTGTGTATAGTAAATGTAGAGTTATTGATGATGAAATTGATTATATAGTTCCAAAAAGAGGCATTTTAAAAAATGAAAAAGTCTCTGACTATATTTTCCACTCATTAGGCCTAATTCAAACCAGTGGTATATTCTTAGAGAAGTCATTAGCTTTAAAAGCTCCATTTCATGACTTGAAGCGTCACCAAGACTATCAGTTATGCTTTTCACTTGAAGAGATTGGTTCTCATTTTTATATATTAGATGAACCACTATATGATTTCATACAAATACCTAAAAAAAATGACTATGTTTTTTCACAAAAATGGTTTGAATTATACGAACGTTATTTTACTAAGAGATCTAAGGTTGGATTCAAAAAAATAATAATGTTGCGTTCTTTTATTGCTCATCAAGATTATATTAAAGGCTTTAAATACGCAGTAAATAATAAGGTGTTTTATGCTTATCTAAAATATAACGCTTCTTTTTTAATAAAAAAATATTTACCGAAGAGAATTATTCATTTTTTGCAAACCACAATTAGAAAGCGACGTTAAATGAAAGTATTAGCATGCACTATGGAACCATTCTATCTTGATAAAGATAATGCCTATTCGCACAAATCATCACTAGCATTTATACAAGGGATGTTCGGGAAAGATAACGTCAGTGTTGTAGCCCAACAAACCTATAATATGATTGGAGCTAGTAGTGCTAGCGCTATATGTGCGGTCGATAAGATAGAAATTCTACCAAGTTATAGTAGTACTAAAGAATTTATATTTAAGTGTGTTCGTAGTCCTCTTTTTTATAAAAATTGGAAAAAGTCATCTAATTTGATCTTAGATAAGCATATAGGAAAGCCTGTTTGGGTAAGAAATCCTACTATTGGAAGTGTGCTGTTTTCACTATTAGCTTTAGAACGCGGTTTTAAAGTATATAACCATATGTGCGCAAATATTTTAGACGGGTGGAAAAATGATAAATATAATTTTTTTGAAAAAGCTTTTGGCTTTTTTATTTCACTAATGTTGAAGAAAATGCTTGTTAAAATATCAGAAAACTCAAATACAATTAACCTTTGCACAGGTAATGTTTTGTATGACTTTTGTAAGGCTTACAACTCTAATACTTATCAATTTGTAGATTCAACAATTAAACCTCGTTCTCCTTCATTTATCTCTATTAATGATACGGATACTCAACTTAACTTGCTATTTATAGGCCGAGTTCAGCAAGATAAAGGTATACACAACTTATGTTACGTTATTAATAAGCTGAAAAAAGATGGGAAGAATATTCATCTTGATATTATAGGATCAGGCTCTGCTTTAATAAGCCTTAGGGAGAAATACATAAAATCTGATTGTATAAACTTCTTAGGTCAAATAAAAAATAATAAACTTGAATCGTATATCCATAGCTGTCATGCAATTGTAGTTCCTTCTGAAAATGATTATGAAGGGTTTCCACGAGTTATAATGGAGTCTTGGGCAATAGGTAAGCCTGTTATTGTTGCTGATGCTGGAGGTGTAAAGGCTTTTGTGAAGCATGAGATTAATGGCCTATTATTTCCATCTGGGAATAATAGAGCCCTTGAATCCGAAGTTAATAAGTTGTTCGACTTTCAGTTTTACAATGAACTTTGTAAATCAACTCGAAAAATGAGAAGCATCTCTTCTCAAGAATATTGGGTTTTTGAAACCCAAAAGTCACTGGGGATAAATCAGTTATGAACAAGGGGACTGTGGCTGTAGCAATGTCAGTATATTGTGCAGATAACCCAAAGTTTGTTAAAGAGGCTATTGAAAGTATATTGAATCAGTCATATACCTCTTTTACACTTTATATAGCCGTAGATGGGCAAGTAGGAAAACACCTTAGTTCATGTTTACGTGATTACGAAAGTAATCATAAAATTGAGCTACTTTACTTCCCAGAGAATAACGGTCTAGCTCAAAGACTAAATGATATTATTAAAATCGCATCAGAGAATCGTTTCAAATATTTGGCTCGGATGGATGCTGACGATGTATCTTATACAAAGCGTTTAGAAACTCAAGTTGAGTATTTGGAGAAGAATCCACAAGTAGATGTCCTAGGCTCTGGTTTGAATGAAATTAATGAAGATGGTAGTTTTTTATTCAAAAAATTAGCTGTGCAAGAGCATAAAATACTTGTTAAAAATATTATAAAAAAATGTCCTTTTAATCATCCTACAGTTGTTTTTAAGATGAGTATATTTAGCAAAGAAGGTTTTCGTTACAAATCTGAGTTAAAAAACACACAAGACTACTATCTATGGGTTGACCTACTTGCAGCAGGTAAAGTATTTTCTAATATTGAAAAACCACTTTTGGATTTTAGGATCGATGATAATTTTTATAAAAGGAGAGGGCTTAATAAAGCCATAAATGACTTTAAATCTAGGTTATATGCAATGAAGCATTTGAATAATCGAAGTTTAACTAATTTAGTTCATGTTCTAGTGTTATTTTCTCTAAGAGTTTCTCCTCCCGTTATTAAAAAATTTGCTTACAAATATTTAAGATGAAATTCTATTAGTCTTTATTTTAAACATGAAAGTGATTTGCATTGTTAAATTGAACTAAGGAACTATATGATTTTAGATTTGCTTTTTACATTTTTTATTGCTTTTGCTGTGTTGTTTTTAATGCGAAAAGCTGCACGTAAAATTGGTTTGGTTGATAAACCGTCAGGCCGTAAAATACATACTGGCAATATTCCTTTGGTCGGGGGAGTCGCTATATGCATCACTATTGTACAATATATTTATTCGCATCCTAACATGATTAACCATGCTTATTTATATATATGTTGTATTTTAGGATTGACTGTTGTTGGGGCATTAGATGACAGGTATGATTTAAGTGTGAAAATACGTATGCTAGTGCAAACTCTTATATCTATAGCAATGATTTACTTTGCTAAAGCAGAGTTAGTTACTCTAGGTAATATATTAGGTTTTGGTGATATTAGTTTAGGTTATGGCTATGTTGGCGGAATGATTACTGTTTTCGCGGTTATTGGTTGTATAAATGCCTTTAATATGGTTGACGGTATTGATGGTCTTTTAGGTGGCCTTTCGGTAGTTACATTTGGTGCTATTGGTATTTTACTAAGTATGGGTAACGAGCAAAGCTTAAGTTATTTATGCCTATTACTAGTCGTGTGTATGATCCCTTATATAGTTATGAACCTTGGCCTAATAGGTCGTGAGCGAAAAGTATTTATGGGCGATGCAGGAAGTATGATGATTGGTTTTACTGTTATTTGGCTATTAATTGGCGCAAGCCAAACTCCAGGGAACCCTATGATACGCCCAGTAACTGCATTGTGGCTAATTGCACTACCATTAATGGATATGACAGCAATAATGATACGTCGTATTAAACAGGGTAAATCACCATTTAAACCCGATCGCGAACATTTACACCATATTTGCCAACGTTTAGGCTGCTCGCCTACACAAACTCTTATTTTAATATGCTCAATTGCGTCAATATTTGCTGGTGTAGGTATAATTGGTGAGGTTTTTGTAATACCAGAATTTTTAATGTTTTACAGCTTTATAGCTATTTTTGCAGCTTATTTAGTTGTACTAATTAACTACTGTAGAATTATAAACTTTTTTAGACGCAAGTTAGATCTACCAGAAAAACAATATTCTGCGAGTAAGTAAATTACTCGAGCGCGAAGTAAATTCGCACCGACAGGGTGGCATATGTTGTAGGTGAGGCTTTATACCTCGCTTTGGTAGAGTTAAATTACATGAGCGCGAAATAAATTCGCACCTGCTGGGTGAATATATTGTAGGTGAGGTTTTACACCTCGCTTTTGTAAAGGTAAATTACTTAAGTGCGCAGTAAATTCAAATCTACAAAGAACGTGTTCATCAGAATAGTCATCCACTTTTATTTTACTATTAAGTAAAAAACCTTAGGTGATTTACTCACAAATAAATTAAAGGTTAATGTACTTTCAAAGCGCAGCTTAGGTAAATTTCTGAGATCGTCGAGTAATATCATACGATGTTACATTTTAGCTTAAGCCTTTTAGCTAGAGCCTAATTTATAACTCTGATAGAATCATTTTATTACTTATTAACTAATCTTAAAGGATTAATATGAAAATTGCCGTAGTAGGTACAGGCTATGTAGGCCTTTCTAATGCTATGTTGCTAGCACAACACAATGAAGTGGTTGCATTAGATATAGACGAACAAAAAATCGCACTTTTAAATAATAAAAAGTCACCAATAGTTGATACTGAGATTAGTGAGTTTTTAACTCGTAGTGATTTAAATTTTACAGCAACTACCGACAAAGTAGCAGCCTATAAAAACGCTGATTTTGTAATTATTGCTACACCCACTGATTATGACGTAGAAAATAACTATTTTAATACAAACTCAGTAGAGGCTGTAATTAAAGATGCGATAGCACATAACCCAAATGCAGTTATGGTTATTAAATCGACTATACCCGTTGGTTTTACGCAAAGTATTAAAGAAAAACTTGGTATTAATAACTTAATATTTTCGCCAGAGTTTTTACGTGAAGGTAAAGCGCTACACGATAACCTATACCCATCACGTATTGTCGTTGGTGAGCAAAGTGAGCGCGCAACTGTGTTTGCTAGCTTACTTAAGCAAGGTGCTATAAAAGAAGATATTGAAGTACTTTTTACCGATTCAACAGAAGCCGAAGCTATTAAGTTGTTCTCTAACACTTATTTAGCAATGCGTGTCGCTTATTTTAATGAACTTGATAGCTACGCTGAAGCACATGGCTTGAACAGTAAGCAAATTATACAGGGTGTTAGCTTAGACCCTCGCATAGGTAGCCATTACAATAATCCATCGTTTGGTTACGGTGGTTACTGCTTACCAAAAGATACAAAGCAGCTACGTGCAAACTATGCAAATGTACCAAACAACATTATTGGTGCAATTGTTGATGCTAATACTACGCGTAAGGACTTTATTGCAGACTCAATAATTAAACGCAGCCCTAAAGTAGTTGGTGTGTATCGTTTAGTAATGAAAACAGGGTCTGATAACTTTAGAGCCTCTGCCATCCAAGGCATTATGAAGCGTATTAAAGCTAAAGGTATTGAGGTTGTAGTTTACGAACCAGTACTTGAAGAAAATGAGTTTTATCACTCACGTGTAATTAAAGACTTAAACGAGTTTAAGCAAATATCTGACGTTGTTGTGTCTAACCGCATGGTTGATGAATTGAGTGATATTGCTGACAAAGTTTATACTCGCGATTTGTTTGGTAGTGATTAATAAACAAAGTTTAAAGGTTAAAGGTTAAAGGCTAAAGGCTAAAGGCTAAAGGCTAAAGTATAAGTCAAAAACTAAGGTAAATTTATATTAGGGGGCGTTGTGCAATTTGAGAACTTAAATGTATGGCAACGCTCTGCCGATTTAGCTTGTGAAGTTTTTATTTATTTTAAGGCAAGTAAGCAATTTGGTTTAAAAGATCAAATTACACGCTCTGCATTATCAATTTCATCAAATATTGCTGAGGGTTATGAGAGAAAGACAGCTAAAGATTACTGCCGTTTTCTCTCTTACTCTAAAGGTAGTTGTGGTGAGCTTCGCTCACAAATATATATTGCCTTAAAAATTGGAGAGGTTGATACAAAAACAGCAGAAATCTGGATAGAAGAGTCTAGGCAGTTATCAAAAATGATATCTGCCTTAATGAAAACTATTGAAACTTGGGATTAGGCTTTTAGTTTTCAACTTTCAACTTTCAACTTTCAACTTTCAACTTTCAACTTTCAACTTTCAACTTTCAACTTTCAACTTTCAACTTTCAACTTTCAACTTTCAACTTTCAACTTTCAACTTTCAACTTTATCAGCTTAAAGATTAGGAAATTATGAAATATTTAGTAACGGGTGCTGCTGGTTTTATTGGCGCGGCAACATGCCAAAAATTATTAGCGGCGGGCCATTTAGTAGTCGGTATTGATAACCTTAATGACTATTATGATGTAAATTTAAAGCTAGCACGTTTAGCGCAGTTTGAAAGCCATGAAGCATTTACATTTATTAAGCTTGATATAAGTGAACGCCCAGCAATGAGCGAGCTATTTAAAGCACAGCAGTTTGATAAAGTAATACATTTGGCAGCGCAAGCCGGTGTTAGGTACTCAATAGAGAACCCTGATGCTTATGCAGACTCTAATTTAGTAGGGCATTTAAATGTGCTTGAAGGATGTCGTAATACTAAAGTTAAGCACTTGGTTTATGCTTCATCTAGCTCTGTATATGGCTTAAACGAAAAAACCCCGTTTGAAACAACCGACAGTGTTGATCACCCTGTGTCGTTTTACGCTGCAACTAAAAAAGCGAATGAGCTAATGGCGCATAGCTATTCTCATTTATATAGTTTACCTACAACAGGTTTACGCTTTTTTACCGTTTATGGCCCGTGGGGTCGCCCAGATATGGCACCGTATATTTTTACTAAAAAAATACTTGCCGGCGACACTATTGATATAAACAACAATGGCGATATGTGGCGTGACTTTACTTACATAGATGACATTGTAGAGGGCGTTGTTCGTGCTGCTGATGTTATACCTGCTGCAAACTCTGACTGGAGAGTTGAAACCGGTTCGCCAGCTTCTAGCTCTGCGCCGTATGCGGTTTATAATATTGGTCACGGTAGCCCAATAAACCTAATGAAGTTTATTGAAGCCATTGAGGCTGAATTAGGCACTGAAGCTAAAAAGAACTTCCGTGAAATGCAAGCCGGCGATGTTTATAAAACTTATGCTGATACTACAGATTTATTTAATGCGACGGGCTATAAAGCGCAGGTTGGTGTTAAGCAAGGCGTAAGTGAGCTTATTAAGTGGTATAAAGACTTTTATAAATAAAAGTTACAATTAGTGAGTCATTTAAAAACACTGTTTTCTATTTGAGGCAGTGTTTTTTAATGTGCTTAGATTGGTTAATCTAAACACATTAAACCATTGGTGAGCTAAATTTTACTGAAAGTTACTTTTTATTTACCATCCACCTATTTTAAACCTATTAACTTTAAAAATTATTAATTTACAGATAAAGGACTACCCATGAAAGCTGTTATTCCTGTTGCGGGCCTTGGCACTCGTATGTTGCCAATGACCAAAGCTATTCCTAAAGAAATGCTGCCAATTGTAGACAAGCCACTTATTCAATATATTGTTAGTGAATGTGTTGCTGCTGGCATTAAAGATATTGTTTTAGTAACGCATAGTTCTAAAAATGCAATTGAAAATCACTTTGATACAAGTTACGAGCTAGAAGCCACACTTGAAAAACGAGTAAAACGTGCGCTGCTTGATGAAGTCCGATCAATTTGCCCGCCAGACGTAACAGTTATGAGTGTACGCCAAGGTGAGGCGAAAGGTTTAGGCCATGCAATCTTATGTGCCAAACCTATTGTAGGTAATAACGATTTTGTAGTGTTACTTCCAGATGTAATACTTGATGCATATACAGCAGATCAAAAAACCGAAAACTTAGCTGCGATGATTAGGCGCTTTAGCGAAACACAAGCAAGCCAGATTATGCTTGAGCCTGTAGCTCAGGAGGATGTAAGTAAATACGGTATTGCCGATATTAACGGTGTGCAACTTGCCCCAGGTATGAGTGCAGCAATTAAAACAATGGTTGAAAAACCGGCTGTAGATATTGCTCCTTCAAACCTTGCTGTTGTTGGTCGCTATGTACTTAGTAAAAATATTTGGCCATTACTTGCTAAAACGCCTGTAGGCGCTGGTGACGAAATTCAATTAACCGATGCTATTGATGCGTTAATGACACAAGAAACGGTTGAAGCATTCCATATGAGCGGCGCTTCGCACGATTGTGGCGATAAGTTAGGTTATTTAAAAGCAATTGTTGAATACTCAATGCGCGATGAAAAGCTAGGTAAAGATTTTGCTCAGTATATAAATACCTTTGTTAATGGTAAAAATTAATAACATAGTTAATTTATATCCCCTAGGTGAGGTTTTATACGTCGCTTTTGGTAAAGTTAAGTTAGATGAGCGCGAAGTAAATTCGCACCTACAGGAAGCATATGTTGTAGGTGAGGTTTTATACCTCGCTTTGGTAAAGTTAAGTTAGATGAGCGCGAAGTAAATTCGCATCTACAGGGGGCATATATTGTAGGTGAGGTTTTATACCTCGCTTTTGGTAAAGTTAAATCGCATGTGCGCGAAGTAAATTCGCATCTACAGGGTACGTATATTGTAGGTGAGGTTTTATACCTCGCTTTTGGTAAAGTTAGGTTAGATGAGCGCGAAGTAAATTCGCACCTACAGGGTGGCATATGTTGTAGGTGAGGTTTTATACCTCGCTTTTGTAACGTTAGGTTACATGAGCGCGAAGTAAATTCGCACCTACAGGGTACATATATCGTAGGTGAGGTTTTATACCTCGCTTTGGTAGAGTTAAATTACATGAACGCGAAGTAAATTCGCACCTACGGGGTGTTAAAAATTAGCAAATACACCTAACCTAGCAAATGTTTCCCCGTATACATCCTTTCCTTGATATAGCTCAGCTCCCCAACTTTTAGCACCCATTATTGGTTTACTCAACTTGCGTGTGTACGCTGTTTGCAGTTCGTAACTTGTTTTATAGCCTTCGTTTTTATTTTTAAGCATACGAATAGTGGTATTTAAGTTTTCTATTTTACTTAATTGCCAATGCCAGTTTACGCTCATAGATTTAGCTGGAGTGTAGTCGATGTAGTCGTGTTCATCACCCGCCCAGTGGCCAATTACATTACCTGAATTACGGTTGCCATCTAGGTATATACCATTGGCATACCAAAGTTTTTGCCAATTACTGTGTTCAAACCGTAAGCTGTGGTTGTTAGCAATAAACGGTAAGTAAACACCAAAGCTATATGCATTATTGCGAGAGCCACCTAATGTATCTTCAAGTGCAACTTCACCATAAAACTCGAACGGTAGCGCATAAATACTATTGTTATAGGCAAAAGTAATTGAGCCTAATTGATCGCCAAGCTCAAAATTCTCTCCAAACTCATCAGCATCTTCTCTTCCTACGTTATCTTTACTTCCAGGGCTAAAAAAACCTTCTGTAAAATCTTTAATTGTAACGCTTCGCGGACCGCCACCAAACTGCATTAAGCGGCTTAAGCCTATTGTTAAATTATCGGTTGCTGCAAAACTAGTATGTAAGCCAAATAAATATGGCTTACCTGGTTCATAAACTCTTGCCACACCTGTTTGCTTACCTTCTTTTAAAATTCCGCTTTGCTCTGTCATTTTACTAATAAACATATCGTAACGAATATTAAAGCTGGTTATTGGCTCTACATTACTAAGCGTTATAGAAGGCGTTGTTTTAGCTTGTGTGCTTAATAGCATGGCACTGTCGTTAAAAGGTGAGTACCAATGCTCTCGGTAGCCTACATCTAGCTGCGCGTATTTATTACCAAGGTAAAAAAAGCTTTGTGTAGGTAATATTTCGTCTTCGTTGGCTATGCCTGCAACACTTACACCAAAGTAACGCCCGAAGTTAGCGTAAGCGCCGCCTTCAACAATTAAGTTGGTTTTAGTGGTTTGGCCGCGTTGGTTTGGCAATGTTTTATCTTTTGTGCCAGCAGCAAGCGTTACTTTTGCAAATGTACCCGCATCGCTTTGAATATAAGGGCTAAGTTGGTACGAAAGTGTTTGATATAGTTCTGGGTAAGTATGCCTTACTGTTTGCAGTACTCTATAAATATCGTGCGCTTTATAAGGCTTGCTCATAATATGTGTGTTTTTACTTACGGCTAAAAGTCGTTGTACTTGGTGCTCAAGTTCTGGGGCTTGATTTAAAGGTAAATAAGGTGATACGCCACCTTTAGCAACAGCATTTGCACTGACTGCCATCCCGATAAACAGTGATATTTTTTTGAGCATAATTATTCCGTTAGCAAAAATTTGTTTAAGTAAAAACGTTAACGCGAGGTTAGCAATAAACGACTAAGTAAGGAAGAAAAAAGCGATATATTAGTCGGGATATATAGAAGCAAGCTATCATTCGCAGGGGATAGACTAGCCGTTAAATTGAGCGCATTTTTGCATGTAGTGTTTTGCTATAAAGCAAGTGGTGAACGCATTTAATAACTTATACCGACAAAAAATAGATTTATAAGTTATTTATTCACAAAGAGGTTAAGAGGGCGCTGCGCTTTAGAGAAGTAAAAATACATAATTACTATTGTTTTAATGTCTTCTCATTTACTCCTCTTTTGCTTCTCTTTGTGCGATAAGGTTTTAAGTAATTTATTCACAAAGAGGCTAAGAGGGCGCTGCGCTTTAGAGAAGTAAAAATACATAATTACTATTGTTTTAATGTTTTCTCATTTACTCCTCATTTGCTTCTCTTTGTGCAATAAGGTTTTAAGTGATTTATTCACAAAGAGGTTAAGAGGGCGCTGCGCTTTAGAGAAGTAAAAATACATAATTACTATGTTTTATGTTTTCTCATTTACTCCTCTTTTGCTTCTCTTTGTGCAATAAGGTTTTAAGTAATTTATTCACAAAAAGGTCAAGAGGGCGCTACGCTTTAGTGAAGGCAAAAGTAGGTAGTCTATTAAGTATAAATATTAAAAGCTGTGTTTTTTACGTGAGCAAGCTAGGTGCTTACCGGTAAAGTTTTACATCTCGATTTTAAAGTCCTGATAAATAAAAACCCCGATGGTACATAGTACCACCGGGGTTTTTTAATCGTTTTAGTAAAGCTAAACTTTAAATTCGTCTACCGACAAGCGTAGTTCTTCGGCAAGTTTTGCTACTTCTGAACTTGAAATGTTGGTTTGGTTTGCGCCTTCGGCTGTTTGCTCTGCGATGGCTACAATCGACTCAAGGCGTTCGCTAATCTCTTGTGCTACTTGTTGTTGCTCGAGTGCGGCAGTCGAAATCTCTTCACTTACATCGTGAGCTTGCGAAACCGCAAATGTAATTGAATCAAGAGCGCTACTTGCTAGGTCTGTTTGCTCAACACACGATACCGCACGTTGCTTACCTTTACTCATTGCTGTTACGGCAGCTTCTGCGCCTGTTTGAAGAGACTCAATCATTGATTGTATCTCTTGGGTCGACTCTTGAGTTTTACTCGCTAGAGAGCGTACTTCGTCTGCTACAACAGCAAAGCCACGGCCATATTCACCAGCACGTGCAGCTTCAATTGCGGCATTTAGTGCAAGTAGGTTAGTTTGATCCGCTATTCCGCGTATTACATCTAAAATGCTGCCTATTGATGCGCTATCTTGATGTAGTTTATTAATGACTTGAGAGGCGTCGTCTACTTCACGTGCTAATTGCTCAATCGTGGCTTTATTGTTATTCGAAATACCTTTAACGCGCTCAGCTTCTTTATCAGCATTTTTAATTTCGCTAAGTGCTTGTTGAGCGCTGTTGCTAACCGTTTGCGATGTACTGCTCATTTCGGTTGTTGCCGTTGCGGCTTGCTCAACTTGTGCTTGTTGGTTACGAATTGCTTGGCTTGATTCTGCGGTAATGGCAGATGTTTGTTCTGATGCTGCTGCTAGCTGAGTAGAGCGCGAAATAATGCCTTTAATTAGGCTGCGTAAGTTATCAATTAGGGTGTTACAACTTTTAGATAGTTCGCCAAATTCGTCTTTAGCGCTGTCGTCTAAGCGTTGTGTCATGTCGCCACTGGCAACAATATCTAAAATTCGGTTAACTTCAGCAAGTGGTTTAGTAATGCGGCTAACAGTAATAATAGCAATCGCTACAGCTAAAAGGGTGGCTATAATCATACCAACCCACGTCCATAAGTTTGCTGAGTCTACGTCGCTGCGTACGCCTTGCTGTAATTTAAAGGCAACGTCACTTGCTTGATTAACTAACTCATCAATTTGGTTAAGTGCCATTTTGGTGGCTTGCTCTGACTGTGCAAGCTCTGACTCTGTTAGCGTAATAGAGTCAATTAATCGTTTTTTGTTTGCAGCTAAACCACTACTACCTTTTATATTGTTTTCTAAAGTATCAACATTTTCTTTTAAGCTTGAGTATAAATCGCTGTGAGTTTGCTCAATAGCCGGTTTAATTAAGGCAATGGTACGCGTTACTTCTTCTAGGTAATAGGTTTGCTCGTTTTTAACAATATCGAGTGTATTAAGCGTTTTAACAGTTAGCATATCAGTGCTGTTACTTACCACTGACATAAAGTTATTTTCTAAATTGTTTGCAGCTTGATAAGCACGAGGGTGGTTTTGCTCAAAGCCATCAATGTCGGTAATATCGAGTACAACAGAGTTAGCATCTTCTGCACTTAGTTCTATATTTTCTAATTGTGCTTTTAATGTTTTGTTTAATGCTAGCTGTTTGCTTTTATCTTCTAATAAGCTTTCAACTGTGCTTAAAAAGCTTAAGTAGGTTTTTTCTACATTTTGGCTACTTTGATTAAGCGTTGCATCATTTTTAACTACGTCTTGAAGTTCGCGATGAAGGGTATTGAATAACTGCTTTTGCTCAAAAACTTGCTTTTTAATGGGGGCTAGTTCATTTGCAGAAGTAGTGTAAAAACTCGCCTGAGCGGCTTTACTCATTAAAATAAATTCGGCTTGTAGTTCTGAGCTTTTATTTAATGCTGGGAGTGATAGTTGGTTCACTTTTTGAGTGGAGCGGTCAATATTTGCAATTTTTATTAAGGAGTTACCACCAATTATTAATAATAATAGTGTGATAAATATAAAACCACCCCAAATACGTTGGCTTACTGTCAGGTTCATAAGATTTCCACTCAAAAGTACTTCAATTAAGACTTATCGGCGTTTGTACCAATAAGTTAAGTAATTAAAATCAATTACTTTAACTAATTTTAACTATTAATTGATAAATCTAACAGATGTATTGTTTTTTTTCAGTTTATTTAGACGAAAGATGGGATTTTTCGATAATTACTTTTTTAGTACTTAGCTCCATTAGGGTCATGGTGTTACCCCATACACAGCCTGTATCTAAGGCGTGAACCCTTGGATTATCTGTTCTACCTTCAAGCGCGGCCCAGTGGCCAAAAATAATATCGTGTTTAGTTTTAGCTATATTAGGATGGTTAAACCAAGGGGTTAGTGTTTGACTATCGGTTATTGCACCCTTTGCATTAAGCTCGAGTTTGTTATCATTTGTTAAAAATCGCATGCGGGTAAAATAGTTAACTATGTATCTAAATTTTTCAAAGTCATCAAGGGTGCTTGACCACTCAATAGGGTGAGGCTGATACATGTGTTCAAAAAATGCTTTAGCGTTATTTGATTGATAACAGCTTTGTGCAAATTGTGCTTGTTTTAGCGCATAGTCAATAGACCAATCGGGGTTTAATCCGGCATGAGATATAAAGCAGTTATGTTTTATAAGCTCTAAAGCCAATGGTTGGGTTTGTAAAAAAGCGATGTAATGCGCTAATTTTGGGCTTTCAAATATTGGGTTTAGTTTATCTTTTGGATTGGTAGGTTTGTTAAGAAAGTAGCAGGCAACCATGTGAAGGTCGTGATTGCCTAAAGTGATGGTCATGCTATTTTGATGTTGGTAAATGTAGTCTAAGCAGGCTAGGGAGTCTGGCCCGCGGGCAACTATGTCGCCAACTAAATAAAGGTGATCTTTGCTTGGGTTAAAATCAACACGTTGCAAAAGGGTGTTAAATTCACTAAAACACCCTTGTAAATCACCTATCGCATAATCTGCCATTTAAGTGCTTAATGCAAAATGTTAGGACAAGCCAAACGAAACACATTAATAGGCGCCTGAAACTCAGAGCCAAATTCGTTGCGTAATGTGTAATGGCCTTGCATAGTGCCTACAGGTGTATCTAAAATTGCACCGCTGGTGTATTTATAGCTTTCGCCTGGGCCAATGTCTGGCATTTCGCCAACAACGCCTTCACCTTCTACTACTACTTCTTTGCCATTTGCATCGGTAATTAACCAATAGCGGCTCAGTAATTTTGCACTACATAAACTATGGTTTTTAATCGTTACTGAGTAAGCAAATACGTATTTTTCAAGCTCAGGTTGAGATTGGCCTTCTACGTAAAATGTTTCTACAGACACCTTTACAGGCGATCCAATATTACTGCTTGTTGTCATAAATCCAGTTAGCTATATCAATAAATTGTTGTAAAGATAAGCGCTCAGCACGCAGCGTTATATCAATGCCAATGCTAGTAAGCTCTTCTGCAGTTAGTAAATTACCTAAACTGTTACGCAGTGTTTTACGGCGTTGATTAAAGGCTTCTAAACACACAGTGTTTAATATTTTAACGCTTTTTGCTGTACGTTGCTCTGGCTTTTTAGGTATTAAACGTATAACAGCAGAGTCAACTTTTGGCGCTGGTTTAAAGCACTCAGGTGGTACTTCAACAACCGGCATTGCATTACAGTAGTATTGAGTCATTACGCTTAAGCGGCCAAATGTTTTACTACCTGGGCCTGCTACCATGCGTTTTACTACTTCTTTTTGAAGCATAAAGTGCATGTGCTCAATATGATCTGAAAATTCAAAAAGATGAAACAATAACGGTGTCGAAATGTTGTAAGGTAAGTTACCAAACACTTTTAATTTTTTGTCATCGCGAACCAAGCTTGCAAAGTCAAACGTCATTGCATCGCCTTGGTTAACGGTTAATTTAGGACCCAAAAATGGGTGTTCAATTAATCGTTGCGCTAAATCTTTATCTAATTCAACAACCGTTAAATGGCCGCTTAATTCGGCTACTGGCTCAGTGATTGCGCCAAGGCCGGGGCCAATTTCTACTAGGTTGTCTTCTGGTTTAGGATCGATCGCAGAGACTATTTTATCGATAATAGATTCATCAAATAAAAAGTTTTGCCCAAAACGCTTACGAGCGCGGTGTCCTAAATGTACTTTATCGGTCATTGATTTTGTGCTTTTTCTTGGGCGAGCTTAATTGCTTCGCGGATCGCTAATTCAAAACTGCCAACGTCAGCTGTACCAGTCCCTGCTAAATCGAGTGCAGTACCGTGGTCAACTGATGTGCGGATAAATGGTAAGCCAAGGGTAATATTTACCGATTTACCAAATCCCTTGTATTTTAGCACAGGTAATCCCTGATCGTGATACATAGCAAGCACTGCATCTGCTTCAGATAGGTATTTATCTTGAAATAAGGTATCGGCCGGTAGTGGGCCAATTAAATTCATACCTTCGCTTCTAAGTATCTCAAGCGTTGGTGTGATTGTTTCTATTTCTTCACGACCTAAATGGCCATCTTCACCTGCATGCGGGTTTAAGCCACACACTAAAATACGTGGTTTTTCTATACCAAACTTAGTTTGTAAGTCGTGATTTAAAATACCCGCTACTTTAGTTAAACGCTCAGGTGTAATGGCACGCGATACATACGCTAGTGGAATATGCGTGGTTACAAGTGCAACGCGTAAGCCCTCTGTTGCAAGCATCATAACTACATCAGCAGTATTTGACTGCTGCGCAAAATACTCAGTGTGCCCACTAAACGAAATACCTGCTTTGTTAATTATGCCTTTGTGAACCGGGCCTGTAACAACTGCATCGAAGGTGCCATCCATGTTTTTTTCGCTTGCTATACGCAAGGTATCTAACACGTATTGTCCGTTACCGTCGTTTAGTACGCCAAGTTCTACATCAACCCCTAAATCAACCTGATGAATATACAAGCTGCCAGCAGGTGCTGCGATGGCGGAGGCATTATCATCAAATTCAATTAAGTTTATTGTTAAGCCTAAATGTTTTGCGCGCTCTTTTAATAGTTTGCCATCGGCAATCGCTATAAGTTGAACATCCCACGCTTGCTGAGCAAGTGTGAGTAGCAAATCTGGGCCAATACCGGCGGGTTCACCCGGTGTAATAGCAATTCTTAAGGTCATATTTATTGGTCTGCTGTGAAAATTTCAACGTGAGCTTGCTCGCGCATTTCTTGCTGCCAGTTAAAACTTTCTTCCTTAAATTTACGGTTAAACAACATACCGTGAGCACGGTTACGTTTAGCTAGCTCAGTTTTATCAGCTACACGTTTACCAAGTAACTGCACAATATGCCAACCAAACTGTGTTCTAAACGGTTCGCTTATTTCGTCTTGCTTAAGAGAAAGCAATGTATCTTTAAACGCAGGTACGTAGGTAGTTGGATCTGTCCAATCGTACTCGCCACCTTTAAGTGCAGAGCCTGGATCTTCTGAGTACTCTTTAGCTAACTTTCCAAAGTCGGCAGTTCCTGCGCGTAAGTCTTTTGCAAAGCCAGCAAGCATTGAGCGTGCTTTTTCTTCACTTAAAATAATTGAAGGTTTAATTAGTATATGGCGTGAGCGCACTTCTGTTGTTTCTACAACTTGTAGGCCACGAACATCTTGTACTTTAATGATATGAAAACCAGCACCAGAGCGAAGAGGGCCAACAATAGCGCCTTTCTTTTGGCCTTTTACTGCTTCAGCAAAAAGCGATGGCATTTCGTTAATGCCCATGTAACCAAGCTGTCCGCCTTCAAGTGCTTTAGAGCCGCTTGATGATGAAATAGCAATACGCTTAAATTCTTGGCCATCGTTTAATAGCTCAATAACTTTATCTGCGCGTGTTTTTGCGCCAGCAATTTCGTCAGCGTTCGCATCGTTAGGGATATCTATTAAAATATGACCAATGTCGTACTCTTCAGCACTTTGGCCTTGGGTTTCCATAATTTTTAAAAGGTTATCAACTTCTTGCTCGCTAATATAAATACGGCGATCGACACTTGCACGTGTTACTTGCTGCGTTGTAATTTCTTTACGAATTTCTTCACGGTAAGCTTGAAAGCTTTCGCCCGAACCTTCAATAGTGCGGCGCAAATCGGCAATTGTGCCACCTTGCTCTTGTGCCATGCTAGCAAGAGTTTGATCGAGTTGACTGTCTGAGATTTGTAACCCCATACGGTCAGCCATTTGTATCATAAGGGCTTGATTTACTAAACGCTCAACGGCTTGTACACGAAGAGTTTCATCTTTTGGTAATTGCTGGTTTTGTTCTTCGGCTTGCTTTTTAACACGATTAATAATGGTGTCTACTTCGCTTTTTAAAATTACGCCTTGGTTTACAACGCCAATAACTTTATCTATTTCTACTGGTGCGGCCATTGCACTTTGACAAAGGCTGGCACTTAAAACTGCTGATGTTAATAATTTTTTTAAATTCATATTCTTTTTACTACTCTTGCTGATAGTACTCTAGTTACTAAGAAAATACGGTCTACGATAGCCAAAAATACCTTGTTGTAATAATTTTTGTGCATCATAACGGCTTTTACTGCCAAGTCCTTTTAATACAAAATTCAAACTAATACCTGAATCAAAAGTTGCTTGTTCTTGGCCTATTGATTGATTTAAATCTGTTTCAATTTGGCGGTGCCCAGTAATTTGGATAGCCCAACAGCATGATTCATACTGTAATCCGCTCAATACTTCGATACTTCTGTTGTTTTCAAGATCTCGATGATAGCTCGCAATAAATTGCCATTCGTCGCTAATAGGAATACTTGTAAATACACCTGCTTGCTCGATTGTATTTCCTGAGACATCATTTGCATAGCGATGGTTCAATTGTACTAGCTGATTATTATCACCTTTATAATCAAGCGTTACATTTGACTGTACCATTTGCTTGCCATCTGTATCGTATTGAATACCTCCAGCGAGGTACCAACGGCGGTGCCAATGTAACATGGTTTGAGCTGCAAATAGTGCATTATAATTAGTGTCTGAGTTTAAGCCTTGCTCTGTTGGCTTGGCATCGTCACTTAAATAAAATATTTGGCCGGCACTAAAGTTAAATACTTCTTCTTGTTTTTTATCAAACAAGCGCGTTGTAGCACCTAACGTAAATTGATTCGCGGCTGCTATGCGGTCAACACCCGAAAAGCGCACGTCTCTAAATAAACCATAATAATCGTCTTGTAGCTTGGTTGTATCAAATAAGCCAATGTCTGACTGGTCTTTATTAGGCGTATATAAATATTGAATTTGAGGCTCTAGCGTTTGTATAGCATCTTCAAAAAAGTAAGATGCATCGCGCTCAAAATTAAGCTGAGAGTACAAACGTACTTTAGGAATAGTACGCGATACGGTGTCGCTGTACTGCGTGCCTGTTAAGTTTCCGCTTTGCTTATAATTAGTTTGCAGTAAGCTCACTTCAGATAAAAATGACCATGCATGCGTTGCATAGTTATAGCGTGCTTTAGGCTCTACGTGTACACGAGTTGCGCTGTCTATGGCCACTTCTGATGAATCATTAGTAAAATGGCTAATTTCACCTGACACACTAAAGTCAAAATTATCAAAACGCCATGGAGCAGTTTGCGTAAAATTAACTTGTGGTATTGCAGTGTATGACTCCAAGTGATCGCCCAATACTTCAAAGTTTTGTACTTTAATATCGGTGCGCCATGTATCACCCAAATGAGTAAGTGAACCAGTACGATATAACTGAGTATCGGTTTTACTTGCGTAATTTGAGCTTAAATCGGTGATGTAGTTATCATCGCTTACATTGGTTACATCAACGTTTGCGCGCCAGTTTTCACCCAGATAACTTTGCTGTTGCCAATGAAACATATAGCGTTCATTTAAGTCTGGCTCAGAATCATCACTATCTAAATATTCAATTCCTACTAAGCCTTCATGTTGCTCTGTTAGGTATCTAAATTCGGTTTGTAATTGTAGCCCTTTGTTAGACATATAACGAGGCGTAATAGTGGCATCAAAATTAGGTGCAATATTTAAATAATACGGCGTAATTGTTTCAAGACCGTATTTGTCAGAGCTTGAAATAGTCGGGGTAAGTAACCCCGATTTACGGCGCTCATCCAGCGGAAATGTAAAATAAGGTAAATATAAAACCGGTGTATCGAGAATACGTAATACGGCGTTATATGTTTCGCCCCAGCCTTCTTCGCGTGAAAGGTTTATTTCGTCAGCTTCGATTTCCCATACTGGGGTGTCACTTGGGCAAGTAGTAAAGCTTGCATTCATGAGTAATAGGCCAGACTGATTAACAGTGAGCTTTTCAGCGCCGCCTTTACCTTGTTGTTCGGTTAGGCTGTAGTCGGCGCCTAACAAACTGACTTCTGAATTATTTAAATCGGCATTTAATCCGGTGCTGTTTACTTTACTTACGTAATCTTGATAAGTAATTGGCCCCGTTGCATTTAATAAACCACGCTGTTTGTCTATCAACGCAGTTTGTGCGGACAAACTCATCTTAAGGGTGTTAATATCAACATTGCCGGTAAATTCAGCGCTTTGAGTGCCAAGTAGCTCAACATCATCAGCTTGAATATCAACTTCACCAAGGTTAAGGCCTTCAAGTGGTTGCCAAGCTCTGGTTTGCATTGAAATGCCACAAAGGTTGTGTGCCAGTTCAGTTTCGGCAAGCGATGGTGCGCTAACTACGCTTAGCATCAATATGCCCCAGGTTTTGCTCATTTATCGACCTTAATACTGTGTGTTTAATATAATATACACATAATAAAGGAAAATAATGGCAATTACAGTAATTGACCTAATTAACTTAGTGAAAAATAGATATCTTATAAAATGACACGCTTTGAGAATTTACAACAATTTATAAACATACACCTTAATGCCAAGTCGCATACTTTAAACGCGATCACAGGTGATGCTAGCTTTCGCCGTTATTACCGTTTAAATCATGATAATAAGCATTTAATAGTGATGGACTCAGATCCGCAAAAAGTGAATAACGAACCTTACATTTCGCTAAACCAGGTATTTGTTAAGCAAGGTTTTTTACTTCCCACTATTATTGCAAGTGATGAAAAGCAGGGCTTTTTTATCCTCAGTGATTTAGGCAGTACGCACCTAGCTGACATGCTTGATGATGCAAATCGCACCGAGCATTACCAAGCATTAATTAGTTTAAGTGCTCAGTGGGCAAAAACGCCCACAGCTTCTGCTATGCAAGCGTACAACGAAGATTTTATAACACTAGAGCTTGATATATTTAGCCAGTGGTTAGTGAGTGACTTTATTAATGAGCCACTAAGCGCAGAGCAAAACGTAATGTGGAAAACAAGTTCAGAGCTATTAATAAAGGCCATGCTTGAGCAACCCACTGTTACCGTTCATCGTGATTACCATAGCCGTAATATTATGAACAGTAACGGCCAGTGGGCAATTATAGATTATCAAGATGCTGTACGCGGGCCGCTTTGCTACGATTTAGTATCGCTACTACGCGATTGCTACTTTAAACTGCCTCAAAAAGAGTTAACAAGCTTGCTTGATTTTGCTTATCAAGAATTTATGGCTCAAAATTTACTGGCTAACACTTCATTTGATGAGTTTAAATATTGGTTTGATTTAACCGGATTACAGCGCCACTTAAAGGCTGCGGGTATATTTTGTCGATTATATTTGCGCGACGGTAAAACAGGTTATTTAGATAATATTTTACCGACGCTTGATTATATTATTGAAGTAGCGGCAAATTACCCAGACCTTAAAGCATTGAGTGAGTGGACAAAAAATACCATAGTGCCAAAAGTGACTGAAAAGTTGGCAAAGGAGCGCTCATGAAAGCGATGATTTTAGCTGCAGGGCGCGGACAGCGTATGATGCCGCTAACGCAAAATATGCCAAAGCCAATGTTAAAAGTGGCAGAAAAACCACTTATTGAGCACCATATAAATAATCTTAAAGCTGCCGGTATTACCGATATTGTAATAAACCTTGCGTGGCAGGGTGATAAAATAAAAGACTACTTTAAAGATGGCAGCCAATTTGGCGTAAATATACTTTATAGCCAAGAAGTTGAAGGTGGCCTTGAAACGGCTGGCGGTATAATTGAAGCGTTACCGCTGTTGGGTGACTCGTTCATTGTAGTAAATGGCGATGTATACACCGGCTATGATGTAAGTGCGCTAATGCAACTTCATTTACAGCCCGGTGAGGCGCACATAGTGCTTATAGAAAACCCGCCACACAATCCAGATGGCGACTTTGCATTGAGCCATTTATCGCCAGATAGTCAAAAATATACATTTTCAGGGATTGGCCGGTATCAGGCTGATTTTTTTAAAGGATTAACGCAAGGTATTCGCCCTTTAGGGCCTATTTTACGTGAAAAGCTAAATGAACATTTAGTCTCTACTGAGCTCTATATAGGGCAGTGGGATGATATTGGTACACCAGAGCGTTTAAACCAATTAAACACGCGCCTTGAGGCGTAATAACTCAATTTTTAAGAAGGCAGTATTATAAATGTGGGGAAAAATTCTCGGTTTTTGTTTTGGCTTTATGTTTGGCAAAATATTTGGTGCCATTTTAGGTTTATACCTAGGTCATTTATTTGATAAAAGCTTAAAAAATAACTTTGATAAAGCAGGCGGCTTTTCTAGCTTATTTAGTGGTGACGATGTTCACGAGCGCCAAGCTTTATTCTTTTCAAGTTGCTTTGCTGTTATGGGGCACATTGCGAAGTCGAATGGTCGAGTTAGCGAAGTACATATAAAAGCGGCTAACTTGTTTATGGATGAAATGGGCTTAAAAGGCGAAGAACGCCGCGAAGCACAACATGCATTTCAGTCAGGTAAAGAGAGCGACTTTTCACTTAAAGAAACAGTACACGATTTTAAAGAACGCTTTGCTAAACGAAACGATCTAATACAGTTATTTTTAGAAATACAAATTCAAATGGCGTTTTCTGATGGAGTGCTAGCCGAACAAGAAAAGCAATTATTAGCAGAAGTAAGTAAACAGCTAGGCATTTCTAAAACACACTTTGCATTTGTATTAAAACGTTATCAAGCTGAGTTTAACTTTAGAAAGCAACAACAGCGCTTTAATCAGCAGCAACAAAACCAAGGTCAAAGTAGTAGTTACCGTGAAGGTTCTGGCCACCATGTACCGCCAAATAATAATATGAACCGTGCGCAAGCATTGGCGTTATTAGGCTTAAGTAGCGATGCAACGCAGCGTGATATAAAAGTAGCGTACCGTAAACTTATGTCGCAACATCATCCAGATAAATTAGTATCGCAAGGCCTACCAAAACACATGATGGAACTGGCTGTTAAAAAGAGCCAAGATATTCAAGCTGCTTATGAGTATTTAAAAAAGTCGGCGTAAAAAACCGTCTATTTCTTTTGTTAGGCGTGCGTGTTGATCGGGTTGATCGCGCAGGCCAAACAACTGGCGTTGGCGGTAATCAAATTTTGCATTTCGGTCCACCCAGCGCTGACGATTTTTAAGGCTCATTAAAATGTCTGTGCTGTCATTTGCATAGTAAATATCAAGTAAGGCGGGTGTAACAAGTGACGCTGTTTGGCTCAAACTTTCGTTACGTTTAGTATTAGGTAAGTAACTGCTCAAACTTATAAACGCATCTAGTCTCTCATCTGGAAAATCTGCATAGTACTCCAACAACACACCCGCACTTGTACCTTGTGCAATAACCACTATATTACTCGAATCTTCCATAGCGGTTTGATACAGCGCATTAAAACGAGAAATTAGATTTATTTTATAGTTATCAAGTATGTCGTCAGTTACTTTTTCAATTGCATTAACGTAATGAGGTTCTTCTTTTATTTTTGCAGGCTGTGGTTGTGCGTTTGTTGGTGTGTCGGGTGATGCAGGTTCCTCGGCTTTACTAGGCGCTGTATCTGCTTCATTAGGCGTTGCTTCGGCCATTTTACTTGCTTGCCAATCAATGTCGGGTACTGTCATTGCGTAGGTGCTGTAGCCTAAATAATTAAGCTCTTTACGTAAGTAGCTCATACCTGAATTATTGGTAGGTGAAGAGTGCCAATCGGGTATAAGTATTACGATACCTCTAAAATTACTACTCATATACTCGCTGTAAAGGCTTAAAAATTCTGTTTCACCTGCCAATATAGGCTTTATTTCATCGCTTGGAAGTAGTCGCTCAATGTCGCTATTTTCAATGCTTGATAGATTAGGTGGAGCAATATGTTCAGCCGCGCTGATGGGGTTAGCTAAAAGTAGGGCACAGCTGAGCTGTATATAAAAAGCCCCTTTTAAAAACCGTGGAAATAGCATAACGCACCTAACTAATGACAATTAGTTAGGTATCGGCAAGGTTATCTAAAAGTTTAATGTATAGAGCGAATTAGCTAGTGAATTTGAACCTGTTAAAACTCTAATTCGGCTTCAAAAGTAAGTACTTGCTCAGTTACGGGGTGCTTTAATTGCAGCATTTGTGCATGTAATTGTAAGCGAGGAGCGGCAGCAAGTGCCTCTTTGTGGGCGTAAAGTCTATCACCTAAAATAGGATGACCAAGGCTTAACATATGCACACGTAGTTGATGCGAGCGACCAGTGATGGGAGTTAGCTCTACACGGGTTGCATTTTCTTCACGCTCAAGTATTTTGAAATGCGTAAGCGAAGGTTTACCTCTGTCGTGATCAACCATTTGTTTTGGGCGATTAGGCCAATCACAAATAAGGGGTAAATCTACTGATCCTGTTTCAGCTTCAAGTTGTCCGTATACACGTGCTATGTAACGTTTAGCTGTTTCGCGCTCTTGAAACTGCATACTTAAATGTCTGTGCGCGGCTTTATTCATGGCAAGGCACAGTATGCCAGAAGTCGCCATATCTAAGCGGTGCACTATTCTTGCTGTTGGAAAAACACGATTAACGCGATTAATTAAGCTGTCGGCATGTTTAGGATCTTTACCTGGGACAGTTAATAACTCACTTGGTTTATTAACTATCAGTAAGTCGTCATCCTGAAAAAGTATCGTTAAATACGGACTCATAGGGGGATTGTAATTAACTAACACGGCCGACCTTAGTAATTTTGAAGGTCGCTATTTTAGTAGAGCAAGCCAACAGGCTCAAGTAAAAGTTTGGCTATATTGTTTTAGTTAGGGCGTGTTGAACGTTGGTGGTTGAATTTGCAGTAGTATGTTTGGTTTTTAGGCAAGGCAGAGCCTATGTAGTGTGGTTATTCCCCATAATTAGGCGATAACGCAGCATAAATGCCAAACATGCTCTGCCCTTTGGGTTCTTTCTAGGGGCGATTAACTCTTTGTTGCTCGATTTTTACTTAGCCCACTAGGTTACAAACCTCGCGCCGCGATTAAATCGCCCCTAGATTGAACAAATTTCAATCCACAAAGTTCAACACGCCCTAGTATATCCAAACTTAGGCTCCTTTAAAGCGCTTTTATAGCTTAATTTCTTGCGCTGTTAATAATCGATATTCACCACTGGCCAAGTTTTCATCTAGGGTAATTTCCGCAATTTGCTCGCGATGCAGCTCAACTACTTTGTTATCTACCGCGTAAAGCATACGCTTAACTTGATGATACTTACCTTCACTTATTGATAAACGCAGGCCGTAATTAGCAAGTCTTTCTGCTATAGCTGGGCGGGTTAAATCTTTTTCGTTATGCAGCATGACGCCTGTACGTAATTGCTCAAGCGCTTCATCGGTAATCGGCTCTTGGGTTTCGACGAGGTAGGTTTTAAATTTATTGCTTTTAGGCGACGTAATTTTATGTGACCAATCGCCATCATTAGTAATAATAACTAACCCTGTGGTATCTATATCAAGGCGACCTGCTACGTGAAAGTCGCTCATATTTGGCTCATCAAGTAAGTCAAAAACAGTTTTATGTAGCTCGTCGCTGTTAGCACATACATAGCCAACAGGTTTGTTTAGCATGTAATAACGCTTACCTAAAAATACCAAAGGTGTACCTTGGTGCAGTACTTCATCTTGCTGGGCTAGCTGAAAATTATGTGATGTGATTACTTCGCCATTAACGCTTACTTCTTTTCGCTTAATACTCGCGCGAGCTTGGGTACGCGGTATTTCAGCTAAGTGGCTAATAAATTTATCTAAGCGGCAAGGGAATTTCATTTTGGTTCACATTTTTAGTCGGCTACAATAGGCGCGATTATAGCCGATAGTGAAATACCATGACAGTGCACAGCACACAAATTTTAAGCCTTTACCAAGCAAAAATAGACACAGGTGAACTGTGTTTTGATGCTGCGCAGCAAAATGCAGTGGAAGCTTTAAATACGCTAAGCGAGCAACTTCAAGCTCACACATCGTGGTGGCAAAAAGCGACTTTAATAAAAGGTGTTTATTTATACGGACCCGTAGGGCGTGGTAAATCCATGTTAATGGATTTATTTTATAAAAACCTACCTATTGAGCAAAAGCAGCGGCTGCATTTTCATCATTTTATAGCACAAGTGCATGCCCAGCTTTCGCAGCTACAAGGTCAAAAAAATCCACTAATCCTAATTGCAAAACAGTGGGCTAAAAATATTCGAGTACTATGTTTTGACGAGTTTTTTGTAAGCGACATTGGCGATGCCATGATTATGGCCAGATTGTTCAATGCGTTGTTTGAACAAGGTGTTGTGCTGGTGGCCACATCGAACGCAAAGCCTGAGCAACTTTATTACAACGGCCTGCAACGGGCGCGATTTTTACCTACTATCGATTTAATTAATAGCCATTGCCATATAATTAACGTGGCAGGGGAGGACGATCACCGCTTTAGATATGGTAAAAACAGTCGTCACTATTTTATTAATTTATCAAATCACGATTTTGAAAGTAAGTTTTTAGCTTCGTATCCGGCTGTAACATGCAGCAATACAGTTAGTGTGCATGGGCGCGATTTACCTTATTTATTAAGAGCCGATAACGCCTTGATGATTGATTTTATGGCGCTATGTTCAGGCCCACGTAGTGCTAACGATTATATGTTTTTAGCAACGCAATTTGATGTGTTATATGTATCGAACGTGCCGCAAATGGGTGTTAAAGCAACGGGTAAAGTTATAGTTCATGGTATAGAAGATAGCTACCAACGCGAAAAACAAACACTTGATGAGCATACCTTTGACGACGAAGCACGGCGCTTTATTGCCTTAGTAGATGAGTTTTACGATTGCCATAAATTGCTGGTGATAAATGCGCAAACCGACATTGAACATTTATATAAAGGTAAAAAGTTGAGCTTTGAATATGCACGCACGCAATCACGCATAGTCGAAATGCAAAATTGGTAACGCTTTAATATATATTGTAAACGAGCTTGCTCACGTGAGAAGCGTGAGCTTCTTTTTAGCCTCTTTGTGAATAAATCACTTAAAAACTTATTGCACAAAGAGAAGTAAAAGAGGAGTAAATGAGAAGATATAAAACAATAGTAATTATATATTTTTACTTCTCTAAAGCGCAGCTCACTTTTAGCTTCTTCGTGAGCAAATCACTTAAAAACTTATTGCACAAAGAGAAGCGAATGAGGAGTAAATGAGAAGACATAGAACATATAAATTACGAGCTTTGCTCGTCACGCCAGCAAGCTGTGCGTCTACAAGTCAGTTTAACTACGGCGTCAAATTTTACCGGTAGGCGTGAAGCTTGCTCACGCGAAAAGCGCAACTTTTAATATTTATAACTGATTACTTTGCTTACTTATTGGTTTCCCTAAAGCGCAGCTCCCTCTAAACCTCTTTGTGAATAAATCACTTAAGATCTTATTGCACAAAGAGGAGTAAATGAGAAAACATTAAGGCATAGAAATTACGAGCTTTGCTCGTCACGCCAGCAAGCTGTGTCTACAAGAAAGTTTAACCACGGTGTTAAACTTACCCCTCTTGGCGCACTATATTCTCAAGGGCGCGAATATTAGTAATTAAGTCTTGGCGTTGTGGGTTAGCTTGTAATGCTTTTCTAAGATGCTTTAGCGCGCTCGAGTAGTCTTTAGAATCAATCGCTATTTGCGATAATCCAAGCCACGCCGATAGTTGGTAATCAGGTAGGGCTTGTGCACGAACGTACATAAGTTTTGCTTGGGTAAGTTGGCTTTTACTGCGATAAATACTCGCTAAACTAAGTAGGGCATCACCTAAATTCGGGTTTATTTTAAGTGCGTTATTTAAGCTTTTAAGAGCACGTTTAGTATTACCTTGTTGCATAGCAATTTGTGCGCTGTATACAGAAAACTGGACTTGTTCATCACGGGGTAGTTGCTTAGTTAATCTTTTTGCGCTGCCTATTAGATCTTTAGCTAAATCCCATTTTTGTTGAGACACAAGCCAGCCTAAAGTTTGCATCGTGGTATTAATAACCTCAACTTGCTGCTCTTTAGTGGCGTGTTTTAAACCTTGCTTTAATAAACTAACAGCGCGCTCACTGCTACCTTCACTTAAGTGCAACTGAGCTGCTAAAAGCTGGTTGCTGGTATCTTTAGGGTTGAGTTTTAAGGCCACTTCAATAGCAGCAAGCGCTTGCTTTTTGTGATCAAGCTGTAATGCTATTTGTGCACGTTGCAACCAAAGTTCAGCTTTATCAGAGGTTTTATTGAGTAATTCTTTTAATAATGCATTTGCCTGACTTAAATCACCCGATTCAATTAACGCAAACAATAGCCCTTGTTGATATTGGCTTGTTTCTGGCGCTAGCATCAGCGCTTGGCGGTACGCCGCTACTGCGCTCCAAGGTTGGCTATGCTGCACGTGTATATAAGCAAGTTGCGCATAACTTTGTGCATCAGCTTGGCCAAGCTCAATACTATGAACTAGGTGTGTTTGTGCTTTGTCATACTTTGCTTGTTGCATGTATAAAAGGCTCAAACCTTGGTGTGCTTTTACTAAATCAGGTGAGGCTTTTAAACACGCCAAGTAAGCTAGTTCAGCGTTGTTAAAGTCTTTTGTTGAAAGCAGTACTTGTGCACGCAATAAGTTTAAAGCAGTGCTATCTTCGCTTATATCACGGCCTTTAAATAGCGCAGCGACTTCACTGTAATTACCAGCTTGCAATAGTGGTTGTACTTGGCGAGCAAAACCGCGCTCGGTCGGCTCAATAAGGACCTCTGTAGGGCCTAGTAATTTATTATTTATAGCCAACTGCCATGTTGGATCGCTAGGCGATAAAGTTACTTTTAGTGGCGCACTTTTTAATGGCGTACTAGCAGCACTAGCATGCACGCTAGTTACACCTAATAAAGGGAATGAGCACATTAAAGTAGTGATAACTGCGCAAGTTAATGGTTTTAGCGTTTTAAATATATTCATGTTTTTCATTTTAATAGGCTTAAGGTTTAAATTCGATTGGCCAAATAAAGCGAGCGCGTACGGTTTCACCTTCTTTTTTAGGTGCACTAAAGCGGCTTTGCTTAATAATTTTGTCGATAGCTGGTTTAAGTTCAGGGTATGGGTTTTGTACTACCTCAATTAAACTTACCTTGCCACTTTCATCAATAAATACATCGAGTTTTACAGTAAATACATCAACACCTCGGCGGGTTAAGCTTTTTGGTAAAACGGCCTTGACGGGAGTAAGCAAAGTGGGGAGAGCATCGAGTTGATTTAAGCTAAATGCATCCCAATTTACACTCATTGATTGCCATTGTGGCGCGCTTACTTTTACGCTAGGTGTATCGGGTTTTACAATACTTAAATTGCTGTTGATCTTAATTTTTACGGCTTGAATAGACGCGCCTGCACCTTCTACCGCTAAGCTTTGCATTGGCTCACTTGTTTGCTGTTGCGATATTGATGGCGGAGGGGGAGGTGGCAGTGCCACCATGGCAATCTCACGTACAATCACTTTGTCTTTTATATGGTGTTCGGCAAGTTGCCCAAGCCATAAAAGCAGTAATGCAGCACTAAGTACAATTAGGCTAAGGCCAAATGCAAACAGTGGATGGCGATTGTTTTTTGTTTTTTGAGACGAGTCAATCGTGTGCATATTATTGCTTAGTAGCTAAGTTAACTTGCGCTGCGCCTGCCAGCTTTGCTTCGTCAATTACTTGAACAAGTAACTCTGTAGGTACTGTTTTATCAGCTTGAATAACCACAGGGCGTTGTTGCTGTTTTAACATTTGCTCGACACTACTACGCACGCCAGCAACACCAATTTGGCTACCATCAAAAAATACTTGTTGGTTGTCGGTTATTGCTAAAAATATAACTTGCTGCTCAAGACGACTGGCCGATACGGCTTGTGGTTTATCAACCTCAACGCCGCTTTCGCGTACAAATACGGTTGTAACAATAAAAAATATTAGCAATATAAATACCACATCAAGTAGCGGCGACATATCGATATGTTGCCCCGCTTCTTGCTCTAGCTTGTGCTTTAAACGTGATTGCATAGTGTTACCCTAACTGTTTACTTAACGTATGTAATTTAGGATTACGCTGCGAATACGCTAAATACGCTTGCATTAACCACGCGGGAATAGCGCACACAAGGCCGAGTTGAGTTGTTAGTAATGCATCACCAATGGCGTCACTCATTAACTCGTTATGGCCCAGCGCCATTACTTTAAATGTATCAAGCAAACCAACAATGGTGCCTAATAAACCAAGTAGCGGAAGCGCTGCAGTTAAAATAGAGCTTACCTCTTGCCAGTAACCTTTACGCTGCGCTTGGTATTGTTTAAGGTGCAGCAAGTCATGAAAAATCAGCTGGTATACAAATAAAGCGAGTAAAAGAATACACCAGCAAATAGGGTTACTAACGATTTTTTCAAACATTGGTTTCTCCTTTTTCTAGTTGACTAAGCTGTAAAGCAAAGCCTTCTAGTTGGCTGTAGTACGCTTTTGCTTTACGTGATAGCAATGCATTTAATACCAATGCAGGGATGGCAACGACTAAACCTAATTCAGTTGTTATAAGTGCTTGTGCAATACCGCCCGATACAACTTCTGGGTCACCTGAGCCAAACAAGGTCATCATTTTAAATGTTTCGATCATGCCGCTAACAGTACCTAACAAGCCAAGTAGTGGAGCTACTGCAGCCGTAACGGCAATAGCACCAATAAAGTTATCGAGTTTATGCTTATCATGAATTAACTGGTTAAATAATTGATCGTCTCGTACTTGGCCTTTTTCACTTTGTAGCGTTAAGTTAAATAACTGCTGCTGCATGCCTGCAAATTCATTGCTATTTTCAGCTTTAAAAAATTGCTGTAATTGCATTTGAGAGTGCATTTTAATTTTACTTAAACGCAGTAGTTGTGCGGCTTTTAATAGCGCAATAGTTAGTGCAAAGCAGGCAAACAAAATAATCGGGATGGCCCATAAGCCGCCTTTTTCTAAGTGTTCAAGCGGACTTTCTTGTTGAGCTTGGCTCGTTACTAAGTGCGTTAAACTAGGATCAAAAGTAAGTAATGTTGAGCCTGCACCATTTTGATTTAAAGTATTATCGAGTGGGTTATCGTTATTTGTTGATTGCACTAACGCTACTTTTAATGCATTAGATTCATCATCCAAATTTAATAACCCCATAAGCTTAGGTGTTTGCGTACTAAACCATGCAACAGGCCCGACTTGAAGGGTATTAGCTTGGCTTAACTCACCATTACTTAGCACAACCGATTGCTTTTTAAACTGTGGATAAAGTGCCTGCTCTTGATTATTAATTTGCGATATAACGCGGCTTAATAACTCGTTTTGATTATTAGCCGCGTTGTTATTGCCTGAACCATTGCCTGCACTATTACCGGCACTATTGCTGGTATTTTGGCGCACAAAACGGCTAAGTAAGTTTAATTGATATTGCTGTTGCTGTTGCCAAGTATCTAATCGGGTTTGTAACTGATCGAGGCTTAATGTGTTTTCGTCAGCTAGGCGGCGATTAACGGCTGCTTGCGCGCGCAATTTACTGAGCGATTGCTGCTTGGTAAAAATTTGCTTTGCAAGGGTAGCTTGCTCTTTTGAAATACTATTTTGAGTTTTATTTAGAGTACGTTGCGCTGTTTTAATATCACTTAAAATACTTTGTTTAGCATCATCACTGCTAGCTGCAAAAGAAATGTTTGCGCTAAAAAGTAAAACCGTGGCGCTAAATACTGCAATTATGCTGTTAGTAGCCATTATTTAGCCCCTTGCTGGTTTTTATTTACATAACTTAATATTGGGAGTGTTACCCAATCAGCAGCGCGCTTTTTTTGCTGTACAGCAATACCCAGTGCAACTTGTTCTGCATTAATGCTTGGGTCAAATTCCCACTGCCAACCTAAGTCACTTGGAAAACCAATACCTACGTAACTTAAGTCTTCGCTTACAAACCATGCTTGAGCTGCACCTAAATAAAGCTGCTTAACCCATACTTCTTGCCCGTCAGGATGCTTAATAGCCATTTCGTGAATAGAAATACGTTGTTGAAAATCATTAAGTAGGGTCAGCATTTTTAGCGCAGTTTGTAATTTTTCAGTTGTACTGAGTTTTGAATCGCTTAAATCACCAGTGTTTTTCCAACTACTTAAAAGTGGCGGGGGTAATTGCACTTGTAATGAAAGTAATTGCCCTGAAATACGTGCTAGTTGATCATTTAATTGCTGTTGATCATTTTCAAGTTCTGATTGCTGAGTTACAAGCTGTTCGCGTTTTTGGGCAAGCTCACTGGTGCTTTTTTTTCTACGCTGATTAAGCTCGCTAAGTTGCTGCTGCTCAGCATTTAGAAGCGTTAAGGTTTGCTCCATGCTGCTTTTTTGTTCAAGCCAATGAGTATTTAATTCTGTGTTTTGATTTTCTATTTGTAGCCATTTATTAACGAGTTGTTCTAGCTCACTAACAGTGTCGGCCTTTACTGCCATGGTGCTACAAAGCGCGATAACTACGCTAATTGGTTTAATTAAGCTTCGCATTACTTAACAACAATCCTGAAAGTTACGACAAGCAATTACAGGGACGTAATTACTGTTAATTTTTGAGTGTGTATACAATATAGGAATTTACATAACAATGCAATTGATAACAGTTATCGTTTACATTGCGTTGTTTGAGTGGTAGGATTTCGCCGAAATTAAATATGTACCTTAAATTAACAATAGTTAAGTGCTTAATAAAAACTACGGAGTAACCATGAGTAAGCCATCGAATAAAGGGAATGCCTACATAAAGCCAATTGCAGCGGTTGTTACGGCAACGCTTTCAACTTGGGCAAGTGCACAGGATGTTCAAGAACTATCGGTAACTAAAGCAGAAACTAAAACTGAGTCTAGCTATGTTGTTGAAAAATCAACGTCGCATAAATACACTCAACCGCTACTCGATACAGCTAAAACTGTAACGGTAATTAACCAAGCGGTAATGAAAGATAGAAACGTAGATAGCTTACGTGATGCTTTGCGTAATGTTTCAGGTATTTCTTTAGCAGCAGGTGAGGGTGGTTCACCTACTGGCGACAGCATGTCGATTCGTGGTTTTAGTGCTACAAATGATATTTTTGTAGATGGTATTCGTGATGTTGCAGGTTATACACGCGATATTTACAACATTGAAGCCGTTGAAGTTGCAAAAGGCCCAGGCTCAGCAGTTTCTGGTCGTGGCGCAACAGGTGGTAGTGTTAATTTAGAAAGTAAAAAGGCGAAGTTAGACAGCTTTAACGACGTTTCGCTACGTTTAGGCACAGAAAACGATTACCGTGGTCGTTTTGATACTAACATTCAAGTAAACGACACAAGCGCACTACGTATAAACCTTCTTACTGATAAAGGTGATGTTGCAGGTCGTGATCATATTGAAAACGAAACAAATGCTGTTGCGTTTGCATTTGCAACAGGGCTTGGTACAAACAGCCGTTTTGATTTAAACCTAGAGTATCAACGCCAAGACAATTTACCAGATTACGGCATTCCGTGGGTTTACAGCGATACGCCTGTAGCTGAACTTGCAGATAGCGCGCGCTCACCTTCTCCTGTCGACTTTGATAACTTTTACGGTAATATTTACCGTGATTACGAAGATATTGAAGCTTACTCAACAACAGCTCGTTATGAGTATGATTTTTCTCAAAATACTACGTTACGTGTGCAAGGTCGTTTAGGTAAAGTTAAGCGTGAATCAGTAACAACTGCACCGCGTTATTTCTCGGTTACAACAGACACTGATATTACCTTTGCGGATGAAAAAACACGTGATACAGAAAATTCACTTGCTGCACTTCAAGTTGATTTAATTGGTAACTATGAATTTGCTGGCTTTACTCACGACGTAGTAGTGGGTGTTGAACTTGCAAATGAAACGTTTACACGCCATAACTTTGTTGCAACTACGCCTGATAACCTAATTGAAGATGGAATACGTAACGACTTATACAACCCTGATGCAACAATTGCATTTACGGGTGTGTACGGCCGTGACGGTACAAGCATTGAAGCTAAAGCTAAAAACCAAGCTATTTATGCATTTGATACAGTGACGCTTAACAAGCAATGGGAAGTTACAGGTGGAATTCGCTTTGATAGCTTCACTACGGATTATCACAACGATTACAATGATCCAAGCGCTTTAATTTCTACAAGTGACGATTTATTTAGCTGGAATGCAGCTGTAGTTTATAAACCTACAGAAAATGGCAGTGTATATTTTGGCGCAGGTAATTCATTCAATCCATCAGCGGAAAGCCTAACGGTATCTACGCGTTCAAATGCAGCTGATTTAGACGCAGAAGAAAGTCGCAGTTATGAATTAGGAACTAAATGGAGCCTAATGGATGGCCGCCTGCAAACTAATGCTGCACTTTTCCGTACTGAAAAAACCAATGCCCGTACTGATGACCCATTTGCAGATAGCTCAAGTGACGAAATACTCGGTGGTGAGCAGCGCGTTCAAGGTTTAGAGCTTTCAGCAACGGGCCTAATTACTAAAGAGTGGACTGTAATTGCTTCATACACTTACCAAGATAGCGAAGTAACTGAAGCATTAGGCGACGACGCAACTCAAATTGGTAACGAGCTTGCACGTACGCCTAAAAATAGCGCGAGTGTTTGGACTACGTACGATATGTCGGATAAATTATCGTTTGGTTTAGGTGCGCAATATGTAGGTGAGCGTTACAACGGGACTACGTCAACACGCTCTCGTGCGCCAGGTTATACTATTTTTGACCTGATGGTTGCGTATGACATATCAAAAGATTTGAGTCTGCAGTTTAATGGTGAAAACCTAGGTGATAAAGATTACGTTGATCAGTTAGGTGGTGGACACTTTGTACCAGGTGATGGTCGTAAGTTTAGCTTAACAGCGAGCTACTCTTTCTAAGAGTAAAATAAGTACGGCATAAAAGGGCAGAGTTAACTCTGCCCTTAATTATTTGATGAAAATGTGAGAGGGCGCACATGCTAGTTAAAATTCCAGAGCTACTAACGAAAGAAGAAGTGGCGTATTGTCATGAGGTTTTGCTTAAAGCGCAGTGGGCCGATGGCAGTATTACCGCAGGGCATCAATCAACCAAAGCAAAAAATAACTTACAGCTACCTGAAAATAGCCCTGAATGCCAAGAGCTTGGCGACATTATTATGGCAGCACTTGCGCGTAGTAATTTGTTTATGTCGGCAGCGCTCCCCGCAAAAATTTTTCCTCCGCTTTTTAACTGTTATCAAGGTGGGCAATCGTTTGGTGTGCATGTAGATAATGCGATTAGACAAGTGCCGGGTACGCCAGTAAAAATTCGTACAGATGTATCAATGACGTTATTTATTAATGACCCCGAAGACTATGAGGGCGGTGAACTTGTTATTGAAGACACTTATGGCTCACACAGCGTAAAGCTGCCAGCAGGCAGTATGGTGTTGTACCCTTCAACGAGTTTACATCGTGTAATGCCAGTAACAAGTGGGCGCAGATTAGCCTCATTCTTTTGGTTACAGAGCATGGTAAACAGCGACGAAAAACGTGGTTTACTCTTTGATTTAGATATGTCGATTCAAAGTTTGCGCAGCAAAGTAGAAGATAGCCCAGAGATTATTCAATTAACAGGGGTTTATCATAACTTGCTAAGGCAGTGGGCGCAGACATAACGAAGATACTCGTTATTAAATATTGGATATAAGTAATTAAAAGCTGCGCTTTTCGCGTGAGCAAGCTCTACGCCTACAGCCAAAACTTAACGCTGTGCTGAAATTACTTGTAGACGCGCAGCTTGCTGGCGTGACGAGCGAAGCTCGTAATTTATATGTTTTATGTTTTCTCATTTACTCCTTATTCGCTTCTCTTTGTGCAATAAGATTTTAAGTAATTTATTCACAAAGAGCTTAAGAGGGCGCTGTGCTTTAGAGAAGCCAAAAAGTAGGTAACAATCAGTTTTAATAATTAAAAGCTGCGCTTTTCGCGTGAGCAAGCTAAACGCCTACAGCCAAAATTTACGCTGTGGTTAAATTACTTGTAGACGCGCTGCTTGCTTGCTGGCGTGACGAGCGAAGCTCGTAATTTCTGGGTTTTGGTCTCTTCTCATTTGCTCCTCTTTTACTTCTCTTTGTGCAATAAGGTTTTAATTGATTTATTCACAAAGAGGCTAAGAGGGCGCTGCGCTTTAGAGAAGTAAAAATAGATAATTACTATGTTTTATGTTTTATGTTTTCTCATTTACTCCTCTTTTGCTTCTCTTTGTGCAATAAGATTTTAAGTGATTTATTCACAAAGAGGCCAAGAGGTCGCTGCGCTTTGAGAAGCCAAAAGTAGGTAACAAGCAGTTTTAAATGTTAAAAGCTGCGCTTTTCGCGTGAGCAAGCTCTACGTCTACAGTCAAAACTTAACGCTGTGGTTAAATTACGTGTAGACGCGCAGCTTGCTGGCGTGACGAGCGAAGCTCGCAATTTCTATGTTTTATGCTTTCTCACTTGCCATTTTTACTTAACCCTTATAACCGTTAGGGTTATTTGACTGCCAACGCCATGTATCTTGCATCATTTCATCAATACCGCGCACTGCTTCCCAGCCAAGTTCATTAAGTGCTTTTTCTGGCGCTGCATAACATGCTGCAATATCACCAGGGCGACGAGGTGAAACCTGATAAGGTACAGCCTGATCGCTTGCTTTAATAAATGCATTAACCATTTGTAGTACAGAGTAACCGTTACCAGTACCTAGGTTATAAACTAATGCACCTGTGCTGCTGGCAATTTTATCAAGCGCTTTTAAGTGGCCAATAGCTAAATCTACAACGTGTATATAGTCGCGTACACCTGTGCCATCAACTGTGTCGTAGTCATCACCAAATACAGCGAGCTGCTTTAATTTACCTACCGCTACTTGTGCGATAAACGGTAAAAGGTTATTTGGAATACCATTAGGATCTTCACCAATTAAGCCCGACTCATGTGCACCCACTGGGTTAAAGTAACGCAAAATAGCAAACGCAAAGCGCTCATCTGATTTAGCGATATCTTGTAGCATCATCTCAACCATTAGCTTAGATGTGCCGTACGGGTTAGTAGTACCGCCTACAGGAAAGTCTTCTTTAATTGGTAAGCTTGCAGGGTCGCCGTATACCGTGGCTGACGAGCTAAATACTAATTTAAATACACCAGCGTCGCGCATTGCATCAACAAGCGTAAGCGTACCTTGTACATTGTTTTGATAGTACTCAATGGGCTTTGCAACCGACTCGCCCACTGATTTTAAGCCCGCAAAATGTATAACACTATCAACTGTGTGTTTTGCAAATACTGAATCTAAAAAGAATTTATCGAGAATATCGCCTTGGTAAAAAGTGGCCTCTTTGCCTGTAATATTCTTTACGCGCGCAAGTGATTCTTGTGATGAGTTACTTAAATTATCAATAACAACAACATCGTTACCTTGCTGTAAAAGTTCTAAAACAGTGTGCGAGCCAATATAGCCAGCGCCACCGGTTACTAAAATAGTCATGAAAGCTCCGTGGGTACCTTTTATCAATTGAGTTAATTTCACCATAAATAGAGGTGATTTACATGCTTTATCTGTAATTTCTATAGTTTAAATAACATCTTTTTTTAATAACGGTAAATTAAGTACTTTTGATTACATTTTACTCAGTACAAGTAACACTTTATACGTAAGATTAAGTTATAGTTAATAAACAAGTGCTAAAATGAGTCTAGTAATAGCTAATGCTAGGTTTACTCCAATCTACACTTTTGTGATTGGTCTACCTCTTTGGAGAAAGATATGAATTTAGTTAAAAAAATAGCAACAACAATGTGTATCGCATTACCTGCGCTTGCCCATGCTGGTGAGTCTGTTGTTAAATGGCATGACTTTAATGATTATCGTGATGTGCGAGCGTCAAACCAAACAAAGAGCTCATATCACAAAAGTGTGGCAGCAAGTTTCGAAAAGCATATGGCTAAACTAGCCGAGCAATTGCCAAAAGATTATAAATTAAACGTAGAGTTTACAGATTTAGATTTAGCAGGTGATGTGCGTTATGGCGGTATGGACGAAATTCGTGTAGTAAAACCAATTTATTTTCCACGCATTAAGCTAAATTATTCGTTAACCGATAACGACGGTACAGTGCTAAGTAAAGATACTGATGTGGAGCTTAAAGATATGGGCTTTATGGATAAAATTAAAATGGGCCGCGACGAATCATTTTATTACGAAAAACGCTTATTAACAGAGTGGTTTGGTGAACAAATATTACCAAGTTTAGATTAACTGAAAATAAAAATGCCGCTAAATAGCGGCATTTTTATTTTTAAGCTTTACTTAAAAGTAGCTAACAACGTGAGTATTTGTTGTAACTTAATAACGGTTGTTTTCAGTTTTTCTTCTTCAAAACCATCGTTAGATAAGCTTTCAACATCAGCGGCTACGTCAAGTACGTAAGGCTTAAAACGTTTAGCTTCAAAGCTAAAGCCAGAATCGGCAGTAAATAAGGCTTTAAACTTACCGTGACCTTGCTGTTGAAGCTCGTCGAGTTTTTTGTCAGCATCAAGTGCCTGACGGTAAACAATTTTTAAGTTGGCATTGAGTTGTTCAATAATAGAATCCATGGTTTTCCTAAAGCTTTGCACTGCATTGCCGACATAATACTTGGATTACATTTAAAAGTCAGGTTTGTTATATGAATATATCAGGCACAAGTTTACCCGCTGTTTCTGGCTCAGGCCAAGGCAGTGAGCTTTACAGCGCTGCTTTATCTAAAAAGCAGCAATTAGCAGATGGCGCGGCGGCTCTTGCACTTATTGAAGGTGCTGCACAATCGTCAAGTGCGCAAACACCGGCTAAATCGGTAACTGCATCATTGGGTAACAACGTAAATATATACGTTTAAATTAGCTTAAGATCGATAGGTGTTTTGCTTTTTTGACCACCGATTTCTCTTACTAATTTAGGCACTAAAAATCCAGGCAGAGCTTTTAATAGCTCTGCTATTATTTCAATTGCTTGCGCTTCATTAATATCAAAGTGGCTCGCCCCTTCAACTTTATCTAGCAAATACAAATAATACGGCAATACGTCTGCGTCAAATAACGCTTCGCTTAAATTTATTTGCGCATCAACCGTATCGTTCACATCTTTTAAAATTACAGCTTGGTTTAGAAGCGTTACGTTTGCTTGTTTAAGCTTTTGCATAGCAGCTTTAAAATCAGCGTCTATTTCGTTGGCGTGGTTTATGTGATTAATAAAAATAATTTTTAATGGCGACTTTGCTAATCGTTCACATAACTCATCGGTAACTCGCGCCGGTATAACTACTGGCAAACGGCTATGAATTCGCATTCGTTTTATTTGTGGTAATTGCTCAAGCTCATCCAAAAACCAGCTTATTGCATCGTCTTTGGCCATCAGTGGATCGCCACCACTTAAAATCACTTCGTTTATATTGCTATCTGATTTTATATAGCTCAGTGTTTCAAGCAGACTTTTTTTATTGAGTTGGTTTTCTTGATACGGGAAATGCCTTCTAAAGCAATAACGACAATTTACAGCACAGCCGGTTTTAAACATCACCAAAACACGCGATTTGTACTTATGTAAAAGGCCTGGTTGGTCGTTATCTTGCTCAAGTAGGGGATCTTTATTAAAGCCCGACTTAGTCAAAAATTCTTGATGGCGTGGCATAACTTGTAGCAATAGAGGATCGTTTGGATCGCCTTTGCGTATTTTTTTTATAAAAGGGATAGGCACGCGTACCGGAAATAAACTACGGGCTTTTAGGTCGTTTTCATGGACTTGGCTCGATAAACCGACCATTTCAAGCAAGGTTTTTGGGCAGGTAACTACATTTGCTAATTCTTTTTGCCAGTTTTTATGCAAATTTGCTTCATTTCTTTGTATCATTGGCATGTAGATTACTCGAAAAAATATAAATAGAGGAAACGATGGCGAATTATAGCACCAACGAGTTCAAGGGCGGCCTAAAAATTATGATGGACGGCGAGCCTTGCAGTATCTTAGAAAATGAAATGGTAAAACCTGGTAAAGGCCAAGCGTTTAACCGTGTTCGTATCCGTAAACTTATCTCTGGTAAGGTGCTTGAAAAAACCTTTAAATCGGGTGAATCAGTTGAAGGTGCTGATGTAATGGATACTGATTTAGCGTATCTATACACAGACGGCGAATTTTGGCATTTCATGAACAACGAAACATTTGAGCAAATTGCTGCTGACGAAAAAGCACTAGGCGATTCAGTAAAATGGTTAGTTGAAAATGATTTATGCACAATTACATTATGGAACGGCAGCCCTATTGCTGTTACACCACCTAACTTTGTTGAGCTTGAGATCACTGAAACAGATCCTGGCCTTAAAGGCG
Organism: Pseudoalteromonas sp. NZS37; assembly: GCF_015864265.1. Taxonomy (NCBI): domain Bacteria; kingdom Pseudomonadati; phylum Pseudomonadota; class Gammaproteobacteria; order Alteromonadales; family Pseudoalteromonadaceae; genus Pseudoalteromonas; species Pseudoalteromonas sp. NZS37. Next base: position 527,257 of record NZ_JADYXL010000001.1, on the reverse strand, counting down.
ATACAGCGGGTACTGGTGGTAAACCAGCAACGCTTAGCACAGGCGCTGTGGTACGAGTTCCATTATTTGTACAAATTGGCGAAGTAATTAAAGTAGACACTCGTAACGGTGAATACGTAAGCCGTGTTAAGTAAGCTTTAACATTGTTTATAAAATCCCAGCTTACGCTGGGATTTTTTTTGGAGAAAATATGTCAGCAGATCTTTGGGCCCCAAGCGCAAGCATTGAAACACTAAAGCAACGCGCAGCGATATTACGTAGCATTCGTGAATTTTTTTATGCACGTGATGTTTTAGAAGTAGAAACGCCAAGCTTAAGTGCTGCCAGTGTAACCGATGTGCACTTAGCCAGTTTTAATACCACATTTGTAGGTCCAGGGCATGCTGGTGGGCTTCCTTTATTTTTACAAACATCTCCAGAGTTTGCCATGAAACGCTTGTTAGCAGCAGGCTCAGGCGCTATTTTTCAGCTTTGTAAGGCATTTAGAAATGAAGAAGCGGGTAGCCATCATAATCCTGAATTTACTATGCTGGAATGGTATCGCCCAGGCTTTGATGAATTTGCACTTATGGATGAAATGGATGAGTTAATGCAACTTGTTTTAGGTGTCGAGCCTGCAACTAGACTTACTTATCAGCAAGCGTTTGAAAAAGCACTCGGCCTCGATCCGTTAACAGCAAGCATTGAGCAATTAAAGCAACTAGCGTGTAAGCAGGGGTTTGCTGATATAGCCCAAAATGAAACGCATAAAGATACCTTACTGCAATTATTATTTTGTATGAAAGTAGAGCCAACAATAGGACAAGATAAGCCATGTTTTGTTTATCATTTTCCAGCTTCTCAAGCGGCACTTGCACAAATTTGTGAACATGATGCACGCGTAGCTGGGCGCTTTGAGCTTTATTACAAAAATATGGAATTGGCTAACGGCTTTAACGAATTAACAAATGCTAGTGAGCAAGCTAAACGATTTAACGAAGATAACGCATACCGCGCTAACAACGGTTTAAAGCAAGTACCAATGGATACACGTTTAATTAAAGCGCTAGAACATGGATTACCACAATGCGCAGGGGTTGCTTTGGGTATAGATAGGCTTGTAATGCTCGCAACAAATAAAGAGAAAATTAAAGACGTAATAGCATTTGATGTGCAAAGAGCATAATGCTTAGCCTGTAGGCGTAGGTGGAATATTTGTAGGTGCGAATTTATTTCGCGCTCATGTAATTTAACTTTATAAAAAAGCGAGGTATAAAACCTCACCTACAAATAAACATCAACCCCAACAACATACGCCAAACCTGTAGGTGCGAATTTATTTCGCGCTCATGTAATTTAACTTTATAAAAAAGCGAGGTATAAAACCTCACCTACAAATAAACATCAACCCCAACAACATACGCCAAACCTGTAGGTGCGAATTTATTTCGCGCTCGTGTAATTTAACTTTATAAAAAAGCGAGGTATAAAACCTCACCTACAAATAAACATCAACCCCAACAACATACGCCAAACCTGTAGGTGCGAATTTATTGCGCGCTCGTGTAATTTAACTTTATAAAAAAGCGAGGTATAAAACCTCACCTACAAATAAACATCAACCCCAACAACATACGCCAAACCTGTAGGTGCGAATTTATTGCGCGCTCGTGTAATTTAACTTTATAAAAAAGCGAGGTATAAAACCTCACCTACAAATAAAAACACCGCGTTTAAATTAAACGCGGTGTTTTTATTTGCTTGCAGAAAGCTTTCATTTGAAAGCCAACGGCTATGCTTTACAGATTAAGTGTAAAGGTAACACCTGCTACACGAGGCTCACCTAATTGTGTGTAGGTATGCGTTGCGTAACCATCTTGTGGATCGTTACCAAACTCAAAACCACGAGTAGGGACTGTTTCGTCAAACACGTTACGAGCCCATGCGCGAACTGCCCACATGTCTGCTTCGTAACCAAAGCTTAAGTTAACTAAGTTGCTGCTTGGTGCCTGTGAGTTATGACTATCTGAGAAGTAGTAGTCGTCCTTACCTTCAACACCAATCATACCGTAAAGCTCACTTGTAAAGTTATAGCGAGCAGTAAACGCATACTGGTATTTAGGTGACTGTGCTTGCTCACGACCGTCTTGGTTTAAGCCAGACTGCGTTACAAAGTCATCTATTTCAGTGTTTAAGTAACCAGCACTACCCGTTAAAAATAGATTATCAGTTAGTTGGTAACTACCTTCAACTTCTAATCCGTAGTTGCTACCAGAACTTGCGTTATCAACATAACCGGTAAATTGCTGACCTTCTACTTGCCATGCTTTTAACTGAATATCGTCGCGGTGCATGTAAAATGCAGCTAAGCGAAGCGTAAATTTGTCATCAAGCGATGAGCCTTTAACACCAAATTCGCCGCTCCATAAATATTCAGGGTCGAAACTGGTGTGTTGCTGGAAAAAATCAGCGCTTAGGTTTAAGCCTTCATCTTTTGCTTTAGCCAGCGCTTCTGAGTTAATACCGCCAGCTTTGTAGCCACGGGTAATGCTTGCGTAGATCATCGTACGGTCAATTACTTGATATTCAAGTGCTATTTTACCGCCAACCATTACATCGTCAGTATCTTCTATAAAGCCATTGCTATCGGTGTAGTCACCTTTGTATTGCTCTACACGTAAACCTGTAATTAATGTGGTTTTAGGGCCAATTGGAGTCGCTACTTGACCATATACTGCAACGTTACTCGTTTCGTAAGTTGAAGAAAACGGGCTTGCTAACCATGTGTATTGGCGCTCTAAATCAACGTCACGGTTTTGGTAATAAATACCCGCAACCCAGTTACCCGTTTTAGAATTAAACTGTAAATCTACAGACTGATCGTCGCGATCGCGGCTGTATAAATCAGTTGAGCTGTATCCATCTGGATGTAAGCCAGCAGCACATAACTTTGGCTCACTTGTATCGTTACATACCCAGTCTTCGTCAAAGCTGTAAAGTAATTCGGTATCAATAGCCGACAGGTTTAGATTTACATCAAAAGCGTCAAAACCCGTGTAAGTATTCTTGACACCTATAGCGTAGCTTTCTTGATTATCTTGGCCTGGTTCATCGGCAACACTATTGCGGCTGTTATCAAGCGTAAACGCATCGTATCCGTTATTAATATCGATATAATGCAGGTTTAGCTCAGTATTTAAATGCTTTGTAAGCTGGCTGTTTATTTTAAAGCGGGCTACTTGTTCGTCTTGATTTTGTGTTTCGTCATTTAAGTACAAGTTATCTACGTAACCGTCTGACTTTCTGCGAAAGTAGCTAACGCGTGCGCTAGTGTCATCTGTTAAGCCTGTGCTTGCTGCAATACCTGCTTCGCGGGTGTTATACGTGCCAGCACCTACTTGTAATTTTAAACTTGGATCGCTCGTGGCTTTAGCTGAACCCATTTGGATCATACCGGCCATACCGTCTGCGCCAAAGCGTGTACCTTGTGGGCCTCGATAAATTTCTACTTGGTCTATATCAAATAATAATGAGCTGCCACCAAGACCAGAATAGTTAATACCATCAATAACTAAGCCTACAGATGGATTAATAGGGTCTACAAATTGTGAGCGAAGTCCCACGCCACGAATTTGAATATAACGACCACGCGACGCACCAGATGCAAAATTTACATTGGCGGTACTGCCTAACATTTCGTCTAAGTAACTTGCACCACGTTGATTAATTTCATCTTCGCTGAATAAGCTCGCACTCGCGCTTAAAGTTTGAATGCTTTCGCGCTGAAAATCGCCGGTTACAACAATTCTTTCTAGGTCGCTATCATCAGCGTTAGCTGCAATTGGTGCACCAAGCAGCGGTAAAAGTGCGGCAGTAATTAAAGACAAACGTAAGTTCATTGGGTTACTTAACTCCATTTTAGGGACTCGTATGGTAGCAATTATTTAAACACATGTGCTATAAACGCGGCAATTATACGTTAAATAATCAGGATTACTAATATGACCTTTAAAGTTGACTTCAAAGTACGTGATTACGAATGTGACTTACAAGGTATCGTAAATAACAGTGTTTATTTTAATTATTTAGAGCATGCTCGCCATGAATTCTTGTACGCACACGGTATTGATTTTGCTCAATTAGCGAAAGATAAAATTAACCTAGTCGTGATGCGCAGCGAAATGGACTATAAACATTCACTATTACCAGGTGATGAATTTTATGTGGCTGTGGAGCCGCAGCGTATTAGTCGTTTAAAATTTGCGTTTAAGCAAACGGTTATACGTAAAAGCGATGAAAAAGTAATGCTCAATGCACTGGTTATAGGAACGTCTGTTAATGAAAAAGGTAGACCGTTTTTACCAAAGCAAATAGATAACGTATTTAAAACTACAACTTAGTACTTAATCGCATAACTTTTGAACTATCATAGAACAAAAATTTACATTTAAAACATGCATTTTTAACGGATAAAGGGCATAAATATTGTTACAATTACATTAATTAGACAATTAGTTAGTAGTAGCATGAAATTAGCAGCAATACCGATGCTTATAGTCGGTTTATGTGTTGGTTGCGCATCAACAGGGACGGTTACCAGTGAGCAGCTTAAATACACCCAATGGCAATTATCACGTGTTGATGGTTTAGCAATTCCACCTTCGTTTAATGCATCAATGAGCTTTATTGAAGCACTGCAAGTAAACGGTTTTGCTGGCTGTAACAAATTTTTTGGTGAAGGCTCGCTTGAAGAAAGTAACCTTACCGTAAGTAAATTAGGAATGACGCGCAAGTCGTGCGGCGAAGACCTTGATGAGTTTGAGCAGCAGTTATTACAAGCCTTAAAGCAAGGTGCCGAGCTTAAAATGCAAGGCCAGCAATTAGTCATGCAAGGCGAGCAAACATTTGTGTTTATCCCTAAATAATTTTAAGTTTTTGAAAAACAGCCCCTTGCGGGCAGTTTTTAACTGACGTACACTCAGCGCAGATTTGATGGATAACACCTTCAAATTAACGAACAGAATTTATATATCAATACTTGTCGGAGTGCCAAAGCTAAGTAATTAGTTTTTGGCTGAGATCGCGAAAGCGGGATCCGTGAACCTGATCAGGTTAATACCTGCGTAGGGAACAAGCTGCCTAAAATGGGACGCTTGTGCGTCTTTTTTTATGCGCACAATAAAGTGATTTTGTTTATTTTAGGCTGCAAAGTAGCATGTACGCTACTTTACGATCTTTCTCTATTCCTCGGAATATCTGACAAGACAACCCTTAAGCAATGAGGCAAGTCATGTCAAATACTACAAATAAAGCGTCACGCCGAGAAACTCGTGCTGCCGCGTCTGAATATATTTATAACTTAACGGGTCAACCGTTTCCAAATTCTCATAAAGTATACGTTGAAGGTACTCAACCTGGTGTGCGTGTTGGTATGCGTGAAATTACGTTAAGTGATACGTTTATTGGTGGCACAGATGAAAACCCTGTTTATGAGTCAAACGATCCGCTACGTGTTTACGATACGTCGGGCCTGTATACCGATCCTAATTTTGAACTAGACGTGCGCAAAGGCTTACCAAAATTTCGTGAACAATGGATTGAAAGCCGTGGCGACACCGAAGTTTTAGAATCAGTAACGTCGCAATTTTCGCAGCAACGTATGGCGGATGAAGGGCTGGATCATATTCGCTTTGATCACCTTCCAAAAATTCGCCGTGGTATCGCGGGCAAAAACGTAACGCAAATGCACTACGCACGCCAAGGGATTATTACTCCTGAAATGGAATACGTAGCCGTTCGCGAAAATATGGGACGTGCAGAAATTCGTAAAGAATTACTTGCCGCGCAGCATAAAGGCGAGTCGTTTGGCGCGAGTATTCCTGAATTTATTACCCCAGAATTTGTACGCGATGAAATAGCCCGTGGTCGCGCTATTTTACCAAATAATATAAACCATCCAGAAACAGAACCTATGATTGTAGGCCGTAACTTTTTAGTAAAAGTTAACGCCAACATTGGTAACTCATCAGTAAGCTCATCGATTGAAGAAGAAGTAGAAAAAATGGTGTGGTCTACCCGCTGGGGCGCAGACACCGTGATGGACTTATCAACGGGACGTTACATTCACGAAACGCGTGAATGGGTTGTACGTAACTCGCCTGTACCTATTGGCACAGTACCGATTTATCAAGCGCTTGAAAAAGTAAATGGTGTGGCTGAGGATTTAACGTGGGAGATTTTCCGCGATACGCTTATTGAACAAGCCGAGCAGGGTGTTGATTACTTTACTATTCATGCCGGTGTACTGCTTCGTTACGTACCAATGACCGCTAAACGTGTAACCGGTATTGTGTCGCGCGGTGGCTCAATTATGGCTAAGTGGTGTTTAGCGCATCATAAAGAAAACTTTTTATACACGCACTTTGAAGATATTTGCGAAATTTTAAAACAATACGATGTGTGTTTTTCACTCGGTGATGGACTTCGCCCTGGTTCGATTGCTGATGCCAACGATGAAGCGCAGTTTAGTGAGCTGCGCACATTAGGTGAACTGACTAAAATTGCGTGGAAACACGATGTACAGGTATTTATTGAAGGTCCTGGACATGTGCCAATGCACATGATTAAAGCCAATATGGATGAGCAATTAAAACATTGCGACGAAGCGCCATTTTATACTTTAGGCCCATTAACGACCGATATTGCACCAGGGTATGACCATATTACTTCTGGTATTGGGGCGGCTCAAATAGCATGGTACGGCTGTGCAATGCTTTGTTATGTAACACCTAAAGAGCATTTAGGTCTGCCAAATAAAGAAGATGTTAAAGAAGGTTTAATTACCTACAAAATTGCAGCGCATGCCGCCGATTTAGCAAAAGGGCACCCAGGCGCGCAAGAGCGCGATAACGCCTTATCAAAAGCGCGCTTTGAGTTTAGATGGTACGACCAATTTAATATTGGTTTAGATCCAGACCGAGCTCGCGAGTATCACGACGAAACCCTTCCACAAGAATCAGGCAAAGTGGCTCACTTTTGCTCTATGTGTGGTCCTAAATTTTGCTCTATGAAAATTAGCCAAGAAGTACGCGATTACGCTAAAGATTTAGAAACACGCGGTATTGATCCTAATAACGCTGGCGACGCTATTGAAATAAAAATGGTTGATGTAGAAGCCGAAATGAAAGCTAAATCTGCCCAGTTTAAGCAAACAGGCTCAGAGATTTACCACAAAGCGGTATAAAGTAATTATCGCTAAAAGTTAGATGCAGACGTAGGTGAGGTGTTATACCTCGCTTCTTTAAATATTGAAGAAGTGCGAGTGAGTTTGCACCTACTAATAACTGCTTTTGGAGGTTTTATGTTTTATAACATTGCTGTGGTGGGTTTTGGTTTGGCAGGGCGCTTAGCTGCCCTTGAGCTAAGTAAGTTGCATCATGTAACGGTGTTTGAAGCAGACGACGAGCATACACAAAATAGCGCAGGTAAAGTGGCAGCAGCAATGCTTGCTCCACTTGCAGAGTCGGTATTGTGCGAGGCTGATTTAGCTTTAATGGGTCTTGATTCAATGAAGCGCTGGCCCAGCATTATTGCAGAACTTGAAAGTGAGGTTTTTTTTCAGCAGCAAGGCACTTTGGTCATTGCGCACCAGCAGGACAAAGGCGATTTACAAAGCTTTGCACAGCGTATAAAACCGCTAGCTGATCACACTGCCGAGCATATAAATGCTCAACAAATTACAATGCTTGAACCTGAACTTGCTGGGCGTTTTAACCAAGGCTTATTTTTACCCTGCGAGGGGCAAATTGATAACCAAGCATTTTATAAAGCCAGCTTTGCACAGCTCAACAAACGCAAAGTAAAGTTTGTATTTAATCAGCGCGTAACCATTAGCGACAATAAAATAAACAATCGACCATTCGATTACATTATTGATTGCCGTGGGCTTGGTGCTAAAAATACCCAAGATGATAAACCGCTCAGGGGTGTGCGCGGCGAAGTAGCAAGGTTATACGCACCAGAGGTAAGTTTAATCAGGCCCGTGCGTTTAATGCACCCGCGTTATCCAATTTATATAGCGCCTAAACCTAACAGTGAATATGTAATTGGTGCGACTGAAATAGAGTCACAAGACAATGGCGCCGCAACAGTGCGCTCAACTCTTGAGTTACTTTCAGCGGCTTATACCGTACACAGCGGGTTTGCCGAAGCACGACTACTTAGTATTCAAACCGGATTACGCCCCGCATTTAGCGATAACCGCCCAGAAGTATCACAAGTTGGTAATGTAATTAGCATTAACGGTTTGTATCGACATGGTTATATGTTGGCGCCGGCATTAGTGGCGCAAGCAGTTTCACGAATAGAGTGAGAGTAGAATGAATATTACAATTAATGGCGAGCTACTTAATGTTAATAGCAAAGCACTCGTTGAGGTACTTCAAAGTTTTGGTGCAGTCGCGCCTTTTGCTGTGGCTATTAATAGCGAATTTATTCCACAAAGTCAGCACAGTAACTATGTACTTAATGAAGGCGACAGTGTTGAGTTGCTGTCACCCATTCAAGGCGGATAAAGCTCATGCAAACGAAAGACTGTTTAACTATTTATGGAGAGCAAATAAAGAGTCGTTTGTTAATAGGCTCTGCGCTTTACCCGTCGCCTGATATTATGACTCAATCGATAGTCGCCTCTGGGGCTGAAATTGTAACCGTGTCGCTTAGGCGCCAACAAAGTGCAGCGGCAGGTGATGACTTTTGGCAGTTAATAAAAAATACAGGCTTAAAAATACTGCCTAATACCGCAGGGTGCCACAGTGTTAAAGAAGCGATAACGCTTGCAAAAATGTGCCGAGAGGTATTTGCCACCGATTGGATTAAGCTAGAGCTGATTGGCGATGATTACAATTTACAACCAGACCCTTTTGCGTTACTTGAAGCCACAAAAATATTGATTGATGATGGCTTTAAGGTACTGCCTTATTGCACCGATGACTTAGTACTTTGCCAGCGTTTAAATGAGCTAGGATGTGAGGTGCTTATGCCGTGGGGTGCGCCAATAGGCACCGGTAAAGGCTTGTTAAATAGCTATAATTTAAAAACTATTCGGGAGCGCTTACCTGATACCACACTAATAGTAGATGCAGGTTTAGGTTTGCCATCGCATGCCTGCCAAGCACTCGAAATGGGGTATGATGCGGTATTATTAAATTCAGCCATTGCAGGGGCGGGTTGCCCAATTACTATGAGCCGCGCATTTAAAGCCGCAGTTGAAGCGGGGCGCTTTGCATACAAAGCAAAAGCGATGCCGGAAAAAGACGTAGCAGCTCCATCAACCCCTACAATGGGGATGCCATTTTGGCATCAGCAGTGAAGGAAAAAATATGAATAACGTAGTATGGACAATTGCAGGCTCTGATTCGGGCGGCGGTGCAGGCATTCAAGCTGATATAAAAGCAATGCAAAGTTTTGGCGTGCATGGCTGCACGGCAATTACGGCGCTTACTGCACAAAATAGTTTAGGCGTAGAGGCTATTAATGCAGTGTCTACCGATATTATTGAATCGCAGTTACTAGCGCTTGAAAAAGACATGAAAGCCAAAGTGATAAAAATTGGCATGTTAGCCAATGTGCAGCAAATTCAGTTGATCAGCGAACATATAAGTCATTATAAAACTAAGTGGCCAGTGCCTCCCGTTATTGTATATGACCCTGTTGCTATTGCCTCAAGCGGTGACTTACTAACAGAAGAGGATACGGTAAGCGCAATTAAAGAATGTTTACTGCCGCTGGTGGATGTAATAACCCCAAACACCCACGAAACACAGTTATTAACCGGTGTGTATTTAATTGGCGCAGCTGCAATAAAAGAAGCGGCTAATAAGTTATTAAGCTGGGGCGCTAAAGCCGTTGTTATTAAAGGCGGACATTGGGATTACCCAAGTGGCTATTGTATTGATTATTGTGTAAATAATTTTACGCAAAATGGTGAAGAGTATTGGCTTGGCAATCAAAAAATACAAACACCGCATAACCACGGCACCGGATGTAGCATGGCTTCGGTAATAGCTGCGTGTTTAGCTAAAGACTACCCATTAAAAGATGCCTTTATTTTAGCTAAAGCATATATAAACCAAGGGCTAAAACAGTCTGTACGCTACGGCGAGGGGATTGGACCGGTTGCTCAGACCTCGTTTCCCACTAGTTTAGCTGACTACCCACAAGTAATTGAGCCAGGTAGCTGGCTGGGCGATGAACTAGATTTTGATGTGCCGCTTGATTTTAATATGGCTGCTGATTTTGCACCGTGTGAAAGTAAATCGCTGGGCTTATATGCGGTTGTTGATAGCACCGATTGGTTAGAAAAGTGTCTACAACAAGGCATTAAAACAGCGCAGTTACGCGTTAAAAATAAAACGCAAGACGAGCTGGATGAGCTTATTAAGCAAGCTGTTGAGCTGGGCAAGCAATACAACGCACAGGTATTCATAAACGACTACTGGCAGTTAGCTATTAAGCACGGTGCATATGGTGTGCATTTAGGGCAAGAGGATTTAGAGATTGCTAATTTAGCGGCAATTAAAGACGCGGGGTTAAGGCTTGGGCTTTCTACTCATGGTTTTTATGAAATGCTACGTGCGCATAATTATCGCCCTAGTTATATGGCATTTGGTGCTATTTACCCAACCACAACAAAAGATATGACAGGGCAAATACAAGGTCTTGAAAAGCTCATTAAATTTGTACCACTTATGCAAAACTACCCAACAGTGGCAATAGGCGGTATTGATTTAAGCCGTGCAAAGCAGGTAGCGAAAACTGGCGTGGGCAGTGTTGCCGTAGTGCGTGCGATTACCGAAGCTGATAATTACGTAGAAGCTATAAGCGCTCTGCAAGTAGCCATAAGCAGTGCCAATTAATACTAACAAGGGTAATACTAACAAGGCTGATAAACGTGAATGAGCTAAGCGATAAAGAAACCCTACGTTACAGTCGCCATTTATTGCTTAAAGAAGTTGGGCTTGAAGGGCAGTTAGCACTTAAATCCTCAACGGTTGCAGTAGTGGGGGCTGGTGGTTTAGGTAGCCCAGCACTTTTGTATTTAGCTGCGGCGGGCATTGGAACGCTTATTTTAATTGACGATGACGAAGTTGAGCTTTCAAATTTACAGCGCCAAGTGCTTTATAAAATAAACCACTTAGGGCAAAACAAGGTCGCTGCAGCGGGTAAAGTATTAGCGAGCCTGAATAATCAAATAGATATAGTAACGCATTGCCAAAAGTTAGATGAGAGTAATGCAGTTAACATGCTAAAAGGTGCTGACATCGTACTTGATTGCTCTGATAACTTTAGCACTCGCTATTGCGTTAATTGTTATTGTATTGCTAATAAAACACCGTTAATTTCGGGTGCTGCATTGGCAACCAAAGGGCAGTTAATGGGCTTTGATTTTAGGCAAAGTGATAGCCCGTGCTATGGCTGTGTTTTTCCACAAAGCGAAGCTACACCGGTTATAAATTGCAGTAACGCAGGAGTAATTAGCCCGCTACTGGGTGTAATAGGCTCTATGCAGGCGCAACTTACGCTCAACTTATTAATGGGGCATGCAGAGGGGGGGGTGTTTATAACCTTTGATGCGCTTACTTTAAAGCAGCAGCACTTTAAAGTGATTAAAGATTCAGAGTGTAAAGAGTGTGGTAAATAGGTTTTTGAGGGGCTTGTGCCTGTTATTACATGTGGCGTTAAAGAATTAAAAGCTGCGCTTTTCGCGTGAGCAAGCTTCACGCCTACAGTACATCAAAATTCTTACACCAAACTTGTAGATGCACAGCTTGCTGGCGTGACGAGCAAAGCTCGTAATTTCTATGCCAGATGTCTTCTCATTTACATCTCTTTTGCTTCTCTTAGTGCAATAAGATTTTAAGTGATTTATTCACAAAGAGGTTTAGAGGGCGCTTCGCTTTAGAGAAGCCAATTAATAGTTATCAGTTATAAATATTAAAAGCTGCGCTTTTCGCGTGAGCAAGCTTCACGCCTACAAAATAAAAAACCGCGTTAATTAAACGCGGTTTTTTTAATTTCGAATTAACGATTGATTTTAATCGTTAATTTTTGCAAACGCAGTACCTAAGCGAGTAACCACTTCTGGTAGTTGGTCATCCAGTATTTCAGCTTTATCAGCTCCCCATGCTAGTACCACAGTAGAGCCTAATTTAAAGCGACCCATCTCTTCACCCTTTTTAAGCGTGATAGCGTTATCGCCAGTGGTTGGGTATTTCCAACTAAATACATCGCTACCTGCTGGTGGCGTGACAGTACCTGCCCAAATAGTTTCTATACTGGCTACAATTGTTGCACCAACAAGTACCATAGCAAGCGGACCAATCTCAGTTTCAAAAATTGCGACTACCCGTTCGTTACGTGCAAACAAGTTAGGCACGTTTTGAGCTGTAAGTGGGTTTACTGAAAATAAATCACCTGGCACGTAAATCATTTTGCTTAGTGTGCCATCAACTGGCATATGAATACGGTGGTAATCTTTAGGTGCTAAATAAATCGTTGCAAACTTACCGCCTAAAAATGGTGTTGTATCATCTTGTGAGCCGCCTAGTAGCGCTTGTAAGCTGTAATCGTGGCCTTTAGCTTGTATTAGCTGTCCGTCAACAATATCGCCTAGCTGGCTGATTGCGCCATCCACTGGATGAATGATGATATTGCTACCATCTACCATTGGGCGCATGCCGTCTTTTAAAGGGCGAGTAAAAAATTCATTAAAGCTTTTATAATGAGCCGGATCTGGGTATTGGGCTTCGCTCATATCTACTTTATATTGCTTAATAAATAGTTTAATTAAAGTAGTGGTTAAAGCACCCGCTTTTGCAGCAGCTAATTTGCCGACTACGCGTGAAATAAAATGTTTTGGCATTGCGTACTGCATTGCGATTTTAAATTTGTCTAAACTCACAGTATTTTTCCTAAATTATACGCGAGGCGCACGGGCGCCTGCACGGCCATCGGCCATTGTTTCTAAAATTCGGTGGTAGCTGTCAAAGCGCAATTGAGAAATTCTTCCATCGGCTACTGCTTCTTTAACGATGCAACCCGGATCGTTTAAATGTTTACAGTCTCTAAAGCGGCATCCGCCTATAAATTCTCTAAACTCTTTAAAGCACCACGTTACACGCTCAACATCTAAATGCCATAAACCAAACTCACGAATACCTGGCGAGTCGATTAGGTTACCGCCACTTGGTAAATGGTGAAGTCGCGAAACTGTTGTTGTGTGCTGGCCTAAGCCGCTGTTTTCAGATACTTCTTTAGTTAATATTTCAGCGTTAGGCAATACAGTATTAACGAGGGTTGATTTACCCACACCACTTTGGCCAACAAAAATATTATTTTTATCAACAAGTACTTCTTTTAATTTATTAATACCATCGCCTGATATATTACTAACAAGGAGTACTTGGTAATCAAGTTTACGATAGATATCGAGAACTTTTTGTATTTCGTTAAGGCCTGCTTCGTCAATTAAATCGGTTTTATTGAGCACTAAAATTGGCTCAATGCCCATATCTTCACAGGCTATTAAATAACGGTCGATAATACTGGGTGTAAATTCGGGTAATACCGCCGATACCATGAGTATTTGATCAATGTTGGCTGCAATAACTTTAACACCGTCGTAAAAATCAGGGCGGGTAAGTTGCGAGCGACGCTCTTGCGTGGCTTCAATTACACCGGCTAAATCACCTTCACTTACTTTGGCACGGCGAAATAATACTTCATCACCACATACTAAATTAGACACAGTACGGCGTATATTACAGCGAAGTACATCGCCATTTTCAGTTTCGACATCGGCGTGTTGGCCAAAACGACTGATCACAATTGCGCTCTCGACCTGACCTAAGTTATCGGTTTGCCATTCTTGCGCCCCTTTTTTAGCCGGTCTTGAGTCTGCGCTATTAATGCGCTTTTGGTGATTGGCCTTGATCTGACGCGATTGGCCTTTACTTAATTTTTTTTGTTTTGCCACTGGAGGCCTATAACCTTAGTTAAATGTCGCTTTTCCTAAAAAAAGCTTTAGCTCGACGGTTGATGCTAATATGATATATCGAAATGCGTTGGATCTAAAGGAAAGCACCGCTTAGGTAATTATGACTATTAATAAATCAAATTTAATTTGGCTCGATCTTGAAATGACAGGGCTCGAACCAGAGACCGATAAAATACTCGAAATTGCGACGGTTGTCACTGACGCAGACCTGAATATATTAGCCGAAGGGCCAACTATAGCTATTCATCAAAGTGATGAATTACTAAATGGCATGGACGAGTGGTGTACTACTCAACATGGTAAGTCGGGTTTAACAGCACGCTGCAAAGCAAGTACCTTTGATGAAGCCTATGCTGTAGAGCAAACTTTAGCGTTTTTAAAGCAGTGGGTACCAGCAGGCACTTCGCCAATGTGTGGTAATTCAATTGGTCAAGACCGCCGCTTTATGAATAAATATATGCGCGAGCTTGAAGACTTCTTTCATTACAGAAATCTTGATGTGAGTACTATTAAAGAATTAGCACGTCGCTGGAAACCAGAAGTGCTTGCAAAAGTGAACAAAAAAGGCTCACACCTTGCTTTGGATGACATTAAAGATTCGATTATGGAATTAAAAGTCTATAGAGAAAATTTCTTTAATTTGTAAAAAACACTTGCAAACAGACTGTATTATTGTAGAATCCTGCCCCGCTCAAGACGATAACCCACGCGGGGTTAGTGCGTTTGAGTGATTGAATTACCATCAATAAATGCGGTACTAGCTCAGTTGCTAGAATGTTGAACGCGACCTGTCGCGCACCAACGTAAAATAACTGAAGAAATAAAAAATGCGGTACTAGCTCAGTTGCTAGAATGTTGAACGCGACCTGTCGCGCACCAACGTAAAATAACTGAAGAAATAAAAAATGCGGTACTAGCTCAGTTGGTAGAGCGCGACCTTGCCAAGGTCGAGGTCACGAGTTCGAGCCTCGTGTACCGCTCCAATTTCTAACCAAAAGAAATTGAAGTGAATAAAAGCTAGCTCAGTTGCTAGGATGTTGAACGCAATTTATTGCGCATCAATAAAATAACTGAAAAATGCGGTACTAGCTCAGTTGGTAGAGCGCGACCTTGCCAAGGTCGAGGTCACGAGTTCGAGCCTCGTGTACCGCTCCAATTTCTAACCAAAAGAAATTGTAGTGTTGAATGAAAATATAATGCGGTACTAGCTCAGTTGGTAGAGCGCGACCTTGCCAAGGTCGAGGTCACGAGTTCGAGCCTCGTGTACCGCTCCAATCTTTTTATATCCTTTCAAAATTTTCTGTATTAAAAATCATAAATAAAATTATAATTTAAAATCTCTCTTATCTACTTTATTCTATGTGCAATATTCAGCATTGAAGTTTTGGTTGTTAGAAGCTATCGCTTCGCGCGAGCTCAGCGCCTACAAGAAAGGTGTCGTACTTTGAAGTTATGAGATATGAGTGAGGTAGGAAGAGTTAATACTTTGAAACCGAGAGCTTTTATTAAAATAGCTCCCCTTGAATAGTTGCTATAACTCGTCTAGAGCCACCAGAATCACGATGTTCACCTAAATAAATGCCTTGCCATGTACCTAACGCTAAATAACCATTTGAAATAGGAATACTTAGCTCACAGCCTAACGTACTGGTTTTTATGTGTGCAGGCATGTCGTCGTCACCTTCATAATCGTGGCGATAATAAGGTTGACGCTCAGGAACGAATTTATTGAAATGGCTTTCCATGTCCATACGAACAGTGGGATCTGCATTTTCGTTTATTGTAAGGCTCGCTGAGGTATGCTGAATAAATAAATGTAACAAGCCTATTTTGTAACTCGCCAGTTCAGGAAGTTGAGATAATATTTCGTCATCAATTATATGAAAACCTCGCGGGCGAGGTTTTAATGTAATTTGCTTTTGCTGCCAACTCATAGTTTATCGAAGCTAACTTCAATGTTTGCATTACCAGCATCACAACTAAATGGCATGATGATTTTTTTACCTTGGCTTTTATGAGTAATTGTATGACCTTTACCCGATACCACAATAGGCGTTGCCATATCAAAGTCGAAACCTTTCTCGCCAAGTAAATTTTTAGCACCACCAGTTACCATGTTGGTTATTTCGCCAACCATATCGGTAACTTCTTCATCTATGGTATCAGGGCGTTCGCCAAGCATACGCTCCATGATGGTTAATGCTAATCCTTCATCAAATGTAATTGAAAATGATCCACGCGTTTGCGGGCCAACCATACCAATCAAACCTGATACATCACCACAGGCTATCTCATCAGTTTTAATGCGAGGTTTACCCGGCTTCAATTGAGTTTGAGCCATAGTGCTTAAAACATTAATTAAAGAAGATAAAAAAGGATTGATGAATTCTACATTCATAGTGGCTACTCTTAAATTTGTTCTGTGAAATGACTATATAGTTTGAGTATAGTCACTAAGGATAACTTTGAAGGATTATGATGCTCTGCAAGATTCACATTTACCATGCGCTTCTATTGTTTGCCCTGATACGACAAAGCCACCTTCGGCAGCTAGATTATTAAGCTCATGCGAAATTACACTCGAGTGTAATTCTTTAACAAAGCCACATGTATCGCAAATTAATAATTGTACCGGGTGAATATGATCAAAATGATGGCACAGCATAAATGCATTTGTGCTTTCAATTTTATGAATAAAACCTAGTTCAGCTAAAAAGTCTAATGCACGATAAATAGTTGCAGGTTTAGCACCTGTTTCAGTTACTTTTAATTGCTCAAGCAAATCGTATGCACCAACACCACCTTGTGCACTGGCTAATAGACGAAATACTTTCTCGCGGATAGGCGTAAAACGCGCACCACGGTTGTCACAAACTTGTTTTGCTTTACTTACGAGTGATTCTATATTCATCATTACTCTTATCCTTATGCTACCGTGATATACTAACATACTGTGTTGTAGTTGCAGCGTTTTTATTAAGCGCTTTTTACCTAGGAAACCCAGTAATGCACGAACTATTGGCTATATTTATTTTCTTTTTTGCGGTTATTGACCCCATTGGCACTGTACCTGTATTTATTGCAGTCACACGTGGTGATGATGAGAAGTTTAAACGTAAAGTTATATTTAAAGCGGTAGGCGTATCTGCATTAGTGCTTTTATTTTTTGTACTCGCAGGTGAGCAATTACTTAACGCAATTGAAATTCCACTTTCGGCTTTTCAAATAGCCGGCGGTATCATATTACTTATTTTTGCACTTTCAATGATATTTGGTGAAAGTAAACCAGAAGCCGAAATTAAAAGTGTACGCGACAGCACTGAAACCGCTATTTTTCCGCTTGCGATTCCGTCTATCGCGAGCCCTGGCGCTATGTTAGGCGCCGTATTAATGACTCGTAATGAAGAGTATACCTGGGTTGAGCAGTTACTAACGTCTTCAATGATGCTTGCTGTATTAGCAGTTGTACTGGTTTTGTTACTACTTGCAACGCATGTACATAAATTAATTGGTGACAGTGGCGCAAGTATAATAAGTAGAATTATGGGGCTTATTTTAAGCTCGGTTGCCGTTACTAATATTTTAAATGGCATAGCCCATTATTTTGGCTTGCAGGTGTTCTCTTAACATTGATGCCTGCCAGGCTTTTGTGTAAAATGCAGCGCCTTTTAAGCTGTGCTTAATAACTTTAATACCCTGAGGTTTGCTTTGAATAAATGTACTTTGGATAGACGCTTTTCTGTGGCACCAATGCTTGATTGGACTGATCGCCATTGTCGTACTTTTCATCGCAAAATGACTAAACATACTGTGCTTTATACTGAAATGATAACCACAGGGGCTATTTTATTTGGTCGAGGCGACTACTTACATTTTAATAAACACGAAGGCCCAGTTGCACTGCAACTTGGTGGCTCTGATCCTAAAGCGCTTGCGCAATGTGCAAAACTGGCAGGTGAGCGTGGCTATGACGAAATAAATTTAAATGTAGGTTGCCCGTCAGACAGAGTTCAAAATGGTCGATTTGGCGCATGCTTAATGGCTGAGCCTCAATTAGTTGCTGAGTGTGTTGCAGCAATGAAAAGCGAAGTAAGTATTCCTGTAACTGTTAAAACGCGTATTGGTATTGATGAGCAAGATTCGTATGAGTTTTTATGTGCGCTTATTGAAGCGTCTCATAAAGTAGGGTGTGATGATTTTATTATTCATGCTCGTAAAGCATGGCTCAATGGTTTAAGCCCGAAAGAAAATCGTGAAGTCCCACCGCTTGATTACCCACGTGTTTATCAACTTAAAAAAGATTATCCGCAGCTAGACTTAAGCCTAAATGGCGGCGTTAAAACAATTGAGCAGAGCCTAGAACATCTACAACATATTGATGGTGTAATGATTGGGCGTGAAGCTTACAGTAACCCATTTATGCTCAATGACGTTGATGAGAAAATTTATGGTGATGCTGCAAACACACAATCACGCCACGACGTAGTGCGCTCAATGTACAGCTACATTGAAGAAGAAATGCGTT
The DNA here is from genome assembly GCF_015864265.1 of Pseudoalteromonas sp. NZS37. NCBI lineage: Bacteria > Pseudomonadati > Pseudomonadota > Gammaproteobacteria > Alteromonadales > Pseudoalteromonadaceae > Pseudoalteromonas > Pseudoalteromonas sp. NZS37. Next base: position 508,697 of record NZ_JADYXL010000001.1, on the reverse strand, counting down.
TGGGTGCTAATTTTTGGCATATTGCACGTCACATGCTCGGTATTTTTCAGGGGCAGCCTGGTGCACGAGGTTTTAGACGCCACCTTTCTGAAAGTGGTCATGGTAAGCAAGCTGATTTATCGGTAATGGATAAAGCATTAAGCTTTGTACCAGAATAAAGCTAAGCTTTAAAAGTTCTAAATTTAAGCCACTTTCGAGTGGCTTTTTTGATCCTAAATATTAGTCAAAAGCATAATTTATTGGCCAATTACACTCTATGCTGTTCAGCTGGAAGTCACTAAAAACTAGAGTGCTTATTGTTTATCACTATGATTTTAAATGTTTTATTTTTGTTTTGATGAACTTGGCACAACTCTTGGAATCTTCTTGTTGAAATTAATTAAAAATCAACAGGAGAATACCATGGGAATATTTAACCGCGTAAATGATGTAATTCAATCAAACATTGTCGCTATGCTTGATAAAGCTGAAGACCCAGAAAAACTTTTAAACTTGATGCTTACCGAGATGCAAGATGCGTTGAATGAGTGCCGTAGTACAGCAGCCGCTTTATTGTGTGAAGAGAAAATAATTAATCGCCAAATTGATACTAAAAAAACAGAATTAGCAGCTTGGCAAGTTAAAGCAGAACGTGCGGTTGAGAAGGGCAGTGATGACCTTGCTAAGTCTGCCTTACTTGAAAAGCAGCGCGTTAACGAAAGCATTGAAAATAAGCAAACTCAACTAGAAACACTGCAAGAGTCTATTGCAAAAATTAAGGTTGATTGTGAGCGTCTGCAGCAAAAAATGGCTATGGCTAAAACTAAGCAAGCTCAGTTAATGCAGCGTCATAATGTTGCTATTGCTAGAGGGCGGATCAGTACGCAACTACAAAGCGATAAAGTAGCTCATGCGTTGTCTCGTTTTGAACAAATAGAGCAGCGTGTTGAAGGTATTGAAGCTCAAGTAGAGGCTTATGAGCTGACTGATACAGCAAGCTCTACGAGTGCCCAAATTGAGTCGTTAGTTAAAAATGAAAAAATTGATGCTGAACTGGCTCGCTTAAAAGCGAACTTAAATACTAATTTAAAACAAACTGCTTAGGAGATTGCTATGAACAGCTTTAATCGTCAACGAGGTTGGTATAAAGATACTCTAAATAAAAAAATATCGGGTGTTTGTAGTGGTTTAGCTCATAGATTGGACTTTCCTGTATGGGCAACACGCGTAGTTACTATTTTGTTGTTTTTGAGTTTTCCGTTTGCAATTGCACTTGGTTATTTTATAGCGCATTGCTGCCTTGAAAATAAAGAGTATTAATACCAATAGGCATAAATATTTGAACAATTTAACGAATTAAATCACTCTATAACGTTGTTAAAAATTTTTATTTAGAACAACTAGATATAAAAATTTTTGCCTAGTTATAGCGCAATTTTCTTATCATTAAATCGACCTCATATATAAGCCGGTTAGTATAAGGAGAATTACTATGAAAGCTTTGGCAGTATGTGTAATTATCTATTTATTACTGTTTACTGATTTAATAACGTTTGTGCAGATTGATTCTTGGCAGTTGCCGTTATGGATTGCTGATATTAGCTGGGCTGGGCTTGAGCTTGTAGGTGCTTTGGCCGCAATTGTTGCTGTAGTTGCTGTAGTGGCTTTAATTACTATGGGATTAGTTGGTGCGGGTGTAGTGGCATTAGCAGGGACTGTTTTAGCGCTTTTATTCGGATCTATAATGATTGCATGGCCGTTACTATTTGTTGCAGTGTTGTGTTGGCTTGTTGCCGATAACAAAAAAGTAGCCTCTTAATCCTTAATTTGACTGACTATTATAGGTTAACTATGTTAAATTTAGCCTGTAATTTAAAGTTTTCATAAGGATAAGAATGATGATGAAACTATGTTTTTCGATGGCTTCTGCATTAATATTTAGTTTTTTTTCGTCATCGTTGGCGGCGCACTCAGGGCACGATCATGGTTCTGATGTGGCTGTGCTCGAAGTAACTAACGCGCAAGTTAGAGAGTTTTTACCTGGCAGTACTTCAACTGTAGGTTATTTAACGCTAATAAATCACAGTGGAGCCGCAGCAACTTTAACTAAGGCAACTATTGATGGCTTAGGGCGTGTTGAAATACACGAGCATTCACATGTAGACGGCATGATGAAAATGCAACAAGTTGAATCAGTTGAAATTAAAGCGCACGAAAGTGTCAGTTTTCAACCTGGCGGTTATCATTTAATGGTATTTGAACCACAAGAGCCATTAAAAGTAGGGCAAGAACGCAAACTCACGCTATATTTTAGTGACGGTAATCGCTTGTTCACTAATGCTCAAGTCGTGTCGCTTGAAGCGCAAGCTACGCAGTCAAAACCATCTACTCAACACGCTCATCACTAGGAGTACACATGTCGCAACACAAAGGAAAAATAGCAGGAATAGTTGTTTTACTGCTTATCATATTTTACGCAATTGCTGTTTATTGGAGCACTGAGCCTTCACGTTTTGATGTTGTTGCAAACGCCAAAGAGCAAGCGCAGCTTCGTAATGAAAAAATAGTTACGGGTTATGTAACTACTTCTACATTAATTACAGTAGCAAATACCTTACTAGATAAACCCGGTGGCTACTTATCAAATGATGTAATACCACCAAGTATTATTATGGATGATATGCCGGCGTGGGAATATGGCGCGCTAGAAATGGTGCGTGATTTGTCGCTTTCTATGCGAAAAGATTTTAGCCGTTCGCAATCACAATCAACGGAACATGAAGCACTTAAAAAGGCGCAGCCACAGTTTAATATTAGCTCTGAAGCATGGGCATGGCCAAGTGCTGAAGGTGAGTATCAAAAAGGTATTGATTATTTAATGGTATATCGTGGACAAATTGCTAACGAGCATGAGCGCGATAGCCAATTTTACGCACGAGCAGATAACTTACGTAGTTGGCTTAAAGAAGCTGAAAAACGTTTAGGTAGCTTAAGTCAGCGTTTAAGTGCCAGTGTAGGCCAAGAAAAAGTGAACACCGATTTAGCGGGTAATTCATCTAATAAACAAGCAACTCTTGCTCCACTGCAGCAGCAAGTAAGAACACCGTGGTTAGAAATTGACGATGTATTTTACGAGTCGCGCGGTGCTACTTGGGCATTACTACATTTTTTACAAGCGATAGAGTACGACTTTGCTGATGTACTTGAAAAGAAAAATGCGCGTGTAAGCGTTCAACAAATTATACGTGAGCTTGAGGCAACCCAAGAAACAGTGTGGAGCCCACTTATTTTAAACGGGAATGGTTTTGGCTATGTTGCTAACCACTCTTTAGTTATGGCAAATTATATTTCTAGAGCCAATGCGGCTTTAATCGAACTTAGCGAACTACTAGCTCAAGGATAAAAAATGAAAAAGTATTGTTTAGCAGCAGCCCTTTCAATGGCATGTTTAGCACCAGCAGCGCAAGCTGACACTCTACTAGGTTTATACGTAGGTGTTGATGGATGGAAGTCAGATAACGATGGCCAATTTTCTTACAAAAATAATGCATCTCAAGATTTTAATTTTGAAGATGAGACTTTTGTAAGTTATTACGCGGCGCTTGAGCACCCAGTGCCGTTAGTACCAAATATCAAATTAAAGTATACAGAGCTTGAGTTAAATGGTTCTGCGCTGCTTACAGATACATTTAGCTTTAATGGTTCTGATTATGTTGTTGGTTCTACTGTAAATACGGTAAGTGATTTAACGCATATTGATTATATTTTTTATTATGAAATTTTTGATAATGACTTAATTTCAATAGACCTAGGTTTAAATGCTAAACAGTTTGACGGTGATATTGTTGTAAGCGGCACTACCCAAAATGGTGGTACTAACTTTACCGAAACCAAAGACTTCTCTGGTTTTGTTCCTCTTGCATACGGCCGTGCCGAAGCAGGCTTACCATTTACTGGTTTAAGTGTATTTTTTGAAGGTAGCTTTTTGGCTATTGACGACAGTAAAGTACAAGATTACCAAGTAGGCGTGGCGTGGGAACTTATTGATAACTTGGCAGTAGATGTTGCTGTTAAAGCCGGTTACCGCTCTATGGTATTAGAACTTGATGATGTAGATGATATTACTACTGATATTGATGCATCTGGCCCATTTGCGGGTATTCAGGTTCATTTTTAATTAGTATTTTCTAATTAAACAAAGCGTGGCATATTATTTTATTGCGTGCCACGCTAAATCAAACTCTCCCTCTAGCGCATTATTAATCAACTGCTTATAGACCTTATTGACAGGGAAATTAATGAGTTTAGATAGCTCGTCACCTGTTTGCGTAAACTTGTAATAGCTTAATACCAAATCACTACTCTTTGCTTTTAACGTTACCTTTTGCGATAAAAATGAAAGGGTAAGTTCTTGTCCCGCTTTAAGCACTGCAGATTCAATTTCTTTTCTATACAGTAAATTAAGATCCATGAGCGTTAAAATATCAGGAAAGCTAATACCCGTTTTTCCTAAATTTAGAGATACTTTATTGCCTTTTCGTAGCAAATCAAACAAGGACGGTTTTTTGTAAAAGCCGAGTAATATAAAGTGGCTGTCGTCTTTTTCGTTATAGCCTGAGAGCGACACACATTTTTGCAAAGAGTCTGCTTCTCGCTGTGTCATATGTTTTAAAGTTTGTAGGCTTTTAATTGAAAACGTACCAGGATTAAGTGTTTCTCCTGTTAAAATTTTTGCCCATAAAATTTGCATTGATTCATTAGAAGTATCTTCACACAGAGCTATAAAATGCTCTACCCAATCAACATCGGGCTGTTTACTACTTGCTACATCAGGGCAAAACCCCATAGCCATTGCTAAAATTGATTCTATATTTTGTTGTTGTTTAATAAGTAATAAATCTTGGCGCTTTTGAGCGCGAGCTAAAACAGAGTTTTCACTGTTAATATGATAAAGCGGCTTAATTTGGCCCTTAATATCGTAACTTTGCTCGTTAGTAGGTAGTACACCGTTACTACCTACTTTTGTTATAGGGTAACCAAGTAAGGACTCGATGATGTTGGCAAGATTAATTCTCGCCTGTGCTGTTTTGACTGTCATGACTGTGCATTATCCTTTGTGGATCACTAAGCTGTGCAACAGTTTGAAGGTTATTTAACCCCAGTGAAACTGTATTACTGAGTACGTACTCGCTTAAAATTGCAGTGTAACCAGATATTAAAGGAGCAGTTGTTTGACCTTTAATATTACATATTAACGTAACTATACCGTTTTGCTCGCTAAGGTTAAAAGTGCCTCTAATAATATGTTCAGCATTTAAAAGTATGTTGAAGCTGACTTTATTTTGGCTTACCGAAGTTATGATCATTTCACCATACCCCCATTTTCCTTTCCAAGACTGATGAGCCCCTAGGCCAGAACTGGGTTCGCCCAAAGTAAAACGTATGCTGGGGTCTACTTTTTCCCATGGAGACCATTTTTGCCATTGGCTAAAGTCGGTGATAAGCGGCTTTATTACTTTAAGATTGGCATTAATTTCGATTGTTTTATTTACACTATAACTTTGAGGCAGTATTAGCCCTACCAGTGCCAATACTAATAGTAATAACAGTACGCATTTGATTAATATTTTTAATGGTTTAATAAGCACACCTTTTATTAGTTTTTCAAGTTGAAATACAACAACTTTTTATTAATCGACTATAGTATGAATTAGATTATAAACCAAAAATAATTTATTGATTGCTACTTAGGAGAGCGAATGTCGTCAGATCAAAACGATTTTTTATTTTTTGAACAAGATTTTGAAGACGATGCTGTTGTTGAGCAGACTAAGTTTTGGGATATTTTAATTGTTGATGACGAACCTGAGATTCATTCTGTAACAAAATTAGCTTTGTCTGGCGTTGAGTTTTTAGGGGCTGGCTTGCGATTTCACGATGCTTATTCGGGTGCAGAAGCAATAGAAGTGCTAGCTAAAAATAAAAATATTTCGGTTATTTTTTTAGACGTTGTTATGGAAACTGACGATGCCGGTTTGCAGGTTGTAAAAAGGGTGCGTGACGAATTAAATAATCAACATGTAAGAATTATTTTAAGAACAGGGCAAGCAGGTATTACACCAGAAGAAAAAGTAATACGAGAATACGACATAAATGACTATAAAACGAAAACAGAGCTGACTCGTTCTAAGTTAGTAACTTCGCTTATAACCGCTATTCGCTCATACGAGCAGGTATGTCAGCTTGAATATCAAAGTGATGCAATGAACACGATTGTTTCAGCATCAAAGTCTATTTTAGGACTTACTGATGTTAAGCAATTATGCAAAGAAATCATCAAGCACATGAGTATTATTTTAAAATGTTCACCTAGCGGGCTTGTTTGCAGTAAGTTAGATGGCGATGATTTTATTCAGGTCTTAGGTGGTTGCGGGCATTACGAAAGCTATTTTGGTAAAAAATTAATTAATGTTGATAGCAAAGTATTTGAACAAGTTGAGTCGTGTTTTGGTTTGTCAAAGCACCAACACATAGACTCAAGTTCAACATTTATATTAAAAAGTAAGCATCGAAAAGCGGCTTTATATATAGAGTGCGACCACATTCCCTTACAAGCACAGCTACAATTTGCTGAAATTTTCTTAACTAATGTAAGTGTAGCACTTGATAACATAAGGTTATTTGTAAAGTTAAGAGATGCTGCTTATAAAGATGTGCTTACTGGTATTTCAAATCGTACTAACTTTATTGAGCGTGTGGTGAGTTATCAAAAGCCACAAGTGAACGATCATATATTTGTATTACTTGATGTAGTTAATTTTGCAGATATTAATAACGGCTTAGGGCAAGAGGTCGGCAATAAAGTATTAATTGGCATTGTGCAAAGGTTAAGAGAAAATTACCCAACAGCTAAATTACTATCACGTATTGGCGCTGATGTTTTTGGTTTTATTATTCGCCAAGACGAATTTGACTTAAAAAAGTTGAATGAGCAATTAGGTATTTCATTTTACGCAGAAGAACATTTACTCCCTATCGATTTTAGAGTGGGCTTATGCCAACAACAAGACTTTCAAAGTAGCGGTATTGATACACTGAAAGTTGCTTATATTGCACTTGACCAAGCTAAAAAAGCAAAGCATAAAGAAGGCGTTTATTACAATATTGATATGCAAGATAAGATGGCTTGGCGGATAGGGATTATTAGGCAGTTACGTCATGATTTTGCTCGAAATAAATTAGAGGTATGGTACCAACCTCAACTTTCACTAGATGACTTATCGCTAATTGGATGTGAGGCATTATTACGCTGGCCGGCAGGTGATGGCGTGTATATATCGCCGGCTGTGTTTGTGCCACTTGCAGAGGATGCGGGCTTAATTGTTGATATAGGGCAGTGGGTATTAGAACAAGCTTGCCAACAGCAAAAGCGCCTAGAAAATATGGGCACAGAAATTTGTATTGCAGTTAATGTGTCTGTTCCACAGTTTAAAGTAAAAGGTTATGCGCAAACTGTTAAAAATACATTGTTAAAATATGGTGTTAAGCCAAAAAACATAGAATTAGAAATTACCGAGAGCGTAGTAATGGATGAGCTGGAAACGGTTATTAGTACGCTAAGTGAGCTAAAAGAACTCGGAATGGAAGTTGCTATTGATGACTTTGGTACTGGTTTTTCGTCGCTGAGTTACATTCAAAGTTTACCTTTGGATCGGTTGAAAATAGATCGTGCATTTATTAAAGATTTACCAAATGACGACACTGGCGCTATTGCTGCCTTAGTTATATCACTTGGTGCTAAATTGGGCTTAAAAACGATTGCTGAAGGGGTCGAAACACAAGAGCAAGCCCAGTTCTTAAAAGATTTAGGATGCGATGAAGTACAAGGTTTTATGTATGCTAAACCCATGCCTGAAAATGAATTAATAGAATTTATAAATAAACGCTAAAAAGATTAACTTATTATTTAAGCTAATGAACGATTTAGAATTTAAGGCGCGATATGCTTTGACTACTTTGTATATATAAACAATTTAGTAGGGTATAATTCGCGCCTTTTGTTATTCTACGGCCACAATTATGAGCACACTCAAAGCTAAGCGCGCCTTATTTTCATACCCTAAATACTGGGCTGAATGTTATGGCACCGCGCCATTTTTACCAACTACACGTGAAGAAATGGATGCACTTGGCTGGGATAGCTGCGACATAATAATAATTAGTGGCGACGCGTACGTCGATCATCCTAGTTTTGGTATGGCGGTAATTGGCCGTGTACTTGAAGCGCAAGGCTTTAGAGTGGGTATTATTGCCCAGCCAGCATGGGACTCTAAAGATGCATTTATGGAACTAGGCAGACCGAATTTATTTTTTGGTGTAACAGCTGGCAACATGGATTCGATGATCAATCGCTATACAGCTGAAAAACGTATGCGCCACGATGATGCTTACACGCCAGATAACGTAGGTGGTAAACGTCCAGATCGCGCCGTAATGATTTACTCGCAAAAATGCCGTGAAGCATACAAAGGTATCCCAATTGTTATTGGCGGTATTGAAGCCAGCCTTCGTCGTATAGCTCATTACGACTATTGGCAAGAAAAAGTACGTCGTAGTATTTTGTTTGATGCAAAAGCTGATATTTTAATTTACGGTAACGCAGAGCGTCCGTTAGTTGAAGTTGCGCATCGTATTGCCGCAGGCGAAACAATGGATACTATTCAAGATATTCGCGGCACGGCTGTTATCAGAAAAGAACCTTTACCAGGTTGGCGTGGAAGTGACTCCACCGCTATAGATAAAATTGGTAAAATTGATCCAATTCCAAATCCATACGGCGCTGATGATGTTGGCTGTAGTAAATCTGAATTTAAACAAGCGGGTATAGACTTAAAGGCAGAAGCTGCAAAACCGATTATGGTTCAGCCTGCGCGACCTAAGCCATGGGAAAAAACTTACGTTAAGTTACCTGCTTATGAGCAAGTAAGTGTTAACAAACCTTTATACGCCCACGCTTCGCGTATTCTACATCAAGAAACAAATCCTGGTTGTGCAAGAGCACTGTTTCAGCGACACGGCGATCGTTCTATTTGGGTAAACCCGCCAGCATACCCATTAGAAACACATGAGATGGATGCTGTGTTTGGTTTACCGTATCAGCGTATTCCTCACCCAAGTTACGGCGACTCTAAAATTCCTGCTTACGACATGATAAAAACGTCAGTTAATATTATGCGCGGTTGTTTTGGTGGTTGTTCGTTTTGCTCAATTACGGAGCATGAAGGGCGTATTATTCAAAGCCGTTCGCAAGAATCAATTATTGAAGAAATTGAACAGATTAGAGATAAGGTACCCGGTTTTACTGGTGTTATCTCTGATTTAGGTGGCCCAACGGCAAATATGTATAAACTGCGTTGTACTAGCAAAAAGGCAGAAAGTACCTGTAGACGTTTATCATGTGTGTATCCTGAAATTTGTAAGCATATGGATACAGATCATACGCCAACAATAGACTTATACAAAAAAGCACGTGAAGTTAAGGGTATCAAAAAGGTATTGATTGCTTCTGGTGTTCGTTACGACTTAGCTGTACGCGACCCGCGTTACGTTAAAGAATTAGTAACGCATCATGTAGGTGGCTACTTAAAAATAGCGCCAGAGCATACAGAGGATGGTCCATTATCAAAAATGATGAAACCAGGTATGGGTGCGTACGATCAATTTAAAGAATTATTTGATAAGTACTCTAAAGAAGCCGGTAAAAAGCAGTATTTAATTCCTTACTTTATATCTGCTCACCCAGGGACAAAAGATGAAGACATGGTAAACATGGCTTTATGGCTTAAATCAAACGACTTTAAGCTTGATCAGGTACAAAATTTTTACCCATCACCGATGGCTAATGCGACGACTATTTACCACACAGAAATGAACTCTTTACGTAATATAAAAAACAATACAGAAGTTGTTCCAGTACCTAAAGGTGCTCGCCAACGTAGATTACATAAAGCTATTTTACGCTACCATGATGCAGCAGGTTGGCCGATGATACGTGAAGCACTGCGTAAAATGGGTAAAGCTAATTTAATTGGTAAAGGGCCTAACTGTTTAGTGCCTGAAGAAGGGCGCGATGAAAAAGCAGGTAAAGGTGGCAGTAAAGGCGGACGTCCTGCACTAACGCGACATACCGGTTTTAGCCAATTTAAAAAGGCAAACACTAAACCAAAAGTAGGCGGTAATCGTCAAAGTACACGTTAGTGATTCAATCTATTAATAACTAGGGCGTGTTGATCTTTGGTGGGTGAATTTGCAGCAGTATGTTTGGTTTTTAGGCAAGGCGGAGTCTATGTAGTGTGGTTATTCCCCATGAATAGGCGATAACGCAGCATAAATACCAAACATGCGCTGCCCTTTGGGTTCTTTCTAGGGACGATTAACTCTTTGTTGCTCGGTTTTTACTTAGCCCACTAGGTTACAAACCTCGCGCCGCGATTTAATCGCCCCTAGATTGAACAAATTTCAATCCACAAAGATCAACACGCCCTAGTAGATTAGTTTAATTACGCTAAGGATTTTTAAACCTTTTTAATACGTAAATTAAGTAAACCTTGCTCTTTATTATCTATATTATTGTAGGTGATAAAGAGCGAGCTTTTAGAAACCCCTCTTGAGATAGCACGTATTTAGTGTCTATATACTTGCAGTTAGTTTTTTCTTAAAACGTTGATGATAACCACAAACGTAATTTAAGTGACCATAACGGCTGAATGCCTGTTAGCCCTTGCGTCATTTTATTATCTTTTAAGATTATATAGGAAGGCGTGACTTGCCCTTGCCAATCGGCAAATATCTCACCGTGTTGATCGTTGACAGTGATAAAACTGTAGCCATGATCATTTAGATACTCATGTAGCTTTTGATCCGAACCTGATTTTACTGCGATGCTCACGATAGGGTAGTTATTCTCGTTTGCGAGTTCGTTTATGGCAGGGGAGGTAATACTACAAATAGGGCACCAAGTTCCCCAAAAATAGACGAGTGTTGGTTTATCTTGGCTCATTGCTGCTAAATCAATGTTTTGCCCTTTATAATCTATTAATTGTAATTGAGGATTTGCTGGCATAACAGGTTGTCGCCACCAATTGACAGCGTTATAAATTACGAAAAATATGAAACCATATATCAACACACTTTTTAATATTGATAGGCCTTTTTGTTTTGGCGTTTTTTTAGGTGTGTCTTTTTTATTTTTGGTATCCGTTGTCATAGTTGCAGCTTTACCCTAAGTGTTTTTTACTTTAGTTATTTGCAAAGGTTTCTAATTTAAACCAGCAACCAAGTAGCAGTACCTAAAAAGGCGAATATACCCACAATATCTGTCACCGTGGTTAGCACCACACTCCCTGCAAGTGCTGGGTCTATATTCATTCTTTTAAGAATAATAGGGATACTCGCACCAGCAACACCTGCCACCACTAAGTTCATAAACATAGCGAAGGCGAGTACGCCACCAAGCATAAAGTCCCACTGCCATAGGGCAATAACACCTGCTATTAACAACGACCACAAAACACCGTTTAACGCGCCAATAGCAAGCTCTTTCATCATCAAGAAACGTTGGTTTGTTTGATTTATATGACCTACCGCAATACCACGAATAACAAGCGTTAATGATTGGCTACCTGCAACACCGCCCATAGAAGGGACAATACCGTTTAGTACAGCTAAAATAGGGAGCACATCTAAAGTACCTTCAAAAAAGCTAGCTACAAAAGCAGCTGCAAGTGCAGTTAGTAAGTTGACACCTAACCAAACTGAGCGTTTTTTGGAGCTTTTTAGTACTGGCGCAAAGGTATCTTCTTCATCATCAAGACCGGCTAAGCCCAATAAACTATGCTCAGCATCTTCTCGGATTACGTCAACGATGTCATCGATAGTGACACGACCAAGGAGCTGATCGTTATCATCAACTACGGGGGCCGATATCCAATTATGACGTTCAAATAATTGCGCGACTTCACTTTCATCCATTGAGATTGGAATGGATTCACAATCTTCATCCATTAAATCGCGAACAATTTTTTCTGGCGGGTTAGTTAATAATGTACTCAGCGATAAAGCGCCTATAAAGCAGTTATGCTTATCAACAACGTACAAGTCATCTGTACCTTCTGGTAACTCGCCGCGTAGCCTAATATATCTAAGTACAACATCGAGCGTAACGTCAGGGCGAATGGTCACCGTATCGGTGTTCATTAGCGCGCCAGCAGAACGCTCTTGATACGAAAGTGCTTGTGTTGCACGTTCACGGTCTTGAATGTCCATCGCGCTAACAACGTCTTTATAAACGGTGTCTGGCAGACTACGTAATACTTCACCTAAGTCATCGTGGCCCATATCTTCGGTTGCGGCTGCAATGTGCTTAGGTTCCATTTGGGCAATAATGCCTAAACGAACATCTTCTGAGAGTTCTTCAAGAACATCGCCTTGCACATCAGGATCGACCAACTGCCAAAGGAGTCGGCGAATTTTATGCGGTGATGATTCTAGTAATAATGCGGTATCACAAGGAGCTGTTTTTGCGAGCATGCGCCTAACTTGAACAAATTGACCACTATTGAGTGACTTAGTCACCTGTTTTAGTTGCTGTAGTGGGTAATCTTGTTCAAAAGCTTCAGGCATTGGCGTCCTTTATAAATTTTTATATTACTTTATGGGGAGAGGTGAGTTAACTGGCGTCACTAACCGTATTTATTTTATATATCTGTTTTAGTTGGGGCATTAGTAATGCGAGCATTATTTTTATAACTGTTTATTCTTGTTCATTAAAACGTTGTGCTATTAATTCTCCAACAGCGTGTAAAGCTTGCTCAGAATCGGGGCCTTTACATACAACTTTTACTTCTTTGCCTTGGCTACTTTCAAGTAACATTAGTGCAAGTACGCTATCGCCTGCGGCTTCTTTGTCATCTTGAAATAATGTAATTGTCGCATCAAACTGCACTGCCAATTGGGCAAGCACGGTGGCTGCTCTGGCGTGCAATCCTAATTTGTTTTTTATTAAAAAAGTGTCTTCACAATGCATAACTTACTCTACTTAAGCTGAACAGGTGATTATTCAGCTATATTATTTTTCTTGTTCGCGATGGCGAATTTTCACATTGGGATGTGTCATTGCAAAACTTTCACCGATAGTTTGCGCTAAATATACAGAGCGATGTTGTCCGCCTGTACACCCAATGGCAATGGTTAAATAACTGCGGTTATTTCGCTCTAAGTGCGGTAACCACGTTTGTACAAATGTTTGAATTTGCCATGTGAATTTTTGCACTATGCTGTGATTGGCCAAATAATCTTTAACAGGTTGATCTAACCCATTTAAAGGTTTTAATTCAGGTTCCCAATGTGGATTTGGTAAAAAGCGTGCATCAAATACGTAATCTGCTTCTTTTGGTATACCGTATTTAAAACCAAACGATTCAAACGTGACAATCAGTTGCTTATCTTTTTTACCTAAAATCTTTTCACGAATAGATTCAGCGAGTTGATGAACACTCAAATCAGTCGTGTCTATCATAAAGTCGGCGCGGGTGATTAATACATCAAGTAATTCTTTTTCTTTTTTGATGGCTAAATCAAGAGGCAACGAGTCAATTGATAGTGGGTGTAATCTACGAGTTTCAGAAAAACGTTTGATCAATGTTTGATCGTCGCTATCTAAATAAAATAACGTAGGGTTTGCAAAACCTGGCAAGTATTCAAGAATATCGTTAAATTCATCTTGTTGTTTAGGGATGTTCCGCACATCAATGCTAACCGCAATTTTATCATAGCTATCAGACACACTGCGAACTAATGAAGGAAGCAAGTTAACTGGAATATTATCTACGCAATAATAACCTAAATCTTCTACAACGCGTAAAGCAACCGACTTTCCAGAACCAGAACGGCCGCTTATGATAATTAACTCCATTTAACACCCTTTATAAAACTATGATTGATTGACAATAACTTGGTAAAGCTCAGTATCTGATTTTGCACTGCGTAACTGTTTACAAAAATCTTTGTTGTTTAGTTTATCAGCAATGGTTGCTAGAGTCTTTAAGTGCTGCTGGTTATCGCCATCTGGTACGATGAGTGCGACGAAAATATCAACAGGGCGATTATCGATTGCATCAAAATTTATTGGAGTTTCGCTAACGAGTACTAAAGCCAAAGGCTCTTCTGCACCGCTCATTCTTCCATGAGGAATGGCAATGCCACGCCCTATACCTGTACTACCGAGTTTCTCTCTGCTCATTAAAGCATTAAGAATATCTTGTTGCGGTAAATACGGAAGTTTGTCGTGAGCAAGTTCGCTAATGAACTCTAAAATTCTTTTTTTGCTATTAAAAAGGACCGCAGCTTTGCTGCAGTCCTGGCATATAAGTGAGCTTAATTTCATCATATTAGTGTCGAGCAAGCTTCTCTTTGTGTTTAATTACTTGTCGATCGAGCTTGTCGATCAACGAGTCAATGGCGGCATACATATCTTGATGTTCTGTAGAGGCAAATAACTCAGCACCGCTTACGTGTATGGTGGCTTCTGCTTTTTGATTTAATTTTTCTACATCGAGAATGACATGAACATTATTAATATGATCAGAGTGTCTTTCTAGCTTCGCAAATTTGGTATTAATATAGTCTCTTAGTGAATCGGTTAATTCTACGTGACGACCAGTTAAGTTTAGTTGCATAAGCATTACCCTCTTTTTTTGCGTCTTAAATCAAACTTTTACGTTGATTTGACGGTGGAATAGCCAGAGATTCGCGGTATTTTGCGATTGTACGTCTCGCTACTTTAATTCCTTGCTCAGCCAATATATCCGCTATTTTGCTATCACTCAATGGTTTTGCTGAGTTTTCTGCTGCGATTAATTTTCGGATAAGCGCACGGATTGCTGTAGATGAACATTCACCACCGTTTTCGGTGCTTACATGGCTTGAGAAAAAATATTTAAGCTCAAATATACCACGGGGTGTGTGCATATACTTTTGGGTTGTTACGCGCGAAATTGTTGATTCGTGCATTTCTACCATTTCAGCAACATCATTTAAAACCATTGGTTTCATGGCTTCAGGACCGTGTTCAAAAAAGCCTTGTTGTTGCTTAACAATACAATTTGTTACTTTTAATAGCGTGTCGTTTCTACTTTCTAAGCTTTTAATAAACCATTTAGCTTCTTGTAAATGCGAGCGAATAAACTGGCTGTCACCACTGGATTTTACAGTGCGAGACATTGCCGCGTATTGGCTATTAACACGAATTTTAGGCATGCTATCTGGGTTTAACTCAACAACCCAGCGGCCTTTAATTTTTTTAACTGACACATCAGGAATAACATACTCAGATTCTTCTCTTACAATAGTATCTGCAGGTTTAGGGCTAAGAGTATGTATTAATGTCATTACTTCTTTAAGCTCTTCTTCTTTGAGCTTAGTTTTCTTCATTAATGTACGATAGTCACGAGCAGCTAATAAATCAATATGCTCGGTTAAAATCATTTTTGTTTCATTAATGTAAGGTGTTTCTTTATCAAACTGGTTAAGCTGAATACACAAACACTCTTGTAAACTACGTGCAGCAATACCAACAGGATCAAACAGTTGGATGCGTTTTAATACAGCTTCAATTTCATCAAGTTCGACTTCGTTATCATCTTCGTTTTCTTGATTAAAGCTTTCTAAAATCTCTTCGCAGCTTAGTGTTAAAATACCTGAATCATCGACGGCTTCTACAATAGCAATAGCAATAGCTTCGTCTGTAGGGCTAAATGGCGTTAGTTGTAACTGCCACATTAAATACTCATGGAGCGTTTCAGTAGAGGCACCTTGGTATATTGATTCGTCTTCAGGCATCGGACCCGATGATGCTGCTGGGGCGGCACTCATGTACTCATCCCAACTAACATCCATAGCCATGTCGTCACTTAGCGTGTCTTTTGCAAGTGCTTCACCACTATCTTGTTCGTATTCGCTTGGAGCATCATCGGCAGATGCGCTAACAGTTATGTCATCTGTATCTGCTTTTTGCTCGTTTTTACCTGCAGCGTCTTCTGAATAGTCTGCTTCTTCAACCTCTAATAGCGGGTTGCTGTCGAGAGCTTCTTGTATTTCTTGCTGGAGATCCAATGTACTGAGTTGCAACAAACGAATAGCTTGTTGCAGCTGTGGAGTCATTGTAAGTTGCTGGCCCATGCGCAGCTGTAGTGATTGCCTCATGTATCTCTAACAATCCTTTTATGTTGTTATAATTAATACTAGCAGATGCTTAAAGACATGGCGTAAATGTTACAGCCTAAATTGCTCGCCTAAGTAAACATCGCGTACTGTTTTATCATTTAATACGTGTTCTGGAGTACCTGATGCAATCAGCTCCCCATGAGAAACAATGTAGGCTTTTTCACAAACATCAAGGGTTTCTCTTACGTTATGATCGGTAATTAATACACCAATCCCACGATTTTTAAGATGTTCTATTATTTTCTTTATATCTAATACCGAAATAGGGTCAACACCTGCAAATGGTTCATCCAGTAATATAAATTTAGGATCTGCTGCCAGCGCACGTGCTATTTCAACACGACGACGTTCGCCTCCTGACAATGCCATACCTTGGCTATCACGAATGTGTTGTATGCTAAATTCATCTAATAATTTATCGAGAGTGTCTTCTCTAGCTTGTTTATTTAACTCTTTGCGCGTTTCTAAAATGGCCATTAAGTTTTGATAAACAGTCAGCTTTCTGAATATTGAAGACTCTTGCGGTAAGTAGCCAATGCCTAATCTAGCACGACTATGCATAGGTAAAAGAGTAATATCGTTATCGTCTATCGATATTTTACCTTTGTCGCTAGGTACAAGTCCTACTATCATATAAAACGTGGTGGTTTTACCTGCGCCGTTAGGGCCAAGTAAGCCAACAATACTGCCAGCTTTGACTTCAAGGCCGACGTTTTTTACAACTTCACGGCCTTTATAGCTCTTTGCTAATAGCTCTGCTTTTAATGTACTCATGGTTGACCTTTGTCGCTTTTTTTACTTTTTTTAGTCTCGATTGGCACTAAAATTGTGTGAACGCGGTCAGTTGAGTTTTCATCTTTTTCGGCACTGATTAGCTGCTGCTCTATATCGTAGGTAATGCTTTTAGCATTTATTTTTTGTCCCGCTTGCGATACTTGTGCATTACCAACAAGCGTTAAAAAACGCTTAGATACATCATAACGTACTTCGTCAGCACTGGCGCTCATAGTCGTGCCATCTGATTGCTTTTCTTCAAAGTGCGCAGGGCTACCTGTAGCAATTAATAATTGTTTATTATCGCCAAGTTCATCGCGTTTATGTACTTCTAAGCGGTCGGCTGTGATACGGCGATTACCGTGAATAATCTCAACGTTTTTCTCAAAAATCCCGACATTAGCTTTTAATTGACCTTCTTGCTTATCGGCGCTTATTGAAATTTGATTTGCAGTCGGTTGCGTGTTTTGTTCTGCAGCACTACTATTAAACGCTAGTATAAGTGTAGGAATAATAAGTGATTTTAATATTTTATTGGTCATAATATATGGTTCGCGTATGGTTAATTAGTTTTATCACTTCGGTTTTTAAGTCGGCTTCTAGGCCTTTACCAGTGATTTTTAAATTGGGTCCAGTGATGATAACGGGTTGCTCCGAACGCATTGTTAATAGCTTTATATCTACCTGAATATTATCAGCATTGATTTTGTCTATCATGGCGTTATCGGTTAAGTTTTTGGCAACCACATTGCCTTCTAAAATTAATTGTTTGTCTTCGTATAATGTTGCTTCGTCTGCATTTATTTGCCACGTTTGCTTTTCGTTATATAAAGTAAAAATAGGTTTTTCAAAAAACGTAAAACCTAATTGTTGATATAGCTCCATTTTAGCCGCAGTGACTTTGTGGCTAATTTTACCTTGTTCGTCATAGGCTGTTTGTTTGAGTTCTATGGCTATGTAATCAGGCTTGGCAATAACTTCAGGCTCAGTCTGAGGTACAATATTTGTTTGTGTAAAATAAGGGTACCAAAGCCAAACCATACAGCTAATGAATAAAACGCTTAATATTATGCGCGCTGCATTCATGAACTAGTGCCTTGTGTAGTCAATGCTTTACCATTTTCAAGCATAAGTAAGTCGGTGAGCTCTCTTACTGCACCAAAGCCGCCAGGCATTTGCGTTACATAGTGTGATAAACGTTTAATAAGTGGATGGGCATCATTTACTGCAACAGCAAAGCCGACTAATTCCATAACGGGCATGTCAGGACCATCATCACCGATATAAGCAATTTGTTCATCGCTAAGGTTGAGTTTGTCTTTTAATTCTTGATAGGCAATGAGCTTATTTTCTTGGCCTTGATAAATATGCTGTACGGTTAAGCTGCTCATACGTTGTTGCACTATTTGTGAATGACGACCAGTAATTACAGCCACTTCAAAGCCACTGTTTATAAGCGCTTTAATGCCAAAACCATCTTTTGTATTAAATGCTTTTAGCTCTTCACCTTGATTACCAAGATAAATACGGCCATCAGAAAATACACCATCAATATCGCATATAAGTAGCTTTACTTTTTTAGCGCGTGCTTTTGCATCATCGCTCAGCGGTTGATAGAGTTCTTCAAATTGCATTTATAACACTCCTGCTTTTAATAGGTCTTGCATGTTTAATGCGCCAATAGGTTGGTTTTTATCATTGACGACGATTAAGCCATTTATACGTTTGTGTTCCATAATATTAAGCGCTTCAGCAGCCAAAATATCTTGTGTAGCCGTAGTGCATGACTTAGTCATAACAACATCTATTTGTGTTGTATGAATATCAATTCTTTGCTCTAAAATACGACGCAAATCGCCATCGGTAAATAATCCCACGAGCTGCTGATTTTCATCAACAATGGCTGTCATACCTAAACCTTTAGCAGACATTTCAATGAGGGCGTCTTTAACTGTTTGTGAAACGCTAATAATAGGTGTATTTGCGCCGCTGTGCATAACATCTTTTAAAGTAAGTAATAAACGCTTGCCTAAACTACCACCTGGGTGAGATAGCGCGAAGTCATCAGCTGTAAACCCGCGAGCTTCTAATAATGCAACTGCCATGGCATCGCCCATCGCAAGCGTTGCAGTGGTACTTGATGTAGGAGCTAGACCCAATGAACAGGCTTCTTTTTCTACTTTAATACACACATGTACATTAGCAAGGGTCGCCATGGTTGATTGCGTATTGCCAGTCATCGATATCATTTTGGCACCAAGTCGTTTTAAAACCGGAATGATATTTAAAACTTCGCTGGTCTCCCCTGAATTAGAAATAAGCATAACCACGTCATTTTTAGTGATCATACCTAAATCACCATGACTTGCTTCACCAGGGTGAACAAAAAATGCTGGACTGCCAGTACTTGCAAGGGTTGCCGCTATTTTATTGCCAATATGACCTGATTTACCCATACCAATGACAATAATACGGCCTTCGCAGTCGTACATTAATTGGCACGCGTTATGAAAATTTTCATCTACATATTGTGCAATATCACTAAGTGCTTGGCGCTCAACATCTAAAACGCGCAGGCCTTGTTCAATAAAATTTAGCGTTGCCATCATTTACCCTACTTGACTAAAAATATACCCTTGGTAACCCAAAAACGCTATTAGCAATAAGCCGCCTTCTACTCTATTGATACGTTGGGTGCCTCTAAAGTTCAATGACATAATAATAAGAGCAAGTGTTGCGCCAATCATAATTAATACGTCTCGGCTTACTAATGATGGGTCAATGGCAGAAGGGTTAATAATACCGGCAAGTGGTAATACCGCTAGAATATTAAATATGTTTGAGCCAACAATATTACCTAGTGCTAAATCATCTTCATTTTTAAGTACACCTGCAACCGAAGCGGCAAGTTCAGGCAAACTAGTACCGATGGCAATAATTGTTAAGCCAATGACTAGGTCGCTTAAGCCGAAGTATTTAGCAATATCGACAGCCGAACCTATTAAAAAATGAGAACTAACAGGTAGGAGTATCATGCCGACAACTAACCAAAATACCGCTTTTTTCGTAGGTACATCGTTTGGTACATCGTCGCAGGCTTCTGAGACAAATGGGTCATCTTGGTTTTTTGCACGCATAGATACAATAATTAACCCACCGATGAATACGATAAAGCCAACCAAAAGTGCAACACCTTCATTAAATGAAAAGTAGTTATCTGAGAACACATACCAAGTAGCTAAAGATACGAGCATCACTAATGGCATTTCACGTTTTAATGTACTTGATGAAACTGAAAGAGGGCGAAATAGAGCAGTGATACCTAACACAAGTAAAATGTTTGTAATATTAGAGCCAACAGCATTGCCAACCGCTGTGTCGGTTTTGTTAGCCAGAGCGGCAGAGGCTGAAACCATCATTTCGGGTGCTGAAGAGCCCATAGCTACCACGGTTAAACCAACAATAAGTGTAGGTACACCAAAGTTTTTAGCAAGAGCCGCAGCGCCATAAACAAACCTGTCTGCACTCCAAACAAGAGCTGCAAAACCAAGAATTAAAATAACAAACGAGGTAACCATTGTGTTAAGCCAGTTATACAAAATACGGATGGCGCGAATAGTAACAAAAGCCAAGATGAAAGTATAAATAAAAGAGTAAGGTCAACTACGTAACAATGCTGCTTTTAAACAGCTAATTTAAAAATTTAAGCCGGGGTTAAGCTGTTTTGAGCGAGTCTTATAATCCTTTTTATGGGTGTATTACAAAATCTTACGAATTGTTTTTTCCATCTTTGACAAAAAAGCTTTAAAATAGGTGCACTAGTGAACATTTTTATGGAGAGCGACTTGTCGCAATCAATAGTAGAAGTCAAGGATGTTAGCTTTTCGAGAGGCAATAGAACTATATATAAAAATATGAGTTTTAGCGTTCCTAAAGGTAAAATTACTGCGATCATGGGGCCAAGCGGAATTGGCAAAACCACTATGTTGCGTTTAATTGGTGGTCAGCTTAAACCAGATTCAGGTGATATTTTATTTGAAGGTGGCAGCATTCCTAAAATGTCTCGTAAAGAGTTATACGAAGCACGTACTAAAATGAGCATGCTTTTTCAAAGTGGTGCGCTGTTTACTGATATGTCGGTATTTGACAATATTGCGTTTCCTATAAGAGAGCACACAAAGCTAAGTGAAGACCTTATCCGATTAGTTGTATTAATGAAATTGCAAGCGGTTGGGCTACGTGGCGCTAAAGATTTAATGCCCTCTGAGTTATCGGGCGGTATGGCAAGACGTGCTGCACTTGCGCGCGCTATAGCACTTGATCCAGAGCTAATCATGTACGATGAACCATTTGCAGGACAAGATCCTATTTCGATGGGCGTATTGGTTAAGCTAATTAAGTCGCTTAACGAAGTATTGAGTTTATCGTCTTTAATTGTGACACACGATGTGACAGAGGTAATGAGTATTGCCGATCACGTTATAATTATCGCCGATCAAGGTGTAATTGGTTGTGGTACTCCTGATGAAATGCGCAATCATGAATCTCCTTTAGTTCAACAGTTTTTAAAAGGCTTGTCGGATGGTCCGGTACCATTTCATTTTCCGGCTCAAGCTTATGCAGACGAACTACTTGGAGAAAAAGCATAATGTTGGATTTATTTCAAAAGCTAGGGCATAAAACGCTAGGACGTTTTGCGGCTCTTGGCCGTTCGGCTTATATGCTGTTTAGTGCGCTTGCGCATGTTCCTAATTTTAAAAAAGGCACACCGTTACTTGTTCGCCAACTTTATATGGTGGGTTCGCAATCGTTACTGATTATTATGGTGTCGGGTTTGTTTATCGGCATGGTGTTGGCTCTACAAGGTTACACCGTATTAGTTGGTTATGGCGCTGAGGATAGTTTAGGGCCGTTAGTGGCACTGAGTTTATTGCGAGAACTGGGCCCGGTTGTTACTGCATTACTATTTGCAGGACGCGCAGGTAGCGCATTGACTGCTGAAATTGGCTTAATGAAAGCAACAGAGCAACTTTCATCACTTGAGATGATGGCAATCGATCCGCTAAAACGTATTATTGCACCACGCTTTTGGGCGGGTTTTATAAGCATGCCATTGCTTGCATTGATATTTTCAGCCGTAGCAATCATAGGCGCTCATTTAGTGGGTGTAGATTGGCTGGGGGTTGATACAGGTAGTTTTTGGTCAATCATGCAATCACAAGTGTCGTTTCAGCAAGACATACTAAACGGTATTATTAAGAGTTTTGTATTTGCCATAGTGGTGACCTGGATTGCGCTTTATAAAGGATATGACTGTGTGCCGACCTCAGAAGGGATCAGCAAAGCAACCACCGAAACGGTTGTTCATTCGTCATTAGCAGTTTTAGGTTTTGACTTTATTTTGACAGCGGTAATGTTTACCAGCTAATAGGGTATAGATAATGAATTCACGGAAATTAGAAATTTTAGTTGGTTTTTTTGTAGCACTTGGCATTTTAGCTTTTGCGATGCTCGCACTTAAAGTTGCCAATTCAGGTATTAGTGGCTCTGGCGAAACATATACGCTTAATGCCAAGTTTGAAAACATTGGCTCATTAAAAGCGCGTGCGCCGGTAAAAGTAGGTGGTGTTGTAATTGGTCGTGTTGAATCAATTTATGTACACCCACAAGAGTTTTTACCAGTGGTAAACATGACCATTGATGCACAGTATTTATGTCGTTTTTCAGACACAAGCTCAATCTCTATTTTAACGTCGGGTATTTTAGGTGAGCAGTACTTAGGTATTCACCCTGTCATTTCTCCAGATTCGGCTAAACAACGTTGTTTAGGCGAAACAGTGACTGAAAACAAGCAAGATGAAGCAATTGACGATTTGTTTGGTGTGGAAAGTAAAGCACTAGGTGATGGCGATTCAATTACTGATACTAAGTCTGCCATTGTACTTGAAGAATTAATCGGGCAGTTTTTATTCAACCAAGGTAGTGAGTAATTATTATGTTGAAAAAGTTTTTAGCTATTGTAGCAATTGGCACAATGACGCTAACTCAAAGCGTAAGTGCAGCAGATGTTAAATTGGTTGATCCAAATAAAATGGTACGCCAAGTTGCCGATAATACATTTGCACGTATTAAAAAAGATCAGCCATTAATTGTTAAAAATCAAGAGCATCTTCGCGTAATCGTTGAAGAAGAATTAATGCCTTATATCGACTACAAATATGCAGCACTTCGCGTACTAGGTAGTGAAGTATCTAAAGTACGTGCAATTACCGACGAAGCTGAAAAAGCCAAAGCAATTAAAGAAATTCAACGCTTTATTGGTGTTTTTAGAGAGTATTTAGTTGCTACTTATGCAGGTGTATTCACTCAATATACAAACCAAAAAGTTGAGTTTGGTGCAGAACAAGCATTTAAAGGCAAAGATGTCGTTGTCGTTAAAACTAAAATTATTGAAGATGGTAAACCTGATATCAGAATCGATTTTAAAGTACGCGAAGACCGTGACGGTGAATGGCGCGCGTACGATATGATTGCTGAAGGTATTAGTTTACTAGATGCAAAACAAAGTGAGCTACAAGGTATTTTGCGTCAGCAAGGTATTGATAATGTAAGTAACCTTTTAGAGCAAAAGAGTCAGCTACCAGTTCAGTTTAGAGGCAGTAACTCGAATGACTAAATTGGCAATAAGCCAAGTTGATGGACAACATTTTCGAGTAAACGGTGAGCTTACTCGAAATTCAATTGGCGATGAACAGCTTCTGAACAACAAGCTATTAACCAAGCATAAAATCATCTATTTCGACCTAAGTGGTGTATCTAGGGTTGACACAGCGGGCTTAGCTTGGTTAATTCACTCTTTTGCAGAATTAAAGCAGCAAGGCATTCGCCTTGAATTGCAAAACCTACCTGAGCAATTGCAAAATTTAATGCAATTGGGTCAGGTTACAACCCTATTTGAGTGAGAGTTATGGAAACTAGCCAAGTCGAAACATTATTACGCGAAGAACTTCAATTAGCTGAAGTACATGTAAAAGCCAATGGTAGTCATTATGAAGTTGTTGCAGTAGGTGAATGCTTTGACGGTTTAAGCCGAGTTAAAAAGCAGCAGCTAGTTTATGGCCCATTAATGAATACAATTTCAGATGGCACAATTCACGCAGTATCTATTCGTGCATTTACTCCTGTAGAGTGGAAGCGTGAACAAAAATTTATTTTACCGCAATAAATAGGGCCTCTTAATGGATCAATTTGTAATTCAAGGTGGTACTTCACTTGCTGGTGAAGTGACTATTTCTGGCGCTAAAAATGCCGCACTTCCTATTTTGTTTGCTTCATTATTAGCTGATGGAAAAAGTACATTTACTAATGTACCGCGCCTTCGCGATATAGTGACCACAGAAGCCTTATTAAAAACTCTAGGCGCTGATGTTAATTGGCACGGCGATACGCTAGTGATTGACGGCGCAACGGTTAATAAAACATTAGCGCCATACGACTTAGTTAAGCAAATGCGTGCCTCTGTACTTGCATTAGGCCCTTTAGTTGCACGTTTTGGTGAAGCTCAAGTGTCTTTACCTGGTGGGTGTGCTATTGGTGCTCGCCCTGTTGATATACATATTCAAGGTTTGGAGCGCATGGGCGCACAAATAAACGTTGAAAATGGTTATATTAATGCCAAGGTAAACGGTCGCTTAAAAGGCGCTGAAATCTTTATGGAAATGGTAAGCGTAGGCGCTACCGAAAACCTATTGATGGCAGCTGCCCTCGCTGATGGTAAAACCATACTTGATAATGCTGCACGTGAGCCCGAAATAATTGATTTAGCTAACTGCTTAATTGCTATGGGCGCTAAAATTACGGGTGCAGGCACTAGCCGCATTGAAGTTGAAGGCGTTGAGCGTTTAGCAGGCTGTGAGCACAGCATTTTACCCGATAGAATAGAAACAGGTACATTTTTAGTCGCTGCAGCAATGGCAGGCGGTGAAGTACTTTGTAAAAACACTGACTTTCATTCTCTTGAGCCTGTGATTGAAAAGCTACGTGCAACAAATGCACACTTAGAAGTACATAACGACAGTATTTATCTTGATATGCGCGGCCGAGAACTGAGAGCCGTAAATATTAAAACAGCTCCACACCCAGGTTTCCCTACGGATATGCAAGCTCAGTTTACAGCATTAAATGTAGTAGCGAATGGTAGTGCGACTATTACAGAAACGATTTTTGAAAACCGTTTTATGCATGTACCTGAGTTGCAGCGTATGGGCGCTAATATTCGTTTAGAAGGGCATACCGCAATTTGTGGTGAGACTGAGAGCCTAACGGGCGCGCAAGTGATGGCAACCGACCTACGCGCTTCAGCTAGCTTAATCTTAACGGGTATAGTGGCACAGGGTGAAACGGTTGTTGACCGTATTTATCACGTTGATAGAGGCTATCAGCGCATTGAAGATAAGCTAAGTGCGTTGGGTGCAAATATTAAACGTCGAAGTAGTTAAGTAGATATTTAACTAGCTAAGCTATTTTAAAAAGGTCGGATACGCAAATTGCTATCCGACCTTTTTATTGACGATTTATGAAAGTTGGTATTATTTTTTATTAAAGCTTTGTTTCAAGCTCAGCTACCACCACCATGATTTTTTCTATTTTACCATTCCGGTAAAGCTCAAATTCTATTTCTTTACCTGGTTCTGTATTACCTATTTCTTCCAGCACTTTTTGTGGATTTGCTACCGAAAGCCCTGCAATTTTAATAACAATATCTTGCTCTTCAATACCCGCTTGCCATGCTGGTCCCAAAGGGTCTAAATTAGTAATACGCATGCCAGTAACTGGGGTTAGGCTGTCGTTTACTTCCTTGCCGGTACTATCTACTGCTGTGCCTTCAAAGCCTAAATAGCCGCGCACAACACGACCATGACGAATGAGCTTACCCATTACTTTTTTAGCAAGTGAGTAAGGAACCGCAAAGAATATTCCTTGAATATTCAAGTTCTCACGCGTTTTAAACTGCGCAGAAGTAATGCCGACTAAATCACCATTGGAGTTAACTAATGCGCCGCCAGAGTTGCCCACATTAATAGCCGCATCCATTTGCAATAAGTTATTGTACGGACTGTCTGTAATTTTTTGCTTACCCGTTGCGCTAATAATGCCTTGCGTGATTGTTTGGCCTAAATTAAGCGGGTTACCTATGGCAAGTACAACATCGCCTACACTGGATACATAGCTATCATTTACAGGAATTACCGGGAGGTGATCTGCGTTTATTTTAAGTAAGGCTAGATCAGTAATAGTATCAAAACCAATTAGCTGTACATCAAAAAAGCGTCTGCCATCGGTTAGAATAACCATAATTTGATCTGCATTATTAACAACATGGTAGTTGGTAAGAATATAACCGTCTTGCGACATGATGACGCCAGAGCCTAGCTCTTGTACCGTGTTTTTTCTTTTATAACGAGGTTCTTTGGAAATACTTTCTGAAAAAATAGTAACCACAGAAGGCGCTGCTCGTTTAACTGCATCAGAAAAACTCAAGTGACTCGAACTCATTGCGCTTGGTAGGGGAACATTTGGCAGTAAGGCCGCTCGCATATTAGGGCTGAAAAAAACCACTAAAAAAGCAATACTTAGGCCTGCAAATAAAGGGGGAAGAATAAATTTTATTAGTTTCAGCACGATTTTCTTATTATGTAAGTGAGCAATCTCTTTATGATGACATAAAAAAAATAACAGCGGCAAGTGCCACTGTTATTTTTATTACATTAATAGTGCTATTTATTACTGAATTAAAATAAATATAGACTCACGACCACGTTGCACGCCAAGTACTATATTACCTTTTGTACTGTCGATGATTTTATTCATGTCGCGAATCGTTTCAACTCGTTGACGATTCACTTGCATAATAATATCGCCTTCTTCAAGGCCGACACGGGCAGACGGTGAGCGAGGATCTACAGAAGTAACCTCAACACCTTTATTACTGTTTTTTTGTACATTTTCAAGTGTCGCGCCTTGGAATGCAGGATGCAGCTCTTCACCGGTCGCTGTAACACCTGATGCACCATCAAGAGTTACTTTCACTGTTTTAATTTTACCATCGCGGTAAATGCCTAGTTTTATCTCACGGCCTTCACCTAGCGTAGCAATTTTGCTGCGTAGTTCATGGAAGCCGCTAATGTCGCCACCGTTTATGCTAACAATAACGTCACCAGCTTCAATTCCAGCCTTACTGGCGGCAGTGTCGTCCATTACTTGCATTACATAAGCACCTTGTTTGACATCAAGTTGCTGTGCTTTTGCAAGTCCAGCATCAAGTGGACGACCAGAAATGCCTAACGAGCCTCGACGTACTTCACCATGTTCAATAATTTGATCGACTAGATTTTTCATCATATTAGATGGAATCGCAAAACCAATACCCACGTTGCCGCCAGAAGCACCTAAAATAGCGGTATTAATACCAATCAACTCACCATTGAGGTTAACTAAGGCACCGCCAGAATTACCCTGGTTAATAGCTGCGTCGGTTTGAATGAAATCTTCGTAGCCCTCAATGTTTAAACCACTTCGACCAAGGGCACTAACAATACCTGATGTAACTGTGTGGCTAAGGCCAAATGGGTTACCAATAGCAACCGCAAAGTCGCCCACTCGTAAATTATCTGAGTTAGCGAGTTTGATTTCAGTTAAGTCATCAGCGTCTATTTGTAAAAGAGCGATGTCTGATTCTGTGTCAGTACCAATTTTAGTTGCTTCAAATTCACGGCCATCTTCGAGAGTAACTACCATTTTTTCGGCGTCTTGGATTACGTGGTTATTAGTCACTACATAGCCCTCATCAGCATCAATAATGACCCCAGAACCTAATCCACTAAATTGGCGTTTTTGACTGCGAGGCTGTTGCTGTCCAAAAAAATATTCGAGAGGATCTGCGCGGCGGCGTACTTCTTTAGAGCCTGAAACTTGGATACTTACAACACCAGGAGATATTTTCTCTAGCATGGGGGCAAGAGTGGGTAGTTGTTGACCATTTACTGCAATTGGCATTTTTGCATAAGACGCTACAGGGCTCATTAATAAGCTTGTAGATAAAATAGCTGCGCTGATAAGTGATAATTTCATTTTCATAGTCAGGGGTAACTCCACTTAAGATAAAGCAAAAACAAAAAGGGCTACTTTAAAAGCAGCCCTTTTTGGTTTATTAAGATAAAACAACAAAGCTGTTATATCTAAAGACTATGGGGTCTAAAAAAAGTTCATCAAGATACTTTAGAATGTTCTGAAACTTTATTTTGACCAGCAAATAAACCAGATTCACCCGATACATAATCAGCTGGTTGCGCTGCGGCTGAAGAACGATCTGAACGACGCTCTTTTAAAGACGCTTGTAGTTGTTCTGTTGTTTCTTTAGAAAAATAAGGTTCTGCTGGTGCTTTATTTCTATCTTCTAGAAGAAGTTGGTTTGTTTCTTCAACGTGACTAAGCAGTTGATCATAGTTTTCTTTCATTTTATTTACGAGCTTGCCAGTATTCGCTAAATGATCAGCTACATCTTGACGATACTGCTCTAACGCATTTTCAGCTTGCTCTGCCTGCTCTTTTAATTCATCTTGTTTGAATTGTTTTTTAGTAACAAATGCGCCAATAAAAAATGCTACAACAGCAGCAATAACAATTAAACCTACCCACATAACTGTGCCCATAAAAACTACCCCTTTGGGAAAATAACTAACGAATGCCGATTCAATTATAAATCATACTAAGTGTAATATACCCCGAGTTATGATGCGTGTTAATATGCTTTGCAAATTAAACTGTGTTTTAACTGTAAATAGATATGACTCCTTGGCAAACATACCAACAAGACTTAAAGCGAGATGACTTTGTACACGACGCAGCACAAGAAAATGCTGTGCGCCATTTACAACGTCTATACGATGACCTAACTCAGGCAAAGCCAAAACAAAAAGGTTTTTTTGCTAAGTTATTTAGTAAAAATGAACCTGCGCCTATAAAAGGTTTGTACTTTTGGGGTGGAGTAGGGCGTGGTAAAACTTATTTAGTTGACACTTTTTACGAATCACTACCGGGCACACGTAAAATGCGCGTGCACTTTCATCGATTTATGCACCGAGTGCATAATGAGCTTAAAAAACTAAACAATACGGCTAATCCATTAGAAAAAATAGCTGACACTTTCAAAGCTGAAACAGACATAATTTGTTTTGATGAGTTTTTTGTTCAAGACATTACCGATGCTATGTTGCTAGGTGGCTTAATGGAAGCGCTATTTGCACGGGGTATAGTACTTGTTGCTACATCTAATATAGTGCCTGATGAGCTTTACAGAAATGGCTTGCAGCGTGCCCGCTTTGTCCCTGCTATAGAACTGGTTAAGCTCAATACAGAAATAGTTAATGTAGACTCAGGTATTGATTACCGGTTACGCACTTTAGAGCAAGCCGAAATTTTTCATAGTCCGTTAGATAAAGAAGCGGATAAAAACTTATTTGAATACTTCGATAAGCTATCGTCAGAGCCTGGACAATTAGATGAGCCGATAGAGATAGAAGGTCGTTTAATCAAAACGCGAAAAGTAGCTAAATGCGTGGTGATGTTTGAGTTTAGTGAATTATGCGAAACAGCGCGTAGTCAGGTTGATTACATGGAGATTAGTCGCTTATATAATACGGTGATTATTTCTAACGTAAAACAGCTTGGGCAAACTAATGATGATGCCGCTAGACGCTTTATTGCTTTAGTGGATGAATTTTACGAGCGCCATGTAACTTTAATTATATCGGCTGAAAAACCTATTACCGAACTTTATACCCAAGGTAATTTAAACTTTGAATTTAAGCGCTGTATAAGCCGTTTGCAAGAAATGCAGTCTCTAGAGTATTTAGCTAGAGAGCATTTGGTTTAAATTAGTAGGTAAAAGTGTAATAGGTTAGCCATTAAAAATAAGAGGTGCATATATAGTACTTCTTATTTCTAAAATTTCTTGTGGAAAAAACAACCGGCGAGTAGCAATGTGTTTTAAGTGCTGGTATACTCCCGCGTCTGCCACGTTGCGTTCTATGCCCTCATATAGTCTAGCCACTTGTGAGCGGCGCAAAAGTCTAAAACTCGAAGGGGTTATAGCAAACTTAGAGCAGTAGTTAATATTAACTACTTGTGGTTTTAATTGAAAAACATTGGATTTTTATAAATGAAAACGTTTGTTGCTAAACCAGAAACAGTAAAACGTGACTGGTACGTAGTTGACGCTGAAGGTAAAACTTTAGGTCGCATCGCTACTGAAATCGCTCATCGCCTACGCGGTAAGCATAAAGTTGAATATACACCGCACGTAGATACTGGTGATTATATCATCGTTATCAACGCTGAAAAAGTTACTGTAACTGGTAACAAATTCAAAAACAAAGTGTACTATTCACACTCTGGTTTTCCAGGTGGTCTTAAGTCTACTACTTTTGATAAACTTCAAGCTGCAAAGCCTGAAATGATCATCGAGAAGGCTGTTAAGGGCATGTTGCCACGTGGTCCTTTAGGCCGCGCTATGTACCGTAAACTTAAAGTTTACACAGGTACTGAGCACAACCATGCTGCACAACAGCCTCAGGTTCTAGACATTTAAGGAGCACCATCATGGCAAATCAATACTACGGTACAGGTCGTCGTAAAAGTTCAAGTGCTCGCGTATTCTTACGCCCAGGCACTGGTAACATCGTAATCAACAAACGCTCTCTAGAAGAGTATTTTGGTCGCGAAACAGCACGCATGGTTGTTCATCAAGCTCTTGAGCTAGTTGATATGACTGAAAAATTTGACCTTTACATCACCGTTTCTGGTGGTGGTACAACTGGTCAAGCTGGTGCTATCCGTCATGGTATCACTCGTGCACTTATGGAGTTTGACGAATCATTACGTTCACAACTTCGTAAAGCAGGTTTTGTTACACGTGATGCACGTAAAGTTGAACGTAAGAAAGTGGGTCTTAAGAAAGCGCGTAAGCGTCCACAGTTCTCAAAACGTTAATCTATACGTTATCAAGAATTCAAAAACCCAGCTTATGCTGGGTTTTTTGTTTTCAAATCAAAATGTTTACATTTGCAACTTAATATAAAGTTATTTATATCGACGGTGATACTGGGTGATTGCAGTAATTAATGATGATCAAATTGATTAATAACTGCGTATTAATCAAACGAAAGTTAAAAAACACTCAGATAGCTGCAAAAAAGTTAAATAATTATCGTAATTAGTTTAAATCCATCAGTTAATTGGTGGAATTTTTTGCTACAATTGGCATTGAAGTAAAATGAGTGAGTTTAACCGCACTATGTACAGTTTTTACTGTTTCCTCTTAGTGGTGTTGATCTTGGTCAGTATATTGTTTTTACAGAAGCGTTATTATAGTCGTTCGGCTTTATTCTCGAACCTACTTAATCAAATTTTGATCAAGTTAGTTTTATTCGAGCATAGGGCTTTGAATAACCTTGTTTTAATCAAGGGTTTTAATTATGATCGCTTCTATTTTAAAAATTCGAATAATTAACCTGCTGTAACTGATGTTCTCAATATAGCAAGTGTTGAGAATCATAGTGGAGATAAGTGGATGAGCAATGCGCCTGTAGACAATGGCCGACGTCGCTTTTTAACCATAGCTACCTCTGTTGTAGGTGGTGTTGGTGCGGCTGGGGCTGCTGTTCCTTTTATTGCGTCTTGGAATCCAAGTGAGCGAGCTAAATCTGCGGGTGCGCCTGTAGAAGTAGATATCAGCAAACTTGAACCGGGACAATTAATACGTGTCGAGTGGCGTGGTAAACCTGTATGGGTTGTATCACGGACCCCAAAAATGCTTGAGCAAATGAAAGAACATGAAGGTCAACTTCGTGATCCGCATTCGCAAGAGCCACAACAATTAGAATCATCAACAAATGATTACCGTTCATTACGTCCAGAAATCTTTCTGGCTGTAGGTATTTGTACGCATTTAGGGTGTTCACCTGGCTTTTTCCAAGGTAACTTTAGTGAGAAAGTTGAAGGAACCGATGATGGCTTCTATTGCCCATGTCATGGTTCTAAATTTGATATGGCTGGCCGTGTATTTCAATCGGTACCTGCTCCATTAAACTTAGAGATACCACCTTATACTTTTCTTGATGAGACCACTATTTTAGTGGGCGAAGAAAAAGGGGCAGCCTAATGTTTGGTAAGATTATTGGTTGGATAGACGACCGTATCCCAATGACACGTGTTTGGAACATGCATATTGCACAGTATCCAGCACCTAAAAACTTTAACTTCTGGTACTTTTTTGGCTCATTAGCCATGTTGGTACTAGTAAACCAAATCCTAACGGGTATTTGGTTAACGATGAACTTTGTTCCGTCTTCTGAAGGTGCATTCGCTTCAGTAGAATACATCATGCGTGATGTAGAATATGGCTGGTTATTACGTTACTTGCACTCAACCGGTGCATCAGCGTTTTTCATCGTTGTATATATGCATATGTTCCGTGGCATGATCTACGGTTCTTATCAAAAACCACGTGAGTTACTGTGGTTATTTGGTATGTTTATTTTCTTAGCGCTAATGGCTGAAGCATTCATGGGGTATTTATTACCATGGGGGCAAATGTCGTTCTGGGGTGCACAGGTAATCATCTCCTTATTCGGGGCTATTCCGGTTATTGGTGATGACTTAACACTTTGGATCCGTGGTGACTATGTAATATCAGGTGCAACGCTTAACCGCTTCTTTGCATTACATGTAATTGCACTACCACTGGTTATTGTAATCTTAGTTTTCTTACACATTGTTGCTCTACACGAAGTGGGTTCAAATAACCCTGAAGGTATTGAGATTAAACGTAAGAAAGGCTCAGTAGCTGAAGAAGATAAGCCTAAATTTAAATTTCATGAGTATTACACTGACAAGAAAGATATTGTTGATGCGATACCGTTCCACCCTTACTACACAGTTAAAGATATTGTGGGTGTGGTTGGTTTCTTAATATTGTTCTGTTGGGTTGTGTTCTTTATGCCAGCGATGAATGGCTTCTTTTTAGAAGGTCCAAACTTCGAGGCAGCTAACCCACTTAAAACACCTGAGCATATTTTCCCGGTTTGGTACTTTACGCCATTCTATGCAATCTTACGTGCAATCCCTGATAAGTTAATCGGTGTTGCGGCGATGGGTGCATCGATTGTGGTACTTGCGTTACTACCTTGGGTAGACCGTGGTAGAGTTAAATCGGTTCGTTACCGTTGTGGTTTCCATAAATGGAACATTGCAGGTTTTGTTGTAACTTTCGTTCTTCTAGGTTGGGTGGGTGCAACTCCACAAACTGATATGAAAACGATTATTTCTCAAATCTGTACTGTGACTTACTTTATGTTCTTCGTACTGTTGTTTGTATACAGTAAGAACGAAAAAACTAAGCCATTGCCAGAGAGGTTAACGAAATGATGAAGAAGCTTATTATTGGTTTATTTGCTTTATCAGTAAACTTGTTGCCGAACATGGTTATGGCAGCGGGTCCATCGGTTCCTTTAATGGAAGCGAACAACGACCTTACTGATCAACCATCTTTACAACGCGGTGCAAAGTTGTTCATGAACTACTGTCTTGGTTGTCACCAAATGCAGTATCAACGTTATGAACGTACTTTTCGTGATATCGGTATCCCAACAGAGGTTGGTTTAGAGCAGTTGATTTTTGACGGTTCTAAAGTTGGTAGTCATATTACTAACGCGATTACAAAAGACGATGCAGCAAAATGGTTTGGTGCGGCTCCGCCGGATTTAACTCTAATTGCTCGTGTAAAATCACCAGATTATATTTACACGTACTTAAAATCGTTTTATAAAGATGAATCTCGCCCGTTTGGGGTTAACAACATTGTTTTCCCATCGGTAGGTATGCCTCACGTTCTTCAAGAACTACAAGGTTTACCAACACCTATCACTAAAGAAGTACAAGAGCATGGTCACACTGTGACTAAAGTTATTGCTACTGAAACAGATGGTACGGGCGAATTAAGCATAGATGAATACGACCAAGCGGCTCGTGATTTAACAAACTTCCTTGAGTACGTGGGTGAACCTTCACGTCTTGAATCGGAAGCGCTAGGTATTAAGGTAATAGGATTTTTAATTATCCTGTTTATCTTGGCATTTATGCTTAAGAAAGAATACTGGAGAGATGTTCATTAGGTTGAACATTTTTAAAGGTAATTTTGCAATAGGGGCTTAAGCCCCTTTTGCTGTTTTAGTTATTTAATGGAGGTATAGGCATGGCCGTAGCTGCCAATAAGCGCCCTGTAATGACCCTTTTTTCTGGTGCTAACTGTATGTATAGCCACCAAGTACGTATTGTACTTGCGGAAAAAGGTGTAAGTGTAGATATTCATTTGGCTGAAAAAGATAACTTGCCAGAAGCACTTCACGAAATTAACCCTTACGGTACAGTGCCAACACTGATTGACCGTGAGCTTGGTTTATACCAGGCAAACATCATCATGGAATACCTTGATGAACGTTTTCCTCATCCTCCACTAATGCCTGTTTACCCGGTAATGCGTGGTCGTAGCCGCTTAATGATGCATCGTATTGATACTGATTGGTACAGCCTAGCTGATAAAATCAGTAACAACACGTCAGACGCTGCTCAAGCTCGTAAAGAGCTAACAGAAGCATTGCTTGCTGTAGCACCTATTTTTAGCGAAGCACCTTACTTTATGAGTGAAGAGTTTAGCTTAGTAGACTGTTATTTAGCTCCACTATTATGGCGTTTACCAGAGTTTGGTATTGAGCTTAATGGTGCAGGTTCTAAAGAGCTTAAAGAGTACATGATCCGTTTATTCGAACGTGAGTCATTCCAAGCCTCTTTAACTGAAGCTGAGCGTGAGATCCGTTTATAATGACGCCTAATCGTCCTTATTTATTACGTGCTTTTTTTGATTGGATAGTCGATAACGAGTGTACACCGCATTTAGTGGTAGACGCTGGATTTGCAAATGTACAAGTGCCAACACAATTTGTTCAAGACGGACAAATTGTTTTAAACATAAGTCCATCAGCGGTCACACAGTTTTCGTTAGACTTAACCCAACTTAGCTTCAGTGCGCGCTTTGGTGGTCAGCCAATGCAAGTGTATGTACCTCTAGGTGCTGTGCTTGCAATATACGCGCGTGAAAATGGCGAAGGAACAGTCTTTACCGCAGATGAGTTTTTAGAGGACGAAGACGATTTTGTGCCAGAGCTTGAAAGTGTTGATTCATCAGCTGAGTTTATTGATGAAACACCACCAGAAAAGCCTGAGAAGAAAAAAGGCTCTCATTTACGCGTTATTAAATAATAAGTAAATGCCAAAAAAAACCGCTGAATAAGCGGTTTTTTTATGTCTGTATTTTGTGTTTACAAGTATTCAAATACTTTAATTACACGCTCTACGCCAGAAACATTGCGGGCAATATTTACAGCTTGAGTTGACTCAGAGTCAGATACTAAGCCCATTAAAAAAACTTCAGCATTTTCTGTCACTACTTTAATGTTATTACTGCTAATGTCTTTTGCTGTTAGTAGCTGGGCTTTTACTTTAGAAGTTAGCCAAGAGTCGTGAGTTTGTGTAGTAATGCCAGTATTTGAGCCAATACGAATTTGGTTATGTATTTTACGAATACCTGAAACGCCCTCAATGGTGCGCTGCGCTTCGTTTCTCATTTCTTCGTTAGATACTTGGCCAACAAGTAAAACAATACCGTTAACGCTTACAGCGCTTATATTGGCAAACTTTTCAAGACGTTCTACTTCGCTAAGTGCAATACTGGCTTTTATTTCAATGTTGTTATCGTCAATTTGAGAGCCAATAGTACGGCGGTCGTTCGCTGCAGTTACTGCACTGGCTGTACCTGCAACAACAGCGGCTGCGCAGCCTTGCAGTAATACAACAGTACCTAAAACAATAAGAGAGCGTTTAAACATAATTTTCATCCTGAGGGAAAAGCGTTAAATCAACAAGTTCGCTTAAACAATGTAAGTTAACTAAATGGGATTCGATAATGCGGCTAGGGCGTTTAGATGGCGATCTAATTTCAACATCGTTAGGGCCAAGTAGGCCTACCAACTCGCCACCATCATCACCAACCATAACTATGACCTTCATATCTTTAGTTAGTGCAGCTTCAACGGCAGAAATAACATGTTTTTCGTTACCGTTTATAGCCAGTACAAGCAATAAATCACCTTGTTGGGCAAAAGCGCGGACTTGGCGAGCAAATGTATCGTGATCGTCCACTTGAGTACTTTGCCCCAGATTAACGTTTTCTTGCGATAGAGCAATTGCAGGTAAGCAGGGACGTTCGGTTTCATAATGATTAACCAACACACCCGCCATATGCTGAGCGAGCATGTGGCAATTTGCAGTACCGCAGCAAATGAGTTTATTTCCGTTGATCAGACTTTGTGCAATAGTAAATGCAGCTGACTCAAGCGCACTAGGTAGCACTTCACCAGCAGCGATTTGAACTTGAATGCTTTCTGTAAAAATTTCTTTAATTGTGTCTTGCATAGCCTACCAATAATTTATCTTTGTATTTGCGTTTAAAATACATTTTTAAGCCAATTAATATTAGGAGATGCTTCTCCTGTAATGGCTACATAATCAATTCTTAGAGCTTGGTTAGTTAAATTTTTAGCTGCTAAGTAATGATAAATACTACGTTTTAATCGAGCTTGTTTTTGTGGACTAAGCGCATAGTTGGCACCGCCACGAGCATTATTTTTGCGAAACTTAACCTCAACGAATACAAGGGTATCGCCTTCTTTCATAATGACATCAAGCTCACCAAAGGGGCAGTAATAATTACGTTCTATGGGTGTTAGCCCTTGAGTAACTAAGTATTTTTGCGCTTCAAGCTCATAATACTGGCCTTTTTCGCGACTATTGTGCCACAGCTCTTTAAACCACGACATGCCGCCCCCTTAATTAAGTTTAATTGATAGTTTGTATGTCACCCGCTGATTGCATAAACAATGGTACAGGGCGTTGTGTTTCTAATTGCACAGGCTTAATGCGACGGTTTGTATATTGAGCCCAGTCGAGCGTGCGTTCTATATGGCCGCTGGTATTAACAGATAACTTACCGCTTAAACCACTATATTGATTGCCTGGCATTACGCTTAACTGCCTGATGTCATGTAATATTGATACAGCATCGTACGCCATTGCAAATAAGCGTTGGCTAATATCTACTTGCTCTGGCCATAACGAATCATACTGCTGGCGTAAGTTATGTTGTTTAATTTGCGAATCGAGCATCCACGGCAATTCAGTGAAGTATAGGCCGTCTAAGTCGCCTTTGTCAGTACTGTCAATTTGTTTACTATGACTTTTAGAGCTGGCATAAAGTGGAATACGATCTGCAAATGTACTTACGTTTACATCAAGGTAGGGTTTAATTAAGCGTGTTTCTATTGCATCACCCAAAATATAAATAACGTCTATATCACTACGCGAACGGGTTTCGTTTTCTACTTCCTGTTTAAATAGTGCTTTAATCGTTTTTATGCGCTCTTTTGATTTATCAACTTCTAACAAGCTGGTAATTGTATTAGGCATATCTTTTTTATCGTTATAAAAACCTATTTGCGGCTTGGTTTCGCTATAGCGTTGCCACTGTAAGTTAAAGTAATCAACCAAGCGTTGGCCATTTGCGTTATTTGGTGCAAGCAACATAGGTTTTTGATAGCCCTTAGTTAAAAAGTGTTCTAAGGCTTGTTGTACTTCGTGCTCAGGGTTTAGTGCAAAGTAATAATGCTGAAGCGAAATGCGCTCACCATCAAAGGTGTTTAAATGTAGTACCGGAGTATCAATAAGAGTTTGTGCATTGGCAAGTTTATCAATATTTGCTTTAAGTAGAGGACCAATTACAAAGTCAGGCTTTATTTCTTCAAGTTGCGCTGCAATTTCTTCTGTACTTAGGTTTTCATCAATAAAAATAGTGTCGTTGATATTTTGCGTATCAAGTGCAGCTAATACGCCAGCTTTAAGGGCATCACCTAAACGTTCGTTAGGGCCCGATTGTGGAAACAGCACAACTAAGCGCTCTATATTGATAGGAGCAAGTTCAGTAAGCATTTCATCTTGTTCAGGTAATACAGTAAAAGCCGGATGCCCAATATAGCGTCTGCGCCAATTGTTGATCGCTTGATCTAACTCTACGCCACTACTTGCATATACTTGATGATATAACGCTAGGTTAGCCCACCCTTGCTGAATAACCGAACCACGGTTAAAGCGTTCAAGCGCGTAAGAAGAAAGTTGCTTTAAGTTATCCCACAAATTTTGATTAAGTTGAGGGATTTCTATATTATTTTTTGTTGCTGTTTCAGAGGCTCTAAAAAAGTAGGGTGCAGCTTTTTTAGGAAAATTTTGCGATGCGTAAATGCTGGCCGTTAAAAACTGATGCCAAGCAAAATGCTCAGGTTGAGTCAGTTGTCCGTCTAGCGACTGTAAAATAACCAAAGCTTGATCATTTTTATTCTGTTGTTTTTGTGCAAATGCAATATAAAGGCGGTTCTGGATTTGATCAACACTTGCGGTTAATTCAAGCTCATTCCCAATTATCTCTAATAAAGGCCAGTTTTGCTCACTAATTGCTGCATCACGGGCGCTATACAATAACTGTATTTTATCGGCACCTTGGCGGTTTTGCGCCAATTGATAGATAGATTGCGCACTGGTTGCCTGATTTTGCAGTGCATTAGTGCGGTTACTTACGTTATCGCTGTTTTTAGTTGGTTTTTCGGTTGTGCTACACGCCGATAACCCTGACAATATAATTAATAGACTAACTAGTTTAAGTCGCACAATGATTTCCCAATACGTTAACGCGATTTGCTTATATTACTGACTGACGCAGGAGACCTCAATGTTAAATGAGGAGAATTCACAGAAAATTGGCACTCTTTACATTGTTGCCACCCCAATTGGCAATTATGACGACTTAAGTCACCGTGCCATTGCGACATTATCGCAAGTTGACTTAATAGCTGCTGAAGACACTCGCCATACCGGCAAGCTACTTAGCCACTTTGGAATTAAGGCAAAAACGTTTGCATTACACGACCACAACGAAAAGCAAAAAGCACAACAAATTATTGATCAACTTAATCAAGGTTTAAATATTGCTTTAGTATCTGACGCTGGTACACCACTAATTAGTGATCCAGGCTACGCTGTTGTAAATCTGTGTCGCGAACAAGGCGCTCATGTTACACCTGTTCCAGGTGCATGTGCTGCAATTACAGCCGTATGTTGTTCAGGCTTACCAACCGACCGCTTTCAGTTTATTGGTTTTACGCCAGCTAAAAGCAAAGCTCGCCAAGACTTTTTTATTGAAGCTGTTAACTCAGGCATTACCAGCATAATGTACGAAAGTACGCACCGTATTATGGCAAGCCTTGATGATTTAGCACTAGCCCTAGGTGATGAGCAGCAAGTTGTGTTTGCTAAAGAGCTAACCAAAACCTTTGAAACATTTTTTAATGGTAGTGTAAGTGAGCTTAAACAGTTTTTAACTGATGATCCTACCAAGCAGCGCGGCGAAATAGTGCTTATGCTTCCGGGCAAACCAAAGCAAATAGACGATGTTCCGCCTGAAGCGCGAAAAATGCTGGCACTTCTTGAAAGCGAAATGCCAATGAAAAAAGCCTGTGGCGTTGTTGCTGAATACTTTGGAATGAAGAAAAACGCTTTATACAAAACAATTATTGAAGAAAAAGAGTAAATTTTACTGCGCTTGGTATTAGCCTCATGTATACTGCGCGCCGAGTCAGCCAAGATGATCGCTGCCTGTGACGAAAATGATCAGGGGGAGGAAAGTCCGGGCTCCATAGGGCAGAGTGCCAGCTAACGGCTGGGGGGCGTGAGCCCACGACAAGTGCAGCAGAGAGGAGACCGCCAATCTCGATTGGTAAGGGTGAAAGGGTGCGGTAAGAGCGCACCGGGCCGCTAGTAATAGTCGGTTGCAAGGTAAACTCCACTCGGAGCAAGACCAAATAGGGTTCCTTATGGCGTGGCCCACGTTGGAACCGGGTAGGTTGCTTGAGCCATAGAGCGATTTATGGCCTAGACGAATGATTATCACTTTCTTCGGAAAGGACAAAACCCGGCTTATACGGCTGACTCACTCATTCAATAAAAAGCCCGCAGTTAACACTGCGGGCTTTTTTGTGTTTAAATTTTAGTATTATTAAATAATATTTTTCCCTTGTTCTGGATCGCGAGATTGCTCTGCTTGTTCACGTATTTCGTCGGTATCACTACTTACATCATCAAGCGTTTTAGTTTGCTCAACAGTTTCACTTTTTTCGCTTTGTATTTGCGATGGTTGTTTTTCCTCTAAGCTAGAAGCACTTTCATTAGGGTCGGTGAGTATAATTCTCTCTCGTGCGTCATCAGGCATGCTGATGTTTTGTTTTGTGAACTCATTGACTAATTCGCGCATAAGCTGGGAGGCTACTTTTAATGGACTGTGCTGCTCGCTATTAACCCAAAAATACAAAACGAAGTTGATAGTAGATGAGCCTAAGTTTTTTATTAAAACTTGCGCGGGTGGGTCGCTAAGTACCGCATTTTGTTGATTGGCAATATCTAGGGCGAGGGTTTGTGTGCTGCGTATATCGTTATCATAGCCAATACCAATTTCTACTTTGCCGCGCATTTTTGGATTGGCAGTCAGGTTTTTAATGGTATTTTTATATACAGTCGCATTAGGTATTTGAATATGATTGCCATCGTAATCAACAAGTGTGGTTGCTCTTGCTGTTACTTTTTTAACAATACCTAATCGGCCATCCACTTCAATTACATCGTCAATTTTAAAAGGTCTTTGTACGCTCAGTAATAAACTAGCAATAAAGTTCTCTGCTATGTCTCTAAAAGCAAAGCCGAGTATTAAACCTATCAACCCAGTCCCACTCATAATAGCAACAGCAAACTGAGTAAGCCCTGCCAAACGTAAAAATAAATACACCCCAAATAAAATTATTAGGGTGCTTATACTGCGCCTTATGACTAGGTGAACAAGCTTGCTGTCAGTCATATAGTCAATGGGTTTGATTAGTAATCTAGAAAGTGGTCCTGAAATTAAGTAACTGAGTATTAAAAGCATTATGCCGAGTAAAAGAGTGGGTAATATTTGCGCTGTTACGTGAAGTAATTGCACGCCTTGCTCATAAAAGAAATTCCACGAAAGTGTATCAACTTTGATCACTTCAGTTATTGGTGTTGTATTATTTAGCGCTACACTGCTTTTTAGGGTACCGAGCATGGCTTATCTTCCGTGTTAGAGTCATTTATAGATAAATATTAGCAAGTTTGGTACCAAACGCTTATAACTTGGCAAATATTTTGCTGTAGTAACGTAATACAAATATTGAGGTTTAGAATGAAAGAAGCTAAACGAGGACAGCAAGCAGAGCAGCCTGCACATATCCCTTTTATAGGTTGGTGGGATATTGTTAAACGTATTTTTAAGCAAATGAGTGAAGATAACTTATCTATAGTGGCAGCCGGTGTGGCATTTTATGCGTTACTTGCTATTTTTCCAGCCATTGCGGCGATGGTATCAGTGTATGCGTACTTTTCATCCCCAACAGATATTAGTGAGCACTTAAGTAAAATAGTTACTTTGCTTCCACCAAGCACTAGTGAACTGATTTTATCTCAGGTTTCTAGCCTAGCTAAAACATCAAGTGCAAGCTTGAGCTTAAGTGCAATTGGTACACTCATACTTACTATTTGGAGTAGTTCAAAGGGCAGCCAAGCACTTATTACTGCATGTAATATTAGTTATCGTGAATATGAAAAACGCTCATTTTTTCAGGCTCAACTAGTGCGCTTTTTATTTTCGGTAGGGGCGATTGTAGTCGCAATTTTTGCGCTATTAATTATTGGTATTTTACCTATTGTACTTAATTTAGTGGGACTAAAAGAAAGTATAGATTTATTAATTAAACTCATTTCTTGGCCATTATTGGCTTTTACCTTTAATTTTGCATTGGTACTTTTATATCGTTATGCCCCACATCGTAAACCTGCTAAATGGCGTTGGATCACAATGGGGTCGTCTATTGCTACCGTGCTTTGGATTTTGGCATCTATAGGTTTTTCTTTTTATGTGTCGCGTTTTT
The DNA here is from genome assembly GCF_015864265.1 of Pseudoalteromonas sp. NZS37. Lineage (NCBI taxonomy): Bacteria > Pseudomonadati > Pseudomonadota > Gammaproteobacteria > Alteromonadales > Pseudoalteromonadaceae > Pseudoalteromonas > Pseudoalteromonas sp. NZS37. The sequence goes on along the minus strand of NZ_JADYXL010000001.1, from coordinate 466,449 downwards.
CTAGTTACAACGAAACGTATGGCTCACTAGGTGGTGTAGTGATCATGTTGATGTGGTTGTATATCAGCGCTTATATAATCACATTAGGTGCTGTTATTAATGCAGCTACTGAGCAGCAAACAGGTAAAGATAGCACTGTAGGGCCGGCTAAAGAGCGTGGGCAGCGAGGCGCCTATGTAGCAGATCACCTCGATGTAAAAAATGAATAGCTATTAATTAGTTAAATTAGTAAGTGCAGTAATTTGCTCTTTAAATTCTTGTGCTGCAGGACCAAGCCTGTCGTTGTCGTTGCACATTAAATATAAATTAAGAGTACGGGTTGTACCTTGGTCTAAATTAAGTGCAATGAGGGTTTGATCTTCAATTAAATGTGCAATTTGTGTTTTTGGCAGCCAAGCATAACCTAAATTTTGACTAACCATATCAATGGAGTTGCGTAAGTGGCTTACTGTCCAGCGCATATCTGCACCTAGCCAGCCTTCGTTGTGACTGGTGTGGGTTGCTGAGTCGCGCACTACTATTTGTCTATGTAGCTTTAAATCACGAAAGTTGAGTTGTTCAGTATGTTGGTGTAATACATGGTCTTTATGCGCAACGGCTATAAACTCTATATCGCATAACGTACTGCAACTAATTCCATAGATAGGAATTGACGAAATAGCTAAATCAACCACTGAGTTATGTAATAATTCGTTTGCACCGGTTAGCACGCTTTCTACTAAATCAATTTTTAAAAGAGGGTAAAGCTCACTCGTTTTAGCAAGTGCTTGATATAAAATAGCGTGTGGAAAAACTTCATCAACAGCTATTTTTAACGTGCTTTCCACGCCTTCGCTTAGTGTACTTGCTACCGATTCTATTTTAGTCGCTTCTTCAATTAAAAACTCGGCTCTGCGTAAAATCAGCTTACCGCTATCGGTTAAAAATGCTTTACGGCCTTTTACTTCAAGCAACTTAATTTGCAAGGCGGCTTCAAGTTTTTGCACAGCATGGTGTACGGTTGACTGACTTTTATGTACAGCTGCGCTTGCGCCTGCAAACCCGCCATGATCCACAACCGCTTTAAACATTCGCCATTGCTCTAATGTTGCTTTTGCCATTTTTAAATCCTGTTACTACTTTATATCTGATTGCTTAACTTGACCGCGCAGACGCATTATTTATTGCGTAACAGTGATTTTTTGTCTATTTATTTTAACAAAGCTACTTTTTTATCAGCTAGAAGTGCCATAAAACTGCTTTTATTTAAAGGTCTTGAAAATAAATAACCTTGACCGTAATCGCATCCTGCTTCAAGTAGTAGCTGCATTTGTAATTTAGTTTCAATTCCTTCGGCGATTACTTTTAAGCCCAACTGATGCGCCATAACAATGATGGCTTCACACAATGCAAGTTCTTGGCTGCCTACTTGAATATTATCAACAAAACGTTTATCTATTTTTAAATAGTCGGTGTCCATTTCTTGTAAGTAAGCGAGCGACGAATACCCGGTACCAAAGTCATCAAGAGCAAGCTGCATACCTGATTTTACTATTTCTTTTAGGCGTCTTTGCGTAAGTGCTTCAGGGTTAACCATTAAGCCTTCAGTTATTTCTGCGACAATTGACGAAGCAGGCAGCTTTGCTGCTTTTAGCATATCGTACCATTCATCTATGCCACTCTCTGGCGTGGATAATTGCACTGGCGATACGTTTACACTTATTTGAAAAGTATCATCGGTTAGTGTTTTTATATCGTTAAGTGTTTGCAAAGCTTGGGCAAATACAAATTGACCAATTGCATTTATTTGCCTGGTTTCTTCAGCAAGTGGGATAAATGCGATAGGGCTAATTAGGCCTTTTTCGGGATGTTGCCAACGAATAAGCGCTTCAGCTTTATGAATATGTAAATCATTTAAAGCAACTATGGGCTGATAAAATAACTCAAACTGTTCAAGTTCTATGGCACTTCGTAAGTCTTTTAATAGCACCATGCGCGCGTGTGCATATTCGCGCATGTCAGCAGAGAAAAACTCAAAACAGTTACGACCATTACTTTTTGCTTTATACATAGCCTGATCGGCTGCCTTTAAAAGCTGTTCAGTATTTTCACCATCATTAGGAGCGCAAGCAATGCCTATGCTTGCACTAATAAATAACTCTTCGTTTTCAAGATGCAAAGCTGACGATAGACTAAGTAAAATATTACTCGCAATTTGATTAATATGGCGCGTACTTTTAATGTGACTAAATACAATAACAAACTCATCTCCCCCAATTCGTGCCACAAACTCAGCGTTTTTTGCCGACTGGACTATACGCTGAGATACGAGTTTTAATAAGTTATCGCCATAGTGATGGCCTAATGTGTCATTAATATCTTTAAAGTGATCAATATCTAAAAGCATGACAACCAATTGATTATCTGGAGTAACAACATTTGAAAATCGTTGATTTAATCGCTCCTTTAATTCTAAACGATTTGGTAAGTCAGTTAGGTGATCAAAATGAGCTTGTCGCCAAATGGTTTCATCAGCTTGTTTTTTTTCTGTGAGGTCTGTGAATATCGCGATACGACGAATAGGTGCGTTGTTTGTGTCATAAATAGTATCGATTGTGAGCCACTCAGAGTAAAGCTGCCCATTTTTTTTACGGTTAATAACCTCGCCTTGCCAGCGGCCTGTTTGCTGTAATTCAGACCACATTTTATTGTAAAAATTCTTATCATGTTTTCCTGATGAAAGAATTGAAGAGGACCGGCCAATAACTTCTTCTTTACTATATAAAGTCGTTTTACAAAACGCAGGATTTACATCAAATATAATGCCCGTTGGATCGGTGATTGCCATGCCTTCACTACTGTTGTTATACACTAGTGAGGCAAGGTGGAGTGCTTCTTCATTTACTTTTCGTTGTGTTATATCTCGTAGTACAACAACGTATTCATTTTTACTTTGCATTGCGCTAATACGTGCTTCAAAGCTGCGTTTAGGATCTGATTTTTCGAGTGTGAATTCTAAATTACTCGAAACATCAAGTTTAGATAACTGCGATAACAAAAGCTGAACATTGCTGTGTGAAAGTATTGATGATAAATGAGGTACTACAGTGCTGTTAGGATTTACTTGAGGCTTAAACTGTCCTGTTATGTTGAGAATATCGCCATGGATGTTAATTCTAACGTAACTATCGGGCAGAGTATTAAGCAAGCTAGTAAGCTCATCATGCTTGTTTTTTAAATTAGCTTCAGCTGTTAACCGAGTTTGCGCCATTGATTTAAAACGCTGATAGAGAGTATTTAGCTCTGGATTATTGGGTTGTATTTTTTGTGAGGGCATCTCGCCCTTAGCCAATACGTTTGTTGCATTTGTTAGATTATTAATTGGGTCAATAATGCTGGTTTTAAGTAGTTTACGTGCAATTAAAGACAGTATCAGCAGCGATAAAATAAACACACCAATCGCTATAAAAAAATTATTATTTATTTGCTTTAAAGCATGCGTAACAGGAAGTGCGATATGTATATTTAAGCTGTTATTACTTGGATCGCTGTAAATAACAGAGTGGTGAAGCATTCGGGCTTCACCTTCAATGGATTTTATTTTTGTTGATGCCTCATTATCAATCGAAGAATCAGTTGCTAATAAAGTCTGTGCAATATTATCGCCAAGCGCGGCTGTTGTTGGTGGATAACGCGCTAAAATTTTTCCGTTAGAATCAGCAATTGCAGCAATAGAGCCTGGCGGAAGTTCAATGTCATTAAAAGCATTGTTCCACCAATCAAGCGCAACAACGATAACTACAACGCCCTGAATTACATTTTTTTTATTAATAATAGGTAACGCAAAATTAAGGGTGTTTTTTTGCAGACTTCGGTCGTGCTGAAAATAACCTACCGACAATTGGTTACTTTTTAAGGCGTTTTGGAAATACGCCCGATCGGCAATATTAATTGTTTTGGCTAACCCGCTTGTTGTACATATAACAATGCCATTTGGATCTATAATCCCGATATTGGCAACATGTGCGTAAATAGATCTAAATTGATTAAAATAATTAGGGCAGGTCGTTGCTAGATTTTCTTTCTTACTTTCCTCTTTAGCCAAATAACGCGCTAAACGGTCAATATCATCGACTAAGTGCTTTTGCTGTAAAATTAATTGCTTAGCAATATTTTCTACTTTTTTTTCGCTTTGCTCAATAGAGTGATCGCGTTCAAGCAGCAGTGTAAAAATAATTACAGCGGTGCCCGGAATACTTAGCAATATAAGTAAACGATAAAGCTGATGTTTGAGAGAATAAGTAAAAATAACCATTCCTTAGTTTTGTATTTTGCAATAACAATTGTAGCCAAATTCACTCCAAATAACCATAGTAATTATAAGGTTGAAAATGTAACCAATGAATCATTATAGTTCTATTTTTTGGAATGTTAAGGTCGATTTAAAGACATAGTTGTTTTGTTTAATGGATGATTTAATAACCCCATAAACTTATTCTTTAGAGTGAATTAATAAATGAAAATATCAAAAATACTTACAGCTTATGCAACTCAAGATGGCGATGGTGTGAGTATTAGCCGTATACCTGGGTTTGATGGTAAATATTTAGATCCCTTTTTAATGATTGATGAACTTAAGTCAGACGACAAAAAAGATTATATGGGAGGCTTTCCTGAGCATCCGCACCGAGGTATTGAAACGTTTACTTATATTCTAAAAGGTGGCTTTGAACATCGTGACCAAATGGGTAACAGAGAAGCAATTAAAGCAGGCGATGTGCAATGGATGAGTACAGGGCGCGGCGTCATGCACAGTGAAATGCCACTCGCGGATGCTGTTGACGGTTTGCATGGCTTTCAAATTTGGATCAACATGCCAAGCGCAGAAAAAATGCGTGATTCACGTTATCAAGATACTACTAAAAACCCAGCTCCGAGTTTTACAAATACGCAAGGTGTGACGTTAAAAGCACTTGCGGGATCGTGGCAGTTCGAAAGTGAAACGCTTACAAGCGCTCTGCAGAGTTTAGCTGCCAATGCGGCGCTCGCTGATATTACATTACCCGCTGGTAAAAGCATGAGTTTAGAGCCTCTTAGCCAACAAAAAGTAATGCTTTATATTCATAGCGGCTCACTAATAATGAGCGACAATCAAACAATACCAGCGGGCAAGTTACTTATTTTAGAACCAGACAGTGACATTAATATTAGCTCTGAGCACGGCGCTGGTGTTTTGGTTTTAGCTGGCGATCCACTTAATCAGCCGATTGCTCATATGGGGCCGTTTGTAATGACGACTCAAGCTGAAGTACAGCAAGCAGTGCGTGATTATCAAAACGGTGAGTTTGGCAAAATTTAACGGTATTTTTAGGAGAGTTTTATGGGATTATTAGTTAACGGTCAATGGCAAGATAAATGGTACGACACCGATTCAAGTAACGGTAAGTTTGAACGCGAAACGGCGCAGTTACGTCACTGGATAACTGTTGATGGTAGTGCTGGAATAACGGGCGAGGCCGGTTTTAAAGCTCAAGCGAACAGGTATCATTTATATGTGTCACTTGCGTGTCCTTGGGCGCATCGAACGCTTATATTTAGAGCATTAAAAGGGTTACAAGACTTAATTACGGTGTCGGTTGTTAGTCCTGATATGCTTAATAGTGGTTGGGCTTTTGATACGCAAAACAACAGTACTGGCGATGCTTTATTTGATAGTAACTACTTACATCAAGTTTATACAAAAAATAATCCAAAGTACTCCTGGCGAGTAACCGTTCCCGTATTGTGGGATAAAAAGCTGAATAAAATTGTCAGTAATGAGTCTGCCGATATTATACGTATGTTCAATAGTGCGTTTAATGAGTTAACAGGTAATAACGATGACTACTACCCTGAGGCGCTGCAACCAAAAATTGATGAATTAAACGCGTTGATTTATCCAAGTATAAATAATGGTGTTTATCGTACGGGCTTTGCTACAACTCAAGATGCGTATGAAGAGGCGTTTAACGATGTATTTAAAGCACTCGATACAGTAGAGGGGATACTGAACAAGCAGCGTTATTTAGCCACAAATGAACTCACAGAAGCAGATTGGCGATTATTCACCACGCTCATTCGGTTTGATAGTGTGTACGTTGGTCACTTTAAATGTAATTTACGCACAATTGAAAGCTACCCTGCTTTGAGCGGATACCTTAGAGAGTTATATCAAGTTGAAGGTGTGGCAGAGACGGTTGATTTTTACCACATTAAACGTCATTACTATTTTAGCCATACAATGATCAATCCAACACAAATTGTGCCAAGTGGCCCAAGTATTGATTACTTATCTGATCACGGTAGAAATGTTTAGCGTTTAAGCAAACAGCCTAACAAGCCAGCCGTATTTTCTTACCAAGCTGGTTTCGCCTTTCCCCGCTTGTACAGCTGCACCGGCTAAAAAGGCACTTGTTAGTCCCACTTTAGTTGCGGCAAAACGCTTAAGTCTATATTGAAACGCTGCATGATGTTGGCGTTTTAACTCACTGCGCGTGTCCATTTGCTTACTAAGAGCATCAACGTTTTCATTAGGTGCTTTGATTAAGTAGTTAACTAACATGATAATTTCCTTATAAGTTAAACAGTTGTTTTAAGCTTTTGAGCGTTTTACTAAAGCCAATTTTATTGCTTAGGTAAACCGTATTTTTCCAAAGCCATGCTAAACAAGCAACTTGCAGCAAAGCAGCTGTTGCAATACTCAGCCATACTGACCCAAAAACATCGTATACACCGTATCCAACAGCACCTAATACTCCTGCCCACAACAAAACCAAACCACTGGCAAAACAGCCTAAAAATATAGTGATCAATGCAAGCGATCTAAGCGATAACCGCCATTCAGCTTTAGCAAGCTGATGGGTGATCTTTCCTTGAGTTTGGTAATCATCCTTGAGCTGCTTAGAGTACTCTAAAAGCTTTGCAATATGATCTTGCCAATCGTCCTTTTGGCTCTGCTGCTCAGTTGTTTGGTTTTGCGCTTCACCATCCTTGGCTGCGCTTGTTTGTGGGTTATTCATCACTGATTACTTACGACGAAATAGTGATGTAATCAGCATACCCGCAGCAAAAGCAATACCCGCGGTTGCTAATGGATTTTCAGAAGCAAATGCACGGGTTTTAGCTGTACATTCACTTAACTTTTCGCGTGCAATAAGTTGTTTTTCGCTTAATGCATCTGCTGAACTCGAAGCGCCTTTACGAACACTGCTTTCAGCTGTTGCTGCTTTGCTAGAAAGTGCATCTACAGCATCGTGCGCCGCTGATGTTGCTTTTTCTGTAAGAGGTGATTCAGTATTTGTTAGTTTAACGTCAGGCTTAACATCTGAAGTTGTGTTTGGTTTCGTATTTGTTGCAGTAGCCATAATCAATCCTTAATAAGTTAAAAATTTAAATAGTGATTTAGATGATGCAATGATTAAACCAAAACTGTTATTTATTTTAAGTTATTGAGTTTGTTTGTTTTTGTTGTTTGTATATAACTTTTCGTATTTGGTAATTTAAAGCAAACAGTAACTATTACTACACGGTTAGGTAAATTTTACAAAGGGAGTAAAAATGCTTAAAAAGTTGTAAATATTCATTGGTTATTCAGTAAGCAAAGCGTGTAAACAGAAAGTTATAAAAAACAGAATAGATATTTTTTTCATCACAATCCCACTTTTTCCCACGTAATTCAAACGCTTCGCTTGAGCCCTTATTTTTTCTAGCTTTGGGACTTACTAAAGCTGGTCAGCTTACTTGACAAAATGGCTTGTCAAGCCCTAAACTGGAGCACTGTGGTAAAAAGTGGTTTTTAGTGGATCACACTGGATAAAAATAAACAAAAGTTGAATAAAACAATTTTAAAGTAGGTTTTTTATGTTTCGTGGCGCGAGTTCACTGAGTTTGGATGATAAGGGGCGTTTTGCGGTACCGACTAAGTACCGAGAATCTCTATTGTCTGAAGATCAGGGAACGGTTATTTGTACCGTCGCATTAAATGAGCCGTGTTTATGGTTGTATCCGCTGGCTGAGTGGCTCGAAATAGAAAGCCGTTTAGCTAAAATCTCCAATATGAACCCACGAGCCCGTCGAATGCAGCGTATGTTGCTCGGGAATGCTACTGAATATCAACTTGATAAAAATGGTCGAATTTTGCTTGCGCCGTCACTGCGGGCTCATGCATCACTTGGCAAAAAAATCATGCTAGTTGGTTTGATGAATAAATTTGAAATTTGGGATGAGGCGCGTTGGCACGAGCAAATGCAGCAAGATACTGAGCTTGAAAGGCTTGGCGATTTTGAACCTAACCAAGATTTAGATAATTTTACACTCTAACAGCACAAAAAAAGGCAAATAATAGCTAATGACAGCGCAATTTGAACACGTATCCGTATTAATGGACGAAACCATCGATGCCCTCGCAATTAAGCCAGACGGTATATACATGGATGGTACGTTTGGACGTGGCGGCCACTCTGGACAAATTTTAGCACGCCTAGGTGATGAAGGTCGCCTGCAAGCAATTGACCAAGATCCACAAGCGATACAATCAGCCGAAAAATTTGCTGATGATCCACGTTTTGCGATTGCACATACTCGTTTTTCAAATTTATACGAAGTAGCAGAGCAGAACGATCTCATTGGTAAAGTGGATGGCATTTTATTAGACATTGGTGTCTCGTCGCCACAACTGGATGACGCTGCGCGTGGTTTTAGTTTCATGAAAGATGGGCCACTTGATATGCGCATGGACCCAACAACAGGTCGCAGTGCTGCGCAGTGGTTAGCAGAAGCTGAATTAGATGATATTACCCACGTAATTAAAAAACTGGGCGAAGAAAAGTTTGGTAAACGCATTGCACACAAAGTACTCGAAGTTCGTGAGCACACGCCAATCACAACAACCAAGCAACTTGCTGACCTTGTTGATGAAGCAGTACCGGTAAAAGATAAGTTTAAGCACCCTGCAACACGTACTTTTCAGGCGATTCGTATTTATATTAATAGCGAGCTTGAAGAGATTCAAACAGCGCTACAGTCTGCAGTTAAAGTGCTAAAGCCAGGCGGACGTTTAGTGGTGATTTCGTTTCACTCACTAGAGGATCGTATTGTAAAACAGTTTATTAGAAAACAGAGTAGGGGAGAAGTGTTACCCAGAGGTCTGCCTTTAACTGATGCACAAATAAATAAAAACCTGACGTTAAAAGCAGTGGGTAAGGCTATTAAGCCAAGTACTGTTGAAGTAGAACGTAATCCACGTTCTCGTAGTTCTGTACTTAGGATTGCACAGAGGTTGGGATGAGTAAAAAAGCGAGCTATCGTCAACCCAATTTATTCTTTGAAATATTAAAAGGCCTAGGTGCTAACAAGCTAACCTCGGCCTTGTTGGTTGTGATATTCGCTTCTAGTTTAGCTGTTGTGCAAACAACACATTTAGCTCGTGGGCAACTTATAAAGCAAGATCAATTATTACAAGAACGTGATGAACTCGATTTAGAGTGGCGCTACTTACTTGTTGAAGAAGAATTTTATTCGCAACATGCACGCATTGAAGAAGTTGCTATATCACAATTAAAAATGAAACGACCTACGAGTCAAGATGAGCAGGTAATAATAGTACAATGAGAAATAGAGGCAAAAAACCAGTCACTAATTTAATCACATGGCGCTTTATGCTGGTGTGTACAGTTGTGTTTATGGTGTTTGTAACACTCGTATCTCGCGCTGCTTATTTACAAGTGATAGAACCTGATAAAGCACGTTCAGAAAGTGATAAACGTACGGTACGTGTTGAAAAACTGCATGTGCAACGCGGAATGATTTTTGACCGCAATGGTAAAGAATTAGCGGTAAGTGTGCCTGTGGTAAGTGTATATGCTGATCCTAAAGCATTACATAAATCGCTTGTATCTAAAGTAATCAAACAAGCACGCAAAAGCGGCGAAGATCACTTATCTTTAACTGAAAACACTGTTGAGCTTGATAAGCGTACTGCACTTTATTATAAAAACGATTTACGCTGGCGTGAGCTTGCAGATGTGCTGCGTATTGATCCTAAAAAGATTAATTCTCGACTTTTAAACGATCCTTCGCGTCGCTTTGTGTATTTAAAGCGCCAAGTTACTCCTGCTGTAGCAAATTATATTGGTGATTTACGCCTCCCTGGTATCCATTTACTAGATGAATCTAAACGTTACTACCCTGCAGGTGAAGTTACCGCGCATGTTATTGGTTTTACCAATATCGATGGCAAAGGCATTGAAGGCATTGAAAAGCTATACGAAAACGCTTTAACGGGCGAGGAAGGCCGCCGTACTATTCGTAAAGACGCACAAGGGCGTGAGGTAGAAGTACTTGACGAGCGTGAACGTGTAGAGCCAGAAAGTATAGAACTAAGTATTGATCAACGAATTCAAGCCATTGCGTACAAGGCCGTAAAATCAGCTGTACTGACTTATAAAGCCACATCGGGCTCAGCTATGGTAGTTGATGTTAAAACCGGTGAAGTACTGGCAATGGTAAATAGCCCTTCATTTAATCCAAATAACTTAAGCGATGCTGCACCTCATAAACGTCGTAACCGCGCAATTACAGATTTGTTTGAACCAGGCTCAACTGTTAAGCCTCTAGCCATTTTGGCTGGGCTAGACTACGGCGCCATTCAGGCAGATGACACGATTGATACCTACCCTGGTTGGATGCGTTTAGGTGGTAGTTTAGTGAGAGATACCCGTAATCACGGCGAACTAACACTGCGCGAAATACTAAAGTACTCCTCAAACATGGGAGTTGCGAAGGTTACTCAGTTAGTGCCTAAAGATTACCTTGTTGGTTTATACCAAAAAGTAGGCTTTGGTAGTGATACTGGAACAGGCATGGTCGGTGAAAGCAGCGGTTTGTTTTATCCAAATCGTCGTTGGTCTGACTTTGAAATTGCCACTTTATCATTTGGTTATGCGATTTCGGTAAGTACTGCGCAAATGGCGCGCTTTTATACCATGTTAGGCGCTGGTGGAGTTAATCGACCACTGACTATTTTAAAGCAAGACAATATACCTGAAGGCGAACGTATTTTTAAACAAAAAGACGTAGAAGCCGTAGTGCACATGATGGAAAGTGTATTTGAAAAAGACGGTACTGCTCGCAACATAAAAGTTGATGGGTATCGTGCAGCTGGTAAAACAGGTACATCTAAAAAAGCCGTAGCAGGTGGTTATGGTGATGAATATGTAGGTTATTTTGCAGGTGTAGCGCCGGCAAGTAATCCTCGTTTAGCCGTGGTAGTTATGATTAATGAACCAGGTGGTGATGTGTACTATGGAGGTGCCACCGCTGGCCCTGCATTTGCAGAAATCATCTCTAACGCATTAAGAATATTAAACGTAGCGCCTGACAAGGAAGAGGTTGCGTACGTACAAGGTAAAGATAACGATGCGTGATTTAAAGGATATTTTAAAATACATCGAAATAGATGCGCCCTCGCAACTGGTAAAACATTTACGCCTTGATAGCCGTGAAGTAACGCCAGGTGATGTATTTGTTGCTATTAAAGGCCATGCACTTGATGGCGGTCAATTTATTAATAAAGCAATTGAAAATGGCGCAACAGCTATTATTGCTGACAGATTATGTGAATTTGAAACAAGTTTTGAGCCACTATATTTAGTTTCGGAGCTTGATAAAAAGCTTCCAGAATTAGCAAGTCGCTTTTATAGCCAGCCAAGTCAGGCTCTTGATTTAATTGGTGTGACAGGTACAAACGGTAAATCGACAACCACAGCAATGATTGCCCACTTAGCGCAATTTTGCAGTACTGATTCGGCTATTATTGGCACTTTGGGTTATGGTCATCCTGATAACTTAATTCCACTGATTAATACCACACCTTCAACGGTTGATTTGCAGCATATTTTGAGCGATTTAAATTCGCAGCATAAAAAGCTGGTAGCCATGGAAGTGTCATCTCATGGATTAGTGCAGCAGCGTGTTGCTAAATGCGCGTTTAAAGCGGCTGTGTTTACTAATCTTTCGCGCGATCACTTAGATTACCATGTTGATATGGCAAGTTACGGTGATGCGAAACTAATGCTTTTCCGTGATTTTGAGCCGCAAGTTGTAGTGCTTAATCAAGATGATTCTCAAGCTGAGCAATGGCTTGAAAAGTATGATTTTAATAACCTAATCTGTTATGGCCGCAAAAACTTAGCCCCTAAGAATGCTCAGTACGTTTATTTTTCTGATGTTGAATATTCAAGTGAAGGTATTTCGGCGCAGTTATCGACTAGTTGGGGTGATATGTCGATTAAATCGCCTCTGTTTGGCGAATTTAATTTATATAACTTAACGGCCGCGATCGCTACATTACTAGGGCTTGGTTATCCGCTTGAGCAATTAGTTTCAGGTTGTGCGCAGTTACAGCCAGTAGCTGGGCGAATGCAAGCATTTAGCCAAGCAGGCATGCCGACATGTGTTGTTGATTACGCACATACGCCCGATGCACTTGCACTTGCATTACGAGCATTGCAGCTGCATGTGCCAGGTGGTGTAAGTTGTGTATTTGGTTGTGGTGGTGACAGAGACAAAGGAAAACGTGCATTGATGGCGCAAGCTGCTGAGCAAAACGCTAATAAAGTTATTATTACCAGTGATAACCCTCGCTCAGAAAACCCTGATGACATTATTGCAGATGTAGCAGGCGGTTTAACCCATCCTCAAAATGCACATTTAGAGGCTGATAGAGCAACTGCAATTCGTTTTGCTATAGAAAATGCTACAGCTGATGAGGTTATTTTGATTGCAGGTAAAGGCCACGAAGATTACCAAATTATAGGCGATAAGCGAATCGACTTTTGCGATCGCCGATATGTACAAGAACAACTAAAAAAAGCAGTAAGAGGGATAACACAATGATCCCAATGGATTTTGATTGGTTAGCTAATGTGCTAACAACCGATTATCAAGGTGATAATCAACACGTGCTTAATATAAATACTGATACTCGTACAGTGTGCGATGGTGAAGTGTTTTTAGCACTGAAAGGGCCAAATTTTGATGGGCATAAATTTATAGCTGAGGCTAAACAAAAAGGCGCTATTGGCGTTATTGTTCAGCACAAAGTTGATGTAGATATTTCACAATTTATAGTAAGCGATACACGTATTGCACTAGGTGCAATTGGCACCGCTGTTATGGCCCAAGTGGCGCCTAAAACAATTGCAATTACAGGTAGTGTAGGCAAAACCACCGTAAAAGAAATGTGTGCGGCAATTTTGTCGGTTCACGGTGATGTATTAGCTACTAAAGGTAATTTTAATAACGATATTGGCGTCCCACTTACGTTATTGCGCTTAGAGCCTCAACATCGTTTTGCAGTAATTGAACTAGGTGCAAATCACTTAGGTGAAATTGCTTACACTACTGCAATGACAAAACCAGATGTAGCCGTTGTATGTAATGTTGCAGCAGCCCACTTAGAAGGTTTTGGTAGTTTAATGGGCGTCGCAAAAGCTAAAGGTGAGATTTTTGATGGCCTTAAAGATGACGGCGTTGCGATTGTTAACTGCGATAGTGAATTTAGCCAATATTGGTTAGATAAGCTTGAAGGGCGCAATGTTAAACGCTTTTCTACAACCGAAAAACTCGATATTTGGGCAGAAGATATAACACTTGATGCCAACGCTCGCGCAAGCTTTACGCTTTGCACTAAAAACAAGCAAGTACCTGTTACTTTGGCACTTCCGGGTAAGCACAATATTAGTAATGCACTTATCGCTGCTGCACTGACCAGTGAATTTAATGTAACCCTTGAAGAAATAGCCAATGCACTTGCCACAATGGGGGATGTAAAAGGGCGCGTTAATTTAATTGAAGTGTCTGATTTACTCACCGTGGTTGATGATACCTATAATGCCAATGTTAAGTCGGTAAAGGCTGCGATTGACTTGTTAAGTGATATGCAAGGTCACCGTATTTTAGCACTCGGAGACATGGGTGAGCTAGGTGAAGATGCACGTACGTACCATCAAGAAGTTGGCGAGTATGCACTTGAGCAAGGGATTGATGAGTTATTTACATTAGGTGTATTAAGTAAATACGCAAGTGATGTGTTTGAACTACCTAATCGCCACTTTTCGAGCCGCGAACAGATGCAGCAAAAAATTCAAGAAAGTATTAATAAAGTGAATACTAAAACAACAATAGTAGTGAAAGGATCGCGCAGTTCTCGCATGGAATTATTAGTAACCGATTTAGTTAATGGCCAGCAACAAGCCATCAATGGAGTATCATAATGTTAGTTTGGCTGGCAGAGTATTTAACACAGTATTTTAGTGGTTTTCATGTTTTTTCGTATTTAACGCTACGTGCCATTTTAGGTATTTTAACTGCGCTAATTATGTCTCTTTATTTAGGACCTAAGTTAATTCGTGGTTTGCAACGTATGCAAATAGGTCAAACAGTACGCGACGATGGTCCGCAATCGCATTTGTCTAAGTCGGGTACACCGACTATGGGCGGCTTACTTATTTTAGCGGCCATTTTTACCAGCACGCTACTTTGGGCCGATTTATCAAATAAATACGTATGGGCAACACTGTTTGTAATTGGCTCTTTAGGTATTGTTGGCTTTGTTGATGATTACCGTAAAGTTATTCGTAAAGATCCAAAAGGCTTAATTGCTAAGTGGAAGTACTTTTGGCAGTCGGTCATTGCATTAGTTGTAGCTACTGCTTTGTATTTTACCAGTGCACAAGCATCTGAAACATCACTTGTTGTTCCATTTTTTAAAGACGTATTACCGCAATTAGGTTTGTTTTATATCGTGCTTACGTATTTTGCCATAGTAGGTACATCAAACGCGGTAAACCTGACCGATGGTTTAGATGGCTTGGCGATTGTGCCAATTATTTTAGTGGCTTCGGCATTGGCAATTATTGCTTACTTAACAGGTAATATTAACTTTTCGGCTTACTTACATATTCCACATTTACCGCTGGCGAGTGAGCTTGTGGTTGTATGTACTGCCATTGTGGGCGCAGGGCTTGGTTTTTTATGGTTTAACACTTACCCAGCACAAGTATTTATGGGCGATGTTGGTTCATTAGCACTTGGTGGTGCATTAGGTATTATTGCTGTTTTAGTACGCCAAGAGTTACTGCTTATTATTATGGGCGGTGTATTTGTAATGGAAGCACTATCGGTGATATTACAAGTGGGGTCGTATAAATTACGCGGTCAACGTATTTTTAGAATGGCGCCGATTCATCATCATTATGAATTAAAAGGTTGGCCAGAGCCTCGCGTTATTGTGCGCTTTTGGATTATTTCTGTTGTGCTAGTGCTTGCTGGCTTAGCTACTTTAAAGATTCGATAAATGCAGTATTTAAACGAGATAAAAAACAAACAAATAACAGTGCTCGGACTCGGTGTAACCGGTCTGGGCATTGTGCGTTTTCTATTATCTCATGGCCTAACACCAAAGGTCGTTGATAGCCGAGTAACCCCGCCGGGGATTGATTGGTTAAAAGAGCACGCGCCAACTCTAGATACCCACTTCGGTAATTTGGATGACGCAGAGCTTTGTTCAAGCGATATGATTATTATAAGCCCTGGGCTTAGCTTAAAAATACCAGCTGTTGCAAATGCAATTAACGCAGGTGTTGAAGTGATTGGCGACGTTGAGTTATTTGCACGTATTAATTCAAAACCTGTTGTTGCAATAACGGGCTCTAACGGTAAATCAACCGTGGTTACGCTCGCTTATGAAGTGTTAAAAGAAGCCGGCTATAAAGTTGCTTTGGGTGGGAATATTGGCACAGCGGTACTTGATTTACTCAATGATGATTTTGATGTGTATGTGCTTGAGTTATCGAGTTTTCAGCTAGATACCACAACGAGTTTAAAACCAGTAAGTGCAACGGTATTAAATGTGTCAGAAGATCACCTTGACCGCTACGACAGTTACCAAGCATATATAGACTCAAAGCTAAGTATTTATAATTTCGCAGAGCTTATTGTTGTCAACGCAGACGATAGTCAAACACATCCAGTTGAGCGCGGTACGGCTCCTCTAATTAGCTTTGGTGCTCAACAAGGTGATTACCATTTAGCGCAGCACAATGGCGAAACTCACTTTATGGTTAAAGGCGATGCTTTTTTACCTGTTGATACGCTTGCGGTAGTGGGTAAGCACAATTATTTAAATACGCTTGCAGTAATGGCGCTCTTAAGTCCGTTTGAAGTAAGCAAAGAGCAATATAAAAATGCATTAGGTCAATTTAATGGGTTGGCTCATCGCTGCCAATTTGTAGCTGAGCTTAACGGTGTAAAGTATTTTAACGATTCAAAGGCAACTAATGTTGGAGCGACCATTGCTGCAATAGATAGTTTAGCTAGTGACGGTGAAAATCTGATTGTTATTGCTGGTGGCGATGCCAAAGGCGCTGATTTAAATGCGCTTAAACCTTACATAGAACAGCATGTAAAAGCATTAATTTGTTTTGGTAAAGATGCAAGTGACTTAGCTGCGATTACCAATAAGAGTTATTTAACTAACAATATGGAAGAAGCCGTTACTTTGGCCAAAGTACTTAGTAGTACAGGCAATATTGTTTTATTAGCACCCGCATGTGCCAGCATTGATATGTATAACAATTATATGCAACGCGGTGATGACTTTGTTCAGTGTGTAATGGCAGAGGCGTTATGATTGCTTTTGCCGATATAAGAGACGCATTAACACCTAAGCCTTCGGCGCAGTTATACGATGTACCGCTATTGTACTGCGTAATAATGCTCATTGGTGTTGGTTTTATCATGGTGACCAGCGCATCAATGCCTACCGCAGAGCGGTTATTTGATGACCCGTACCATATTACCATTCGCCACAGCATGTTTTTGGCAATGGCTTTTGTGCTTTTTTGGATAAGCGTTTGTGTGCCAATGGAGTGGTGGAAACGATCAAACCCTTATCTATTAATACTAGGCATGGTGCTATTAATAGCGGTATTGATTATTGGGCGTGAAGTAAACGGCGCTAAACGATGGATACCTATTGGACCTGTTGGTTTTCAGGTGGCTGAGGCCGCTAAGTTGTACTTTTTTAGTTATATTGCGGGTTATTTGGTAAGAAAACGCGAAGAAGTACAAGAAAATATTAAAGGTTTTGCAAAGCCAATTGCTGTATTTGCAGTGTATGCACTGCTTATTCTGCTGCAGCCAGATTTAGGCACAGTGGTTGTTATGTTTGTAACAACGGTTGGTTTATTGTTTTTAGCTGGTGCTAAGTTATGGCAGTTTTTTGTACTTATTTTAACGGGCGTTGGTCTGGTTGTATTACTTATTATTGTTGAACCATATCGTATGGCACGTGTTGTTGGCTTTTTAGACCCTTGGGATGATCCTTTTGGCAAGGGTTATCAGTTGGTGCAATCGCTAATGGCATATAGCCAGGGTGGTTGGTTTGGCCAAGGCTTAGGTAACAGTGTACAAAAGCTACAATATTTACCTGAAGCACATAACGATTTTATTTTTGCCGTTATAGGTGAAGAACTTGGCTTAATAGGCGTTGTAAGTATTTTAACGGTATTAGCTACTTTAGTATTTAGAGCCTTATTAATAGGCCAACAAGCCCTTAAGTGCGGCAAGGAATACGAAGGCTACTTTTCATTTGCCATTGGTATTTGGTTTGCATTTCAAACCATGGTGAATGTAGGTGCGAGCGCGGGTATTTTACCGACGAAGGGTTTAACCCTGCCGTTTATTTCTTATGGCGGCTCAAGCTTATTAATTATGACGATTGCCACGGGTATTTTATTACGCGTAGATTTTGAAACCAAAATGGCAACCAAACAAGCCACCTCACGCGGAGGTAAGCGATGAGTAAAAAATTAGTAGTAGTGGCTGGTGGAACTGGCGGACACATTTTTCCCGGTATTGCAGTGGCTGATTATTTAAAACAGCAAGGCTGGCAAGTTAGCTGGATCGGCACACCAGATCGAATGGAAGCGAGCGTTGTACCTAAGCACAATATAGATATTGATTTTATTAACGTTAAAGGTGTTCGTGGTAACGGATTAAAGCGTCTTATTAAAGCCCCATTCATGGTAATTAATGCAGTATTACAGGCGCGTAAGGTATTGAAAGAACAGCGTCCTGATGTAGTACTTGCAATGGGCGGTTATGTTACGGGGCCAACGGGAATTGCCGCAAAAAGTTTAGGTATTCCGCTGGTTATTCACGAGCAAAACGCTGTAGCGGGTATAAGTAATAAACTGCTAGCTAAGGTGGCTACACGGGTATTAGCTGCATTTCCAAGTGCTTTTGCACAGGGTCAAGCCGAGCTAGTAGGTAACCCAGTCCGCCAAAGCGTTATGAATATAGCCAAACGCGATGTATCAAGCCCTATTAATATTTTAGTAGTGGGCGGCTCGCTTGGTGCACAAGTGCTTAATCAAACATTACCAGAAGCATTTAAAGTACTAAATAATACAGCTCCAATAAGTATATGGCATCAAACAGGTAAGGGTCATTTAACTACCGTAGAAGCCGCTTATAAAATGCATGCTTTTACAGGCAGTAATACAAAAATAGCTGAATTTATTGATGATATGGACGCAGCGTATAGCTGGGCCGACATTGTTGTTTGCCGTGCTGGTGCGTTAACTGTTAGCGAAATTGCAGCGGCAGGTAAAATGGCCGTTTTTGTTCCGTTTCCACATGCTGTGGATGACCATCAAACAGCGAACGCACAATATTTAGTGATGGCTAATGGCGCATTATTAATGCCACAAGGGCAGTTTAATAAACAATCAATTGTTGAACTATTAAGCCCGTATTTAGCCCAACCTTCATTAATTACTGAAATGGCTACAAATGCAAAAAAACAAGCCATTTTAGATGCCACAGCAAGCGTAGCAACGCACTGTGAGCAAGTAACAAATAAGAGAAAATAAGTGAAAGAAACGTCAGTACAAGAAAAACACACACGCCCTGCAATGCGCCGAATAGAAACCATTCACTTTATTGGTATTGGTGGAGCAGGTATGGGCGGTATTGCTGAAGTACTCGCTTTTGAAGGCTACCGTATTACAGGTTCTGACATTGCCCACAGCGCTATGACAGATCGTTTAATTAAAGCCGGTGCAGAAGTATTTATTGGCCATCATGAAAATAACGTAAAAGATGCCAATGTAGTCGTTGTTTCAAGTGCGATTGATGAAACAAATCCTGAAATTATTGCAGCTAAAGCCGCAAGAGTTCCTGTTGTTCGCCGCGCAGAAATGTTGGCTGAATTAATGCGTTTTCGCCACGGTATAGCCATTGCGGGTACGCATGGTAAAACAACGACAACAAGCTTAATTGCGAGTATTTATGGACAAGCAGGGCTTGATCCAACCTTTATTATTGGTGGCTTGTTAAATAGCGCAGGTAGTAACGCAAAAGTAGGCAAAAGTGATTTTTTAATTGCAGAAGCTGATGAAAGCGATGCGTCGTTTTTACACTTACAGCCAATGGTATCGGTGATCACAAATATTGAAGAAGATCACATGGATACTTATGGCGGCAGTCTTGAAAAAATGAAAGACACGTATGTAGATTTCATCCATAACTTGCCGTTTTATGGTTTAGCTGTTGTATGTATTGATTCTGAAGTTGCTGCTGAACTTATCCCGCGCTTTGGTCGCCCAGTTATTACGTATGGCGAATCGAAGGATGCTGATTATCGCATGAGCGACTTTAGCCAATCAGCTAATACATGCACATTTACAGTAACTAACAAGCAAGGTGAGTGTTTAACTGCCACGTTGAATATGCCAGGTAGACACAACGCACTTAATGCAACCGCTGCGATTGCTGTGGCAAAAGATCAAAATATTGCGAATCATGCAATTTTAGAAGCGCTGCAGAAGTTTGAAGGTATTGGTCGTCGTTTTCAACACTATGGTGAATTCGAAAACGAGCGTGGCAATGTCATGTTAGTTGATGATTACGGGCATCATCCTTCAGAAGTTGCAGCAACAATTGCAGCAGTACGTGAAGGTTGGCCTGATAAGCGTTTAGTAATGGTATATCAACCTCATAGATTTTCCCGTACACGCGACTTATACGAAGATTTTGTAAAAGTACTTGCTGATGTAGATCAGTTGCTACTGCTTGATGTGTATAGCGCTGGTGAAGATCCTATTGTTGGCGCAGACAGCAAAAGCTTATGCCGTAGCCTTCGTCAACGTGGCAAAGAGCCGCTGCATGTAGCAACAAATGCAGAGCTTGCAGGCGTTTTGGCCGCAAATTTACAAAATAATGATTTAGTATTAACCCAAGGCGCTGGTAATATAGGTCAGTTAGTTAAAACATTAGCTGCGACGGGTATGTCGATAGAAAAACTTAAGCAAGGTGAAGTATGACTCAGGTAAACACACAATTTGGTAAAGTAGCGGTACTGCTAGGTGGTAACTCAGCAGAACGTGAAGTGTCTTTACGATCGGGTCAGGCTGTTTTAAATGCGCTGCAAAATAGTGGCATTGATGCAATTGCATTTGACCCGCAAAGTCGTTCTTTGTGGGAGTTAAAAGAATTAAATGTAGAGCGCGTTTTTATTGCTTTGCATGGTCGTGGTGGCGAAGACGGAACTGTACAAGGTGCGCTTGAATTTATGAACCTGCCTTACACGGGCAGTAATGTACTGGGTTCAGCACTTGCTATGGATAAAGTACGTTGTAAGCACTTATTTAAATCAGCGGGTTTAAGCACTGCACCTTATGCCGTAGTTGACGCTAAAAAAGGCTTTGATGCTGCAGCTATTATGGGTGAGTTTAAAAAGGTAATGGTTAAGCCATCGCACGAAGGCTCAAGCATAGGTATGGCGCAAGCAAGTACAGCACAAGAACTTGAAGACGCACTAGCTAATGCATTTAAATTTGATAATCAAGTGCTTGTAGAGCAGTGGATCACGGGACGTGAATTCACAGTTACAGTGCTTGGCGACGAAGTACAACCAGTCATTGAGATGACTACACCTAATGGTTTTTACGATTACCAAGCTAAGTATCAATCAAATACAACGCAGTATCATTGCCCTGCAGATTTATCAGAGCAAGATACTAAGTACTTACAAGCTATATCGCTAGATGCATTTGATTTAGTGGGCGCAAGTGGTTGGGGCCGTGTTGATGCGATGCAAGACGAGCAAGGTAACTTTTACCTGCTTGAAGTAAATACAGTACCAGGCATGACTGAAAAGTCGTTAGTGCCAATGGCGGCAAAAGCGAATGGGGCAACTTTCGAACAATTAGTTGTTCGCATTTTAGAGCAAACGCTTTAATATGCATCCCCTTTTAGAAAAAGCTCAGGAAATCAAACTGAAACTTAATTGGTCTCTGATTTTTGGTGTGAGCTTTTTTCTGATAGTTGTAATTGGCTTAGTGCAAATTACAACAGGTGTATCGGATTGGTTAGTTGAAAACAAAGATGCTCAAATTAAGCACCTTACAGTGCAAGGGCAGCCTAAATACACAGATGAAACGGCAATTATAAAAGCGATTAAAAAAGCCGATTTAAGTAGTTTTTTTGAACTCGATGTCAAGCATGTGCAGCAGCTAGTTCAAGACTTACCCTGGGTTGCTACCGCTTCGGTGCGTAAACAATGGCCTGATACTATACAAGTATATGTTGTTGAACATGAAGTAGTAGCACATTGGAATAGCGACTTATTGCTCAACCAAAGTGGTCAGGCATTTCAAGCCAGCAGCGATAAGTTAGATGATGACTTACCGCAGTTATACGGCCCAGAAGGCAGCGAAGAAGAAGCGTGGATTGCTTTTAAGCAATTTGATGAAATGCTAAAAGTTAACGGCTTAACGTTAACAAGTTTGGCATTGTCGGAGCGCTTTTCGTGGCAACTATGGTTAGATAACGGAATACGTTTAAATTTAGGACGTAAAGATAAAGCCAAGCGTGTACAACGTTTTATAGACGTTTATCCACGAATGGAACAACGTGCAGATGCACAAGTAGATACAATAGATTTACGGTATGATACCGGCCTTGCAGTCAGCTTTAAGCCAGTGCAAGAAGAACAATTACAAAATAAGAGTAAGGCATGACTAAGTCAGCAGAAAGAAACCTAGTAATAGGGTTAGACGTTGGCACCTCGAAAGTGGTTGCCACGGTAGGTGAAATCACCGCAGATAACAAGCTCAGCATTGTTGGTGTGGGCAGCCAAGTATCTCATGGTATGGATAAAGGCGGCGTTAACGATTTAAACTTAGTGTCTGAGTCTATTCGCCGAGCAATAGACGAAGCCGAGTTAATGGCTGATTGTCGTATTAGCTCTGTGTATTTGGGTATTTCTGGCAAACATATACAGTGCCAAAACGAAAGTGGCGTGGTGGCAATTAATAATACCGAAGTCACTGACGAAGACATTGAAAATGTAATTCATATTGCGCGTTCTGTGCCTATTTCGGCAGAGCGTAAAATGCTGCATGCATTGCCGCAAGAATACAGTATCGACATGCAAGAGGGCATTAAAAACCCACTTGGTATGAGTGGTGTTCGTATGGAAGCGCGTGCACACATTATTACGTGCTCAAACGATATGGCAAAAAATATCGAGAAATGCGTAGAGCGCTGTGGTCTTGAAGTCGATCAACTTATCTTTACTGCATTAGCGTCATGTTATTCTGTACTAACAGATGACGAAAAAGAGCTAGGTGTTGCAGTACTTGATATTGGTGGCGGCACTATGGATATCACCATTTATATTAATGGCGCACTTCGTCACTCTGCGGTTATTCCAGTGGCGGGTAACCAAGTTACTGGTGATATTGCAAAAATATTTCGCACACCTATATCACATGCCGAGTCACTCAAAGTACAATACGCATGTGCTAGTAGCCAAATGGCAAGTAGCGAAGACACAATTGAAGTACCAAGTGTAGGCGGACGACCAGCAAGGTTAATGTCGCGCCATACATTATCTGAGGTGGTAGAGCCTCGTTTTAGAGAATTATTTGAGCTTGCGATGGAAGAAATTCGTCGTTCAGGCTTAGAAGACCAAATTGCGGCAGGTCTCGTTATAACAGGCGGAACTGCTAAAATGACTGGCGCGATGGAAGTGGCAGAAGATATCTTCCAAATGCCAGTAAGAATAGGCAAACCAATCGGGATGGTTGGTTTGACAGACTATGTAGATGATCCTTCGTACGCAACCGCTGTTGGTTTGTTACAATACGGGCGTACCATGCAATCGATGAATGCACAAAAGTCGAAAGCAGAGGATAACAATAATTGGTGGAACCGCATTACTAAATGGTTCCAAGGCGAGTTTTAAGACTCAAGTCGGAGAGTAAACATGTTTGATATAATGGAACAACACAGCGAAGAAGCTGTAATTAAAGTAATCGGCGTGGGCGGTGGTGGCGGTAACGCTGTTGAGCACATGGTAAAGCAACAAATAGAAGGCGTGCGTTTTATAGCCGCAAATACAGATGCGCAAGCATTACGTAACTCTGCTGCCGATATTACAGTTCAGCTAGGCACGCAAATAACCTCTGGGTTGGGTGCGGGCGCAAACCCTGAAGTAGGCCGTAAGTCGGCTGAAGAAGATGCAGATACAATTCGTGCCAGCCTTGAAGGCGCCGATATGGTATTTATTGCAGCCGGTATGGGCGGCGGTACAGGTACTGGTGCAGCACCGGTAGTTGCTAAAATAGCAAAAGAGCTAGGTATTTTAACTGTTGCAGTTGTAACACGTCCTTTTGATTTTGAAGGTAAAAAACGTGCAGCAGCCGCTGAACAAGGCATTAACGAATTGTCAGAAATTGTAGATTCACTTATTACAATTCCGAACAATAAATTGCTTAAAGTTTTAGGAAAAGGGACTACACTTCTAGATGCCTTCGCTAAAGCTAATGACGTATTATTTGGTGCGGTACAAGGTATAGCAGAGCTAATTACACGTTCTGGTTTAATTAACGTGGATTTCGCCGATGTTAGAACTGTAATGTCTGCAATGGGTACTGCAATGATGGGAACGGCATCTGCGTCAGGTCCTGATCGTGCACAAGAAGCAGCAGAAGCGGCTATCTCAAGCCCACTACTAGAAGACGTTGATTTAACAGGTGCTAAAGGTATCTTAGTTAATATCACCGCAGGTATGGACATTGCGATTGAAGAATTTGAAATTGTTGGTAATCACGTTAAAGCACTTGCGTCAGAAAACGCAACGGTTGTTGTTGGTGCGGTAATCGACCCAGAAATGACTGATGAGCTACGTGTAACGGTTGTTGCAACTGGCTTAGGCGGCGATCGTCGTCCACAGTTTGGTATTGTTGATAACGGCTTTAAAAAAGCATCAGGTTCTGATGTTGCAAGCACATCAAACCAAACGAGCAGTATGTACGTACCAAGCTTTGCAAGCCAAGATACAAACACTGAAGAAAACACTGCTAAAGCGCAAACGCAAAGCAAAGAAAAAGCGCCTACAACTAGTTCAAGCAGTGCATCAAGCTCTTCAGCACAAAATAGTAAAAAAGCGGATAAATCAGAAGGTGGTGATTATTTTGATATCCCCGCTTTTTTACGTAAGCAGGCTGATTAACATTTAATAATACTTTTGTTTGAAATATGTACAAATATTGAAAGGCAAAAGGATTTATGTTAAAATCCGCCATATAACTGTAACTGATTTAAAAGTGAGCATACCTATGATTAAACAGCGTACGATTGCAGAAGTAGTCAAAGCCATAGGAATTGGACTTCATAAAGGTGAGAAGGTCACAATAACTCTCCGACCTGCGAGCGCAAATACTGGGATTGTATTTCGTCGTGTCGACCTTGATCCGGTTGTTGATTTTGAAACAACACCTGAAGCCGTTGGTGATACGCAGTTGTGTACCTGTTTAATTAACAAAGATGGTGTTCGCTTATCGACTACTGAGCATCTTATTGCAGCCGTTGCTGCAATGGGAATTGATAATCTAATTGTAGAATTAGATAGCTCAGAAGTGCCGATTATGGATGGTAGTGCATTACCATTCATATATCTGTTACAAAAAGGCGGAATTGAAGAGCAAAACGTTGCTAAACGCTTTGTCCGTATTAAAGAAAAAGTACGCATTGAAGAAGGTGATAAGTGGGCTGAAGTTGAACCATATGATGGTTTTCATATCGACTTTGAGATTGCATTTAACCACCCAGCTATCAATGAAAGTCGCCAACGTATTGGGTTGGATATAACAACGCAAAGCTTTATTGAAGAAATTAGCCGTGCGCGTACTTTTGGATTTATGAAAGATATTGAATACATGCATGCAAACAACCTAGCGCTAGGTGGTAGCATGGATAGTGCTGTGGTACTTGATGAGTTCAAAGTTTTAAATCCTAACGGTTTACGTTATAGCGACGAGTTTGTTAAGCACAAGATATTAGACTGTGTTGGTGACATGTTTATGACAGGCCATAATCTTTTAGGTAAAGTAACTGCATTTAAATCGGGTCATGATTTAAATAATAAATTACTTCGTAAAATTATGGCTACAGAGTCAGCATGGGAGTGGGCAACATTTGAAACGCCTGTGACGATGCCTGCACCCGGTCTTGAGTTAGCTCCAGCCTAAAAGCAGTAAAAGAGCAGCTCGAAAAACAGTTATAAAAAATGACGCTAATTAGCGTCATTTTTTTTGCGTGAAATTTAATAGCTCTATACTTTATTATAACTCTAAAAGAGCTTGTAACTGATTTAAACTAGCTACTGTATAGGTTGGCTTTATTCCGTCGGCTAATTGTTCACCAGGGTGTTGTAACCAGCAAGTATCAATACCTGCATTGTTGCCGCCAAGTATGTCACTTGCAGCAGTATCACCTACCATAAGTATCTCGCTTTTATCTGGGTTACCCATTAGCTCAAATGTGTGCTCGAAAATCGCTTTATTCGGTTTTGCTATACCTACAAGTTCAGATATAACTAACCATTCAAACATATCTTTTAAGCCAGTATGCTCAAGGCGTACGGTTTGTAAGCGGGCAAATCCGTTAGTAATAATACCTAATCTAGCATTTGGCTTAAGTTTATTTAAAAGCTCAATAGCACCAGGTAATGGCTCGCAAATTTGCGCCATAGAATCTAAAAAAGCATCGTTTAGCTCTTTTGCTGGCACATTAAGTTTTGAAGCCCACTCATTAAAGCGTGTTACTTGTAAGTAATCTGCGCTAATAGTGCCATTTTGATAATTAACCCACAGCTGCTTATTGGTTTTTTGATAATGAATATAATCGTCTTGGCTAAAATCTACGTTGTAAGCTTTAAACATGCGAGTCATGCCCGCTAAAATATCAAACCTAAATAAGGTTTCGTCTGCATCAAACAATACATAGTTGTACTTCATTAAACTTCCTAAATTAATTTGTTTGGCCGTATAGCTCAGGGTGTAAAAAAGGCGCCATAGCTAAAGTGAGTGCTTGTGTATAGGTACTTTCGCGCGTGGCATGATTGTTGGTAAGTAGACCAATAGCGCCACCTTTTTGTTTAACGTTGGTGGTATTAAATGCTTTGTCCATTACATCGCCAAGTTCTTCACCTTTAAGTAATGCATTATAAAGTACTTGGGGTAGAGGAAGGTTGCTGCTACGCCCTACAACTTGATTTAAGGCATTATCAATAACAACGTAAGCAAAGGTTGCTGCACCATAGCTAAATTGCTCTGCACCGCCTTCCATTGCAACGTAATAGTGAGCTTGGTGGTGCTTTTTGCAATAATTAACACGGTTTTGCGCGCCAATACGTGTTTCGTCTTCGCCAATAGGCTGATCGGGCACGCCTGAGGGAGCATTCACACCTTCACAGTCAATGATACATTCTGGAAAATACATAGTAAAAATATGTTTAGCGGCATTTATTTTTACAGGATTTTTAGAACCGACAATAATTTTTAATTGTTGTGACATGCTGATCTCACCTTGAGCAAAATCAGCAGTGTACGTGAGTTAGCTTTAACAAAAAAGAGTCGGTAATCAAATAGGTAAATCGAGTGGTGCTAGGTTTTCCAGTGCACGCTTTTTCAAAATAATATCTTTAATTAATGGGGTAAGCACAAGCTCCATAGCCAAGCCCATTTTGCCGCCTGGTACTACAAGCGTATTAATACGAGACATAAAACTGCCTTCGATCATGCGTAAATAATAAGGAAAATCAACATCATCAATACCCCTAAAGCGAATAACTACAAAGCTTTCATCGAGAGATGGAATATCTTTGGCGCTAAATGGGTTTGATGTATCAACAGTAGGCACCCGCTGAAAATTAATATGGGTACGAGAAAACTGCGGGGTAATATGATTTATATAGTCATCCATACTGCGCACAATAGAGCCCATAACCGCTTCGCGAGAATGGCCTCGTTCGGATGTGTCGCGTATTAATTTTTGAATCCATTCAAGGTTAATAATTGGAACCATGCCTATTAATAAATCGACATGCTTTGCAACGTCTACATCTTGATCAACTACGCCGCCGTGTAACC
The DNA here is from genome assembly GCF_015864265.1 of Pseudoalteromonas sp. NZS37. Taxonomy (NCBI): domain Bacteria; kingdom Pseudomonadati; phylum Pseudomonadota; class Gammaproteobacteria; order Alteromonadales; family Pseudoalteromonadaceae; genus Pseudoalteromonas; species Pseudoalteromonas sp. NZS37. Next base: position 438,928 of record NZ_JADYXL010000001.1, on the reverse strand, counting down.
CTTCATAAAACAATATATCAGTATTACTATCAAGGTCTTGCCAAGGAGTAAATGTACCCGGTAATTGATTATATGGGACGGCTTCATCAAAGGTGTGTAAGTATCGGCGTAACTTACCTTGGCCTGTTTCACTATAGTTTTCAAACAACGCTTCTAAAGCACCAAAGTCATTTGCTTCTCGGCCAAAGTAACTAATGTGTTTATTTTCTTGTTGTGCTTCACGTACTTTTTTATCCATTTCAGGGCGAGTGTAACGATGAAAGCTATCTCCTTCGATAAAAGCCGCTTCAATATTAAGGCTACGGAAAATATGTTTAATTGCATTGGTTGTGGTGGTTGTACCCGCACCAGACGAACCCGTAATCGCAATAATAGGATTTTTAGCTGACATGTTAATTCTCTTTTTTAGGACCAGGTTTTATAACCAGACTAAACTTAACATTATTTTAAGCCGTTTGGGTATCTTAAGAGTTGACTGACTTAGCTCAAGTGACGTCATCAGCAAATAACGTTATCATGAGGTGCTTAAAATTAAAACGAGAGAAAGCATGAAACTTATTAAACCATTACTTGGGATATTTTCTATAGCAGCGCTTAGCCCAATTATGGCGCAGGCTAGCATGCCAAAAAGCCAAGTATTACTTGCTGATTTAAATACACCTTTCGGGGTACAAGTTAGTATAGTGAGTGATAAAAACAGTTATAACAACCAACCGCACTTAACAAGTACAGGTTTATACTTTACTCATGAGGTGATTGCAGATGAGCAAAGCCAAACCGATATTGCTTATTATGATTTAACATCAAAAAAAGTTATTAATATCAGTAACTCTCCCGTAAGCGAATATTCACCAACGGTTATGCCAAGTGGTGATGCAGTATCAGCGATTGTTGTAGAGGTAGATGGTAAGCAAAAACTGTGGCAATACCCACTCAAAAGCGAAGATACGCCAAGTCGTATTTTTGATTGGATTGAACCTGTTGGGTACCATGCTTGGGGCGTTCAAAATGATTTAGTAATGTTTATTTTAGGTGAACCTCATACTCTTCAATATACTTCTGTTGCACAAGCTAAGGGGAAAATAGCTGCCAGTAATATTGGCCGAACGCTTATTTATAACAACTCTACGGCTGCATTTTTATTTAGTTACACTAAAAACGAGCAACATATTTTAGCGAGTTTTAATCCACAAGATAAACAAGTTGAAGACCTACTAAGGTTACCTGCTCAAGTTCAAGATTTTATTTTGAAAGATGATGCAACTATCGCTTATGCTATTAAAAACCGCGTTTATCAGCGTAAACTTGATGGAAGTGATGAAGTATCGCAATGGCTTAATTTAAGCACCTACTGCGAAACAAATATAACAAGAATGAGTTACAACAATGAAAAACTCGCTTTTGTATGTGATATAACGCAGTAAAGCAGACAAATAAATTCAGATTTTATTGTGTGTATGCGTTAATCTAATACGCAAATTAACTAATAGGGATTACACGTGGCTTATAGTGCAGACGAGCTGACAGAACAGCTCATTAAATTACAGTGTAGAAGTAATTTTAAGATTAAAAATATTGCTGAGTACATGTTAGTAAACTCTAAAGAAGCATTTTATACCCACAGCGAAAGCGGCAAGGGTAAAATAGTAATTCGCCCAGCATTTGAGGTGTTTAGCGATGACTTTAGTGATATTGATGGCGTAACGCGTGCGCAAGGCTACTTTCATAGCAGCGAGATGACACGCTTTCCTACACGTATTTTTAAAAGTGCTCAGCCTATTCACTACGGTGTGGCGTTTAAAATAAATTCTGAGCAAGCAGCCAAAGACTTTATAGCCAAGCTAACGATGATTATTGGTAACTAGTAAAACATAAACGTAAAAAGCCGCTGAATTTATATTCAGCGGCTTTTGTGTTTTTATTGTCTCGTCCTGAAATGTGTTTACACATTTAGGATTTATTATGACCAAGTCAAATAATACACCGATCAAACGAACACAACGAGATTATTCATTAGGCTTTAAATTACAAGTTGTCGACGCTGTAGAAAAAGGCGATATGACTTATAAACAAGCCCAAAAAATTTATGGCATACAAGGTCGTTCTACCGTGCTTACTTGGTTAAGAAAACACGGTAAGATGGATTGGACTCAATCACCTAAGATAACTATGCCTACATCACCTAAAGCCAAAGAAAGTCCCGCTCAAAAAATAAAACGCCTCGAGCGAGAGCTTGAAGATGATCACTTACGTAACCTGTTACTCAATGAAGTGGTTAATATTCTTGACGCTGAGCATGGAACAAGCCTTCGAAAAAAGTATATTGCCAAGGAGCAAGAAGCCTTCAAAAGCAAAAAATAGTTAGCTTAGAACGTGCTTGCATGCTGCTTGGTATAACGAGACAAGCGATATATCAACGAGAGAGCAGAGCTAAACTGCGTGCTACTGAACTAGCACCAGTTAAAGCGATGGTATTGGAAATACGACGTTTTATGCCGCGCTTAGGTGGAAGAAAGTTGTATTTTTTACTTAAACCAAAATCCATAGAGCGAGGCATAAGTTTAGGTCGAGACGCTTTTTTTAGTTATTTGAAAAATGAACGTTTATTGGTTAAACCTAAGCGTAGTTACATTAAAACTACTTTTAGTAAACATTGGATGAAAAAGCATCCTAACTTGCTAAAAGATGTGCAACCATCGCGACCAGAAGAGGTTTTTGTAAGCGATATAACCTATGTTCAATCAGAGCAAGGTGTTCACTATCTATCGCTAGTAACTGATGCGTATAGTCGCAAAATTATGGGTTATGAACTCAGTGATGAAATGAAGGCGACAGATGTTGTTAAGGCATTAGATATGACAATCAATAATCGTCAGTATCAATGTAGTACGATTCATCATTCAGATAGAGGGTTGCAGTATTGCTCGCAGGTATATCAAGTAAAGCTTAATGAAAATGGCATTATTCCATCAATGACCGATGGCTATGACTGCTATCAAAATGCACTGGCGGAGCGTATTAACGGCATATTGAAGCAGGAGTTCTTACTCTATAAATGCCAAAATCTAAAAGAGCTACGTGAACTCGTCGGAGAATCAATATTAATATACAATGAAATGAGGCCGCATTTGAGTTTAGGAATGAAAACACCAAACCAAGTGCACAAAAAAAGCCAGGAGCAAAAGCTACTGGCCTTCAATTAAAACCGTCAACGTATTTTAGGACGGGACATATAGCTTAATAAACCTAAGGGTTACTTACTTTTTAAGAAGCTATTAACCGATTCAAGTTCACGTGTTTTAAGCGCAATACAATCGTTTGTGCTTTCTTCAAGCTTACTTAATGTACGAGCGTAACCGGCTACATCGGCTACTTTTTCGTTAAAAAAGGTCTTTGTTTTAGCTAAGCTTTCTGCATTACAACTCGCCGTTGTAAAGTACGGTAAGTTAGGAATAAAGAAAGGCGGTAAGCTTGCTGTTACTTTATCGTAGTTACTGTAAACCCAGTCAATAAATAACGCTTGGCGCTCATCTGTGTAACTTTGACCTGACAAAATAGTACGCATGTCAGAGGCTGTTACTTCATCCGTTAAGCTATAAGCTAATACCGCTTTTTGTAATTCAGGTTTGCCAAAAAAGCCCATTGCAGCAAGCATGTTAGTGCGTACTTGTGGATCTTTCGTTGTTTTAAACGTTGTCATGAATTGATCAAGCAGCGCTTTGTCACCATGAAAAGCAGCAAGAGTTAAGTACGTACCGGCTAAGTAAGGGTCTACTTTTTGTGGAGCATTTAAATAAACTTGTGTTTGTTCTTTCGCTTTACTGATTACGTTTTGATCTTCACCATCAAAACCTAAGCGTGATACAACGGCCGCACGAAGTTGTGCAATAGCTCCGTCTTCTCCCGCTTTAGCTTCTAAACCATATTTTTTAGCTGCAGGCGTTACTGCATTACGAATAAATTCAGGCCATAGGTCTTTATTGCTATCGTCTTTAAAAGTACGTTGTTGCGATACTAAGTAACCTAGCGCGGTATTTGCTACGCGAGGGTGGCTATCGCTTACGAACACTTCAAGTGTTTGCATTAACTTAGCAGCAGATATAACACCAGCGTCAAGTAGTGCATCAGTAGCCGATAACAACGCTAAGCGTTCACGATCACTCAGTACGCTTGGTGCCTTTTTAACAAGTGCGCTAAATTGTGCGTCATCCATTACCCAGCGGTAGTAGCCTAGTGCACCTTGGTCAGGATAAATCCACTCTGGTTCAAAGTCTAAGTCTAGAGTTTGGCTTTGTTTATTAAGTAATACATTTGCTGTTTTTACTTTATCGCCAGCACCATATTTAATTGCAACCGGTACATTCCATAACTGCTCTGGCGCATCAACGCCTGCATTTACAAAGCGGCTTTGTGAAATAGTTACTTTGCTACCTTGTTGAGTTACTTTAACTAGTGGGAAAGAAGACTGTTCAATAAACGATTTTAAAACACTCGCTACGTCTTTATTTGATGCTTTACCAAGTGCTTCCCATAAGTCGGCCGCTTCAGCATTTTTATATGAAAACTCTTTTAAGTAGCTTTGAATACCTTTTTGGAATGCATCTTCGCCAATCCAGTTTTCAACCATAGCAAGTACTGAGCTGCCTTTACTGTAAGCTAGACCTAAACCGTCCATAATGTCGGCTTCGGTTTTAATTGGCTTACGAATAGGCTTGGTGCTTAGGCGTGCATCAAGTGCCATTACGTTATTTTGCGGCAGGTCTAAGTGCGATTCAAACTCAGGGTTAAGCTGCTTAGTAATTTTTGCAGCCATCCAGCTAGCAAACGCTTCGTTTAACCATAAGTCGTTCCACCATTTCATGGTTACTAAGTTACCGTACCATTGGTGAGCAAGTTCGTGAGCAATAATTGATACATTACGTTGTTTTTTACTGCGTGTTGCGGCAGCTAAATCAACCAATAAAATATCTTCTCTGTAGGTCACTAAGCCTGAGTTTTCCATTGCGCCAAATGGAAACTCTGGTACCGCTACTGAGTCTAATTTTTTGTAAACGTAAGGGATACCAAAATACGCTTCAAGTGCGCCCAGTACTTTTGGCATATTTTCTTTTGCGTATTGGGCTAAGTGAATTTTACCTTGAGGGGTAATTACACGACCAGGAATTGGCATGCCTTTAATTTCTAATTCTTCAAACGGGCCAACAGCCATCGCTACTAGGTATGAAGGGATTGGCGGTGTTTTATCAAAAAAGTGTGTGGTCATATCGCCATTAACTGTTGTTTTTAACTCTGGCGTATTTGAATATACTTTTTGTGATGTAGGCGCAGTAATCGTTAACTGAAATGGAATTTTGTAACTTGGCTCGTCAAAAACAGGAAATGCACGGCGTGCATCACTCATTTCAAATTGAGTAAATAAGTAAGGAGTGCCTTGGTCTAATGTTTTGTATAAACCAACACTTTGACGGTTATATGGCGCTGAAAAATCAACTTTAAGTGTGTATTTACCTGGTTGAATTTGTTCATCACAGCTAAATTTAACTTTACCTGTTTTAAGCATTTCATTGTTTAAATCACAGTTTTCATCACCAAGCAGTTGCGCCATTTTAACAGCGTAAGCTACGCCATTTAACTCAATGTATTTTGTTGGCTTTAGTACTTCTAGGGAAATCTCAGTCATCCCTGTGAATGTATCTTGGCTCGGGTCGAGTGTTAACGACACCTGTTGTGAACTTGGTTTTGCGAGTTTTTCAATAACGAATTCGTTAGCGTTTGCAGCACCCATTGCTAAAGCAACGCTCACTGTTAAGAGGCTTTTAAGAAACATAGTGATCCCTAGATTGTTGTTGTTAGAAACTACCCTAAATAGGCTTTTTTATGCTCATATAATTAGGGGGTTAGATATCCTAACAGTTTTTTTAAATAGAGTAATTGATTATAACGGTGACTTTAAGGGGAAATAGTAACAAAGTTTGTCAGTGGCTTTCGCGTGTTATAAAACGCTGCCAATGCAGGTGTGAGTTAATAATACGTATTTGTTGGACAACGGTATTTAATAAGTAGGTATCGCTAAACACATCGTGTGGATACTCGTTAAAACCCATCAAGTAATTAAAAGCGTCTTTAGAGTTAGCTTGTAGGGCGTATATACGCACTTGTTGCTCAAAGTTAAGACGAAGACTGCTTATTGCTGTTTTCATACCGAGTTGATCTACGTTTGGTATATCACATTTTTGCAGATAACCGGCTCGCTCACCTTCGCCTGAAAACCAAATGCGGACTTTTTCACTGTACCTGCCAGTTTTAGCGGGTAAGTCGAACATTAATCGGTGTTGGTTTTGCGATTTGATGAACGTTATATATTCATTAAATCCAGCATTTATAAGTGCTTGATGTACAGGAACTAAGCGAGGTTTTATTTTACCGTGGGTATGAAAATTAAAGCATAAGACGTTTTTTTCAAGGGACAGATCATCAAGCGTTAAATAACCAATCTCATCGCTATAAGCACCACTATAATATGCAATTAAAGGGAGCCAAAAATGCCAGTGTTTTGGTTGCTCTCGTGCAACTTTAAAATCACCGTATATATATCCATTATAAAGAGTGTGCAGTTCCATGGCTGAAAAGGGCCGGCGACCAAGATGGGTTTTCAACGTAATACCTTGAAAATAATGATGTGTTTTATTTTATACCCAACTAGCAGTAGATGCTAGTCGGGTTTTATCCGCTTTTAGAGTAAAGCGTATAAAGTATTATTCACTCAATGCGCGAGCTAAACCTGTAGGTTCAATTTCTGCACATACTTGGTCGTCATTCCAATTGATACCAACAAGTGCGTTATCTTCATTTAAGTCTTCAACCCATGCATCTAAAAATTCATCAAGGTTGATTTCTACTGGGCTGTAATCTTTCCACTCTTCTTTACACTGTGCTTTAGCTGCTGCTTCACTTTCCCAAAGCAGTAGTACGTCAGTTTCGTCAAATTGGTTAGAATCGCACACTACAAAGCCATTATCTTCTGCACCAAGTGCCCAAATTACTTCGCTAACACGTACTTTTTCTACGAAGTTAACTAGTTGTGATTCAATTTCGATATCGCTCATGTGTTTACCCTTTTAAATTAGTGACGAGGATTGGTGTCTATTGCTGCTTGGCGCTCGTCATATTGCTTATGAAAAGCAACAAGCGCTGAATGCTGACTAAAGTCAGCTAATTCGCGAAAGCAAATCCAATCAAGCAGGCAGTATAAACTGATGTTGAGGTATTCACAGCTTTTAAATTCTTCATCGCTTAAATGGGTATTTAAAAAGCTTAATGTTTGTTCAATACGTTCGTTTTGCAGATTAAAAAATAATTTATCGCTTTTGGTGTCAAATCCAGAACGTTTACATAACACCATTTCTACTAACGAATCGTTACAAGCATTTATAGTCGTAAGTAAGTGCTCTTGAGGCCACGTTAGTTTTGGCTGACCTGTTTTTTCAAGTAAATAACGCAATATAGAATTAGAGTCACTAAGAGTTAAGTCGCCATCTACCAGTATTGGGATTTTTCGAGCTGGATTTTTACTGGCCATAGTAGGGCGATCTTGCTCAGAAAATATATCGAGACTTACAAGCTCTAGTTTGCAGCTGTTTTGTTGTGCCCAAATTCTAATGCGGCGCACGTAAGGTGAAGGTACAGAACCAATTAATTGCATAATTACTCCATAAAAAAGCCGCATAAGCGGCTTTTATCAAATATTACTTACAGTACAGTTAAATTTATTCTGAACGGCTAGTAACTTCAAGTAAATGATAACCAAATTGAGTTTGCACAGGGCCTTGTACTTGATTAATTGGCGCAGAAAACACAACTTTATCAAACTCTGGAACCATCATACCAGGGCCAAACTCACCAAGAGCACCGCCATCCTGACCTGAAGGACAATTAGAATGTGCTTTTGCTAGTTCAGCAAAGTCTTCGCCTTGCTCAATTTTTGTTTTTAAGTCTAAGCATTGTGCTTCACTGTCTACAAGTATATGTCGTGCGCTTGCTACTGTCATAAAATCTCCCGAGTATAGTGTGGTGTTTTTTTAACCGAATTGAAATATCATTCTAGTTAGTTTCAACTAATTGTACCAGTATAAACTTATTTATCAGAAAACGCAGTTTCAATTGCAGTAATCATTTGCTCTGAATTAGGTGCCACTTTGCTGTTAAACCGTAAAACTGTTTTACGATCAGCAGACACTAAGTATTTATAAAAGTTCCAATTTGGAGAGCTAGTTTGCTCATTCAAATATTTAAAAATTGGATTTGCTTCGCTACCACGAACTTTGCTGGTGGCAAACATGGGAAAAGTTACACCATAATTTACAAAGCATACTTTCGCTGTTTCTTTTTCATTGTCTTCTTCTTGAAAAAAGTCATCAGAGGGGAACCCTAATACGACTAAACCTTGCTCTTTGTATTGTTGATATAGCGCTTCAAGGCCTTTAAATTGATATGTAAAACCACAATTACTTGCCGTGTTTACTATTAACAAAGGTTTATTTTTAAATTGGCACAAGTTAATAGATTCTTTTGAGCGAAGCTTTCGTATATCTACATTAGTAAAATCTTGACAGTCTTGGGCAGAGGTTTGGTTAATAGTTGATGATGTTTCAGCTTGGAGTGAAGCATTAATAAATAAAGCCATTAATCCTATTATAATTTTTTTTAGCATTACATTACCTAAAATTTACGATTGTTTGATTGGATAATCATACGCTAATATGGAACAAATTGATCAACCCTCTAATGACCTATGACAATCCGTTTAGCAACTATTAATGATCTTAATGAAATTGTAGCCATTTACAACGAAACTATTGCAGGGCGAATGGTAACTGCAGATACGCAAGAAGTGAGCGTTGACGAAAAGCGTGACTGGTTTAATAGCCACAACGATAAAAGGCCTATTTACGTTTACTGCGAAAATAACCAAGTACTTGCTTGGGTAAGTTATAAATCGTTTTATGGGCGCCCAGCTTACGACGGCACAGTAGAAATGAGCATTTACATTACCAGTAAAGCGCAAGGTAAAGGGCTTGGTAAAAAGCTAATGATATTTGCTCAAACACAAGCTAAGCAATTAAATATTAAAGTATTACTCGGCTTTATTTTTAGTCATAACTTACCGAGTGTTAAATTGTTTAAGCATTTTGATTTTGCAATATGGGGTGAGTTGCCAAGCGTTGCCATAATGGATGATAAGGCGTATAGCCTTACTATTTTTGGAAAACATCTGGAATAAATTATTTTTCATAATGTTGTAATATTTTTTTACAAAATAAGACGAAGGGTTTATGCCAATTAAATAAAAATAGTCTACGCTATTAACATATTAAGTTTATTAATTTGAAGTGTAGCTTGATGATTCGAAAAATATTAATTGTTGATAGTAGCAGTGTCATCGCAATGCGTGTGAAAGTGCTTTTAGAATTAATAGGATGTGAAGTCGAATTAATTCATTTCAGCATGCTAGACATGTATACCAATATAGGCGACTACGACTTAGTTGTTGTTGCCCATGGTGTGCCTGTTGATTCTATAAAACCGCTTGTTAGCCAAGTAGCGCAAGAGCGTTTTATGCTGCTTGCTCCAAAAGCACAAAGTGGTGAGCAACTAACTGCGTTTAGTGAGCTAAATCATGTTGCGCCTGACGCAACCGTGATCTACCCATTTTTTTCTAATAAAGAAATTACTTCTCTTTTAGAGAGCCTACTAGAATTAGGCTCTAATCATATTTTGCAATTACCCGCTATTTTACTCGTCGATCATGTTCCTGAACGCCTCGAAAAAATGAAAAATAGCTTGATTGGTGCTCATATCGAGACCCATACAGCAACCACCTCTGCAGAAGCTTTAGAAATTACGAAAGAAAAGCAAATCGATATACTAATAAGTGATTTTGTTTTAGATGACGGAACCGGTTTAGAAATTTTTTCAAACTTAAAAATAATGCAACCACATTGCCGTTGCTTATTATTTACCTCACGTCCCGATCAAGTTTCAATGATTGAAGCTATTCGTCAAGGTGTAGAAGACGTACTTATTAAGCCATTGAACGACAGCTCATTATTACAATCAATACATAAACTGTGGCAAACAGAGTTATTAAAACGCCATAACGCAGAACTTGTCGAAAGGCTACAAGATACGGTTGATGCCCTGATTGAAAAAGACAGCCTACTTCAGGTTATTTATAAGCATACGCCTGATGCAATTATGTTGTTTGAGAAATGCGGTAGAGTGATAGAAGCTAATGATGCTTGTTTAAAACTATTTAACTTACCGTTTAACGAACTAGAAGGTAAATCAGTATTTAGCTTTTTAGATGATGATTCAACGTTAGGTATTAAAAATAAAATTTCGACATTAAATAGTAATCGCCAATTTAGCTGCGACTTACGTTTATCTAAAACTGCAGGGGGCTATATACCGTTAGTGGGATCTTTTAATGAGATAGATCACCATGGCGAAATAGCACTTGCCGTAATATTTAAAAATGTAACTCACCTCAAGCAAAAAGAAGATTTACTACTTGAAGCAAAAGATATCCTTGAAGAGCAAGTAAGAGCGCGTACTTCACAACTCGAGCACGCTAAAAACGTGGCTGAGGCTGCAAACTTAAGTAAATCAGAATTTTTAGCAAACATGTCGCATGAACTTCGAACACCTATGCACTCTATTTTAAGCTTTTCACGTTTTGGTTTAAGCAAACTAGAAACTGGAGATTTTGCAAAAGAGAAACTCATTAAATACCTATCGCGAATAGAGAGTAGTGGTGAGCGTTTACTGTCGTTACTAAATAATTTACTCGACCTATCTAAGCTAGATGTGGGTAAGTTTCCATTTAATCCTCGTCCATATAATTTAGCGAACATTATAAAAACAAGTATTGATGATGTATCTGGTACGGCAATGGAAAAAGAAATTGAGGTTGTATTTACCGCGCAGCCATTACCTGTAATTGCGCAATGTGATGAAGAGCAAATAAATCAGTTACTTCGAAACGTATTAGGTAATGCACTTAAATTTAGCGAACCCAAAAGTAAAATACGGGTAAATTTAGAGTCAGATAATAAGCTTGCTACTATAGAGGTTACCGATAATGGGGTCGGTATACCAGAAGATGAGCTGGAACATATTTTTACTAAGTTTGTACAAAGCAGCAAAACAAATAGCGGTGCCGGTGGTACCGGATTGGGCCTTGCATTGTGTAGAGAGTTTGTGTCTTTACATCAAGGTGAGATCACTGCACGTAACAACGAAAATGGTGGTGCAACTATATCTATACAGGTGCCATTAGAAATAAATCTAGATGATCATTTGGCTGAAGAACAATTAATACAACACAGTAATTAATTGCTAGTTAGCATACCAAGTAACTTTTTTTGAGAATTTGAATGGATGATAAATTATGGCCTTAACTAAAATACTTGCCGTTGATGACGAACCCTTTAACCTTGAAATTATTGAGGAAATTTTAGAGGAGCTTGATTTTGAATTACAAGTAGCAACAAGTGGTCCTGAGTGTTTAAACATGGTTGAAGGCTATATGCCTCAGGTTATATTGCTCGACGTAAGTATGCCGCAAATGAACGGTTATGAAGTATGTAAGGCACTTAAAGCAAACCCAAATACAGCACACATTATTGTTATGTTTGTGTCTGCTCGTGGCACAGTTGAAGAACGCATGGAAGGCTACTCGGTTGGTGCAGAAGACTATATTGTAAAACCCTTTGGCCATGATGAACTTAAGTCAAAGCTTAAAAATTTAAACCAAGTACTTGTTGAAAAACAAAGCCTTGAAAAGCAAGTTGAAGATGCTACATCAACTGCATTTAATGCCATGGCTAACAGCAGTGAAATGGGGCAGATAGTTAACTACGTTGAAAACATAGGTTTTATTAACGACCCTCAAGAGCTAGGTAAAGCGCTTATAGATTGCCTACAATCTTTTGATTTGCAAAGTAATATTGAGTTTAGAGAGAACGATGAAATTAGTCACTTTGCATTAAGTGGCGTGTGTTCACCTATTGTGGTGGAGCTATTTGAAATGCTTAAAAACAAAGGGCGTTTACATGAATTTTCGCATCGAATTTTAGTTAACTATGAATTGATTAGCTTACTTATTTTAAATATGCCTGATCACGATCCAGATAAGCACGGGCGTATACGCGACCACGTATGTTTTATTGTCAGTGTTACCGAGCAGCAACTACGCGCCATCATGACTAAGAAAATGCTTGAATCACAACAAGCAAAACTTAATGCCGTAGCAAGTACAGTTCACAGTAAGTTTCATGGCTTAATTAGCTTATTGAATGACAACCGTCAAAACAACGAAAAAGTGTTTAAACAGTTACAAGAAGAGCTCGAAGAACGTATCCCATCAATGGGATTAGATGAAGATCAGGAGGTGTTTATTTATAAAAAAGTAGATGAAACTATCCAAAACTCAGTGGCCAGAGAGGAGTCTGTTAAACAGGTAAAAGCAGCTTTTGCTGAAATTGAGCAAGACCTGTCATTGCTTTTAAAGAGCTAAATATACTTAATTAAATAATGTTACTTTAAGGCTTACTCCAACTGCATTATGCATCTCTGGGTAAGCCTTTTTCTACGATTCTGATTAACCTAGCCGTTTTACGAATTTGTAATCGTTGTTTATCGTTTTGTTGAGCAAGCGCCCATTCAATATGTTCTAAAACAAGCTCGCTGCATATTTGGCTTTTATCTTGTAGGGCATGAATAATAGCCGGGCTAAACTCTGCATTACCTAAACCGACCGCTATATTACGTAACCAACGTTCGTGACCTATGCGGCGAATAGGGCTGCCTTCGGTATTTTTTAAAAATGTAGGCTCATCCCAAGCAAATAGCTCAAGTAAATCTTTATTTTTTAATTGAGTACGAGGATGAAAATCATTTTCATCCGTTATTTGTCCATAACGATTCCAAGGGCATACCAACTGACAATCATCACAACCATATATACGGTTGCCTAATAAAGTTCGGTATTGTTCGGGTATGGGTCCTTGGTGTTCTATCGTTAAGTACGATATGCATTTACGTGCATCAACAACGTAAGGCTCTACAATTGCACCTGTAGGGCAAAGAGTAATACAAGCAACACATTTTCCGCAGCCTTCAAACGTGTTCTCTGCATCTATTGGTAGGGGTAAATCAATAAATAGCTCGCCTAAAAAAAACCATGATCCTGCTTCTTGATTAATTAATAACGAATGCTTACCGCGCCACCCTAAACCGGCTTTTTCGGCAAGTTGACGCTCAAGTACCGGGGCTGAATCTACAAAGGGCCTAAAGCCATATTCGCCAATTTCTTGCTCTATTTTTTGGCCAAGTTTTTTTAAACGATTACGCATTAATTTATGGTAATCACGACCCAGTGCATAACGACTTATGTATGCTTTTTCTTTATTTTTTAAGGTTTTTGCAAAGCCAGCATCGGGAGGGAGATAATTCATTTTTACGGATATAACACGCTGTGTACCAGGTACTAATTCAGCAGGGCGAGCGCGTTTCATGCCGTGAGCAGCCATATAATCCATCGAGCCGTGGTAGCCAGCATCAAGCCAGCGTTGCAATTGGGCTTCGTGCTTAGATAGGTCAATATCAGTAATACCTACTTCGCTAAAACCAAGCTCTTGCCCCCAGGTTTTTATTTGCAGGGCTAATTTTTCATAGTCTGGGGTAGGGTTGCTCACACACTTCACACACTTAAATTAATAGCTGCGTAATTTACCATATTTCTCCGAGCCCGAAAACGCTTCTTAGCGCACGAAGCGCTTTAACTGTTGTTGGGTCTGTAAGCTTAACTGTTGAGATTGCTCGCTATCGGCTAATGCCGTATCTATTTGCTGTTTAGCTTGCTCACCTAAAGCTACTATTTGCTCTACCGATTGGTGAGTATTAGTTTGAGTGCCCTCAAGCATATGTACAGCACTGGCTATTTGTTGTAGTTGCTGTTGGTTGTGCTCAAACTCACTAAGCATTTTTGTAAAACCCTCACAGGTTGCACTAATTGAGCTTTGTGCATTATTGGAGTGAGTCATTAATTGCTCTGACTCTTTATTTGTTTCATTTACTAGCTCATTCATTTGAGTAATAAAGTCGCTTATTTGCCTAGTTGCGCCACTTACCTTTATTGAAAGTGTGCGTACTTCGTCTGCAACTACGGCAAACCCTCTGCCAGCTTCACCCGCTCTAGCTGCTTCTATTGCGGCATTAAGGGCTAACAAATTAGTTTGATCGGAAAACTCTTCAACCATTTTTAAAATACTACGAATGTTTTCACTGTTCTCTTTCAGTCCCGCAATTGTATTTGAAAAGCTACCTAGCATATTAGTAATAAGTTTAACCTGCTTTACTAAAGCAGCGAGCTCTGATGCAGATAGTTTTACAAAATTAAGGTGTTCATTATTAACGTTATGCACGCTATCTGTATTATTTACTATGTTTTGTAAGCTTTGGGTTATTTGCATACTGGCATTAATAATACTGTGGCTTAACTGTATTTGTTGCTCGCTTGATTGCTCAGTATTTTTCATCGATTCAGTGACTTGTATATTACTGTGTGCACTAGCTTGAGCACTGTTATATGTTGTGCTGAGTAACTCACTTAAATGGGCAGTAAATATATTGTACTGCGTACTTAAATCTTTAAATTCGTCATACGAAAAGTGAGGAAGTTTTGCTGCTAAATTTGCATCTTGTTGGTTTATTTTTATCAAAGTATCGCGCATAGCAGTAACAGGGCGAACAATTAAAAAACGCATATAAAAAAGAGTAAAAATAAAACCAGATATAATAACAAGCGTAAGTAGCCAAAATAGCCCTGTACTTTGCTGTTGTTCGCTTAAGCTCTGATGCAGCCAAAATAACGTAATTGCTTGGAACAATAATACAAAACTCAAATTACCGACTATTTTACGCGTTAACGTAAAAAAGAATGTTTGCTCTATATAGTTATAAATTTTCATAAAACTACTCATTATGCTTAAGCCCTACGATTCTTATTTTAGTTAGGGAGGTGTAAGTTAGCTTTTTTGTAACGATAACAAGTAAGCTTTGGTTCGCGCTGGGTAATTTGTAAAAATTCCGTCTATGCCATACTCAAGCATTAGCGCTATATCTTGTTCTCTATCGACCGTATAAGCATAAATCTTTAAGCCTCTTTTTTTTGCATCATCGGCAAAAGCCTTATTTATAAAGGTTTTATCTGCATGTACGCTATAAGCATTTAAATCACTTGCAAACTTTGCATAGTTAATTGGAATAGAAGAAGTAAGGGCGCCTATTTTAAGCCATGGTAGCTTGCTTTTAAGCCACTGTAGTTGATGATGATCAAACGATGATACTAAAATATTCGCTTTCGATATTTTGTTAGCTTCAATGTTTTGTTCTAGTTGAGACACAAACCTTTCTAGTTCAAACGTATGTTTAAGCTCAATATTTAATAAAGATTTATTATTATTCCAATCAAACAGCTGCTGAAGAGTGGGAATTTTTTCACCATTTCCAGCATCAAGTTTAGAGAGTTCATGTGCCGTAAAGTTACTCACCCTACCTTTACCGCTGGTGGTTCTATCGAGCCATGAGTCGTGTATTAACATGTAATCATCGATGGAACTTTGAATATCTACTTCAATACCATCAACACCTACTTTTAACGCTTCTAAAATAGCGCTTTTGGTGTTTTCAGGAAAATCCCCACTGGCACCACGGTGTGCAAATACTTTCATTGTCGAGCCTTTTTAGTGATTGACCACGTTTCAAAACAAGCGGCACTAACAATAAGTGCTCCACCAACTAACGTCATAACAGTAGGACGTTCATGAATAATTACTATAGCCAGTATGGTGCCATAAAGTGGTTGTAAGCAAGAAATTAACCCCGCAGTTGCCGCTGATAAATGCTTTAAACTTGCTGCAAATAACGAGTGCGGTGTAGCTGTAAAAATAACACCCGCTATGGCAATTAAAATTAGGTCGTGATGACTAACCTCATATACCGGCACTTCTATAAATGCGCACAGCATAATGCTTGCCACTAAGGTTTGATAAAACATAGTTTGCGGGCCACCATATTGGCTAAAGTAGCGCTTATGGGTAATGTTTCTGATTGAAAAAAACAATGCCGATATAACACCTGTTATTACACCTAAGGTCACATCGTCGCCTAAATTTGCACTTGGTACTAACAGGTAAATACCTAAAACAACCACCGCCGCACTTATTATATCTTTTGCTTTTGGCCTGCTTTTATTAAATAAGGGTTCTAAAAACACCGTCATTACGGGATAGCTAAAAAATGCCAGCATTCCAATAGTTATACCGGCCATTTGCATACCAGCAAAATAGGTAACCCAGTGAATACCCACCGCAACACCTAAAAATAACGCAATAAGGTAGTCTTTAGGTTTGTTGAGTTTAATTTGTTTTTTTTGAAAATACAGCATGGCTAAAATAGCCATTCCTGCAATTGCAGTTCTGTAAACGGTAATATCTAAAGCATTTAAACCAATAAGCTTGGCAAATAGAGCGGTTCCGCCAAAAAGTAATACCGCTATGTGCAAATAAATTAAACTTTGCTGCTGAGATTGCATTTAATTTCCTTGTTGTACTTTTTGAACATATTAACATTGCTTAAAAATTCTTAAGATGAATTTTTTTATCGCATGACAAATGTCATAAAAGTTGATGACACTTCACACTCTTATTATTTTTATACGCTGGCATAGTTACCTTACTCAACAGGGGATAATTATGAATTCTTTAATTTTAATCAGCTTAACTATTAATGAAGTGCTAGAGGCGTTAAGTTTTACGATTACGTACGCAGATTGCTTTATGCTGGCATGCATTTTTATGTTATTTATATTTATTAATAAAAATAGTCCTATAAGTAAAAATAATATGCCTGAGGTATTAGTATGAGCTCGCTTAACTCCTTTTCTCAACAAAGTGATAAAGGTTTTTGGAAATATGGGCATTTAATTTTTACAGGCTTTTATTTACTCCCACTAATAATTAATTTTGCGAGCTTTACTGCTAACCAAATAACGATGTCTTTAGCCTTTTATGTTGCTTTTATTCTTTTATATGTAAAAGCAATAAACTGCAAAAGTGCAGGGGTGACCAAGTTGTTTGTAGCCATGCTATTAATTTGTTTTTGCGCCACTTTTTACACCACAGGTACTCCTACTTTATTTGGCTTTGCAGCCTACGTAGCAGGCTATGCATACAACTACCATCAAAGAATTTATGCTGCACTCGCGATTATATCTACGGTTTTATTAAGCGCATATATTGGTGATATAGGGAAGGTTCAATACTTTTTAGCCGTTGCTTTGATTTTATGTGCAGCCTTATTTAGTTACGGTATTGCAGCTAAAAGAGAGAGCCTGTACAAAAAACGTGAGCAAGAAAGCGCTAACCAATTAGAGCAATTAGCAGCAATTGCTGAGCGTGAACGGATAGCCCGCGACTTGCACGATATTTTAGGTCACTCATTGTCATCTATTGCTTTAAAAGCTGAGCTTGCCAATAAATTAAACCAAGGTGAGCGTTACGCTCAAGCAAATAGCGAAATTGCACAAGTGGCCGATCTTGCAAGGCAGTTACTTAGTGATGTAAGAAGCGCCGTTAGTGATTTAAAACAGCTTAACCTTGTTAGCCAAGTAGCACAGTTAAAACAAAGATTAATAGAACAAGACTTTAACGTTTCATTTAATGTAGTTTTAAATACTCTACCCGCTAAAGTAGAGGGCATCGCAGGCCTTATAATTAAAGAAGCCGTTACCAATTTGCTACGTCATAGCAGCACAAAAAATTGCGAAATAAATATAGAACAAACAGCGCAGCAGCTACTCATTACCGTTATTGATCGTGCACCGTGCTCCACATTAAATTCGGGCAATGGCCTAAATGGTATTAAAGAGCGAGCAGAGCAACTCAATGGTAGTGCAACATTTACCTGTGGCGATATTTTTACTTTAAATGTAATGCTACCAATTTCAGCTAAGGATTTATAATGATCAGAGTGTATTTAGTGGAAGATCAAGCGCTTGTGCGCGACGCAGTAGCAGCATTGTTAGGACTCGATTTTAATATTGAGATTATTGGGCAAGCAAGTAACGGGCAAGATGCACTTAATGCAATTGAAGCGCTTGATAGTGATTTACATCCCGATATAATTTTAACCGATATAGAAATGCCAACCATGAATGGTATAGAGCTGAGTGAAAAAATAGCCGCTAAGTTTCCCGCTATAAAAATGGTTATTATGACTACATTTTCTCGTGCGGGTTATATTAGGCGAGCGCTTACGGCAGGCGTTAAAGGTTTTATTTTAAAAGAAGCACCCAGTGAAGAGCTAATAAATGCGCTTAAAAAAGTAATGCAGGGGCAAAAAGTGATAGACCCAGAGCTTGCTATTAATGCATTAGACGACGCAGATCCGCTTACCGATAAAGAACGCAAAGCACTTAAACTTGCAAGCGACGGCCTTAAAACAAGCGACATAGCCAAGCAGTTATTTATAAGCGAAGGTACTACACGTAATTATTTATCAGACGCTATTGCTAAGCTAAACGCCACTAACCGTATAGATGCTGCGCGTATAGCTAAACAAAAAGGATGGCTTTAAATAGTGGGTTTATAAATTATAAGCAAAGTATTACTTATAAAAGTAACGAACAGCGCTTAAAATTAGCTAAAAATTAGCTTAAAATTAGCTTAAAATTAGCTTAAAAAGCGTTAAAAGAGGGTTTAATGGCAAATCTAATAGAACTAACAACTAAAAATAACACCGCTATACTCACCATGAATACCGCTGAAAACCGCCACAATCCAGCGTTTTTGGTTGAGTTTAATTTACACCTTGACCACATTGAAGCAGATCAAAATATTAAGTCAGTTATTCTAACGTCCTCGAGTGACAAAAACTGGTCATTAGGCATCGACCTTCAATGGATGTCTAATCCAAGTATTTTACCTGCTGCAATTTCTGACTTTATGATTCAAATAAGTGACTTGTTTAAGCGCATAGTTACTTTTCCTATGCCTATTATTGCTGCGTTAAACGGGCATACCTATGGCAATGGTTCGGTGCTTGCGTGTGCGTGCGATTTTAGATTTATGAAGTCAGATAAAGGCTTCTTTTGTTTTCCTGAAGTGGACGTAATGGTGCCGTTTGTACCGTCGATGTTTCCTATAATTAATAAAGCTATTTCGCAAACCTTCTTTAATCGTTTAGCTATGTCAGGAGAGCGTGTTGGTGCACAGCAGTTGCTAGACAATAAAGTGATTGAAGCTGTGTTTGCAAATAACGATGAACTACAAACAGGTGTACTTGAGTTTGCCCAGCAGTTTAATAAAAACCGCTGGATTTACGCTCAAAACAAATCACAAATGAATAAGCAAATTTTACTTACGATGAAAGAAGAAGACCCAAGCTTTATTGATAATATAAGCAAACTGCTGTGGAAAAATCTACAAAAAAAAATAGTATAAGAAAAGGGTTTTAGCATTACTACGATATGACTAAACACTTTGTAGTTAAGGGGTCGTTAAGCCCCATTGCGCTAGATTTTTAGACTATACAGCAAGATAAACAGCAAGGTAAAAGTGCTTTCTTAAAAGTTTAATCGCTTTTACCTGTCTCATTATAACTATATGGGTTAAAATACCTACATAACCAACTAACAAGATAGTGAATGTCAAACCAAGATCCAAATCTCAGTCGAGAACAAGAAAAGTACGAAAACCCAGTCCCTAGTCGTGAGTTTATACTTACTCACCTTCAAGAACGTTCAAAACCTGCTAACTACGCGCAATTATGTGAAGAACTAGCAGTAAACGATGACGAACGCCAAATAGCATTTAAACGCCGCCTTCGCGCTATGGAGCGTGACGGACAGCTGTATTTTAATAAATTTAAATGCTATGCCCTAATTGACGAAGCCGGTTTAACCAAAGGCAAAGTAATAGGCCACAGAGACGGTTTTGGCTTTTTAGAAGTTGAAGGCGAGAGTAAAGATTGGTTTATTGCTAAGCACCAAATGAATATGGTGTTACATGGCGACATTGTACTAGCTAAAGGCACTAAACGTGGCTCTGGCTCAAAATGCGATGCACGTATTATAAAAGTGCTTACTAACGAGCGCGCGCCAATTGTTGGCCGTTACTTTGTAGAGCATGGTGTTGCCGTTGTGGTAGCTGAAGACCCGCGCATAACGCAAGATATAATGATTTTACCAGGCAACGAAAACGGTGCCCGCCATAACCAAATGGTGCAGGTTAAAATCACTCAAAATCCAAGCCGCAACATGAACGCGGTAGGTAAAATTATTGATGTACTTGGTGAGCATTTAGCCCCAGGTATGGAAATTGAAGTCGCACTGCGCAATCACGATATTCCACATGTATGGCCAGAAGAAGTTGAAGCACAAGTTGCTCACCTAGGTGAGTTTGTTGAAGACGCTGACAAACAAGGCCGCGTAGATTTACGTGACTTACCACTTGTAACCATTGATGGCGAAGACGCTCGCGACTTTGATGACGCCGTGTACTGTGAACCTAAAAAATCGGGTGGCTGGCGCTTATGGGTTGCCATTGCCGATGTATCGCATTACGTAGGAATGAACACGCCGCTTAACAAAGAAGCAATTTTGCGTGGTAACTCAGTGTATTTTCCTGAGCAAGTAATTCCGATGCTACCAAAAGTGCTTTCTAACGGATTATGTTCGCTTAATCCAAAAGTAGATCGCTTATGTATGGTTGCCGAAATGACCGTATCGAGCTCGGGCAAACTTTCGGGTTATAAGTTTTACGAAGCGATAATGAACTCGCATGCACGTTTAACTTACACCAAAGTAAATGCCATTTTACAAAACGACGAAAAACTACGCGAAGAATACTCAGCCGTAGTGCCACATTTAACTGACTTACAGCAAATGTATATGGCACTTAAAGCAGCACGCCAAGACCGTGGTGCCATTGAGTTTGAAACCCTAGAAACACGTTTTGTATTTAACGCTCAGCGTAAAATAGAATCAATAGTGCCTGTTATTCGTAACGATGCGCACAAACTAATTGAAGAATGTATGATTTTAGCCAACGTATCGGCGGCTAAAATTCTTGAAAAGCACGAAGCAAGCGCGCTTTATCGTGTGCATGACGAACCAGACAGCGAAAAGCTAGGTAACTTTACTAAGTTTTTAGGCGAGTTAGGTATCGAAAGCACATTAAGCGACGAGCCAACGCCAAAAGAAATAACTCAAGTATTAGCGCGACTAGGTGACCGCCCAGAAGCCGAGCTTATTCAAACTATGCTACTGCGTTCAATGAAACAAGCTGTATATCAGCCAGATAACATTGGTCACTTTGGTTTAGCGTTATCGGCTTATGCGCACTTTACATCGCCAATACGTCGTTACCCAGATTTAGTAGTACATCGTGCTATTAAAGCAGTTATAAAAGCACAAGGTCAGCAAACGTCTGGCGAATACGCTTATACCGACGACGAAGTTGATCAACTTGGTGAGCAGTGTTCTACCACAGAGCGCCGCGCCGATGATGCAACTCGCGAAGTAGCGGATTGGCTTAAATGTGAGTTTATGCAAGATCACGTAGGTGACGAGTTTGACGGTGTTATTTCATCGGTCACTAACTTTGGTTTGTTTATTCGTTTAGACGATTTACAAATTGATGGGCTTGTTCACGTTACTAATTTAGGCGACGAGTTTTTTGCGCATGATGCAGCAAAACACACCCTAATAGGTGAGCACTCTCACAAAGTTTATCGCCTTGGCGATAAAGTAACAGTAAACGTTGCATCGGTTAGTTTAGACGATCGCCGTATCAACTTAACGCTTAAAGGCGATGTAGCACAAGACAGATACTCACGTCGTCGTGCGCCAAAAAAAGGTTCAGGTAAATCTGAGCATGCGCCAGCAAGTGTTCGCTCACAATTAAAAGCAGGCAAAGTACCGGGTAAAAAATCGCACAGCGATGACAAACCAAAGGACAAAAAAAAGCCAGCAAATAAAGATAAAGGCAAGCCTGCAAATAAGTCTGCAACAAAACCCGCAGATAAAAAAGCAGCAGACACTGCCGTAAAGAAAAAACCGAAGAAGAAGGCAGTTAAAAAGCCTAAAAGAGCTGGCAAAAATGCCCGTAAAAGTACTAGCCCAGGAGCAGATAATACGTGAGTAATGAATTAATTTTTGGCTTTCACTCTGTTGAAGCAATTTTAGAAAGCGAGCCAGAGCGCTTTGTAGAAATTTACGCCCTTAAAGGTCGTGACGACAAACGCTCAACTCCGATTATTGATGAAGCACGTAAATTTGGCATTTCAGTACAGTTTATGCAGCGTAAAGCTCTTGATAGCAAATCAAAAGGTGAGCAGCATCAAGGTATTATTGCCAACGTAAAAGCTGCTCCTACATTTAATGAAAAAGATCTTGATGCGATAATCGCTCGTGAAGACACACCGTTTTTACTTGTACTTGATGGTATTACCGATCCGCATAACTTAGGCGCATGTCTACGTAGTGCAGACGCGGCAGGTGTTCACGCTATAATTGTACCTAAAGATCGCTCTGCCAAGCTTAACGGCACAGCACGTAAAGTTGCTTGTGGCGCAGCCGAAACAGTACCGCTTATTCAGGTGACTAACCTTGCACGTACGCTTCGCGAAATTAAAGATGCAGGCGTATGGGTTGTAGGTACTGCTGGTGAAACTGATAACCACGTATTTGATGCAAGCTTAACGGGGCCAATGGCGATTGTTATGGGCGCAGAAGGCGAGGGCATGCGACGCTTAACGCGTGAGCATTGCGATATGCTCGTTAAAATCCCAATGGCGGGTACTGTTTCAAGCTTAAACGTATCGGTAGCCACCGGTATTTGTTTGTTTGAAGTATTACGCCAACGTAACGCAAATAACTAATATATAAAACGATAAGTTTTATGTATTAAAAAGCCGAGATTGAAATTCAATCTCGGCTTTTTTGTATCTGTAACTTACGCTTTTAACTTTACATCAATTGTACTGAATTGATGCTCTATTATAGCGATAGGAAAATAACCCTATAGCAAGGCAAAAATAACGAAATATAGTTGTTCTTATATGAGTTATTTTTAACGTAGTTAGTGAACCGTTTAACCAGCTTTAAGCTTAAAAGCTATAAGTGTAGCCCATCTGTACTGTACGCGGCTTACCTGGCTGAATGCCACCGTTTGAACGGTTAGCAACGTATGTTTTATCAAACAAATTATCAACGCTTAGGTATACTTTTTGATTTTCATCGATTAAGTATTTAGCAGCTAAATCCCATACTACGCGGCTATCAATTGCGTTTAAGCCCGACTCAGTTAAGTTAGCATGCGCATCAGATACGTAACGTATTTGGCTGTTAACTACAAACGCAGAAAACTCAGCACCTAACGATAATGCTACTTGGTTTTCTGGTACGTAAGGCATTGCATCGCCTTTTTCTACCGTGCCCCAAATTTCTGAATTAAAATCGTTTTTAAACTCAGAGTCTGTGTAGGTATACGTTAATTTAACTGGGAACATAGCTGTATCAGTTGCAAACGTACGTGCTGCACTAAATTCAAAGCCTGCTACTTCTACTTCACCGTAGTTGTATTGGTCGCCAATGTTGTCGTCGCTACAACCAACTGCTGCAGTACAGTTACCGTGCATGTTGCTGTAGTCAGAGTAAAACGCAATTACTTCACCGCTAAAGCCATCCATATTAAAGCGAGAGCCAAACTCAATGTTTACACTTTCTTCTTCTTCTTGGTCAGCATTACCAGGTGCTGCTGGTGCATAACCTTTTTGAATGCCCGCAAGTAGCGTTACGTTTTCGTTAAGCGTGTAAGTAGCACCTAGTGACGGCACTAAAATTTCAGTGTCGTTCGACACATCTTTAGTTAAACCGTTGCTGCGTGTTGGATCTGATTTAGACCACTCTTCACGCGTAATAGTAATGTCTTCATAACGAAGACCTGCACTTACTACTAATGCATCAATTGTCCACTCGTCTTGAATAAACAATGTACTTGCTTCTGCGCTATCTACACGGTTGCTGTCAGAGCCCGGAACGCCTTGCTCTGTAAGCGTTAAGCTTAGGTCTTGATTAAGTGTGTATTTGTCTTCCCATTGAAAACGATCCATTTCGTCTTCGTGGTAACGTACGCCAACAGTCACATAGTGATCGCCTGCAGGAATATGTAATTCAGACTGAATACCTTTAGCTTGGTAATCGCGGTTATTAGCTTTAATACCAATACCTTCAATACCTTCGCTTGTCGGGTTTGCTTCAAATTCACTGTATTGCTCAAGGTAGCTTTCGCTTACTTTGCTGGCTTTATACCAGTTACGATGAAAATCGTTTAAGTAAGCCGTAGCTAAAAATTCATAGCCATCACCAAAACGGTACGCGTAGTTAAGTTGGTATGCGTTATGGCGAGTATTCATTTCATCGTTTTGCGATGCAGCATAACGACGGTAAGGACTTTCTTGATAGTCTTCGTCAGTTAAGCCCATGTATGTTTCGTCTGATGTTTCGTCAGAGTACTTAATTTTTAGCTCAAGATTATGCGCATCGTTTTGACCAAACGTATGGCCAAACTTTAATAGTAAATCTGTTTTTTCAAAGCCGGTGTTGTCATTACCTACTGGCAGCTCTTTAAAGCCGTCTGCGCCGTAAGTAAATACTTCAATTAAGCCTGCTGTGTTGTTTTTTTCTTTACCGAAGTAAGCGTGACCTTTGTAGTAACCATCACCACCAAGGGCAGCATCTACCATACCCTTTGAGCTATTTGGCTCAGTAGGTAAGCTGCGCGAAAGTAAGTTTAAAACACCGCCCGTAGTACGCGGGCCATACTTAACTGATGCCGCGCCTTTTAATACTTCAATAGACTCCATACGACCCGTAGTAGGGAAGTAGTAAGCAGATGGTGCTGAGTATGGTGCTGGTGCAACTAATACACCGTCTTCCATTACTGATATTTTATCGTTACGACCAGTACCTGTGCCGCGCATACCAATATTAGGACGAAGGCCGTAGCCGTCTTCTTCTTGCACGTAAACGCCAGGAACAGACGCTAAAACGCGAGAAATATCAGTAAATTTGAATTTTTGAAGTTCTTCATCAGAAATAAACGTAGCCGAACCAGGAATATCGTTAATTGCTTGTTCTGAGCCAATAACGGTAATTTGTTCAAAGCGTTGTTCTTTATTGCTGGTGTCTTTTGCTATTGCAGTAGCACTAAAAGACAAAGCAACCGCAGTTGCTAGGGTAGATACTAAAAACTTAGGGTTCATTGTGTTCCTAATCATGTCAATTATCTTAATTGGCGTAATTTGAACACGTTAACGAATACGAATCAATGTTATTAAGTATTTAATTATTCAGTTTAATAGAACTAAAAGCACCTACTTATGCAACTTTGTTAACTAAATTGTTTCTTTTGTATTAGTTTGTAATTGCTTTACTCGTTATAAAGTTTTGATTAGCTATAACCTAAACGTAGCGCTATAAACTCCGCGAGCTTATCTACTGCATGATCCGATTCACCCGAACTTTTAATTAAACTAATACCAATATTACCAAGAGTGGGTAAATGTTTGGTTTGAACTTGATAGTTAAGCTCACTCGGTACTGTGCTTTTAGCAAGTACCGTAATACCTAAGCCTTCTTTTAACGCGGCAATAAGGCCGGTTAAATCAGCGTTGCTATATACAATTCGGTATTTTATGCCCGCACTTTTTAATGCATCAATTGCACGGCGACGATAAATACACCCCTCTGGTGCGGTAACTAGCGTAACCACGTCGTTTTGCGCAAGTGACAGGTCGCCCACCCACACTAACTCGTCTTGCATAAAAATAGGAAACTTATCGGAGTTGAGTCGCTCATTTAGCGCAAGTACTAAATCGAACTGATCTTGGCGAGAAGCCGAAAGTAAATGTTTACTTAAACGCGACTTAACTTCTAACGACACCTCAGGGTAGAGCGCCACAAAGTCGCCAATAATAGAAGGTAAAATACGCGCAGCAAATTCGCTCGGAATACCCAAGCGCACTTTACCTGCAATGTTTTCTGATGTGAACTGCTGCAAAATAGCATCGTTGTGTTGCATCATTTGTTTTGCCATAGGCAATAATAGCTCGCCGTACTGGTTTAATACTTGGCGCTGTCCTTGTTTTTTAAATAGTTTATATCCGAGCACGTCTTCTAGGCGCTTTATTTGCAAACTTACAGCAGGTTGCGACAGGCCAAGTAAATCGCCTGCTTTAGCAAAGCCGCCTATTTCAACTACCATTACAAAAGTACGTAAACCGTCTGTTGATATGTTTTTCATATTTAAAATTACAATTTATATAGCTATATATATAAGTATTATTTATCAATTGATAAAAAATTACAATTTGTTGTTGGTAGGCGTGGGCAATATACTTTTGTAATCGAAAATACACAGGTGTTTGTTATGACTTTTAACCCAATAATGTTTGCCCGCCACAGCAACGCAAGTAGTGCGGTTACTAACGCTTTGCAAACTAACAACAATCACGTTGTAATGGATTTTAGCGGCACCGAAACCAGTGTATTTTTAAGCACTATTTTAGGCCTTGATTTAACTAAGCTTACCGCCAGCGGTTTAGGCTTAAAAGGCACGCTTGATGGCGACTATAATTCTGACTACAGCTTTGCTGTTTATTACTTTAGCGAAACCGCCTTTAGATTTGTACTGCCACATAACGCAAGCCTTCAACTACAAGCACTTATAAACGAGCAACAGCTACGTTTTGATATTGATTATGTAGTACGCACCGACCTAGCAAGCTTTATTTTAAGTGGCGACAACGCGTTTGATACTCTAGTAAATGCTTTTAAATTAACACCCGGTTTGCGCCTTTCTGACGCGCAACTATGCTACGGTGCGCAAAGTGGTGATGTATTTATTACCGCCATTGATAAAAACGACGAACAACACTTTGTATTAGTCGCTAAACAACAAGAATTACAAAAATGGCAAAGCTACATGCAAGCGCAAGGTTTTGCACTTATGCATAGTGAAGCCGCATAACGAATACAAACAACAGGTGAACATAACAATGTTTGCCTGTTTTTAATTGCGATTAAGCAATTAAAGTCTATTTAAGCCACGCCCTAAACAGGGTTAATTTAAACGTGAAGGAATGTTATGACTTCTAAAACTGTACTACATGCTAAGCACCTAGAAGCGGGCGCAAAAATGGTTGATTTTCATGGCTGGGAAATGCCAATCAACTACGGCTCACAAATAGAAGAACACAATAGCGTGCGTACCGATGCAGGTATGTTTGACGTATCACACATGACCATTGTTGATATTGAAGGGCCTCAAGCACAAGCATTTTTACGTAAGCTAGTAGCTAACGACGTTGCAAAATTAACCGTACCAGGCAAAGCGCTTTACACAGGCATGCTTAACGAGCAAGGCGGTGTAATAGACGACTTAATTATTTATTTCTTTAGCGAAACGTTTTACCGACTAGTTGTTAACTCAGCAACACGCGAAAAAGACCTAGCGCATTTAGCTAACGTATCGAGCGACTTTGACGTAACTGTTACAGAGCGCCCAGAGTTTGCAATGATTGCAGTACAAGGCCCTAACGCTAAAGCAAAAACAGCCACTCTTTTAAATGCCGAGCAACAAGCAGCGGTTGAAGGTATGAAGCCGTTTTTTGGTGTTCAAGTAGGTGATTTATTTATTGCCACAACGGGTTATACTGGCGAAGACGGTTACGAAATAGTAGTACCGAACGACCAAGCAGCCGATTTATGGCAACAACTGCTAGACGCAGGTGTTAAGCCTGCTGGTTTAGGTGCACGCGACACGCTACGTTTAGAAGCAGGTATGAACCTTTACGGCCTAGATATGGACGAAAGCGTATCACCACTTGCCGCTAACATGGCATGGACCATTGCATGGGAACCAGAAGATCGCGACTTTATTGGCCGTGACGTACTTGTTAAGCAACGCGCAGAAAAAAGCACTGACAAACTAGTTGGCTTAGTGTTTGAAGAAAAAGGCGTTTTGCGTAGCGGTTCAAAAGTAATTGTTGATGGTGGGATAGGTATCATTACATCAGGTACTTTTTCACCAACACTTGGTTTTAGTGTAGCCCTTGCACGTGTACCACGTTCAACAGGCGATACAGCTCAAGTAGAAATGCGTAAAAAATTAGTAAACGTTAAAGTAGTAAAGCCTAGCTTTGTACGTAACGGTAAATCAATAATTTAAATAATTTGGTTATACCAATCACAATAATTATTGCGATTGGTATCCTCCCAATATAAACCAAAGGACAAATAAAATGAGCAACATTCCTAGCGAGTTAAAATACGCACCTTCACACGAGTGGGTTCGCAGTGAAGGCGACGGTACATTTACTGTTGGTATTTCTGAGCATGCACAAGAACTTCTTGGCGACATGGTATTTGTTGAATTACCAGAAGTTGGCGACGAAGTAGACGCTGGCGAAGACTGTGCAGTAGCAGAGTCAGTTAAAGCAGCATCAGACATTTACGCACCTATCAGTGGCGAAATTGTTGCTATTAACGAAGAGCTTGAAGATTCACCTGAAACAGTAAACAACGACGCTTACGGCGACGGTTGGTTATTCCGTATTAAAGCATCTGACGAGTCTGAGCTAGACAACTTATTAGACGCTGAAGGTTACTCGCACACTATCGACGAAGAATAATCATTTTTTGAAGATAACTAAAAGCCCCGTTTAATGTATAAAAATGGGGCTTTTATGATTTTACAGCGCACAACCCATACTGAGTGAGCTGTTAAATCGTCAAATATTTTAATTAATGCTAGTTACCCATTAGCATTTAGGA
Source organism: Pseudoalteromonas sp. NZS37 (assembly GCF_015864265.1). Lineage (NCBI taxonomy): Bacteria > Pseudomonadati > Pseudomonadota > Gammaproteobacteria > Alteromonadales > Pseudoalteromonadaceae > Pseudoalteromonas > Pseudoalteromonas sp. NZS37. The sequence continues at coordinate 409,968 of NZ_JADYXL010000001.1, read as the reverse complement.
TCATAGGAATCTGGATTCATGTCAAACGCCAAATCTCTTGAAGAACTAGAGCAAAAGCAAGATTTTATTCGCCGCCATATTGGGCCAAGCCCAGCACAAGTAAGCGATATGCTAAGTGCTTTAGAAGTATCGAGTGTGCAAGAGCTCATTGACCAAACTGTACCTGCTAGCATTCGCTTAGAGCAGCCATTAACAGTTGGCGAAAGTCGTACTGAAGTTGAAACACTAAGCTACCTAAAATCAGTAGCAAGCAAAAATAAAGTTTTCAAATCGTACATTGGCCAAGGCTACCACCCAACTAACGTACCGCACGTAATTTTACGTAACGTACTAGAAAATCCAGGTTGGTATACAGCGTACACACCGTATCAGCCAGAGATTGCACAAGGGCGTTTAGAATCATTATTAAACTTCCAAACTATGACCCTAGATTTAACTGGTCTTGATTTAGCAAGCGCATCACTACTTGACGAATCAACAGCCGCTGCAGAGGCTATGGGCCTTGCAAAACGCGTATCAAAAGCTAAAAAAGCCAATGCCTTTTTTATCGCTGACGACGTACACACACAAACAATCGACGTAGTAACAACGCGTGCCGAGCAGTTTGGTTTTGAAATAATTGTAGGTAAAGCAGAAGATGCCGTAAACCACGATATTTTTGGCGCATTGTTCCAATACCCAACTACATCAGGCGAAGTGGTAGACATAACTGACCTAATTGCTGGCGTACAAAGCAAAAAGGCCATTGCCTGTGTTGCTGCCGACATAATGAGTTTATTACTATTAAAAGCACCGGGTAAACTAGGCGCAGACGTAGTACTTGGTTCGGCTCAACGTTTTGGCGTACCTATGGGTTACGGCGGTCCTCATGCTGCATTTTTTGCAACACGTGACGCCTACAAGCGTTCATTACCAGGTCGTATTATTGGTGTATCTAAAGACCGTTTAGGTAACGACGCACTACGTATGGCAATGCAAACGCGCGAACAACACATTCGCCGCGACAAAGCCAATTCAAACATTTGTACAGCACAAGTATTACTTGCCAACATGGCAGCGTTTTACGCGGTGTACCACGGCCCACAAGGCTTAAAAACTATCGCGCAGCGTATACATCGCTTTGCTGATATTTTAGCTACTGGCCTTAAAGCTAAAGGCATCGCACTTAAGCACAGTACTTGGTTTGATACCCTTACAATTGCAGATGACAACAAAGACGACGTAATAGCGCGTGCAATTGCAAAAGGCGTAAACTTTGCAACAAACCACGAAGGCGAGTACTCAATTTCGGTATCAGAGACAACAACACGTGCCGATGTCGCTGAGTTATTTGATATTATTTTAGGCGAAGGCCATGGCCTAAGTGTTGACGCTATTGCAGCCGACGTTGAAGCAAATGGCAGTGAGTCAATTCCTGCAAGTTTAGTACGTGATGACGAAGTACTAACGCATCCAAACTTTAACAGCTACCACAGCGAAACAGACATGCTTCGCTACATTAAGCGACTAGAAAGCAAAGACTTATCGCTTAATCACTCAATGATCTCGTTAGGTTCATGTACCATGAAACTAAACGCGACTGCTGAGATGATCCCAATTACGTGGCCTGAGTTTGCAAACCTTCACCCATTCTGCCCGCTGGATCAAGCAGAGGGTTACCAAATAATGATTGGCGAGTTACATGACTGGCTAGTAAACATTACCGGTTACGATGCAGTATCGCTTCAGCCAAACTCTGGCGCGCAAGGTGAATACGCAGGCTTAATCGCGATTCGTAAATACCACGAGTCACGAGGGGATGCACACCGTAATGTATGTTTAATCCCAAGCTCTGCGCACGGTACTAACCCTGCATCAGCGCAAATGGCGAGCATGAAAATTGTGGTAGTTAACTGCGACAAAAACGGTAACGTAGACATGGCCGACCTTAAAGCGAAAGCTGAGGAAGTGTCTGAAAACTTATCGTGTATTATGATCACATACCCGTCTACGCACGGCGTATACGAAGAAACAATTCGCGAGATTTGTGACATTATTCATGAGCACGGCGGCCAAGTTTACATGGACGGCGCAAACATGAACGCGCAAGTTGGCGTAACAAGCCCAGGCTTTATTGGCTCAGACGTATCGCACTTAAACTTACATAAAACGTTTTGTATTCCACACGGCGGCGGTGGTCCAGGTGTTGGCCCAATTGGTGTTAAATCGCACCTTGCGCCATTTATGCCAAACCACAGCGTAATTAACGTACCAGGTACTAACATTGGTAACGGTGCGGTATCGGCAGCGCCTTACGGCTCAGCCGCTATTTTACCTATTTCATGGGCTTACATCACCATGATGGGTTCAGAGGGCTTAAAACAAGCCACTGAAATGGCAATTGTTAATGCTAACTACTTAACGCATGAGCTAAGCAAGCACTTCCCAATTTTATATCGTGGTCGTAACAACCGTGTTGCTCACGAGTGTATTGTTGACTTACGCCCGCTTAAAGAGCAATCAGGCATTACTGAAATGGACGTAGCTAAGCGCTTGCAAGATTACGGTTTCCATTCACCAACTATGTCGTTCCCAGTAGCTGGCACATTAATGATTGAGCCAACAGAGTCTGAATCAAAAGGTGAGATTGACCGCTTTATCGAAGCCATGGTGTCAATTAAAGGCGAAATTGAAAAAGTAATTTCTGGCGAATGGTCAATCGAAAACAACCCGCTAGTGTTTGCACCGCATACACAAGGCGACGTGTTAGGTAACGAATGGGACCGCGCATACGACCGTTTTTACGCTGCATTCCCAGTGCCTGCAGTAGCTAAAAACAAGTTCTGGCCAACCGTTACACGTATAGATGACGTATACGGCGACCGTAACTTAGTATGTTCATGCCCAGCGGTAGAGACTTATCGCGACTAAGAGCAGAGACTAATTTTTGAACTTTAATGGGTAGTAAGTTCCATTATAGTTTGGAAATTTATCAAAATTATAAAAGCCGTTGCAGCAATGCAACGGCTTTTTTGTGCGTGAAGATAAGCCATAAATAATATGGCCGTAGGTTGGGAAGAGTGAAACGAAACCCAACAAATCACAAATATACTTACTCGCTCAAAAGCCAAAAGTTATAAATAACATTGTGCACTCGTAGCCTTTAGACTACATTCATTTAGCAAGTTGAATAAATAGGAGTAATTACTATGGCGCTACAAACATCAGATTTTAATCCGTTTGATTATATGGAAACACAGCAAGAAATTAATACATTTTTAGAAGAGTGTTTAGCTGATGATGATCCAAATACCTTTATTGAAGCACTTGGCTTATTAGTTAAAAAGCATGGCGTGAGTGATATTGCTAAAGCAACGGGGTTAAACCGTGAAAGCTTATATAAAGCAGTTAACGGTAAAACTAAACCACGTTGGGAAACTATTTTTAAAGTGATGAAAGCACTTAACTTTCGCCTAACAACACAAATTGCATAGGCTAGGTAGAGTGAAACGAAACCCAACAATTCACAAATATACTTACTCGCTCAAAAGCCAAGAGTATGTGTTATTAGTTGTAGGCGTTAAGCTTGCTGACGCGCGGGCGATAGCCCGAATAAGTATTTAAATAGGTGCTTGAGGTTACTATTACAGATAGCGCGAATACGTTTGGCACTTTTTAAAGATTAGAAACCTTATTCAAAGTTTTGTCGCGCTGGCGACGGCAGCCAAAGAGGGGCTGCCGCTGGTCCCTCTCTGGACACTCTCAGCGCACCCGAGCATCACGCATAATCCTTCAATGCACAATTGATTTGAACGTAAACGGCGAAGATAGGCCATCCATGGCCTAGTTTCGCCTTATCGCGCATCCATGCGCGACATTACTCATCAATTGCTTATTTTCAGGGCGTGATGACGGGGAAGGGTGTTAAACGTGAGGTTGGTTTTTGGTTTTGGCAAGAAACAAGACCTGACCCTCTGTATTTCCTCTAGGTTGGGTTGAGTGAAACGAAACCCAACAAATCAAAAATATACTTACTCGCTCACAAACCAAGAGTATGTGTTATTTATTGTAGGCGTTTAGCTTGCTGGCGCGCGGGCGATAGCCCGAATAAGTATTTAAATAGGTGTTTGAGGTTTATCATCACCGATAATGTGAATACGTTTGGCACTTCTAGAAATTAAAAAACCTTATTCAAGGTTTTGTCGCGCTGGCGACGGCAGCCAAAGAGGGGCTGCCGCTGACCCCTCTCTGGACTCTCTCAGCGCACCCGAGCATCACGCTTAATCCTTCAAACCACAATTGATGTGAACGTAAACGCCATGAAAGCACATCCATGTGCAAGCATGGCTTTCATTTCATCCATGAAATGCATTACTCATCAATTGCTTATTTTCAGGGCGTGATGACGGGGGAAGGGTGTTAAACGTGAGGTTGGTGCTTGGTCTTGGCAAGATACAAGACCTGACCCTCTGCACTCTTTTGTATTTTCTCATATTTAGTATATGATATTTTATTGATATTAAAGAATTAAATTAATTAGCTGGGATGCAATTTGTATTAGCAGTACCTAGCATTACCATTTTAGGGAAGCTAATCAAATGAGTAAAACTGTTGTCGTTATGATTCATGGTCTGACTGGTGGAGTTCAGACTTGGGTTAATGATGAAAGTGGAGCTAATTTTTCTGAATTACTGCGAGCTGATAGTAAAATAAGTGAGCAAGTTGATGTTATTGAGTTTGACTACTTTACAAAAATAGCCAATCTGACCCAAAATGTTTTGGGAAGATCATTTGTAGGCTTAATTAATAAATTTCCAGGATTAAATTTTAGTAAACCGAAAATTAGAAAAAACTCATCCATAAATTCACTAACAAGCTCACTAGCTACATTTCTCGAAGTCGAAAGTGCACATTATGACAGTATAATATTAATTGGCCATAGCATGGGCGGGCTTATTGGTAAAAGCTTTATCTTAAATCACATTGCTGAAGAATATGAAGATATTCAAACACCTGTGATAGGGTATATTTCTTTGGCTACACCCCACAGAGGTTCATTCCCATCTGTAATCCTTGGCCCTATTAATGTGAATGCTAAAGAACTACAACCATTAAATGAAGATATGACTGCGTTAAATGATCTCTGGGTTGATAGCTTTGATGAATTACCGAAAAGTTACTACGTTGAAGCGCAGCATGATGAATGTGTTGGAAGATTAAGTGCTACCCCAAATACGGTGAAAAAGTTTAAATCTAAAACATTACAAGTTAGTCATAGTGAAATTTGCAAGCCATTAAATTCAAAGGATTTCACTTACAAAGTGGTAAGTAAGTATTTAGAGGAGATACTTCATGCCCATAGACAAAATAAGTTAACCCAAGTCGAGTATGAAGCTGATGTACACTCATACGATAAGGAAATTTTTGTAATTAAAATGGTATTGGCTTCAATCGAAGAAAGGCTAATAGAGGATGCGAAAGAGTCCTTTTTCCATGCAGAGCTTATTATGAAATCTGCTAAGAAAAATGAACTAGAAGTTTTTAAAGAACTTAGAAGTAAAATTATAAGTTTGTACAGAACCTATAGCGCCTGCAAAGGGGGGAAATCAAATAGTGAAGTTGTTAAAGAGATTCATAGTAAAATAGTTGAATTAGACAAAAGTTCTTTAAATTGCCTCGTTGAGTATCTCAATTTCCTTCATAAAAAAGGAATTCTCCATCAGGAGTCTAACCGACTAAACTTGGATGTGAGTTGGTGTGATAATATAACAGTAAACTCTATTGAAAATGAGGTCAGGTAATTTGTTTGATTATAGAAACGAAAGGTTTTATAGAGTTTTTTTAGTATCATTTCTAATTCGTAATTTATCTGAGAATAGGAGTGGAAGAAAAATTTTGACTCTAGAGAAATTAGAGTTGCTGTATTTCATTATTAACAATCCATTACTTTTAAAAAAAATCTCAAATGCTATGGATTTAGGTAGTGTGTATGGCTATCAAGAAGATCTTTATGAAAAAGGTTATCAATTTTCTGATATCAAAAACAAGAGTGATGTAATAATACCTTTTTTACTTTTGACTGAGTCAAAAAAAATTTGTCTCAATGATGAAGGTATGATTGAGGCTCTAGAGCTACCTAACTTCAAATCTTCATCAGCGTTCCTTGATAAAAACTTATCGCTCCTGAAAAAGCTTGCATCACTAAACGAAAGCAAACTTATAAGACTTGTATCGGAGAATTCATGAATAAAGTAAAAATGGAATTTAAAAAGCTAATAATAGTCGGTGTTGAGCGTGAATATCAATGTACATTTGAATCTGGGTTGAATTTGATATGGGGAGATCTTGACTCAGGTAAATCTAGTATCCTTAATCTTATCGATTTTGCTTTAGGTGGGAAGTTTGGTGACCTAGATAATGACGAAATCAAAATATACGGTAGAAGTGTTGTATTAGAGGTTTCACTTAACCAAAAAGTAATAACTTTAAACCGAGTTTTAGGTGATAAAGTCAACCTAATAAAGGTATATGAATGCTGTTATGCAAATATTAATGAGCACTACCCATTATTGTGTTCTGCATCTTCAGAAGGTCAAGAGCCTGATGGCTGGGTTTCAGATATATTACTTGATTACTTAGATATACCAAAAGTAAAGCTTAAACAGTCAAAATACAAAGATGACTCTAATAGTAGTAGATTGAGCTTTCGAGATTTAATGAAGCTGATTCATTTAAAACAAAAGCGTGTCGCAAGTGACAATTTAATGGATTTAGCTAATGGACCTTTATTCAATAGAAATGTAGAAGTACAAAAGTTTGTTTATGGTGTTCATGATGATCAGCTAGCGCAATTGAATGAGGAAATCCAACAAGAGACAGAAGCTTTTAAAGCACTTAGTAGCACAGCAAAGTCTGTCGATGAGTTTTTATCTGCAACTAACTCTAAGATAAACTCTGGTGAAGATGTAGTTAAACTTAAAATAGAATTAGAGGCTATTGATGAAGAAATCAGATTACTAAAAACAAATAGTAAACTTGCTTCATCTACTTCAAATAAGTTCAGCATAGAAATAAAAGAGTTAGCTGAAAGCATTCAGAGTTTAGAAAATAATAGGTATGTAATAAAAGCAAAACTAACCGACTATAAACGACTCAAGGCTTCTTACGAAAAGGATCTGACCTGTATTAAAGATTCACTCATAATGAGGGATTCTTTAAGTGTTCATGAGCTAACCAAAAAAGAAGTAAGCTGTCCTACATGTAGTGGCGCCATAAAGCTAGATGATGAGATTCTAACTGCTGAACAACTCGAACTTGAGCAACGTTCCATAAAAAATAGACTGTCTGGCTGCGCTAAGGCAATTGATAGAATCAAGTCGGATCTTACTTTATTAGATCAAAATATTACCGAAAGAAAGAATCTATTAAGCAAAGTTAGGTATAATTTTGAAGAGAATAATTTAGAATCACTATCTCCAATAATTGAAATGGTTTCAAGGGCTGAGGCTGTAAGGCGCTCATTATTCGGAAGACTTGTAGAACTTGAAAGGAATTCAAAGTTAGTTCAAAAGCTTGAAGATATTTATTCCAGAATTAAAAGTAAAGAAATACATATTGGGAAACTGAAAACTGACTTTAAGCGAGTAGAGTCTCAATTAGTATCTACAGACGATATAATTGAGAAGCTTTCTACACATTATAAAAGTCTAATGGATAGCTCTAAGCTGACCAGAATTTACGGTTCCTCTATAGACAAAAAGTTTATGCCTAACTTTAGAGAAAGAACTTACTCTAAAATCTCGTCGGGTGGTGTTAGGACTTTAATGTCGGTGTATTTGTACATTTCTAGATTAAAATACCTCCTTGAGAATGGAGGATACTTACCAACAACTTTATTGTTGGACACTCCAGGACAAAATATAGGAAAATATTCAAGAGAAGATGGAGATGATAGCAGTCTATCAGACCCAGCTATTTACGAGCAAATTTATAAATCAATGGCTGATTTAAATGAGGTTGCATCAAAAGAAAGTTATCAAATAATCGTAGTTGATAATGATCTTGCTACATCTTTGAAAGAGGATGCTTACTTTTTAGTTAAAAGATTTGATAAGACTGAAAAACACGGTGAAAAAGGGTTGATAAGTGATGCTAATTTGGCAGACAAACCATAAAGAGGAATCAGTAGGCTTAGGCCTTTCTTTTTGCCTTTTGTGATTAAGGAAAAATGCAAAACCTTCCTCTAGTAACCCCATTTAATAAAGGGCAATGTTATTGCCCTTTATTACGCGCTTAAACTTATTTTTATAAACTATATCGCTACTAAGCTTTGCTCTAGCATTGCTTTTATTTGTTTTACTATTTTAGCTTCTGTTTCAGGTTCGAATTGTTGTATACGTGGGGTATGAATGTGCCCTGTAGGTATACTTGAATTAAGCGCATCGCGCAGGCGAATACTTCGGTACGATATTTCGTTAGACAGGTAACCACCGCCGCCGCCATTTACCGCAATACTATTTTTAAGCTCGCCGTACGAAGGCGCTTTATAGGTTTTTTCAAGCGTGGTGACTTCGTGATTGTCGATAACTTTATAAGGGCCTTTGGCTTGCTGCATGTAAGTTACAGGCAAGCTAAATTTTACAAACTCGTTGCCCGGGAGTGGTCGGCCATTAAGCTTTGGTATTACTGGGCTTGTTTGCGTTCCACCATACACAATATTGGCATTATCGGGTGCGGTTACACTGCGGCGTTTACCCGGGAAGTGCTCTAAATCAAATTCTGTTCTGCCCATACTTACGGTTACTACCATGTCTACATTATTAAGTGCGTAGTAGGGGGCAAGTAGTGATTCTATTATGCCTTGGTCAAAGTCTTCGTAGCGTACAGGCACCATAACGGTGTTAATTTCTGCACTCACGCCGTTGTAATTAATAACTTGGCCGTCGAGTAATAACGCTGCAACACCTGAGGGGTTACTTTGGTTTATGTTTCTATCGAGTAAAAATGGGTCAAAGCCTGTAAGTAATATTTTTTTAGTACTGCCTGATGAAAAAGCAAGGTCGGTACGGCCTCTGCTGCCTTCCTCAAGTAGGGTTAGTAAAGTATTTAGTTGAGCCTGCGTAATTGAAAACTTAGGTGAAGTTGTGCGTATTACTTTACTTGAAAGCAGGCGTGCCCAGTAGAGCTCTCGGTCGTCGTAATTGTTGGTTTTTACTATGCGTTGCTTGGCGTTTTCCCACAGTTCAAAGCTAAAGCTTTGTACTAATATTTTTGCACTTTTAAAGTCGTTAAGCTCTTTAAATTGCTGCTCAAAACTTGATACTTGTGGGGTAAATGCTTTTAAAACATTTGGCATTGCCGATTGGGCTTTGTTAATGCGCTGTTCTTCAACAGTTAAAGGATTACTTAAAGCAGCGAATGAAGAGGCGATTAAGCTGGTCGCTAATAATACTTTGATCATAATACTCCTAAGATAAAGCTATTTTTTATGTGTAATTTACTATCCTACGATTGCTAATCAAGAGCAACCAATTAACGTTGAATCGACTGATATTTGCTTTTGCCGTGTATTAGTATTGTTTAACGGCTAATTAGCATCATCGGCTAATAAAAATCTTTGAGCCAAAATTGATTTTTATGGGCTCTACTTTAAGTTTTAATCAAAAGTAAAAAGCCGCTGTAGTAATGCAGCGGCTTTTCATTATGGTTTTATGCGCTTGTGGCGACACGAGCGTAAGCCAAAATATAGTTTTAAACCTTTCTCTTTAATCGTCAGGCCCTTTTAAAGTAAACACTAAATGTTTACGCATATCTTTTAAAATAACGCCTTTTTTAAGCATTGCGCCGCTTAAACGCTTTTGCCACTTTAATAAATCTGGCTCTGCGGCAGCTAAGGCTTGCTCGTTTTCAAACTGAAAGCACAGCAGTAGTGAACTTGGAAATAAGTGATATTCCACATCAAACCAGCATTGCAGCATACCTGGGAGCTCAGCGCGGCCTTGTTCTTCTAATTTTTCAGCTGTATTAAGCACAAGTGCTTGCTGCTTTATTTGCACTGCAGAGAGTTTTTTCATTAATAAAATCCAAGTTAGCGGCTAAAAAATGCAGCCGGAATGCGGGCATTATACGCAAGCTTGTAGGCAGGCAACAACTTTGAAAGGGAGTTAATGTTTAATAGAGTGTATCAGCTTAAAATTTAGGAGTGCATGTCGGAAGGCGCCTTCGGCTTTTCCAACCTACGTAGGTCGGATAAGTGGCGCAGCCGTGCCATCCGATATATCAAATTTCATCACAGAATACCCAATTTAATGCTTGTTTTATTTAAATATTAAAAACCTTATCCAAGGTTTTGTCTCAGCTATAGCTGTGGTATACCGTTTACATATATTATTTTTTGATACTCCTAAAATAATATATGTAAAATTTACTTTATAATTTATATGGTAAAATTATTATTTACTAGCAATGAATAGTAAGCGTTCGACCAAATATTTCGTAAGGAAATAATACGAGTATAAATTTTAAAAAGCATAGGAAGCATTATATTGTTTAACACTAGTTTTTTTAGTCATATTCAACTTTTAAAGGACAAATATTATACTGAGTATCAGTTTAATCTTTTCTCAGTTCTTCGAAGTAGTTCTGATGAAGTGAAGTTGCACTCTCGTTTTCTTGGAGAGATTTTGAGTCCTAACGGTACACATGGATTCAAAAACCTGTTTTTAGATGAGTTTCTAGAAACTCTAAAAATCTCTCCACAGCGAAGCAAAGATGCGCTCGTCATGACAGAATATAAAAATATTGATATTTTTATTAAAATTGATGACATAGCAATAATAATTGAAAACAAAATTTACGCAGGGGATCAAGATAACCAACTCTCTAGATACTATGAATCAATTCTTGCTGAAGGTTATAAAGAGATATATCTAATTTATCTAACTTTAGACGGCTCAAACCCTTCACATCAGAGTATAGGTAAGCTTAAAAGTTCTTACGTAGATTCGAACCAGTTTATTTGTCTTAGCTATAAAACTGATATATGTAGTTGGATTGAAAAGTGTTTGTCATATTCAGTTAGAGAGCCAGCATTAAGAGAAAGTTTTTCACAATATCTTGAATTGCTTGAAAAGCTGACATCTAAACTTAGGAGTAAAAAGTATATGGAAGAACTTAAAAACCTGCTAAATAAAGATAACAATTTAGCTAATTTTATTGATCTTCAGCAAGCATACAATGAAGTCCTGATAGATCTACAGGTTGACCTTTGGGAACGTATTCAAAAGGCTTCGTCTGAGCTCTTAGGCATAGAATGCGAAGGCTCAATAATAAACAGTGAAGATAAACATAATGCTATTAAAAATTTTTATGAAGGTCGTAAAGGTAGCAATTATTTTGGGATTCACTATGCGGTCGACGATGACTCTTATCGTTTAGGAGTCGAAATGCAAGGCGACGGTATTATCTTTGGTGTTAGATGCTTTAAAGAAAAAAAACCAATAAAGTATAATGAAATAGTAGATATCTTTGATACTGAGCCCGAAATTAAAGGTCTGAGAACTTATAATTGGCCTTTTTATCGCTATGTAGAACCAAAAACACATTATAAAAATTTAACTGAAGCCGATCTTTATATTCTATCTTCAGAGGATAAAAGACAAAAAATTGCTATAAACATATCAAAAGAACTTAATTTTTTAAAAAGTAGGATTGAAGCTAGAAAAATTTTGTAAGCTATTTTATTAACCTTATTTAAATTTCTTCGGACTGGGCAGCAGCTAAATAGTGCTGTCAGTTGTCTAGACTCTCTTCATGCCTCCGAGCATCATGCTTAATACGTGAGCGTCATGAAAGTACATTTATATGCAAGATCAGCCTTTATAGATTTTTATATTAATTAAAAACCGTACCTGAAAATAAATTATATGATTGGTTTTTTTTGACTATTATATTTATTTGAAAAAAACTTAAAAAGGAACATAAATGTCTACTAATCAGAATAATATACAGGTCTCATTAGTTTCCCATACTGGTAATGACGGTTTAGATATGGGAGTTATGAGTGATGGCACTCCATACCTTGGAGTCCGTGGTTTAGCATTATTATGTGATGCAGCGGAAATTGATATAACTAATCTAATTAAAAATTGGGATGCTCAAAAGTATACAGCTAAAGGGCAATTTATAAAGGGAATTATTGATTCTCAGGGGAAAAGTTCAGTCGGTTTATATATTCCGACGCCTATAAATGGAGTTATTCAGGATGTAATTAATGACGTTAATTGTATGGCTATACTTGAATATTATGCATTTGAAGCACCAGTAAGTTCAGAGCGAGCTAAACAAAATTACAGAAGCTTAGCTAGGTTAAGTCTTAGAACTTATATTTACAAACGAACAGGGTATACAGTTGATGATGGAGTTCCTCAATATTGGCAAACTTATCATGATCGCATCACTTTAAATGAATTACCTTCTGGTTACTTCAGTGTTTTTTCTGAGATATCTAATATTTTAATTACTAGTATTCGAAAGGGTATGCCTTTCGATTCAGAAACAATGCCTGACATTAGTGTTGGACAGATTTGGGCTAAAGAGTGGAATAAAAAAAATTATGATGAGACGTTCGGTATAAGGATCAAGCATCTTCATCAATTTCCAGATGATTTTCCTCAAAAAAACCCAGAAGCATGGATATATCCAGTTGAATCACTTGGTGAATTTAGGAAGTGGCTAGACGATAGTTATTTAAGAACTAAGTTTCCAAAGTATTTGGCTGGGAAGGCAAAAAAAGGACAGCTACCAGGTTTGAATGTTCAGAGCTTGGTTGATGCAATACAGCCAACAAGAATAGAAAAAAATAAATTGTAAATTATCAGAGGTGAGCTTTCATTTTGTCTTCTTTTTGATGTAATTTACTGACTAATTTTACTAGTAAATACTTTCTAGCTCACTTAAAGCTAAGCCTTTAATCTTTAAAATCTAATATGAGAGTCACTCAAAATTAAGTTACTATTTGAATTGTACTAACTACCAAACCCGAGAATACTTTGAATTATTTAGCTCACCTTTATTTAATAAAGCCTGCGGTTAATTCTCACTTTCGGAACTAGCTTGGTGATCACTGGTATGTAGGACAATTATCAAATACCTCTTGTAAATATTAATACTTATAAGAGGTATTAATAGGGGGTTTATTTGGTGCGGCGCTTGTCTAGTACATAACGTACGGCCATTCTTGCAACACCCGCACCAATACCTGAGACTACTGCCCATGTAACGGCCTCTTTGAGATCGGTTTCTTCGCTTGGCCTATCTTTTGGGGCTGGCTCGTTGGTAACCTTTTCCCACGATTTTTGTAAAGTTTTCCTTGTTAACATACCTGCAGATGCAGCGGCCAGACCTATACCTATCGTCGTAATTAGCTGTTTATTACTCATATTACCCTCGATTATTTAGTTGTAGCGTGAGTTATCAATATGTAACTCTTTAAGTAAGAACAGTAGTACCAGCAATTTACATACCGATAGGTTGAGGAGCTTTTAAATTAGGGCGTTTTGTATTTGTGCAAATTAGTCGTTTAAAACCACGCTCACACCACACTTACCACAAGCTAAATAACCAATGTAGAGCGTGCGCAGCTCTGCTCGAAATCTTCTTTTTAGATATTAACCCTGCAATTTAACTTACCTTCTAGTCGGCTTATCTGTACATATAGTAAACACCTTCGCCCTATGCTTTAATATTAAAAAACAAGGGAGGCGTTATGAGTAAAAATCGATTTTTATTTAATAAATACGTTGCAGTAATGGCTGTGTCGGGCACTTTGGCTGCACCGGTAACTGTGCTTAGTAACGAGCAAGGGCCGCTAGTTGAGCAGCTTTGTGCTAGTTGCCATAGTTTAACTAACCTTGAGAGTAGCGCGGGTTATAGTCAGCAGGACTGGCAAACATTAATAAGTTATATGGTTGATACGGGCGAGGGTACTGCGCTTAGTAAAGATATAAGCGCTTACTTAGCTGAGCATTATCCTGTTAATACCAAGCGCGAATCTAAGGTTGTTACGGGCGATTTAAAGCTTAGCTTTAAGTACTGGCAAGTGCCTACGCTTGGGCAGCGCGCTCGCGATCCGGTACAAGGTAAAAACGGACTTATTTGGTGGGTTGGCCAGTGGGGTAATATTTTAGGCAGGTTAGACCCTAAAACCGGCGATATGAAAGAGTACACACTGCCAAGTGGTACCTATGCGCACAGTGTGTCGCTTGATAAAAATCAAACTCCTTGGTTTTTAGGTAATAAAAATGGCACGGTTGGATATTTAGATTTAAAAACCGAAAAATTTAAAGTGTATAAAATGCCCGATAAAAACGCCCGCGACCCGCATACCGGTGTATTTGACGAGGCAGGTATATTTTGGTTTACCCTCCAGCACAGTAATATGATTGGCAAGCTAGACCCTACAACTGGCGATATTAAACTCGCTACTTTACCCACTAAAGGCTCACGGCCATATGGTATTAAGCTTGATTCAAACGGCACGCCGTGGGTTTCGTGTAATGGTAGTAACTGTTTGGTTAAAGTTGATAAAAGCTCTATGGAGCTTAGCGAAATTAAACTCCCGGGTGCTAAAACGCATGCAAGGCGACTTGCCATTACGCCTGACGATATGGTTTTTTATGTTAATTCTGGCATGGGTAAACTTGGCCGCTATAACCCTAAAAACGGTAAAATAACGCAGTGGGATAATCCCAGTGGTGAAAACAGTCACCCGTATGCAATTGAATATGCCGATAACGCCATTTGGTTTAACGAGTCAGCCAAACGCCCTGAAACCTTGGTAAGGTTCGACCTTAATACCGAAACCATGCAGAGCTGGCAAATTCCGAGTAAAGAGGGGGTTTACTCAGGCTTAATTAGGCATATGCGCATGGGGAATAACGGGCTGATTATTCACCAAACAGCGACCAATCAATTAGCTGAAATTACATGGTCTGAGTAATAAATTTTTCTTTTGTAAATATATTTATATTAAAACTACTATCGCTTGTTAGTAAGTTTGTTTATGTGGGTAGGATTTTTTTACAAAATTTGGCAATTTTTACTCTAATAATAAGAGTGTTAGCACGGGGTTTTGTTTTATATTATTGATTTTAAATGATAATTTACTTGGTTTGAGTTTTGCTTGGTAGTAAGTGTATTTTCTTAAATAAATAAAGGAGTTATTATGAGTACCGTTATTACTGGGTTATTCGAAAGTGCATCACAAGCAACACTCGCAATTTATAGATTAGAAGCTTTAGGTATTAATGAAGCTGATATAAGTATTGTAGCCAACGACTCATACGCAAAGGAAGATTTTGCTGTAGACGAAGGTACTAAAGCTTCTGAAGGCGGCCTTATTGGCGCGGCTTCGGGTGGTATTCTTGCTGCAATTATTGGTGGTTTCACTGCCGTAGGGACTGTAGCAACAGGTGGTACTGGCTTATTAGTTGCCGGTCCATTAGTCGCTGCATTTGCTGCTGGTGGCGCAGGCGCTGCAGTTGGTGGTACTTTAGGTGCTGCAGTTGGTGCGTTTATCCCCGAGCACGAAATTAAGTATTATGAAGATGCCATTGAAAAAGGCTCTATATTAATTGGTATTAAGTACAATAGTGACAACAAAAATGCTATTGAAGAAATACTTAACAATGCAGGCGCAAGTAACGTTTCTACAGCGTAACGTTAGCTAATTAATTAAAAAGGTGAAACTTGGTTTCACCTTTTTTTGTGCTCGCTTTTTAGTGCCAAGCAATAATACTTAATCAATTTGAGGGATTAAATATTACGCTAACTGCGTTAAAAACTTCTGATATAGAACAACTAAGTAACGTAATTTTTTGTCATTAAAGGGACCCATATATAAGCGGATTTTTTTAAAACATGCTTTGATTAATAAATACCCCTTATAAATATAATGCGTGAAGAGTCTCTGTAAAAGACTTATTTAGATTGGCGCTTCTTTATTTTATAACGTACGGCCATTCAACCAACACCAACACTCGAGACTACCGCCTAAGTAATAAGGGCCTCTTTAATATCGTCTTTTTCACTTGGATTGTCTTTTTTGGTAGGGACGTTGGTAATCTTTTCTCACGAGCTTTGTAAATATGCCTCGGTTTTTACTTAATCTTTGAGTAAAAGTTAGCTCATTAATTAAATGGCTATTTAGTTAAAGTTATTTTAATCAATAAATTGCGACTAAAAAATACATAAATGTATGTTTGAACATAGGACTGGTATAGACATTGAAACTACTTATTTAATAGTCGCTTAATTTAGCGATATTGTTTTATTAATTTGATACTAAACCAGGAGATGGTGATGAATTGTTTGCAGTTTGATTCAAAAACTAAAAGAAGTTTAAACCGCGTTTTAAAACCTGCTTTTGCAATATTATTTACCAGCGTGTTACTACAAAATAGTGCACTGGCTAATGTAAACGTTGAAATGCACCAAGTTACTAAGTCGGGCCAGGGGCAATTACTAGGCACTATTACACTAACAGAAAATGATCATGGCGTTGTTTTTTCACCAAACTTAAAAGGTTTAACGCCGGGGCAACACGGCTTTCATGTTCATCAATTTGCTAGTTGTGAACCCAAGAAAAAAGGCGATAAGGTAGTGCCAGGTGGTGCCGCTGGTGGGCATTTTGATCCAAAAGCTAGCGAGCATCATGATGCTCCTTGGGCTAACGGCCATTTAGGCGATTTACCGGCGTTGTATGTAAATGAAAGTGGCCAAGCTAAATCGCCTGTTTTAGCGCCAAGGCTCACGCTTGAAAAACTTAAACAACATGCTGTGATGATCCACGAAGGAAGTGATAACTATGCAGATGAGCCAAAGCCATTAGGTGGCGGTGGTAGCCGTGTTGCTTGTGGCGTAATTAAGTAAATATAAGGAGAAAGTTATGCCATATAAAAACCGTGACGAACTACCTGAGTCGGTAAAAAGTAACTTACCTAAACATGCTCAAGACATATATCAAGAGGCGTTTAATAGTGCATGGGATACCTACAAGGACCCGAGCGATAGAAAAAACGACGACGACCGCGAAACCACTGCGCACAAAGTGGCTTGGTCTGCGGTTAAAAACAGTTATAGCAAAAATGACAATGGAAATTGGGTAAAGTCGAATAACTAGCTTTGATCAAACTAATAACAAAGCTAAAGCATTAAAAAGCCGCTATAGCTGATGTAGCGGTTTTTTATATACTCGTTTTTATATTTGCGCTGTTTATACAATAATTTACAGTATGTTTGAGTGAAAATTGGTAAGCAAAACCATAAGTACTGCTTTAAACACGAATGTGAGTTTGGTTTAAATTTACGTTATTATTTGTTTGTATTAGCCAATCAGAGAACACTTTGAATTATTTAGCTCATCTTTATTTAGCACAGCCCACAGCCGATTCTCACTTTGGGAACTTGTTGGGCGACTTTGGTGGAAAAAGACATATAGAGCACTTACCAAATACGGTTAAAAATGGGCTCGATAACCACTATTTAGTCGATAAATTTACCGATTCCCATCCTGTAGTAAAACACGCTAAACAGTACTTTTCACCCGAGCGTAAGCGCTTTGCTGGTGTAGCTATTGATGTGGTGTTTGATCATTTTTTAATTGTGCATTGGCAGCGATTTAGCAAGCAACCTTTAAGTGACTTTAAGTACACCAGCTATCAGCTTTTAAATAATCGCATACCTGTTATGCCAACGCGTATGCAGCATGTTGTAACAAGCATGACTAAAAACGATTGGTTTAAAGAATACGAAACCATAGATGGAATAGGGCTAGCACTTGATAATATTGCTAACCGCATCCGTTTTACAAATAACTTTGCGGGCGCTGCTGACGATATTGCGCGCAACTACGATGAATTAGAAGCCGTGTTTTTAGCGTTCTTCCCGGAGCTAATTAAGCATGTAAGTGAGTTTGACCTTGAAAGCACCTCAAAAAATGGCATAAAGCGCATTATTTAAAGTTTTCATCAATTGTTAACCTTTTGTGATAATTTAAGGTAAAAAAAACGCTACTCTAATACAAATTAATTTTTGAGTGTTTTTAATGAATCGCAATTACTTGGTTATTGTGAGCTTTGCTGTTTTAGCGGCATTTCAATCTGGTGCCGTATTGGCTTTCGACTTTGACTTAAAGTCGGTACGAACCACTATTTCAAACCCTAACACTAGCCACGCGTTAATATATGACGACTTGGCTGGGAGTAATCAAAAAACACTGTTTTCGTTAGAGCCCATAAACAACCAACGTGTGGGTGTATTTTTTGATATTAACGACATTGAAATTGGCTACTCTGCCGATATTTTTGAAGATGATGTTGAAACAAAAACACAAGATATACTGCTTTCGTATAGAAAATTTAAAAATTCTAAAATCACATTTAACTATCAAACGCTTGAAGGGCTGCAAAGCACGGCTAGCAATTTAAGCGGCAATCAAACGGATCAAATTTTCTCGCAAAATACACGTTCAACCAAGTTTGAGCTATCTGGCCAACACAACTTTTATACTTTTAATAATAAAGAGTCTTTGTTTGAGCATTTTTTTCTTAATAGACCAAAGCTAAGCAGCAAATTTGATTTGTCGTTAAGTGTTGTTGGCGCGTGGTCTTTCAAGCATGTATCTCTTGAGAATAAAGATAATATTGTGTTTCAGGCTGATTTTTTAAATTCGTCTGCACCACAGGTCACTAAGTTAATTTCTAATTCGTACGGGGCGAGTATTGGCTCGCTTTTATCATTTTCGTTGCCGCATAATGTTCACGTATTTGCTGAATACAAAGTAGGTAAGGGAAATATTCGAAATACAGACCCTGGGCTGGGGTTAAAAGATTCGGGCGGTGAAAAAGTTGAAGCATACGGCGGTGGAATTTCTTGGACTTCTGACAATAAAAAACTTATGGTTGTACTTCGTGCATGGGAGCAAACAGGCCGGCATATAGATACTTCTTTTGGTGATTTGTCAGTAATTAAGTTTTTTTAGTATTGAGCACCGAAATAGTGAATTTACCAGGAATACTATGAGTAATAATAACGCAGTACCTCAGGCTTATGTGAAGCAAGAGGAAGGTTATAGAATAAAAGCCTTAAGATTATACCCTTGGGTATGCGGGCGTTGTGCTCGTGAGTTTGAGTACTCTAATTTGCGTGAGTTAACGGTGCATCATGTTGATCATAATCACAGTAATAACCCTGAAGATGGCAGTAACTGGGAGCTATTGTGTATTTATTGCCATGATAATGAGCACAATAAATACCACGAACATATTATGTATGGCGGGTCGACTACAGAGCGAAAAGTTGAGGCTGCAACGCATTCCCCATTTGCCGATTTAAAAGCGCTGTTAAATAAATCAAAGTAATAGTTGAGCCACGTTAATGGTCAAACAAACAGGCTAAAATTTATAACAGCGATTATTGGTTTTATAGTTATTGCAAAATATAAGCTTTAGCGACTATTTTCCATTCATTATCTAGTTTAGCTAATGTTAGTGCATCGTAAAAACGGTTGGTAGAGCGAAATAAAACAACAGCTAAACGGTCGTCAACAATGTTCATACTGATAACTTCACCATCGAGGTTTCCACCTGCTGGATTTTTGTTTGATGCCCATTGGTTAAGTACACTGGTCATGTCTTTATACGACTTAATAACGTCTTTACCGTCGTCGTTTTTTACGACGCCAACCATTGTTGCGTGCTCTGCTGCAAATGCGCGAAATAAACGCGCTTTACTCGCCTCCCCTTGACCTTGAAAGTAGTCGTTTACTGCGGCTTTTATCGCTACTTTATCAGAGGCTTGATCAGCCAATGTACTAAACGATAAAAAGGTAACACTTATAATAACTAACAACGATTTCAACATAAAACTCTCTACTGCTAATAATGAACAACGCACTAAATTTAAGGCTGCTGGTGTAAGCTAAAGCAGCCTCACAATATTATATTTAAATGAAACTTTGTTTATTAAAGCTCTTTTGCTGTTTTGTCTTTTATGTCAAACCAGTTTGAGTCGGCTGAAGTAATAAAGCCTGGTACGTCTTTTAGCCATTGTTTTTGAACTGATTTATCAAGATTTAAATAAAGTTTGTTTTCAACAATTTTGAACGCTTCTGGATCTACGTCAAACTTTTTCTCCATTGATACACCAAATGCACAAAAGCCACCAAATTGTGGTGCGTACTTTTCTGGATTCGCTCTAAATAAGTCGCGGTGCTTAGCTGAGGTGAATTTATAAATGGCATTTTTATGTGTTGCAGTATATTCAGAGCTGCCTGTTACTGCTTTGTTTTGGGTAAAGTAAGCAACGGTATCGTAACCACTAATTGCAATATCGTTAACGTCGGCATTTGCGTCTATGTCTGCTGCAAAGCTTAGTGAACTGGCAAGTACAGATGCTGCAAAAAAAGCTGATTTAGTGATTGTCGAAAATTTCATGTGTATCTCCAAAGGGTAATTTAATTAGTATGTTTGTTTAAACTCAACTGTACTTTATCGTTATTGCTTGGTTAATATGCGTCTATTAGTCTATATTTTCATACCAATAATCCAAAGAGGCGCTTATGGACGTACTTTCGAGTGTACTGAGTCACTTTTCACTTAACGCCAATGTATTTTTTAGTGGAAACATGTGCGGTACGAGCGACTTTAGTGACGATCAAGGTGTTGGGCATTTACATTTATTGCGCTCAGGTACTCTAAAAGTGCGCAGTAACAGTGGCTTTGAAGTTGTTTTATCTACGCCTTCGGTTATATTTTTTCCTCATTCTACAGGGCACTGTTTATTTTCGGATAAAAGCGATGGTGCTGATTTAGTGTGTGCACAAATTAGCTATCAAAGTGGAGGGCATAGCCCTTTATTGCAGGCGCTGCCTTTTTGCTTAAATTACGAATTAACGGGTAATGGATTATTAGAGCAGAGCGCTTTTTGGATTTTTGAAGAGGCATTTAAAGACGCCAGTGGTAAGGATTTAATTATAGATCGCTTATGCGATGTATTTTTAATTAGTGTGCTGCGTAAGGTATTGAAAGAGGGCACAATTAAAAGCGGGATGATGGCAGGGCTTACTCATCCTCAGTTAGCCAAAGTATTAATAAAAATACACCAAACCCCAGAGCAAAGCTGGTCGCTTAGCGCTATGGCTGAGGAATGCTGCATGTCACGCTCTAAATTTGCCGACACGTTTAAGCGTGTAATTGAGCAAACACCGGCTGATTATTTAGCTGATTGGCGCTTATCGGTCGCTAAAAAGCTTATTTTAAAAAATCAAAATATGGATTTAGTGGCTAATCAGGTTGGTTACGAAAATGGCTCTGCACTTGCCCGTGTATTTAGAAAAAAAACAGGGCAAGCGCCAAAAGAGTGGTTATTGAGCCAGCAGTAAACGTTCAATTTTGTAAGTTAGCTGCATCCGTTGTAATTAGGTAGTTTGAATCGAGTGACCAAAAATTATTTTCGAGTTTTTGCAAAGGTCGCTTTCTAGAACCAGGCGATGCCTTATGCAGTATCAAATTAATAAGATCTGAACTGACCGCAGGGTCACTATGAAAGTAATCATGACCTATTAAGCTGCCAGATTTAGGTACTTTAATTAGGCTTACGTTACCTACAGAAGTAAATATGTCTTGCTCGTTTATGTTTACATCTTTTGTGTTTAATCGACCAAAGCTTAAGCTGTTTGTTAGCCACTGTGAAATACCCAATGCGCTATCTTCTTGAGAGGTGTAAATGGTAATTTGTCCAAATGCAGGTCCAAATTGCTCAGCCATTAACCTTTGTTTAATAATACCAAAATCAAGATCGGGGGCGGCTAAAATTAAGTTTTCAATACGCAGGTCTTCTCGAGGATTTCCGCCACTGGCTCTGTTTTCAATTATAAGCTCTCTAAGAGTTGTGGTTACTACATCTGTGCCACGGCTATGCGCAATAATATGAATATTTTCTATTTCAGGATTTTTAAAAAGTAGTCGTAAGGTTTCTTTTAAATGAAAAATAGTAAATTGACCAGACTCTTTATCTTCAAAATAGCCGGTTAATCCTGTGGCGGCAGCAGGCCAAGAGTAAACAATAGGTACGCCTTGTCGGTTTAAAAAATGCCAAATACCAGCAAGAGTAAATACCGATTCGTTAAAGGTATTATTAAAGCCATGCACAAACAAAATAACATCTTTATTATTACTGTTTTTTAAACGCTGATTAATATTTTTGTTTAATTGGGTTTCGTGAAAAATTTTGCGTTCTAAAATATCTTCGTCAATTTGGAGTTTGTTTTTTACGCGTCTAAATTTATAAGGCGATAAAGGGAAGCGACCTAATTCATCCGCTTTTTCCATTACGTAAGTCAAATTTCCGGAGCGATTTTTAAGGCTACTTTGCTTTAATAGCTCACTCCACTGCAAAGATTTATCGCCAAAATTTATTTTTGCTACACCGTACGCAATTGATGGCGACCGACTTGCGTTATACATAACCCCCTCTTTTTCAGAAACTGCTCGGTCTGTAACATAGAGTAATTCCATACTTGTAGTATGTAGGTTTTTAGGTACTTGGGCTTCTGAATAAGGCGTACTTACATATAAATTGGGTGTAGGCATTAAAGCTGGGTTTGAAGTACAAGCAGATAGCAAAATAATGAGCAAAGGCGCGAAAATATAGGATTTACCGTGAGGGTGAAAAAGCATGCTTATTCCTTATTTTCGGTTTGTAAATTATTTTAAATAGGTTAAGTATAAAATTAGCATATAAAAAGTAACATATTTATTACCTTTTACACATCACATACTAATTTTATAATTTATTGTTGCGTTAACGAGGATTCAAAATAAAAATACCCGAGCTTATAAGTAGAGAAAGCTGCGGGCATTGTTTTTTGGGAGGCTTATAAAGCTAAATCTTAATCGCCTCAGTAGGCGTTGTTGATAATCCACTAAAATACTTCATTACTAATTGGCCTTGGCTGTTTTTTTCTATTACTAAGTAATTGTTTGAATTAGGGTAGTAAAAGCTATTTTTAGACATGGTAATAAGTTTTGTTTTATCGCCACCAGTGCGCTTTGAATACAAAACGTCATTTTCAAAAATTAGGCTGCGTAAGGTGTTTTCATCAATACGGTAATCACCCAATACGGGCGCTAATTGCAGCTCTGTTACCTCTGCTTTTTTAAACTCGGGGAGTGCAATACCCAGTGCTTTGGCTGTGAGTTTTTCGTTGATAAAAATAGGGTTTATGTGGTTTGAATTAGCCAGTACGGCTACATATAGCTTTTGCTCTGGAATATAGCGTGCATGCGCTAAAAAACCATTTATTCCGCCAGTGTGTTTAATTACGGTGTATTCATTCAAAGGCTTAATAATTAATCCGTAACCATAGGATGAAAAGCTGCCGTCATTTAGTTTAAAAGGGCTTACCATCTTCTCATAACCTGCTTTACTAATAAGCTTGCCAGACGATAACGCACTAAACCAAATACTTAGGTCAGTTGGGGTAGATATAAGCGCACCTGCGGCATATGGCCAATCCATATTAATGTAGCTAGTGTTGATAAATCCTTGCTCTGTTTGCTCATAGCCAGATGCGCGATGGGTAACAAGTTCTTGCCCTTCATAACTACTCTGATTCATTTTTAGTTTTTTAAATATGTGTTGTTCAATAAAGTCTTTGTAAGACTGGCCACTTGCTACTTCAATTATTTTCCCAAGCAGTGAATAACCGGTATTTGAATAAGCCATTGCTTCGCCGGGTTTAAACACCATTGGGTGTTTGGCAAATCGCGCTAGTGCATCGTCAACGCTGGTGGGGACTTGTATTTCTTTATCAAAGAGATCGTCGTCATCTGTGTAGTTGGCGATGCCTGAGGTGTGGGTTAATAAGTTTTCGATTGTGACGAGGTTGCCCTCTGTTGGAAAGCTTGCAACATACTTATGAATATCATCGGTAACCTCTAGCTTACCTTGCTCTTGCAACATCATAATTGCAGCTGCAGTAAATTGTTTTGAAATAGAACCTAAACGCAAAACGCTTTGCTCATTAAGTGCAATGTTATGCTCAAGGTTGGCAAGCCCGCGCACTCCTTTAAAAAGTACTTTGCCATTTTTGCTTATAATTACCGATACCCCAGGCTCGTTTTCAGCAAGGTTATCGTTAAGAATTTCCTGATATTGCGAGGCTGTCGGGTTGGCTTTTACAAGGCTGGGTGTTAATAGCGAGAGGGCTAACAAACAGCTAGCGTAAAATGGCTTAATCATATTCATCCTTTTTTAGTTTTTATACCAAACCTCTGATAGGCTTAGCGATCCTTGTGTTTTATAGTGAGTTAATATTGCACAGCTAAAAAGTAAACACAATTATCGGATTTTATAGGGGCTCAGTAATAGGTATAATCGCTGCGTTTATTGGTTTTTATTATATTTTTACAAGGAAGTTGTTGATATGCCTGATGTAACAGCTCTATTTTATATTGCCATAATGGCCTTTTATTTATTGCGCTCAAATGATGGAAGTAAGTTAATTATAACTACGATCGTTTTAGCTGCTATTCCTCTATTTACGGGCGACTATTGGCAGTGGTTGCAACTAAGTGGGCTGTTAAGTGTCATTATTTTAATTATAGAAAAAGAGAAAGCAGGGGCTACCGCAGGCGGTGTTAGTCGCTCTATTTATTGGGGCTTTTATTGTAAGTGTAATTATTAATACAGGATTGACCTTTTCGAGTAATTTTAAGTTTTCTACTTTTGAAGTTAAAGCTCCCTTAAGTTACGAATGGTCTACTCATATTATTTGGTTGTATTGTCTTACTTTTGTTATACCGCTATTTGCCATTTTACGCGGTATTAAAAAGCCCGTAGCATTCTTTGGCACTAATTTAACCGCACTCGCTTTAGCTGTATTACCACACTATTGCGGCTCATTTATTTATGGGCTTATGCTAAGCGTAGCTATTATTACTTCTCTTTATTTAGTCGCTTTCGTGTTTAAAACAGATTCTGAACAACGCTTTATGTTTACGTATATGGGTATGAGTGGACTACTAACAAGCTGTATAGTTAAAAGTGTAATGGTGGCCTATTTTTAAACTTCAGCTGTTTATTTTATCCATATTAAAACCAATCTGCTGCAACTTGTAGTGGGGTAGGGTCGCTTTTTTCAGATACCCAAAATACTAAGGCTTGCTTTGTTGGCGATACATTATTAGCGCGAGGCAGGGGTAAGTCAGTTAATGATAATTGCTGCTTGGTCTGCATGTCACTTTGCTCGTAGCCAATAACAACAAAGTCGTGTTTTAACTTATGGCCTGCGTTTTCGCCGCTGTGTATTTGTGTTTCTATGCCAAAGCCTAACAGAGCTACATGGGCTATTAAGTTTTGGTTAGTATTATCTTCGGTATTAACAGTATCGTATTCGAGATTAATTTTACTGTTGTTTATAGTCGCTTTTAAATTACCTAAATAAGGGGCTTTAGCTACAGGAATAGCTTGCTTATAAAACCAACCTTGCCACCCGCTGCCGTTAACCATAAATCCTGGGGTTGCTACAATCCTACTTTTACCGAGTGCCTTATAAGTACGTTGTCTTTTACTAAAAACAGCAGAGGCAAACGGGTCTTTCCATCCTAAATAATCCCAATAAGTAACATGAAAATTAATAGGGATTAAATCAGTCCATAGTTTTTCATCATCTGTAAACGTTGAAATCCAGCGCTCTGCTGGTGGGCAACTACTGCAGCCTTGCGATGTATAAAGCTCTAAAAAGGTAGTCGGATTAGCTGTACTGGAAATAGTCACTTGCTCAGCAGCTTGGCTTTGAAAGCAAAAAATTATTAACCCAAAAAATGCGATAAGGAATGGACGATATAATGTTTTAGAAAGCATGCTGTGGCTCATAAAGGCTAATATTCACCTTAGCATAAGTGATTTTTAATATTGAAGTATCACGAAATACTCACAATTGAATCACGTTTTAACTGTGCATTTTATTTAGCTTCTCAATTATTGAAATACTTAATCTGATGGTTTGTTAGTTAAAAGCATCAACCTTTAGTGTGTAAGTGTTTTTTTATATAGAGGTTATCAAATTTTGAGTTTTTATTTGGTTATTAGCAATAAAGATTACGATATTTATCAGGGTTATATTTACCTAATAAATATTATGCTAATTAGTTTTCTAGCCTTTTTTATCTAGAAATAAGGGGATAGTGAGTTGTTTTAGGAAGTATCGCTTCGTTTTATTATTTTAATTAAGTTAATTATTTGTGTTTTAGTTTTTTATTGTTCTGATAAGTGGTACGGTGTTATGTTGCCTAAGTTGCTATCCTGTTGTTTTATTTGACTTTTAATTGTTGCCTTTAAGTGTCATTTAGTTAAAATAAGGTTTCAATATAACTTTTTATTGGGTCAAAACACCCGATTTTAGTTTTAAACGGATGTTTGATTTACTAAAAATCAGTAAATTTCAAAAGGATTTATTAAATGAAAAAGACAAAGTGCTTTGCATTGTGTTTAATCGCAACCTCTATTTTAACTGCGTGTGGCAGTGATAAAGACCCATCTAGTACTAGTGAAACACCTAAAGTAGTAGCCAACACAGCACCTTCAGTAAATGCAGGAGCTGACCTTATCGTAGATGAAAATCAATCTATTTCATTTACAGGAACTGCTGAAGACTCAACCGGTACAATAGCAAGCTATGCATGGCAGCAAACCTCAGGGATTGATTTAGAGCTTAGCGGCTTAGATACAAGCACCCTTTCTTTTACAGCGCCAGAAGTAGATGAAGAGCAAGTTGTTGTATTTGAATTAGTTGCTACTGATGATGGTGGTTTAACTGCATCTGACTCTATTTCAATTACTATTAAAAATGTACTAGTAGAACCAACATTGAGCTTAAACGAAAGAGTCACTGTTGAAGAAAATACAGAAGTAGAAATTACAAGCATAGCAGAAGATTCTAATGGCTCAATAGTTTCGTATGCTTGGCAACAAACTGACGGCATTATCATTGAAATTGATAACTTAACTAATGATTCTTTAAAATTTATTGCTCCAGAAGTTGATTTTGATACAACGTTAACTTTTGACTTAACAGTGACTGATAATGATGGTCAAACAGCTACAAGTAGTGTTTTTGTTGATGTGACTAATGTTGCCGCAAGTGTTATGTCTATACCTGGTGGTAGTGAAAATATTGTTATAGATGGGCAAACCGTTGAAGCAGCGCTGAATGAAGTATTAGTACATTTAAACGATGATGTTACAGAAGCTGAATTAGAAGCTGTTTTTGATGAGATTAGTAATAATGATGCTGGAATCGCAAGTTTTGATGATGCATTAAAAGTATTACAGATAAGAGTTAGAGAAGGCGCTTCTGAAAATAGCTTGATAACAAAAATTGGTGAAATGGGCGGCGTTAGGCATGCAGGTTTAAATACTGTTATAGAGTCAAAAAACTTAAGTCTGATTAGTAATTACAATCATGTAATCAAAAATAAAAACACTGTAATACAATATATTGCAGAGGAAAGCACTGATGAGCCTCTTTTTTCTGGAGATTATTGGGTTAAAGCTGTAGCCGCAGATAAAGCATGGGATGCATTACAAGAACGTACTTTAGCGCCAGTGACATTAGGTGTTGTTGATACCGGTATAGGTGCAGGACAAAATAGCATTGAAAGCTCTCGCTTAACTCGTCTACGCGCACAAGAGAATGGCCAAT
This sequence comes from Pseudoalteromonas sp. NZS37, assembly GCF_015864265.1. NCBI lineage: Bacteria > Pseudomonadati > Pseudomonadota > Gammaproteobacteria > Alteromonadales > Pseudoalteromonadaceae > Pseudoalteromonas > Pseudoalteromonas sp. NZS37. The sequence continues at coordinate 382,226 of NZ_JADYXL010000001.1, read as the reverse complement.
TTGGTGTTGTTGAAGGTGATGATACAGAAACTGATAGTTCTCATGGGTTGTGGGTATCTAGTTTTATTGCAGGACATAACACGAGCGAAGGCAGTGCAGTGTATGGTGTTGATCACAGTGCCAACTTAATACATACCGATATTTATGTTAAGCGTTGCAAGGATGGATCAACTACTGAAGAGTGTTCATCTGAATCTCCTATTAAAACTTATATAACTGATTTAATAGCAGGAACTAAGGCGACTATAGATAACGGTGCGAGCATTGTAAATATATCTTGGGGTGATACAAGCACTTGTGCTGACGACTCACAAGTTAGATTAAAAAGTAATAGAAATTGGCGTCTACAACAAACTAACTTAGTGGAATACGCAAAAGAAAAAGATGTATTACTAGTTTATTCGGCTGGTAATAACTGTGAAAAAAATGATGATCAACTTTTAGTTGATATCAATGATATTGCCCAAGATGCTTGGCAAACAAATACATTGATTGTAGCGGCAACAGATGCAGATGATAAAGAAACTGATTTTACACGTATGGGTAACGTCGTAAATATTGCAGCTCCTGGTGATCAAATGGGGTGGGGGAATACTGATGGTAGCTTAGGCGTAGGTACATCATTTTCAGCTGCTTTAGTAACAGGCTCTGCAGGGATTGTGAAAGGAATTAATAGTTCATTAAAAGCAGCGGAGATTAAAGATATTTTAGTTGCTACATCTTCTAATTTAACGCTTTCTGAAGAGTCAAAAGCGCTAGGCACAACCGGTCCTACGCAGTTACTAAATATTCATTCTGCAATACAAACAGCCGATTTAACTGTTGATTCTGTTTTAGAAGTTAAGGCTCCAATTGCTTTATCTAAAGGGGATAAAACTACTTCGCAATTAAGTTTTACCTTACCTGCAACTACTGTGACAGCAATTGATGTTATGTTTTTAATTGATGTTAGCGGTAGTTATGCTGATGATATAGCCAGTTTAAAAGAGCAAGCTGACAAAATATTAGAAAACTTATCTGGCCGTGGAATTAATGTTGCTTTTGGAGTTTCTGCTTTTTCAGATTTCCCTATTGATGGATATGGCAGTGAATACGATGGTGATGAAGCGTTCTATTTATTACAGTCGATGACAACGGATATAGATGCCGCAAAAATAGGTATTAACAATTTAACTATTTATTCAGGTAATGATTATCAAGAGTCACAGTTAGAAGGTTTGTACCAAGCTGTAACTGGGGCTGGTAGAGATATAGACAACGATGGAAATTATACTAGTTTGGGTGATATTGAACCTATGAATATTGGTTGGCGTGAAGGTGCTTTAAAAGTTATTTTATTAGCGACAGACGCGCCATTTCATGATTCAGATATAGATGATAATTACCCAGGTGCGGGCAAAACTGAGGTCATCAATATATTACAAGAAAAAGGTGTGACTGTATTTGGATTGCAAAGCGGCTCTATTGACCTAGCTACAGATGATTTAGATTCAATTGTGTTAGCTACTAAGGGACAAACATTTTTATTGTCGTATGATAGTAGCGAAATTGCAGCGACTATTTCTTCAGCTCTTGATGAGGCTTTAAAAGAAATCGATCTCTCAATTGAAGTGATTTCAGGGGAACAGTGGGTTGAAACCATTACACCAGTCTTAATTGAGAACGTTAAACCAAATGAAGAAGTGACCTTTGAAATTAATTTGAAAGGGATTAAAAATGCCTCTCTTGAGGAATTAAATTACGAAGTGATACTTTGGATAAGAGGTGATGGTAGCGCAGTTGTAAGAAGGGTTGTAATTCCTATTACAGTTCCAACTTTAGCCGATTAATTTAGACAAAATTAAATGATTAATAAAGCCGATATTGAGCGTTGCTCAATATCGGCTTTTTATTTAATGGGCCAAATATGAGTAGTGCTAATACTTGCCATGCTTTTAGTTTGTTGTTTATATAATTGATTTTTAAGTGTATTACTTCTTACAAAAATTTATTTTTTCTTTAGCATAAGTGATTTTTAAGATTGAAGTATCACGCAATACTCACAATTAAATCACGTTTTAACTGTATATTTTACTTGGTTAAAACTTAATTTGAACACCCGCTCAAGTTGTGTTTTAATCATGTCTCAATTATTGAGGAACTTTACATGATTAAATTTTATTTTCACCATACTCCTAACCCAATGAAGGTTGCACTCTTTTTAGAAGAAACAGGCTTACCGTTTGAACTTGTTCCTCTTGATACTTTAAAAGGTGAGCAACATACACCTGAATTTAAAGCAATTAATCCAAACGCTAAAGCGCCAGCAATTGTTGATGGTGAAACTCGTGTGTTCGATTCGAATGCTATTTTAATGTACCTTTCTGAAAAATATGGAAAGCTAGAAGGCAAGGGCGATGATCGCGCTGAAATGCTGTCGTGGTTAATGTTTATCGCATCTGGTTTAGGTCCGTATTCAGGGCAGAGTGTACACTTTAGACACATGGCGCCAGAAGGGCTTGATTACGCGGCTAATCGTTATTTACGTGAAGCGCAGCGCCATTACGAAGTGCTTGATACGCACCTTGAGGGCCGCGACTTTATTGTGGGTGATACGTATACCATTGCTGATGTATCTGCATGGGGTTGGATTGATAAAGCACCGGTTGTACTAGGTGAAGAGGGCTTAGCACCGTACCCAAATCTTAAGCGTTGGTTTGAAAGCATTGATAGCCGCCCAGCGGTTGCACGTGCACGCGTAATTGGTACTGATGTAGCATTTAAAAAAGAGTTTGATGAAGACGCTAAAAAAGCGTTTTTCCCTTCAAATTACCCTAAAGTATAAAAAGTACTTAATACAATAAGCAGATCAGTTAGCTGATCTGCTGTTTAGTATTTCATGGCTGTGTTAGCACCTCTTTATTTTCATCTGCCACGAATAAATTAACTTCCTCTGTGTGCTGGCTTACGCTATTTCTTTTTAGGGCGATATATAGGTCTGAGTGAATATATATACCTTCTTTTCCCGACTTCATTCCTGCAATTTCAAACCACGAAAGTAGTTGGCGTTTTCTACCTGCAAGTTCAAGCCTTATATCGCGCTTTTTAAATATAACATCTAGATCGGCAAGCATTGCCATTACGCTTAAATCTAAGTGAGTAAAGCAGGGCACAGCGTCAATTATTACACAGTGGGTGTCGTCTTTTTGCCTTGCGTATTGCTCAAGTAATCTGCGTTTAAAGTAGCTGGCATTAAAGTAAGTTAAAGGTGAATTAAAGCGATAGATAAACACGCCTTGCACTGCTTTTGCTTTATCTGTGGCGTCTAAACTTCTTACTACACCGTTAACATCTACGCCGAGTATATTGTCGGTTGGGCGCATTACAGTGCGAATAAACTGAAATAACCCCAGTAATACAGCAAGTGTGATCCCTGGTATAACGCCAATAAATAACACCGCAAGTAAGGTGGCTGAGGCGAGATAAAATGCCTGTTTGTCTTTTCGTTTTAGTTGCCAAACAGCTTTTAAATCGAGTAAATGAACAGAGGCAATAATAAGTACAACACCTAGCGCTGCGCTTGGAATAAATTCAAGTGGCGCTGTTAAAAATACGGCTATGACCGCAATAATGGCCGCTGCTATTATTGATACTAACTGCGTTTTACCACCCGTTGCATCGTTAACAGCGGTGCGTGAGTCGGCGCCACTGACTGCAAAACCTTGCGAAAGAGCTGACGCTATATTGGCAATACCTAGCGCTCTAAATTCTTTATCGGCGTCTATGTCGTAGCCATTTTTAGCGGCAAAGCTGCGCGCAGTTAGCATCATACTAACAAAACTCACGATGGCTAAGTTAAGTGCGGGTACCACTAGCTCACGAATAATCCCTAAATCAAAAACAGGGGTATTAAAAACGGGAAGCCCGCCAGTTACGGTACCAATGGTTTTTATATCAAGTTGTTTTAAATCAAAAATCCATACCAAAAGCGCACCAAAAGCAATGGCAAACATAGATGCAGGCCACGTGGGTCTTATGCGCTTCATGACAAAGTAAACCGCCAGTGTAAACAAAGCCATTAGTAAGGTGGGAACATGTGTTTGCGCTAGGTATGTGGGTACACCTCCTAGGCGTTCAAGTAGGTAGCGTTCGTCAAAGGTAAAACCGAATACTTTAGAAAATTGACCCACAATAATAGTGATAGCCACGCCGTTTAGTAAGCCCATTAAAATAGGTTTAGATAAAAAGTCGGCTAATACACCTAACTTAAATTTACTGGCTATAAAGCACCAAAAGCCGGTCATAGCGGTCATTGTGACAACAAGTTGCCAATGCTTAAAGCTGTCACCTGCAGCAAGAGGTGTTACTACTGCTGCAATAACGGCGCAGGTGGCGGCATCAGGGCCGACTATTAATTGCTTAGAAGTGCCAAAAAGCGCATATAGCATCATTGGCAGTATGCAAGAATATAAACCGACGGCGGCGTTAACACCGGTTAGTTGTGCGTAAGCAATGGCAACAGGTAAAGCTACCGCAGCTACCGATAGCGCCGCTCTTACATCATCAGCAAACCATTGTCGCTCGTAGTGCAGCAATGTATCTAAACCCGGCATAAAATTATATAAACGCGACAGCACTTCAACTTTTCCTGTTAATAGTAGTAACGCTTTGATAGTAAATTTAATGTTCAAATAAGTATAGCTAGGTGGGTGTGTTTTTTACGTAATATAAAGCTACTTTTTTATAGACGTAAAAAAGCCTGCATAAAAGCAGGCTTTAGTTTTTAGGGAAAATTAAAATTTAGCGCGAATACCAAAGCTGTAACGGCGATCCGCTTCAGTGTACTTCCAAGCACCACCTAGTTCAGATAGGTAGATTGAAGGCTCACCCGTTAAGTTGGTCGCATTACCTACTAAGGTCACGTTTTCGTTAATATCCCAGCTTGCAGAGAAATCTAACTGGCCTCTGTCGTCACGGTAGTTATTACCGTAAACAGTGCCTTCTGCTGAAATGCTGCCGTCTGAGTTAATATTTTCTACGCGTTTCTCGTTTTCTGTATCTAAGAAACTGTCACGGTAGTTATAAGCGATACGAGTAGAGAACCCTTCGTATTCCCAAAATACTTGTAAGTTGTACGTATTTTTAGAAATATCTAATAATGGGTTGCCGTTTGGTTGTTCGCTGTCTGCATACGTGTAGTTTGCATTAACACCTAAGCCAGAAAATGCACCAGGTAAGCTTGTGAAGAACTGTTGGTAACCAACTTCAAAACCTTGTACTGAGCCGTTTTCACCGTTTACATTTTTAACTGTATCAATACCCGTTAGTCCTGCGTCACGCAAGCCTGCAACATGGTTAAAGCCATCTATATCTACAGGGTAGTCAGTCGCATCTGAGTAAACTAGGTTGTCTTGAGATACACCTGCAACGTCAAGCTGACATACTTGGTTCCACTGAGTTACGTTTTGACCTGTTGAAGTGCTTGATGCTGCTACACAGCTACTTTCGTTACTTAAGAAAGACTCAACATCTTTATAAAATACTGCGAAAGATAGTACGTTACCTTCATCAAAGTAATGCTCTACAGATAAGTCGTATTGCGTTGCACGGTATGGTTCTAAATCAATAGAGCCTTGCGTTGCACCTGTAATGTCGTTATTAACGTCAAATGCAGGGCTTAGCTCGCTAAAGTCAGCGCGGCGCATAACTTTTGCAGCAGCAAAGCGGAATAATGTTTCGTCTGAGTAGTTATACGTAACGTTTAAGCTTGGTAAAAAGTCGCTGTAGTCATTGTCGCCAGTTACTTTTTCGCCATTAAGAAATACGCTTGATTCTAAATCTGTAGTCACATAACGACCACCCACAATCGCAGTGATGTTATCAAAGTCTAAGTACGCTGATATGTACACAGCAGCTGTATCTTCAACTACGTTACGGTATGCGCTTTCTTGGAACTCTTGGTTATCTGAAAGACTACCTGTTGACGCTAGGTTAGTACCTGCAAGTAACTGCTGAAGTTGAGCGTAAGTATTTGCAGGGTTAGATAAACCGTTGTAGCTTAAAAACGTTAGTAGGTCATTTTGTCCTGAATGACCTAATTGGTCAAAAGAGTTGTCGTGGCTAACTGTTGTGAAGCTATTTGAAAAAGCAGCGTTGTAGTCATCAACCCATAAAGTAGCTAATGAACCATCTGAGTCGTTAAATGCATTTTTGTAAATGTCTTTAATTTCTACTTTGTATTGCTCGTATTCGTAATCACGGTTAGTAACACGTACACCTGCTTTTACTTTAGATACCCAGCTTAAGCTGCTGAGAGGTTCAAACATTTCAACGTCAAAACGAATAGCTGTTTCGTCATTGTCTGTTCTTCTATCTTCACTTTTAAACGTACGTAGTGCTAAGTTTTGTGGGTCAGTAAATGCATTTGGATCTGAATGAATGATGCTTGGTAATTTATTACCGTCTTGAGAAAATGCACCATCATATAAATGATTTGTTAGCTGAGTTCCGCCACTTGCTTCAAATGTTGATTTTTCGATTGGGCGAAGTGTAAATTCAGAATCAGGTCTTACGCTTTCTGATGATGCTACTGCAATTTCACCAGAGATTTTTATACTGTCAGTAAGATTCCACTCTGCACCAAGTGCATTTGAAAACGAGTCAGTTTCACGAAAGTCACTGTATGTTTTAGGGATACCAAATTCGTTTGTTAGCGTGTAATTATTTACGCCGTTAGCATCTTGAGTTGTATTTGCATCTGTCGATAACGAACCCGCAACACCTAATATAGAGTTACCACTTTGCTCACCAGAGCGTTTAGTGCCACTTAAATCTAGATACACCATGCCATTACCAGATTGCGGTGCCCATTGAAGTGATAAATTTACAGCAGTACGTTTACGTTGTTCTACATATTGTTCAACACTGTGCTCGTCTCGTACGATAGCGTTGCCACTTGGTGTATTACCTTCTTGGCCATTAATATCAATGTCTTGAGGTTTAACACGGCTAGACGTTTCATCTTGACGAATTTCACGATCTTGATATGAAAACATAGCAATGGCACCAAAGGTACCCATTTCGTCAAAGTCCCAGTTGTTACCAAGTGAACCACTAAAAATAGGTGCTACTTTTTCTGTTTTATCAGCGTACTCACCATCTAATGAAACAGCACCAGTTAGTTTATCTAGCTCTAATGGGCGAACTGTTTTTAAGCTAACTGTTCCGCCTAATGCACCTTCAATCATATCGGCAGTAGGAGACTTAACGACTTCTACTGTTTTTAAGAAACTTGATGGGTAATCTTGTAAGCTAATACCGTCACGAGAGTCACCAATAGTAGAGCGACCGTTTAATTCAACACGGTTTTGAGGTAAGCCACGAATCGAAACACTGTCACCCACACCAAAATCGGTATTAATAGATACACCAGTAATACGTTGCAGTGCTTCTGCAATATTATTATCAGGTAACTTACCAATGTCTTCAGCAACAATCGCATCTACAATACGTCCGTCAGTACGCTTAAGCATAGCGGCGGCTTTCATACTACCTAGCATGCCTTTTACTTCAATAACTTCAATATCTGCAGCTGCCGTTTCTGAAGCTGCCGGAGCCTCTTGCGCTGCAATATTTGAAGAAGCCATTAGTAAAAGGGCTGCTGCACTGATTGTTGTAGAGCTACTTCTTTTATGTTTATTAATTAATGTTGAAGTAATTTGATTGAGTTTCATGTATCTCTCCCGTTTGGGTACGACTTACGTCATTGTGTGTGTTGTTACTTGGTTTGGTTAACCAATTTAACTGCTATTTCCCTGTAGCGTGTCATACAGGTGGTATGGTTGAAATTAGTCCAATTCAGCTTTTATTACAACCTTTGTTTACCAAAAATTCACAAGGTGTATTACAAAGTGTTCTTTTATTTTGCTTATATTTAATAAATTTAATAGCTTATGGTGTATTTTTATTTTTTATATTTTGAGTGAATTTTATTGAAGTATGTTTACCAAAGGCGTTTTTTATATTATTTGTACTATTAAATACATTTTTTAGTACTATTTTTAAATTTTATGTCGTACTTTTATACGTATTTAGTTTGTTTTTTAAGTGATGTTAAAATAATGAGATGTTCATTAAAGGTTGGCTATGGCTTATAAATTTGCGAAATAGTAAGGAGTATAAAATCATTCAATTTTATTTTGGTTATTTGTTTTGGTAATACCAATTTTCTATTGTTTTTATATGAATTTTGTATTAGAGCTTACTGATACATATCTATATATGATTATAAATAGAGTGATTTTTGCGAAAAAAAAAAGCCCAGCATATTAATGCTGGGCTTTCTTAGATTAAATATATTAGCTTTTTAGCTCGCCTGTAGATGATTCTAAATGTGCTCTAATAAACCACTGAAATTGCTCTAGGTCAGCTAGTTGGCTGGTGATCATATCTTCAGACACCGGATCTAATTCAGAAAGAGTCTCAATTGCTTTGCGGTGATCGCCATTAACGCCGTTGTATACTTTATCAAGTGCGGCTAAATGCTCGGTTACTAACCCTTTACCTACTGAGTATTCGTTCCATGTACGACGATCTACAATTGATTTTGGCGTACCAACGGGCACTCCACCAAGAGTCGCAATTCGCTCTGCAATTGTATCTGTCATTTCGCGCACAATGTCTACTTGTGGGTCTATCATTTCATGTACGCCAATAAAGTTAGGTCCCACTACGTTCCAGTGAATATGCTTTAAAGTAAGCTGTAAATCTATCAATGCAACCATGCGGTTATCTAGCGTAGCTATTGTTTTTTGAGCTGATTCGTCACTCATACCTGGCGCGGTAAATTTAGTTGTTTTGTTTGATTCGTTATTGTTACTCATAATTTCTCCTACATTAAGTAATGTGTTGCTCATATAATATGTTGCGTTATGAGCATGACTTAAACTTAATGAAGCAACTGTTATGCCGTAAGCTGATTGTTTTTAAAAGTTATTTAAAAACATGTGGTTATGTTTTTATTTAAGATTTTAGAGGCTGGAGGGGGGATTGAATTTTTGAAAAGCCTGCATACATTTGTAAAATCTGCAGACTTTAATTTAATAACGCTTAAGTGTATTTAAACTTTGGCTATATATTCGTGCGCTTTTAAAACATCGAGCGGCACTATTTCTAATGATTTTTTATTTGTAGCTTCAAGTACCACTGGTGGCGCAACGTTTGCTGAAATAGCATGAAGCCACCTTACTGCACACAAGCACCATTTATCACCGGCTTTTAAACCTTCAAAATCGTAAAGAGGGTTTGGGCTTATTAAGTCGTTACCTTGTGATTTTGAAAATTGTAAAAACTCGTCAGTCATAATTGCACACACACTGTGATTGCCAAGATCTGATTCTGGTACATAACAAAATCCTTCTCGTGTGTAGCCACCATTACCGCAACATAGTTTTAAACGTGTGCCAAGTACATTAAATTGATTCGCCATGAAATACCTTAGTTTGTGGTGTTTAATAAATTTACTCTATCAGGAGTAACTCGCTTGAGATAGCTATAAAACTTAAAAGAGGGAAGGGGGTCTACACAAACTTAAGCCCGCAGCAAAATTGCGGGCTTAGTATTATTTATTTAATACGCAGTGCCATACAATCGCTATGGCCGTTTATGATCATGCTTTTATCAACACGTACGCCACCACCAGAGTATTTTCCGGCGGCTGTAAAACTACATATTTGTACAAAGTAGTCATCTACTTTAGGCAGTGCAAATAGTTGTTGGTATATTTGGTCTTGCTCGGCAAAGTGCCCCATTGTTTTTTCTATAACTTGCTGCTGTTCATCAACAAGTTGAATATTAGCACCACAACGCCCTACTATTGGTTTAACTACATAACCGGTTTGTAATAACTCGTCGTTAAGCTCAAACGCGGTATTAAGTAAATATTTATGATTAGGGAATAAACTCCACAGTATTGGTAAAATAGCCTTGTTACTAGGAATTAATGTCCACAGTGGTTCAAATACCATCACGTTTTTACGCAGCAGTACATCGACTAAGCGTGGCGTTTCACCAATTTTGAATTGTGGTTCAAAGTTATCACCTAATGATTGGTCGGCTTCACATTCTTCACGAATTTGATCAAGTGCGGTTTCCCACGACCACGTTTTCCACACGTAACTCAGTTGTGTGCCGTCTTCATCTACTATGTTGCCTGATTCATTCCAGCGAAGTGTGCTTAAGCCAATTACTAACTTACACTCAAAGCCCGCGGCTTCAATGGCTTCTTTCATAAATAATGCGTGGTAATGCTCTTCTGGTTCATCATCTTGCAGAATATGAACAAGACCTTTTACTTCACTTTTACGCCATGCTTTTACGAGATCTTTAAATAAATTTTGGCCTGCATCTACACCTGTTTTAACACCAAAGTGTTTTGCCCATTTACCCTGAACTTTGCCGCTTTCCATGTAACACGATGCCGAATCGCAATTATATTCGTAAACTTTTAAACCTGCTGCTGTTAAAGCAAAGTCAAACCGACTGGTAATTAATTGGTTTAAGCGGTTATCCCACGATTGGCGAATTTTATTAATCACAACATCGGGTAAATTAAACTTTTTTAATAACTCAGGGTGCTGCAGTACATAGTCGGTTGCATGCATAAATAAGCCATGCAGCTCATTTGTTGCATGCTCAATGCTTTGCTGCGCCGTTTGAGATATCGCAAAGTAATTATGTTGATCCTCAGCTACTGATGTAAGTTTATGGCCTTGCATCATTTCTACGTAGGCAGCTTCATCGTCATTCGCAATATTTAACCATGACTTGTTTGCTTGCCCTGTATCTACTGCTTTATGGGCTTCTATAATAAATAAATCAGTGTTTAGCTCAGACGTTGGCTCAGCATATTCTGTTTCATCAGTTTGTGTCATCCAGCCTAAAATAGTGGCGTCGCTGTAAGAGCACTCAATCCAATAGTCGCCATCTTTAGTTACTTTTGCTTTTAGCTCACGACACCAGCTTTGATCTTTTGGCCATATTTGATGTCCTACATTTTGCTCAGCAAGACGTATTTTATCTTTATGCACTTCAACAACGACAGCAACATGGCCTGTTTCTTCAAACTCGCCGCCTTCTTCCCATATAAGTAAGCTACCTACTTGAGGATGATGTTTTGCACCATTTTTAAACGCGTTTAGTGGCAATCTGTTTTGGCTATTTACATCGCGCACCGAACGCAGCTCAAAAATATCGTAAGCCATAGCAATATCATCAAAAATATAGCTATGGTTGAGATACATCCATCGACGTGCAAATTCAACGCATTGCCATTTATAGCCCATGTAAATGCCATCAAGGTAACTACGATAGGCGCTACGATTAGGATAAATGCTTTCATCAGCCGTATCATAATCAGATGAGTACACAGCAACATTACCAGGTGCATAACCTAATAAGGTACCAAAATCACTAGCAGGAGCAGAAGATTTCATAAACAAAGATGTTCAAAATAAAGGTGTGATAATTTGCTGACTATATGAGCGAAACTGCGTTATAGCAAGATATAAAATATGTTTTTACGAAGGGGGATAAGTAAAAAATTACTCATTCATTAAAGAGTGGAAATACGGGAGAGTACTTTTACTAATAGTGTTAGGTTTGGTGCTTTTTTACTTGTAACTGGTTGAAAGTTATTAATACTTTTTACTTGATTATTACTGTTTAAATCTCAACTAAAAAATGGAGAAGCTATAGGTAGCTTCTCCATTTTTATTATTCATATTTAGTGATTTTTATAATATGTAAAGCAGGTTAACGCGCTGCTAAATCATTTCAGCATCTATATGGCGTATTAGGTTTGATACCCAATTAACATATTGGCGGTGAATTTTTTTGCCGTTGTAGTTTAAGTTAATAGAGTCTTTATAGTTGATTGAGTATGCCGTTTTGTCATACGCAATATCGACAGTTAATTGGTGTGTTCGAATATCCAGTACACCTTTTATTTTACCTTCACTCATAGGCGTACACTTCCAACCAAGCTGAATACATGCCTTTAGAATACCCTTTTCTACGTCAGCTTCACTGTTGGTAATTGTTGATGTTTGCGGAATAGGGTTTTGTTCAAAGTCTCTTACTGCAACAGATGTTGAACAACCAGCAAGTACAGTAAGTGTTGCCGCTGTAAGTAAAATTGAGTACTTTTTCATAATAATCCTTTGTTTTAATTTCATCCAATTGTGTTGTCTCGCCAATATATGCGCGCTTAGGTGAGATTATCGGTAAATTTATAGATGAGTGCCAGCAATAATTAGAAAATTAAAAGAGTTAACCGAGATTTACCTCGGGTATTAGCTTTATTTATGAACTAGTTAAAGTTTAATTATTTAAGCTATAAACCAAGGGGTAAAGCAAAAATATGTGTTGAAAGATTTACGTGAGCGATGACATGTTTTGAGGAAATACTCTTTCGTTATGTTTTAAATTACTCCTATAGTCGTACTTTAGTTAATTTTTTGTTAAACTATTGCGCTTGGTATAGTAAAACTAGCTAAAACTAGTTAAAAGTTTTTAAAACAGGAAAAACAATGGAAGACATAATAAACAACATTGATATTAATCAATATTTACCCGCTGCAATTACGTGGGCAACCAACATATTACTGGCGATTGCAATTTTACTTGCGGGCTTATGGTTGGCAGGCAAAGTACGCAATTTAATTATTGGCTTGTGTCATAAATACACTCATCTTGATGACACGCTTTTTCGCTTTTTAGGCAGCATGGCTCGCTACATCATATTAGCGTTCGTTATTATTGCTGTATTAAATCGCTTTGGTGTACAAACAGCCTCTATTATTGCTTTGCTAGGTGCTGCGGGACTTGCTATAGGCTTGGCGTTACAAGGTGCAATGTCGAACCTTGCCGCAGGCGTTATGCTACTTGTTTTCAGACCTTATAAAGTGAATGATTTTATTGAGGCCGCAGGGCGTTTTGGTAAAGTAACAGAAGTAGATATGTTTACTACTATTTTACAAACGTTCGATAACCAACAGGTTATTATTCCAAATAGTCAAATTTGGGGCGCGCAAATTATAAACCATTCACATCATCCAATTCGTGGTGTGGATATGCATTTTGGTGTTGCTTACGGTGAAGATACAACGGCTGTACGTAAAGTTATAGATGCCGTACTTGCAGCGCACCCACACATACTAAAAGATCCAGCTCCTTTTGTTGAAGTAGAAACTCTTAACAACAGCTCAGTAGACTTTTTAGTAAGACCTTTTTGTAAGGGCGAGCATTACTTCGATATTCTTTATACGGTGCCAGAGTTAATTAAAAAAGCACTGGATGAAAACAACATCGAAATACCTTTCCCACATCGTAAAGTTATTTTAGTTAACGAAAGCAAAGATTAACTAAATTTAAAATGATTTAAATCTAAGAGCACTTTTAAGTGCTCTTTTTTTGTGTGAAAAAGTTACATACCTGTGTAACCTTTTCTTTTATAAACCACTTCAAATACTACATTGTTATCTGTACAGCCCTTTTTTACTAGGTTGGATGGCTGGTCTTTATTTTGCATTTGCATAGTCGCTTTTAGCTTTTAAGCTCATAAAAACTATTGACCCATTAAATCAAACTGTATGAAGGACTAAACATGGCTGAATCATTTAAATACGCAGGTAATAAAGGGCATGGCGGTGAATTGCATCAAAAAGCGTCGGATGAACACCCTACCATGACCACCGCGCAGGGCTGCCCTGTAAGTGACGATCAAAATTCATTACGTGCTGGAAAGCGTGGCCCAGGATTATTAGAAGATCACATAATGCGCGAGAAGATCTTTCACTTTGATCACGAGCGCATTCCTGAGCGTGTAGTGCACGCTAGAGGCTATGGTGCACACGGATATTTTGAAACTTACGACACGCTTGAAGATTTAACCTGTGCAGATATTTTTCAGCGAAAAGGTGAAAAAACCCCAGTATTTACTCGTTTCTCTACAGTTGCAGGTAATAAAGGGTCTCCAGATTTAGCACGTGATGTACGTGGTTTTGCGGTAAAATTTTATACCCAAGAAGGAAACTGGGATTTAGTCGGTAACAATATACCGGTATTCTTTATTCAAGATGCGATGAAGTTTCCTGACTTAGTTCATTCAGCTAAAGCCGAGCCCGACCGAGGTTTTCCGCAAGCGCAAACAGCACATGATAACTTTTGGGATTTTGTGAGCTTATCGCCTGAGTCAATGCACATGGTTATGTGGGCAATGTCTGATAGGGCTATTCCGCGTTCATTGCGATTTATGGAAGGTTTTGGCGTTCATACCTTTAAATTCATTAATGACAAAGGTGAAGAGAAATTTGTTAAATTTCATTGGAAACCAAAAGGCGGTATGCAATCAGTTGTGTGGAACGAGGCACTTAAATTAAACGGCGCGGACCCTGATTTTCATCGCAGAGATATGTGGGAGTCTATTGGTAACGGCGACTACCCAGAGTGGGAGTTAGGTGTGCAGGTGTTTGATCAGCAATTTGCTGATGAATTTGAATTTGATGTTTTTGATGCCACCAAGCTTATACCTGAAGAGCAAGTACCAGTGCAAATTGTTGGCCGTATGGTGCTTGACCGTGTTGTAGACAACTTTTTTGCAGAAACAGAGCAAGTAGCATTTTGTACTCAAAACATTGTACCGGGACTCGATTTTACACCCGACCCGCTACTGCAAGGTCGTAACTTTTCATACCTTGATACTCAAACAAAACGCCTCGGTGGACCTAACTTTACGCATATCCCGATCAATGCGCCTAAATGCCCAATGCGTCATTTTCAGCAAGATGGCCACATGGCAATGCATAATCCAAAAGGGCGTGTTAATTACGAACCAAACTCATGGAGCGGCGACGAAAACAACCCGCGCGAATGCCCAGTACATGGCTTTAAAAGCTCAAAGGAACCTGAAGTAAGCGGCGGTGATAAACTGCGTTATCGCTCAGAAACATTCAGCGATCATTACAGTCAAGCCCGTCAATTTTATTTAAGTCAAACAGAGGTAGAGCAGGCGCATATTCAATCTGCGTACGTGTTTGAGCTGTCTAAAGTTGAGCATTTACCAATACGAGAACGTTTGGTATCGCACTTGTTAAATATTGACGAAACCCTCGCAAATAAAGTTGCTGAAGGACTTGGCTTGCAAGAAATGCCAGACCCAGCTGAAGCAGCAATGCCAACACGTAAAGACTTACCTGTATCTGATGCATTAAGTATTTTGAAAAATGCGCCCAACACCTTCAAAGGCCGTAAATTAGGCATTTTAGTAAGTGATGGCTTTAATGCAGAAATTTTTGAATCGGTTACCAATGCACTTAAAAGTGAAGGCGCAAACTTTGAAATTATTGCCCCACAAGTTGGCGGTGCCAAATGCAGTAAAGGTAAGCACTTTAAAGCTGATCAGGTTATTAATGGTGGTCCATCGGTTTTATACGATGCGGTACTTGTGCTCACCACTGAAGAGGGAGCCGAAAAACTAGCAGCTATTGCAGAAGCTAAAGACTTTGTAAGTGATGCGTATGCACATATGAAATACATAGGTTTTACAAGTAAGGCTAAGCCATTATTTAAAGCCGCAGGGCTCGATGACAAAGCTGATGATGGCTGGATTGATTTAGCTACCGTATCGGGCGAGGCATTTATAGAGTCATTACGTAATTTACGTTTTTGGCAGCGCTAAGTATTTATTAGAGCTATTATTTAATTTATATATTGTTTTAAGGTCAGTCAATCTGACCTTTATTTAAAAACTTTAGTGCCTATTACAGACAGCATTTAAATCAGTTTTAATAACATGGATTCAACAGCGAGGTGATCACTATGTCAGTTTCGGCAATACCAAAAGGGTTTCATTCAGTTACACCTTATTTAATTATGAATGACGCACAAAAAGCGATAGATTTTTATTGTGATGCATTTAGTGCTGAACACGTAATGCAAATGCCTTTACCTGATGGTGGAATAGCCCATGCAGAAATAATAATTGGTGATTCGCATATTATGCTTTCAGATATTGGTTCTGAAGAGTATTTAAAAAGTCCAAAAGAACTCGGTGGTACAGCGCTAAGCCTTATGCTTTATGTTGAAGATGTTGATACCATATTTAAAAAAGCAATTGAGCTAGGTGCAACACTAATAAGACCCGTACATGACCAGTTTTATGGGGATAGGACCGGCACACTACAAGACCCATTTGGTCATATATGGATCATTGGTACACACAAAGAAGATGTTAGTGACGAAGAGTTAAATAATCGAATTGGGGATATAACAAATCAAGAGCAAGATGCATAATTAGCATGCTAATCAGATTTATGTACCTCCCTAAGATATGCCGAGAGCTTTAATGGAAGGCTTTTGCTTCAGCTGAGCTAGGTTTCATCTTGTTATCGAAACCGTTTTTTTACCTAAAAGTAGCTAACTTAATTAAGTGAATTGGTATAAGTTACTAGTTAATTTTTAGGCATAAAAAAACCTCAGCCAATAATTAGCTGAGGTTTAAAAAGTGGTACCAGCGGCCGGACTCGAACCGGCACTCCTTTCGGAAGGGGATTTTGAATCCCCCATGTCTACCAATTTCATCACGCTGGCATAATTTTTCTTTAATCTTTTAAATATAAAAAATAAAGAAAAACCACTTAAAATAAAAAGGATACTTATATACCTCTTATTCTGTATCCGCATTATACAAACAAAAGAGGGGGCGGCAAGCCTTTTCTTTTATTTGCATAAACAACTGGTTGATAATTAATCGTTTATAGTAAAGATACTCAACAGGGAATTTTTTTAAGTCTTTTTGGCTGATACAAAAAGCGAATGTTTTAGGTTATGAGTGCTATTAAACTTGTTATGCGATTGAATACGTAAGCAATTGAACTATTGGTAATAGTTAATCGTATTACAATAATTATTCCTGCTTTATTCCGATGTTGCGTTTAATTCAGGTATTATTTGTACAACAAGGTTTTTAAGACATTACATATGACTCAATTAAGTGCCAAGCAGAACATTCAAGCGATTGTTAAAGCAATTAAGGCAGAAGAAGTATCACTTCGTCAAAAGCACCCATTATTTGCACACCAAAATACCTTAGGGTTAATTATTTTATTGCTATCGCTTAGCGCATTAATTGGTGTTGGTGTTTTATATTATTTAGCCATCATACCTGCTTGGGTATGTATAGTACTTGCGGCTATTGCTGCGTCTATTTCCCATGAGTTAGAGCACGACCTTATACATAAACAATACTTTAGTAATCAGCCGTTCATGTATAACTTTATGATGCTAACAGTATGGTTAATGCGGCCAAATACTATTAGCCCGTGGTACCGACGTAAAATGCATTTACATCATCACAAAACCTCAGGCACACAACAAGACCTTGAAGAACGCTTGGTGGGTAATGGTATTAAAAACCCATTTTTACGTGCGCTAGTTATTGTCGATGGGCTATTAGGGTTAGTTATTTCTACTAAACGTTTTAGAAAAGAAATTAATGGCTTTAGTTTTTCGAGTGTTTTTAATGCGGGGTTTCCGATAGCGACTGCGTATTTTGCTGTTTTATATAGCGTTATTCTATTTCATATTGTTGATTTATTTATACCACTTTCGCTAAATTCACCTAACTGGTTGTTAAGTACAATGAGTGTGTTTGAATTTTTAATGGTCGTACTTATTGTGCCTAATATTATTCGCTCAAGCTCGCTTAATTTTGTTACCTCAAGCATGCATTACTATGGCGGCGTTAATAATATGCTTGAACAAACACACGTACTAACGAGTCGTTTATTTATGCCGTTTCACTTGTTTTGTTTTAACTTTGGTAAAACGCATACCATCCATCATTTTGTGCCAAATCAGCCGTTTTATTTACGCCAAATGCTAAGTGAAAAAATACTTAAAGTAATGCAACAGCACAACGTGCGCTTTAACGATTTTGATAGCATTAAAGATGCAAATGTATTTAAATAACTCCCGCCAACATTAGGGGAGGTTTTACGTTGCTATTCTTATTTTATAGTTTGAATAGCAATTATGTACCAAGCCTATTACTCGTTAACTTCTCCTATCCACCACCGCGCTTATTAAAACTCACTTTACGTGCGTTGGTTGACTATTAAATGCCATTCTTAAATCAATAAAAACAAAAATGGTAGGCTTAATTAGCGCTAAATCTTCAAACTAAAAATAGATAAAACCAGTGAAAAGTGAAGTGGCCCTTCATAGTTGGGCATCTAGCTTAAATGGGATTGATTATTGTGGAGCCTTCGGTAATAGTGGTTATAGAGCGAACTAATTATGTTCTCAATAGTATATAAGGGCTCGTGCTCATCAATATTATAAAACCAATAAATATAATAAGGACAAACAGGATGAAAAAATCACTAATTTCAATAGCGCTGGGCTTTGCTGCCCTTAGTGCGCTTAATGCCAATGCAAACATTGATCAGCAAGTGAAAAAGGTAGAGCAACAGGTTATTGATTGGCGACGTGATTTTCATCAAAACCCTGAGCTTGGAAATCGCGAAACCCGCACAGCAGGTATTGTAGCTAAGCACTTAAAGTCGCTGGGTATGGAAGTACAAACGGGGGTTGCTTTTACTGGCGTTGTGGGGTTATTAAAAGGTGCAAAGCCAGGTCCAACAGTAATGCTACGTGCAGATATGGACGCGCTTCCAGTTACTGAAAAAGCCGATGTTGATTTTAAATCAACTAAAACCACTAATTACCGTGGTGTAGATGTAGGCATAATGCATGCTTGTGGGCACGACACGCACGTGGCTATGTTAATGGGCGCAGCCGAAGTATTAGCAAATATGAAAGATGAATTGCATGGCAACATCATGTTTGTGTTTCAACCTGCAGAAGAAGGCGCACCAGAGGGGGAAGAGGGTGGCGCTGAGTTAATGCTTAAAGAAGGCATATTTAAACAATACAAACCAGAGGCTGCTTTTGGGTTACACATAACATCTAGTTTGCACAGCGGTAAAATTGGTTATAGAAGTGGCCCTGCAATGGCCAGTGCAGACCGATTTGAAATAACAGTACATGGCAAGCAGGCACACGGCTCTGCACCGTGGACTGGGGTTGACCCCATTGCCGCAGCAGCGCAAATAGTAACAGGCGTAAATCATATTGTTAGTCGCCAAATCAACATTACCAAAGAGCCTGCTATTGTCTCGTTTGGTAAGATAGCGGGTGGGGTACGTAATAATATTATTCCTGAAGAAGTTGAAATGGTAGGCACAATTCGTAACTTTGATATGGATAATCGTGCACAAATATTTGAAAAAATAAAAACCACAGCCACGCACATTGCTAAATCGTCAGGTGCAACTGCAGAGGTACACATTCACGAAGGTTATCCGGTAACGATTAATAACCCTGAGCTTACTGCGCAAATGTTACCTAGCCTTAAAAAAGCAGCAGGTAATGGAAACGTAGTGGAAATGGGAAAAATAACCGGCGCAGAAGACTTTTCGTTTTACGCATTAGAAGTGCCGAGTGTATTTGTATTTTTAGGCGGCACACCAAGTGAGCAAGATTTAAATACAGTGGCTAGTAATCACTCACCTTATTTTTATGCCGACGAATCGTCGTTTAAAGTAGGCACTAAGGCGCTTAGCCTCTTAGCTGTTGATTATTTAAACGCACATTAATACCAACGCGCAATAATACATAATCAATTTGAGGGATTAAACCGCACGTTAACTTCGTTAAAAATATCTCATATAGAACAACTAAATAACGAAATTTTTGCCTTGTTATCGACACGGTTTTCTTACCTCAAAATAGACAATTTAATTAAGCGAATTGGTATAAAAATAGCTTAAACACACCACGTTACGCTATTAGCTTAACGTGGTATTGCTGTTTTATTTAAAACATCGGATCATGTTTGTAGCACTTGCTCAACTTTTAAAAAATCACTCTAAAAAATTAAAAATCTAACCGAATATAAAAATGAACCGGCGAGCAGTTTTTTATATTTTAAAAATAATGAATCGATATTGCCGGTCTTATATCTCGATTCAATCTTCATAAGCATTAAGGATTTAAATAATGAAAATTACTGGAAGCTGTTACTGTGGTGAAATTAAATACCAAGCAAAGTCTCAAAATAACAACGCACTTGTTTGCCATTGTAGCGATTGCCAACGTATGTCGAGCGGCCCATTTAGAGCAGTTATAATTGCAGAGCCAAACTCGGTTGTGTTTACCCAAGGTGAGCCAAAAGAGTTTGTTAAAACAGCCCAAAGCGGTAACAAGCGTGCGCAGGGCTTTTGTGGCACATGTGGTACAACACTTTATGCTACAAATGCAGAAAAAGAAGGTCGTGTTTATGGGTTGCGTATTGGTGCGGTTGATCAGCGCGATGAGTTTAAACCGTCTGCACAAATTTGGTCACAATCAACGCTTACATGGTTAAATAATTTACACGAAGTTCCTGCTTTTGAAACCACACCACAAAAATAAGGTAAGCCAGATGATGAACTCACTGATGAAAACAGCCTTATTAGCAAGCGTACTACTTACTGGTTTTACGCAGGCAAAACCCAGTAATGTCGACTTTTTAAATACAGGCAAAGCTAATCCTAACTTACCATTTTCGCAAATAGTAAAAGCCGGTAATACGCTTTATATGTCGGGGCAAATAGGGATTAACCCTGCAACCGGTAAGTTAGCGGCTGGTGGTTTTGAAGGTGAAACTAAACAAACACTTGAAAATATTAAACGCACTTTAGAGCAACATAACTACAGTATGAGCAATATAGTTAAATGCACCGTTATGCTTACCGACATAAACGACTTTAAAGCATTCAATGCCATTTACACTCAGTATTTTAGTGCGCCGTATCCTGCACGTAGTGCTTTTGCTGTAAAGGCGTTAGCGCTTGATTCTTTAGTAGAAGTTGAGTGTATAGGCTCACTTTAAATTAAAAGTTAAGTTTTCTGAAATTTTATTTGCTAAAAGGCTGTCTATTTTAGTAGTTACACAACAGAGGAAATATTATGTGTAGTTCACCTAAAAGCAGCCGAGCAGTTAAAAAAACAGCCATTAGTTTTAATGATGAGCTAACTCAAGAGCAACGCCTACGTTTTGCCGCAAAAGCTAATTTAGCACAAGAGCGCCGTGAACAGCGCGAAGCAACTAATAAACGCTATGAGCAAAAACACACGAGTAACAAACCTTCGTCTGGCCTGTTTTCGTGGTTACAGCAACTCGTTAGCTGATTTAGCTAAAGTAGTGTTTTTACCACTGCCTAAACCACATAAAGCACACAGTACTCCGGCAATAGCGCACAGCCATAATGGCGCACTCCAACTTCCCGTAGTTGTGTGTAATGCACCAGCTAGCATAGGACCAATAGCCGCGAGTAAATAACCTACGCTTTGCGACATACCAGAAAGCGAGGCCGCTTGCTGCGAATCGTCAGTTCGCAAACTAATAAACGACAGCCCCAATATAAAACATGCTCCAGAGCAAAAGCCCAGCATTAAGGTCCAAACAAAAGCAAAGCTAGGCATGTAAAGTAACCCCAATGCACTGAGTGCACTGAGCATGGCTAAAATAAAGCTAAGCGCGCTTTGATCTTTTAATTTTGCCAATAGCGGAATTAATATTAAACCCGGTAATGCAGTCGCTATTTGAAAAGCCCCATGATAAGCACCTGCTTGCGTAGCACTTTGGCCGGTTTCGATTAATATGCTGGGTAACCACGTAATAATTATATAATTTAAAAATGAGTTTAAGCCTAGCAGTAGGGTAATTTGCCATGCTAGTAAATAACGCCATACACTTTTTGAACTGTTAACGTGCTGAGCAATTTTCGCGGGTTTAGTATGTTTACTTAATTGCGACATCCACACAATAATACTCGCCAGAGTGATAATAGCTGATGAACCCAGCGCAAGTTGCCATCCTAATCCGTTTAACTGGCTCAGCGGGAATACCAAAGCAGAAAACCCGCCCGATACCACGCCCATCGTAAGCACGTAGGCTGAGGTCATTAACGCGACCTTTGCAGGAAAGTCGCGCTTAATTAAACTTGGTAATAATACGTTTGCAATGGCAATGCCCACACCAATAATAGCGGTACCCACAAACAGCATGGTTGAGGTATTTATTACCCGTGCTGCAACCCCAGCAAGTATAAATAATAAAGCGACAAATAAGGTGCGCTCTAAACCTTGTTTTTTAGCAAGAGTTGCGGCCATTGGCGATACAACCGCAAAGGCAATGAGTGGCAACGTTGTTAAAAAACCGGCTTGTGATGCGCTAAGCCCAAAGTGATTAATAATTTGTTCAAGCACAGGTGCAATACCTGTAAATGTGGCGCGTAAATTTGCGGCAATAAGTAATATGCCAAGCACAAGTAATATGCCAGCAAAGCGTGATTTAGGTGTGTTATTTAACAAAAGGGAAGACCATTAAAGCTAATACTTAATGGGCGCTAGTATAAAGGCTTAGCAAAAACTATAATTTAGAGATAATGACATTAAATAACTAAAAACAGACAAAACTATGTTTGATGCAATCGGTTGGGACGACATTAAAAATTTTGAAACTATGGCGCAGCCCATAATAGCCAAAATAGAGCACGCGCATGCAAGTCACGAAATACCTTTGCATACCCATCCTAAAGGGCAGTTAATTTTAGCCCTGCATGGTTATGTAACCTGTGAAGTGTCGGCCAAAATGTGGATGGTGCCCACGCACAGTGCAATTTGGATCCCAGCACAAAAGGTGCATAGCAATAGGGCGTCTGATAACGCGCAGCTTTGTCATTTATTTATTGATAGTAGTAAAAACGGTATGCCGCTAAATACTTGTACTTTAGCCATTACGCCGCTGGTTAAAGAGCTAATGTGCGAGTTGGCTGCGCATAATCAGCACTATACTTTAAATAGTAAAACAGCGCGTTTAGCGCAGGTGTTATTTGATCAACTTATTGAAATGCCCGTACAGCCACTGGATTTTGTATTATCTAAAAATGAGGTAATTCAAACTATGAGCGATCAGCTTATAAACAAGCCAAATAACCGAAAAACACTACCACAATGGGCTAAGCAGTTTGCATTAACTGAGCGCACATTAGCGCGGTTAATTAAAAAAGAAACAGGCATGACATTTGGAAAATGGCGTACGCAATTGCATATAATTACAGCCTTAAAAGCGCTTTCTGATAAGCAAAGTGTGCAGCAGGTGTCGGAGTTGTTAGGGTATGAGTCGGTGAGTGCATTTATTACTATGTTTAAAAAGGTAATGAAAAAGTCGCCCATGAAATACATGAGCGACTTAAATCAGTTAAATTAGCTTAGCTCTTAAATAAGTTTAGCCCTTAAATAAGCACTACCACGTATAAGTTGCCGAAAGCATGGCATTACGTGGTTTGCCAGGAAAGTACCTGTCGCCGGTAAAACTGGTGTAATCGGCGCGCTCTGCATAAGCCTCATTAGTTAAATTAATAATGCGGGCAAGTACTTCAAGGTTATTAGTAACTTGCCACTGAGCGCGCAGGCTTAAAACATCATGCCCTTGGTATTTATTTAAGTTTTCTGGGTCGGTGTAGTAGTTACCAACGCGGTGCCACTGCAAAGCAAATTGCGCGTTGTTTAATGCCTGCCATGTTAAATCGAGATTAGCAATATTACGCGGCGCGGTATCTATGTCGTTGCCGTTTATATTTAAACCGTTAAGTATTTGGTTGTTAGTATAAGTATGCTTTGCGTGAGTGCCTGCAAAGTTAAGTGCAAGCGACTGCGTTAGCTGGTAGTCAAGTTCAAGCTCAATACCACGATGGCGAGAGCTGCCATTATTTACCGTAAAAAAGTCACTATCGCGGTAAATCGTATTGTGTTTACTCATAGCGTAAACAGACACGCCATAACGTAGCTTTTCGTAAATCCCTTTAATACCCAGCTCTGCGTTATTGGCTATTTCGGCGCTTAAATTTGCAGTGGTTTGCTCGCGTTGTAATTGGTATAGCTCAGCCGCTTGTGGCGCTCTGTAACCGCGAGAAAAGTTTGCATAAAGCGTGTTATTCGTATTGTACTGATAACTAACCCCAAGCTTTGGCGATAAATTACTAAAACTATTTTTTCCACTTTCAGGGCGGCTGTATCGGCAGCCACCAAAGCCGCATTCTGTGCCATCGTCTTTTGTTCTACCTGCTAGCATATTATTGGTGTAGTCGTACTGCATATGCTCGTAGCGCACACCTGCGGTAAGTAACCACTTATTTAATTGCCAATCAATAGATGCAAAAGGGGCATAAAGCGTGGCGTTTACATCGTAATCGTAATGCTTACCTTGTGGCACTGTAGCAACTAAAAATGCAGAACCTTGAGTGGGCTCGTATTGGCTTTGAGTAAAGTCGGCTTGCGTGTATTCGCCATCAAGCCCTAGGTTTATTTTTATATTGCTTAGTAAATTATGTTGATAAAGCGACTGTACGCCAAAACCAGTTTGACTGTTTTTTTCAAGCGGTGTGCCGGGTAAAAAGTGCTTAAAAAAGTCCATGCTTTGGTCGCGAAAATATAACGTAGTAGAGAGCACATCATTGTTATTTAATTGCCATGTTGCGTTGCTCCATGCTCTAAATGCACGTGCTTTTCTAAATGCGTCTGGGTCAAAGTTTTTTTGCGAGAGGTCTTCGTTTTTATAACTTTCAAAGCCTGTAATAAATCCAGCCGTTTGCTGATCTAGGTTTGTGTAAGTAAGCCCAGAGGTAAGTAATAAATTATTATTTGAATAGCGATGGCGAATATTTACTTTTTGTTGCTCTACGCTTTCGTCGTCGCGGTAACCGCTATCATCGGTAACACTTGCGTTAATGCCGATACCGCTGTTGCCGTAATCTTGTCCTGCACGTAATTTGTAGCGAGTATAACCGTACGAGCCATAATCTAAACCAACTAAGCCACCGCCTTGTGTGGTGTCGGGCGTTATTACATTAATAACACCATGCACAGCATTTGAGCCATAAAGTGCAGAGCCAGGACCTTTTAACACTTCAATGCGCTGCGCCATTTCGCTGTGCGCCTCAAATAGCTCGTTTATATTACAAAACCCTGCTGCTCTCAGTGGTATTCCATCCTCCAAAGTCAATATGCCACCACAAGCGCCTGCGCCCGAAAGCACTTGTGAGCGAAGCGCGGGTAAATACTCTTGGCCATTTCCGCGTTGAATATTAGCCCCTGCTACACGTTGCAGGGCTTCTTCAATATGGGTAGGCGCTATGCTATTTAGCTGTGCTTCACTAAGTGTACTTATTGATAAAGGGAGTGGGGTCGATAGCGCTTCAATACGTGATGCCGTAGTTGTTATGGTTTCTATTGCATCGTTGTTTTGATTATCGGCAAACGCAGTGTGGCTAAAGGGTAATATCAGCGGCAAAAAATAAGGTTTCATACATTCCTTGAAAGTAATCTATATTGCATTACCTCTATAATATGCGGTTTTAATGTGCTTTTAAACTCGTTGCGTTAAAGCGTACGTAACCTATAAACCCGATACGTAATTGATAAAACAAAACAAGCTACAGCAGGAAACACCAAAGCCAGCACTAAGTAATGCTTAAATAAAACGTAGCCGGTTATACCGCCTAGTAAAAAGCCTGCAATAATGAGTAAAAACATAACGCCTTTACGGGTATCAAATTGCTCACCTTTAAGTGCTTTACCTAGCATTAAACCAAGGTCAGTAAAAATACCGGTTAAATGTGTCGTTCGAATAACAGCACCACTGTAATTAGTGGCTAGCGCATTTTGTAACCCACACGCAGCAGACGTTAAAACAATGCCGTAAACGAATGTGTTTTTGAGTAAATAAGCACTCGCAAGTAGTAGCAATCCTTCAATAAAAAGCAAAGTGTCGTAATGACGACCAAGTTTTAATGAGCCACCAGAGAGCAAAAATCCCGACAGTGCAGAACCCAACATAAAGCTAACAATTATTGAAAGTAGCAATAAGGCAGTACTGGGGTTAGTTATTGCTTTAATACCAAGTAAAGTAACAGAGCCAGATACATGCGAAATAGCCTGGTGCTCAAATCCTAATAAGCCTACAGCGTTTACTATGCCCGCTATAAATGCGAGCGTAAACGCGCCATATTCAACCCACTTTGGTAGTTTTGTAAACATTGGTTATCTCTTAATATGGCAAAGTTAATTATTGAGCTTGTGCTTTAAAACGCTTTATTTGTTCATCAACTAATTTTGTATCAATTACGCCACGCTTAAAAGCAATGTAAGTAGGAAATGTAAACTCATTTAATTGCCGAGCATAAATGTTTTTATATTCTTTTGAGTACCACAAACCTGCTTGATAGTTAGTTATTGCGTATTCAACACGTTTTTTTTCTAGTAGCTCAAAAGTGTCTTTAGTTGAAAGTGAGCGAAGTAGATTATTCTCATCAAGGCTGTACTTTTTAGCAATAACCTCAGGCAAAGCAACGCCGCGCAGCATCGCTATTGGGGTATTTGATAAATCGTCAGTGAGCAGTTTATCTTTGTTTAAAGTAAATAAACCATACTTAGTAGTGTGCAAAGGCACGCTTGTAAAATCTAAATACTTTGCACGTTCCTCTGTATTGGCCAAAGAGAAATAGCAGTCGTAGTAACCCAGCGCCATTTCTTTTTTAACGCGCGCCCATGGCAGATGAATTACGTCAATTTTAAGATTTAAATTACGCTCAATAAACGTTAAATATTCAATATCTAAACCCGTGAACGTATCGCTTTTCTCATCAAATATAGTAAAAGGCGGGTAGTGGGTTGTTACGCAGCGCAGGGTTTTACTTGGCGCTGCAAGTAATAACGAAGGTAAAGTTAAAGCTAAAAACAGGAATATTGCGCGCATAAATATAAATTCGATATCTTTTAAAGTACATAACTTGAACGCCAATTATACAGTTACTGAGTTTAATTGCATTGATCTAAGTATTTTTACCTAGCGTATAAGTTAAATTTTGTGAGATATACCATGTTTAACGCAGAACAGCAGTCACGCATTATCGAAATGGCGTGGGAAGATAGAACCCCCTACGAGGCTATAGAGCAGCTATACGGATTAAAGTATCCGCAGCTGGTGGTTTTTATGCGAGACAATGTTTCAAAAGGCAGTTTTAAAGTTTGGCGTAAGCGCCATGCAGGTCGTAAAACAAAACATTTAAAATTACGCGATCCCGCTATTATGCGAAGCCACTGTAAAACACAATATAAACAACGTTAAATAGGTGTTAGTTGTTTCATATGATGTTCATCCGTGTTTGTTAACCTTTAGCTATTAATTATGCTAGAGATTATTTATGAAAGCACCTATATACACAGCACTAATAGCATTGGCTTTATGTTCAATAAGCGCAGACGCAAAACCGCATAAAGATAAGCATGGTCATAAACACGGCCATAAAAAGCATCATTCACATAAGCATAACGACAATGACTACCTTTCTAAAAAAGAGGCAAAGCAGCTAATCCGCGCAGGTTGGACGCCACCAGGGCTAAGTAAAAGCTATCATCGAGGCGACTTTTTAGAACGCGATTTATACAAAAGAGGTAGAGTGATTGAACGCTCTAGAGATAATGGTACAGTGAGTATTGAAATAGACCGTACAGTTATCCATATGGTGCACGATACTCGAGAAATACTTTCAATTTTAAGTCGCTAAATTAACTTTATAAGGATATTAAAATGCTCATTGCGCTGGCTATAATTATTGGCTTTTTTTTACTGGTTACCTTATTACCTATGTCGTACAGCCAGCATTACTTAGTGCGTAGCTGCGATTTTGTGCGCTTACAGGTTTTTTATATTGCCAGTTTTGTAGCCGTTACTTCGTTGTTTTTATTATGGCAAAGTAGCGCAATAGGCTATGTATTTATAGCCTTAACCTCATTACTTATAATGATTTTACAAGGTAAATGGATTTACCCGTATACGTGGCTTGCTAAAAAAGAAGTGCAAAGCGCACCTAAGCACATCGACCATAGCATTCGAATTATGTCGGCAAATGTACTTATGTCGAACCATAAAAGTGAGAAGTTAATTAGTCTTGTTGATGAGCATCAACCCGACCTACTTATTACGCTTGAGAGCGATAGCTGGTGGGAAAATAAATTATCAGTCATTAAAAAAAATTACCCGTATTACATAGAATGCCCTAAAGACAATCGTTATGGCATGCACTTATACAGCAAGTTTAAAATACTCGATGCACAAATATGTGAGCTTATAGAAGAAGATATTCCCTCAATTCATATTTTGTTTGAAAACGATGAAGGCCTACAAATGCAAGGGCACTTTATTCACCCAGCACCACCAAGCCCGACAGAGGAAGACTCATCACGTCCGCGCGACTCAGAGCTAATAATGGTGGCTAAAGCACTTAAAAACCCTACACGACCTACCATAGTTGCCGGAGATTTAAACGACGTAGCGTGGTCGCGCAGCACCCGTTTGTTTATGCAAATAAGTGGCTTTTTAGACCCTCGAAAAGGCCGTGGTTTTTATAATACCTTTCATGCAGGCTACTTTTTTATGCGTTGGCCGCTCGATCATTTATTTCACAGCGAAGGCTTTAAAGTAAAGCGTATTAAGCGCTTAGCTAAATATGGCTCAGATCACTTTGCGCTACTCACTGAGCTTTCTTACGAAAACGCTAATCAGCAGTCATTAGAAACTAAATCGGCGCAGCACAAGCAAGAAGAAATCCAAGAGCTCGCAATGAGTAAAGCCGATAAGCGAAAGGTGCCGAGGTTTGATTAGTAACGTTAGATATAGCGGTATTTATATAAAGCATTGAGTTATTAATAGCTGAAGCCTGACTTGTGTTGAATTGTTACTGTGTTATTTGGTTTATACTTTATTTTTAATATATATACTTGTTTTCTTAGAAGTAAAGAGTGGTAAAGCTCTCAAAATAAGCGCTGGCAATTAACTTACCTTGTTTGTACTTTTTAGTCATTGAGAATAGCGTTAATACGTTCAAAACGTTGGATGTTCGATTATATGTTTGAGTTTTTTCGGCTTACTTTATTGGTTTTAGGTGCTATTCCTTTACTTGTATACCCATTTGCAGTTATCGCTAGTCTTATGGGCTTAGGAAGTAAGCCTAGTATTAATATTCCATTGTTTAATAGAATCATGAATAAATTTTTTCTATGGGGCGTTTTAATATATCCCATGGTGTTTTTTGGATGCTATTGGCTTAGCGATAATTTTATAGAATATGACCTTATATTGGCTTCTCTGCCCATGTTTTTTTTACTATTACTCTGGGGCAGTTTTCACTTTATGGATGCTCCAGCAAAATACGAAACGTAAAATGGGCACAAAGTTTATTGAAGTTGAAAAATATAAATCAGATAAACGAATTAACTCGATTATTATGCAATTTAGTTTATTCACTAAGCGTTCGATAGCTTTTCTAATACTAGGGCTTGAGAAAAAGCGCTTTGAGTACCTAGCTAAATATTACCTAATCATTCTCCATTCCTCATCAAACTTTCTCGTAAAATACCAAGAGCCAGCTGTAAGTAACGCTAGTAAGCGAAAAATAGTAATTGATGTAACACATCATGTAGGTTAGTTAGGTTTAAATGCTAGACAGTCCTCTCATGCACTTTGAGGGTTCCGAAATCTAATACATCCTTATGAGCAAATGGCTAGTAAAATGTACCCTGATGCAGATACATGTGATATTTCTTGGTTAGTTGTTCAGGCCGCAGTAAATGATTTAGCAAAGACATTAAAAACGACTGAACACTTGGTGGGTATGAGAGTTTACGATTAAACATAAAATTAGACCACGATATTTGTTCAACATTAAAGGCTACTTTTTAGCTTTTAGCTCCTCATATTCACATTAAAAGCGCGATGTAAAATCGCACCTACGAATATATCCAAAACTCGGTACTATCTCTTACTAAAAACTAAGTACTGTCTCCTGAAAACTACTTTCTAAAAGTCATAAAAAAGCCTAAAAGCGGTTACCCACTTTTAGGCTTAATAATTTTTGTATTTTAAACACGTATTAAAAATCTGTATTTAAAACACTTATTTCATTTATGCAGCTAAATTAGCTGGCGATCATAATGCTTTTAACATTAACAAATTCGCGCATACCAAAACCGCCGTGTTCTCTGCCGTAGCCACTGCCTTTAACGCCACCAAATGGTAGGTTAGGTTGTGCTAAACCGTAGCCGTTAATGTTGATCATGCCGGTGTCGAAGTACTTTTTAGCAAGCTCAATGGCTTTTTTCTCATCTTTTGAGAAAATACCACCGCCTAAACCGTAGCGAGAATCGTTGGCGATGCGCATAGCATCGTCGTTATCTTTCGCTTTAATAAGCGAAGCAACTGGACCAAATAGTTCGTCATCGTACGCAGGCATGCCAGGCGATAAGTTATCAAGTAGCGTTGGTGGGTAGTAGTAACCTGTTTGCGATGGTATTTCGCCACCCGTTACTATGTTTGCACCTGCTTTAACTGATTCCATTACTTGGTCGTGAATGCCGTCGCGTAAATCTTCACGAGCCATTGGGCCTAAGTCTGTGCCATCTGCCATTGGGTCGCCCATTTTCATGGCTTCGAACTGCTCTTTAATTTGTGCTTTAAAGTCATCGTAAAGTGACTCAACAACAACATAACGTTTAGCTGAAACACACGTTTCGCCGTTATTGATCATGCGACCTGTTACACAGGTTTTAACTGCAAGCTCTAAATCAGCGTCATCGAGTACTAAGTATGCATCGTTGCTACCCAGTTCTAACACTGTTTTTTTAGCGTGTTTACCCGCTTCTGCAGCTACTTTTTTACCTGTGGCATCACTACCCGTAAAGGTTACGCCGCTAATTGCTTTGTGCGCAATGAGTGAGCTGGCGGTTTTACCGTCGATGAGTAAGTTGCTGAAACAGTACTCTGGGAAACCGGCTTGTTTAAATAGCTCTTCAATTTTTTCAGCCATGCCAAATACGTTACCAGCATGTTTTAATACGGTTGTGTTACCCGCCATTATGTTGGCAGCACTGTAGCGAATTACCTGATAAAGCGGGAAGTTCCACGGTTGAATACCTAACAGTACACCTGTTGGTTGGTAGCTGATAATTGCACGGCCGCCGTCCATATCACGTTCTTCGTCAGCAAGTACTTGTGGGCCTTGTTCGGCTGTGTAACGACAAATTCCTACACATAGTTCAACTTCTTGAAAGCCTTGCTCGTATACTTTACCCATTTCTTCGGTCATGAGTTTTGCGATAGATTCTTTTTGCTCTTCGAAAAGTGAGGCTAACTTATTAAGATATCTCGCACGTTCAGTGAACGACGTTAAGCGCCATTTTAAATATGTTTCGTGAGATTTTTCGATTACCTGTTCTGCTTCTTTTTGAGAAAGTAGCGTGTAGGTTTCAATGGTTTGCTCAGTTGCCGGATTAATCGTTTTAACTGTGTTACTCATTTCTATCTCCTTACAAATTAATTATCTATAAGGGTGCAAAACGAAAGCCAATATCAAAAAAACAGTGTTAATTAATCTCAAGCTATTGAAATATAGTATCTATTTTGGGTTTTTTATTCTGCTAATAACTTTTTACTACTATGAATATATTATCCAAAGCAGTAAAAAGTTCTGATTGATGCAAAATTTACAAGGTTGACTGCTCATGCTTATTCAACTTATAGAAGTTCTTTAGCAATGCGCTTTAGTAGGTAGGTTTCTCGTAAAATGGAGAGTCCTTGTTTTTCACTATTAGCAAGTGTGCGCTCGTTATGTGCAATTGCGTCGTTAATATCAACCCATTTAGCGGTCATGCCATTTTGCTGCTCATAATGCTCTAACTGTGCTTTGCCAAACTCGTCGGCAATATTACATACAAAGCAATACGATTTAATATGAATAATATCAAAGTCGTCTTTATACCAAGGGCGATATTCTTCATAGAGTCCAAAGGCTTTAACAACACTTATTTTTTGTGCACCGGTTTCTTCGCTTAGTTCGCGAATTAAGCCTTGTTCAATATTTTCGCCTTCATCTATTCCACCACCAGGTAAACTGTAGTCTTCATAGCGGTTTGTATACATTAAAAGTATTTTATTATTTTTAATAACAATGGCGCGAGCCGTTAAACGGGTAAATTGACTGCCTTGGTCAATATTAATACCTGAATGTATTAAGGTTTTTAATTGCTGCATTTCGTCTCCTTTTTTAGGTTTTTAATGATAACAGTTGCTACCATTCTATAAATAGAAACGATTTTAATTATTTTTCGTAATTTGTGATCGTTTTTTTTAAGCATACGTAAATGTTAGGTTGGTAAAATAGATAGTATTGGATTACTTAACTATTTAAGTAATTAGATTCTAGGTGCGCCTTTAAATTAATATTTAGGATGCGTAGAATAAGAAAAAAAGCATAGGGATTTATCATGTTAGACATACTTTTAGTAGACGATGACGTCGAGTTTAGTGACGTTGTATGCCACATAGTCGAATTCCTCGGCCACAATATAAGCACCGCCACCAGTTTAAAAGAAGCACATCAATGGTTTGAAAATAATACCTTTGACCATGTGCTGCTTGATTTTATGTTACCTGATGGTAGCGGTTTGCACTTACTTGATCACCTAAAAACGATTGGGCAATCTCCAAAAATTACACTTATATCGGGTCATCCTTCAGTTAAAGGCATTTTAGCTGAGATGTGTGAGCCAAATGTAGGGCATTTATTAAAGCCATTACAACGCGAAGATTTAGAACTGGTTTTAAATGGCCCTAAAAAAGCAGTTAAAAAAGCAAAGTCGGGCGGTATAACGCGTCACTTTGGTGGTTTAATTGGCGAATCAGAAGTAATGCACAAGCTTTACAATATGATTGAACGCGTTGCTAAAACAAATGCCAATGTAATGTTGATGGGTGAAAGTGGTGCAGGTAAAGAAGTTGTAGCTCAAGCTATTCATAACGCAAGCCAGTGCGAAGGCCCGTTAGTGGCGAGCAACTGTGGTGCGCTTTCAAAAGAATTAATAGGTAGTGAATTATTTGGCCATGAAAAAGGCGCCTTTACCGGCGCTATAGCCCGCAAAGAAGGGGTATTTGAGCAATCAAATAACGGTACTTTGTTTTTAGATGAAGTGACCGAAATGCCAATTGATATGCAGCCAAATTTACTGCGAGTGCTTGAAACTAAAAAAGTAACACGCGTGGGTGGTAACAGAGAAATACCAACCAATTGTCGCGTTATTTCGGCTACTAACCGCTCGCTTACTGATTTAGCGCAAAATAATATTATTCGTGAAGATATTTACTTTAGGTTGGCTGTTTTCCCTATTGATATACCGCCACTACGCGACAGAAAAGAAGATATTCCTTTATTAGCTAAAGCCTTTTTAGATCAACTTAATGATGAAAACGGTACCCCATTTAGTTGGACGCCAGCGCAGCTCAAAGAGTTACAAAGCTATGAATGGCCAGGTAATGTGCGAGAGCTTCGCCACGCTATACACCGTGCATTTATTATGAGCGATCCGCAAACCAGCGATATTACTCTACCTGATAACTTAGAGTCGCCTTTTTCGCGCGTTAATAATCAAGCGGCCGAAAAGCCAGTATCAGCAGGACAAACCATTGAAGAAGTTGAAAAAGAACTTATTCATGCAACGCTTGATAAGGTGCAAGGTAATAAAACGCTTGCTGCACAAATGCTGGGT
The DNA here is from genome assembly GCF_015864265.1 of Pseudoalteromonas sp. NZS37. NCBI lineage: Bacteria > Pseudomonadati > Pseudomonadota > Gammaproteobacteria > Alteromonadales > Pseudoalteromonadaceae > Pseudoalteromonas > Pseudoalteromonas sp. NZS37. The sequence continues at coordinate 348,485 of NZ_JADYXL010000001.1, read as the reverse complement.
ATTAGCACCAAAACACTTTATAACCGCCTTAATGCATATGGCGGTATTGGCGAATATAAATAGATTTGAGGAAGGGCATGACATCCGATAACCAAACAGAGCAACTAAATAAATTAGTACACGATGCAAGAGCGCCGCTTAATCGTATATCGATGAATGCAGAGCTTATTAAGTTGGTACTTGAAAACGATATGCCAAAAGAAAAAGCGCTAGATGCACTTGATAAAATTATTAACAATTGCCAACAGTGTAGTGAAAGTTTACAAAAAATAACTGACTCTCAATAAATAGTAAGTGTTGTACAAACTCTAATTCGGGAAGCTAAATGAGCAAGCAAAAACAGCAAGGTAAAGCGAATGTTACTTGGGCAGCTTTTATAGTTGTTGTGTTAAGTATTATTGTAGGTAACGCAGTTTTAGCATTGAATACGATTCAAGGTTTAACGCAAACCCAAAAGAGTTTAGATAACACTAATATGCTGACAACGGCAATTGAGCAACTGCATTTATCAATAGTGCAAGCTGAGTCTGGTCAGCGCGGTTATTTATTAACAGAAGAGACTGACTATTTAACGCCTTATTACGATGCTATTGGACAAATTGAAGCTCAAACAAATCATGTTAAGTCACTACACTCTGAGATTGACGGCCAAGCTGAGCGCATTGCTCAGTTGTTAGTACTAGTTGATAGCAAAATTAAAGAGCTGAAGCAAACTGTAAACCTAGCACTTGATGATAGAGAAAGACGTGCAATTTATGTGTTAAATACACATAAAGGTCGGGAGCTTTATAAGCAAATTAGAGAGTATGTTAATGAAATTCAAGACCGTGAATTACTCTTTAAAGTGAGCCATTTTTCAAAGTTAGCGCAAATTAAGAATGAAGCTAAAATCACGTTTGCTATTACAGCAATCACAAGCTTATTACTTATTATTGGTATGTTTGTAATGACACGTCTTAATTTAAGAAATGCAGCTAAGTATCGTTTTGAGCTTGAAAAACAAAACGAGACTTTAGCAACTAAAGTGTCTGAGCGTACGCAAGAATTAACTTTGTACTCTGAGGAATTAGGTCGCAGTAACCGAGAGCTTGAGGAGTTTGCTTTTGTTGCAAGCCATGACTTACAAGAGCCTCTTAGGAAAATTCAGGCATTTAGTGACCGACTCGAAACTATGTTTAAAGATGAGCTTGGTGAAAAGGGTATTGATTATATTGGACGTATGAAAAATGCGGCGCAACGCATGTCTAATTTAATAAACGACTTACTAGAGTTTTCACGTATTACTACACGCGGTAAAGATTTTGATGATACAAATTTAAACGACGTTGTAACCGGTATACTCAGTGATTTAGAAATTGCCATAGGCGAGTCTAATACACAAGTTGATGTAGAGGATTTACCAGTTATTCAGGCTGATAAAAGCCAAATGCAGCAGTTGTTTTTAAACTTGTTGTCGAATGCTGTTAAATTTAGACGCCCAGATGTAAGTCCACATATAAAAATTAGTTACCAGCATGAAGACATTTTTAGCGAGGATCATAATGCTAATTTAAGCTTTCAAGTTATTACTATAGAAGATAACGGTATTGGTTTTTCACAAGACTATGCCGATAAAATATTTGTACCGTTTCAACGTTTGCACGGTCGCTCACAATATAAAGGCACAGGTATTGGTCTTTCTGTATGTAGGCGTATTGTGGAGCGCCACGGCGGAACAATTACAGCAATAAGTAAAGACGGTGAAGGTGCAACCTTCATTATAAAACTACCTGTGGAAGCTGCGCTTTTCACATTGCAAGGAGAGGCTTAAATGCCCTATTCAAAAGTAAAACCGATTACTATTTTAATGGCAGACGATGATGAAGATGATCGTTTGTTAACACAAGATGCCCTTGCCGAAAGCCGTGTACTTAACGAGCTTCATTTTGTAGAAGACGGCGTTGAGTTACTTGAATATTTAGAACGTAAAGGTAAGTTTGAAGATAAAACAGTGTCGCCGCGACCAGGATTAATATTACTTGATCTAAATATGCCAAGAATGGATGGCCGTGAAGCGCTTGAAGCTATAAAAGGGAACCCTAATTTAAAGGGAATTCCGGTCGTTATTTTAACTACATCTAAGCAAGAAGAAGATATGGTTAAAGGGTATAACTTAGGTGCTGCATCTTATATTACAAAACCAGTGACGTTTGATGGTTTGGTTGATTTGATGAAAACGCTAGGAAAATACTGGGTAGAGTTTGTAGAGCTACCGACAACATTTAACGATTAATGGAGATTGTATGTTAGATAAAGTGACTCAGTTGCTGCTTGTAGAGGACGATGAAGATGATTATATACTCACCTGCGACTATCTGGACCAATTGGATTCACACACGTTTAACATTCAATGGATAAGCTCCCCAGAGCAGGCAATTGCAACGCTTAGTAAAAATGAGCACGACATTTGCTTGCTTGATTACCGCTTGGGTGCATCTAATGGTTTAGATGTATTAAAAGAGGCCATTGCGAATGGCTTTAGCGGCCCAATTATTATGCTTACCGGGCAGTCAAACGATGAGTTAGACTCGGCAGCGCTTGACGCCGGTGCAGTAGATTACTTAATAAAAACAGAAATGAGTTCGAGCCGTTTTGCACGTGCTATTCGTTATGCACTTGCTCGTAAAGATGTTGAAGGCGAGCGAGTTGAACGTTTAAAAGCCGAAGCTGAAAATCGTTCAAAAGACCGCTTTTTAGCTCATTTGAGCCATGAATTAAGAACCCCTCTATCATCTATTTTAGGTTACACCGAATTATTAATGCAGAGCGACTTTAGTCAGCAAGCAGAAAATGAATTGGGTGTTATTTATCGAAATGGTAAACATTTATTGAGCTTATTAAACGACGTGCTCGATTTATCTAAAATAGCGGCCGATAAACTCGAACTGACCTTAAGCGAAGTTAACCTTGATAGCATGCTTGCCGATGTATACACCTTAATGCGTGTATCGGTGCTTGATAAAGGGCTTACGCTTCTTTTTGAATCTCAACAGCCACTGCCCTTAGTTGCACGACTGGATGCAACAAGGGTTCGCCAAATTTTAATAAACTTAATAAACAATGCGGTTAAATTTACCGATAAAGGCGAAATTGTTGTTAATGCGTGGACGCAGTGGGTTGATGATCATGAAATGCTATTTTTTAGCATTAAAGACTCAGGCATGGGCATTGCCCCTGAAAAACAAGAACTAATATTCAAGCCATTTGAACAAATAGCTGATGTAGAATCACGCTCTGTAGGTGGCGCAGGCTTAGGCTTGGCAATATGTGCTGAATTGTTAGCACGTATGCACGGTGATATTAGTTTGCATTCTGAAATTGGCAAAGGCTCTACGTTTACTATTTCGGTTTACCCAGGTGATATTAGCGAAGTAGAACGACAGGTACTTAATTTTAGCAGTGCGCCGCAACTACAAAGTAAATCGGCTCCATGTAAAGTGCATGGGCGAGTATTAGTAGTTGATGATTTACGTGATTTACGCATGCTAGTTGGTCATATGATCAGTACCTGTGGTGCGCGCGTCGATTATGCCGAACATGGCCAACAAGCGCTTGAAAAGGTGCGTATTGCAGATGCGTATAAAGCGCCTTACGACATTATTTTTATTGATATTCATATGCCTGTAATGGGCGGCAAGGAAGCTACCATAGAGCTTAGAAAAATGGGTTACAAAGGCCCAATAATCGCGCTCACTGCCGCTACTATGAAAGGCATACATGAGGAGCTTGCTGCACTTGGCTTTAACGATGTAATACCAAAACCTGTTGATAGCGCGGCTTTATATCAATGTTTGCAAGATTATTTGGTAGCGCCAGAGCATGCACCGCAAGCTAAAGATATAAATTGTAGTAAGGGCTTAACCGAGAAAAAGCAGCGCTTTTTACTTGTTGAGGACGATCACGATGCAGCGCAAATTACGCAGCTACTTTTAGAAAGCTTAGGTGTTGAAACGGTCATTGCGTCTAGCTGCGCACAATGTTTGCAAATACTTAATCACGACCAGCAATTTAATAAGGTATTGTTAGACATGCATTTACCCGATGGGCGTGGCATTGATTTAGGCCAGCAAGTTAATGAGCGATATCCAGAGCTACGCTTGGTGATTGTAAGTGGCGCAGAGCCAGACCCTAGAGAAATAAAAGATTTAAATATTGACCGAGTTTTACTTAAACCTATTAATTTGAGCTTACTTGAAACGCTTATTAGCTAGGGCCTGTTTATCTTTCGAGGTTAAATTTGCAGCAGTATGTTTGGTATTTAGGCAAGGCAGAGCCTATGTAGTGTGGTTATTCCCCATAAATAGGCGATAACGTAGCACAAATGCCAAACATGCGCTGCCAGAAGGGTTCTGCCCAGGGGCTATTTACTCTTTGTTGCCTACATGGATTTAGGTAAGGGGCGTGAGCAGGACGCGGAAGCTTTACTCGGTTTTTACTTATTCTTACGTGGATGTAAGTCAGTAGAATAACGCAGGAGCAGTTATCGAGCCCACTAGGTTACAAACCTCGCGCCGCGATTAAATAGCCCCTAGATTGAACGAATTTTAATCCTGAAAGGTCAACAGGTCCAATAACTGAGACATTATTTATATGCATTCAATAAAGTTAGTATCTGAAGAATTAACACCATCAAAAGTAGTGTGTGTTGGCCGTAATTATACAGCACACATTGCAGAGCTAAATAACGAAACGCCAGATCAAATGGTGTTATTTAATAAGCCAAATAGCGCAATTACTAACACGTTATTTGCAGCTCACAACGGCGATACGTTGCATTATGAAACCGAGCTATGTTTTGTAGTTAAAAATAAAAAATTTGTAGGTGTTGGACTCGGCCTTGATTTAACTAAGCGTACTGTGCAAAGTAAATTAAAAAATAAAGGACTTCCATGGGAGCGCGCTAAAGCGTTCGACGGCTCTGTAATTTTAACTGATTTTGTAGCGCTAACTGATGCAATGAAGCACTTTACCTTTGAACTTAAAATTAATAATAAAGTAGTTCAGCAAGGCGATACTCATTTTATGCTGCATAATCCGGACTCAATTTTACAAGAAATTAGTGAATTTATGAGCTTAGAAGATGGTGACGTAGTAATGACAGGCACACCGTCGGGCGTAGGCGAGGTAACACCTAAAAGTATTTTTGCTGTGGCACTTTATGCTAATGATCAGTGCTTGCTTGAGCATCAGTGGCAAGTAAGTAAAAATTAATAACTTGCTGTTGGTAGTGTTGATCAAAGTCGGCAAAGGTAGTTTTAAGCCAATTATGCTGACTTTGTTGATACTCAGGCGATTGTAGTACATTGTTTTTTAGTGCGCGGTTAATTTTTTTAAGCGCTTGCTGTGCAAAATTATTAGGTGCGTTAGCCGCACAACCTATTGCTCCTCGTATAAATTGAATGTCATTTTCTTCTATTGGTACACTCTCTATATTCGTATATTCTCCTTGTTTATTAAAGTAATCGGCCATAAACGGGTAATCAATTGAGTAGTCTAAAAAGCCGTGACTCAAGCGTGCTATAACAGCCTGACTTTCATTTTCGCTACTCCAACTTAACGACGACTCTTTATCTCGTTTTGTATTTTCAATAATTGTATTAATTTTAGTTGTAAATTTACGTGCAGCAGCTTGCCCGTATACGTATTGCGGGTCGGTTAATAAATTAATAAGGTGAATAGGCGAGCCGTGCTTTTCTTCTAATTTGGGCTTTAGCTCTTTAGTCGTGATAATTGAAAATGGGGGATATACCGTTGTTGGATTTGAGTAGTTAAGTTGTTGGTTATTATTTTTTTTATAAATAACACACGGAAAACATACATTTTTTCCTTCATTTAAATATTTATTTATACGCTGCTGAGGAACAATTAAGCGGGTATGTTTTACATCTTTTATTGTTCTAATGAGTTGCTCGGTTAGGTTGTCGCAAATTCCGCCTTGTGGTGCGCTTTCACTTTTAGCTATATGAAAAGGGGGCGTGTAACTTTGCAGCCAAATAATTTCTTCTAGAGGCTGTACTCTTTGCTCAACGGCGTGCGCGTTAAATACAATTAATAAGCAAAATGCATAGTATCCGTTTTTCAGCATTGATAAGTGTTCGTTGAATTAAGAAAACTTAATAAAAGTATAGTGTTGGTTGTAGTAGGGTCAAATATTTTAGTTAAAAAGCAACCTCATTCAAGGCTGCTTTAACTCATACATGCTTAATAAGGCATAGGATAGTTTTTAAATATAGTGTTAATCTCACTAAGAATTTCGTCGTTTAACGTGATGTTAAATGCATCAATATCTTCTTTTAATTGGGCTATGCTTGTTGCACCAATAATTGAAGAGGTTACGCCATCTACTTGGTTACACCATGCGAGTGCTAGTTGTGCTGGAGTAATATTGTTTGCATGAGCCAGCTCAACATACTGCTTAGTGGCTTGCTCTGCATTGGGTGTATCTCTAAAAATACCGTTGCGCTGCATGAAGGTCCAACGAGATCCTTCAGGACGAGCACCGTTTAGGTATTTACCCGTTAATAAACCGGCTGCTAAGGGCGACCACGGTAAGTAGGCAATATCTTCGTGTACACATTGTTCTATTAAATACGGCCAGTCTTTAGCGTGCGCTAAGCTAAACTCATTTTGAATAGATACCATGCGCGGTAAGTTATGCTCTTTGGCCAAACTTAAAAACTGGCTTATACCCCATGGCGTATCGTCAGATAAACCGCAGTGCTTAATTTTACCTGCTTTAACACATTCATTAAGGCCTTCTAGAATATCAAGCATACTAGCTTGCTGCTCTTGTGTATTTACGTCGGTAAATTTAAGAGTGCCGGGCCACTGTCTGCCAAAGTGCGGGGTAGAGCGGTTTGGCCAATGCAGCTGATATAAATCAATATAGTCGGATTTAAGGCGCTTAAGTGAATCGTCTACGGCTTCTATTACCGTTTGGCGCGTAATATTGCCACCATCACGTACCCACGATAATCCATTGCCTGCAATTTTTGTAGCAAGTACCACATCGCTGCGCTTTTGCTGATTACGCGATAGCCAATCGCCAATAATTTCCTCAGTTTTACCATAGGTCTCTGGAGAGGGCGGTACCGCATACATTTCGGCTGTATCAATAAAGTTTACGCCTTGCTCTAACGCGTAGGCTATTTGTTCATCAGCATCGCTTTGAGTATTTTGTTTACCCCAAGTCATACTGCCTAAACATACTCTTGAAACGTTAATACCACTGCTGCCAAGTGGGCTGTATTGCATGAGAATTCCTTATTGCTCGTCTTGAGAGTAGCTAACTAACGCCGATAAAAGAGGCTCTGCAATGAGGGCTTTTTGGCCTGTTTCAAAATCAAACATAACCACTTTTGAAGTGCCTGTTGTTGTTATAGCGTTTTGTGCGTGACTAAATACGGTGTAATTCATAACAAATCGGTCTGTTTTTATATCAGAAATAGTAACACCGACTGTAAGCGTATCTGGGAATGTAACTGGGCGTTTATAACGAATGTTATTTTCGCTTATTACCGGGCCCACGCCATTAGGGCTTATTGTATCGAACAGATTTATTTTATTTAAGAAGTCGATTCGGGCTATTTCAAAGTAACGTAAATACACTACATTATTTACGTGTTGTAGTGCATCCATATCAGCCCACGCTACGGTGATGTCGGTATGGATAGGGTGCTGATCTTTAAACGTTTGCATTATTTATTGGCCCTTAATTTTAAAGTACTTAGATTATCAACATGGGGTTACGAGCTCAAGGTAATTAATGGCATGTTTTTTTATAAGATGATTGTACCTATTTAATTTTAGGTCTACAGTTAAATTACACAGACAAACACAGAAAACACACAGAGGTAGAAATATGCAGAACATAATTAATTGGTCCTTAGCTTGTTTGGTTTTTATAGCTTCTTTTACCTGTTACGCAATGGGTAACGAATCAGGCGCTATTATTTTAATGTTAGCGGGGTTTTTTTTCGAGGTTATGTTTTGGTTGCGCGGTTATAAAGAGCAAGAAAGTAATAAGCGCTTTTTTTAATCGCTAACTAGGGCCTGTTGACCTTTCAGGATTAAAATTTGTTCAATCTAGGGGCTATTTAATCGCGGCGCGAGGTTTGTGACCTAGTGGGCTAAGTAAAAACCGAGCAACAAAGAGTAAATTGCCCCTAGGCAGAACCCTTCGGGCAGCGTATGTTTGGCATTTGTGCTACGTTATCGCCTATTTATGGGGAATAACCACACTACATAGGCTCTGCCTTGCCTAAATACCAAACATACTGCTGCAAATTTAACCTCGAAAGATAAACAGGCCCTAGGCTTGCTTATCACATTTGATTCTATAATAATGACTGTATAAATAACCAGTTATTGTTGTTGTGGTGATGAAGAAGTTTATTCACATAGACATGGATTGCTTTTATGCAGCAGTAGAAATGCGAGATAATCCAAAACTTGCATGTGTACCGCTTGCTATTGGAGGCAATAGCCGACGAGGCGTGCTCTCAACCGCTAACTATATAGCTAGAGAATATGGCGTGCGATCGGCTATGTCGAACTATCATGCTAAACAATTATGCCCCGATTTAGTTATTGTCCCAGGGCGCATGGCTGTATACAAAGAAGCTTCAAATCAAATACGTGAAGTATTTAGCCGCTACACAGATTTAGTTGAACCTCTTTCTTTAGACGAAGCCTACCTAGATGTAACAGACAGCACCGCTTGTAAAGGCAGTGCTACACTTATTGCACAGCAAATAAGAGCCGATATTTACAATGCCACCGGGCTCACTGCATCAGCAGGCATTGCACCGATTAAATTTATTGCCAAAATAGCCAGCGACGAAAAAAAACCGAATGGTCAATTTGTCGTTTTGCCTCATGAGGTTGATGACTTTTTAGCGCAATTACCGCTGGGGAAAATTCCGGGGGTGGGTAAAGTAACGCTCGAAAAGCTAAATTTAAAAGGCTTATATACCGGCAAGGATGTACGTGAAAAAGGCGTTAACTGGATGCAGCAACATGTGGGTAATTTTGGTGTGTCGCTTTATCAAAAATGTGCAGGTGAATATGTTGGTAAAGTATCAACAGATCGCATCAGAAAGTCGCTGAGTGTTGAGCATACCTACGAATACAACAAAACAAGTTTGCAAGAGTGCTTAGATGAGCTGCCAAAATTGTTAGACGAATTAGTTTTAAGGCTTAATAAACAGCAATTACAAAACCGTATTAATAAGCTGAGTGTTAAAGTGAAGTTTGCAAATTTTGTAGTGACCTCAGCCGATCAGGCATACCACGAGCTAAACACAGAAATATTTATTCAACTCCTTACTAAGGCCTACCAACGAGGGCTACAACAACCTGTAAGATTACTTGGCATAGGCGTTGGTATTAAAAGCGAGCCAGAACAAAACTTTCAACTTAGTATTCTCGATTAAGCTGTAAAGCCTGTAACTCCAAGTTGCCATTTATTGGCAGGTTGTATAATTAGCCCATCGCACCTTGCTGGTCTTCAATATTTAAATCGACGATAATAGGGGCTTATGTTTTCTAACAGGACTTTATTTATGGCATACCCTCAAGCGGCTAGTGCAAGCCTTGAATGCACATCTCATGATGCGCTTATTATTATTAGTGATGACTTTTCTCTATTACCAAATAACTCATTACGTGATGCTATTTTAGACCAAGCAAAAGTTGATTCTCGTATTGGTAAACAAGTTACTTTATTATTGATTGAAAACAAACGCGTTGTACTTGCGCCAACGGGTCCGTTAAATAGAGATTACGACGATGTTCGCCGTTATTTTGATGCTGCTAAATTAGCGATTAACGAAGCAAAAGCGTCGGGTAGTGTTAACCCTGCATTATTTTTACCAAATTTAAATGGCGATAGCCGTTATCAGCATGCTTTAGAAGTTGCTTATTTAGGCGCTTGCCAGGCCTTATGGCAGCCATTAGAAGCGCGTGAATATCACGGTGAAAGTATTGAACCTATTACTCAAATTGGTTTAGTTGGCGCAAGCGAGCAAACAATTAAAGCTGTTAATGCGATTGCTGCAGGCCAATATGCCGCGCGTGACTTATGTGGCACTGAACCTGAGCGTATGGCTCCACCACGTTTTGCTGATTACTGCGTTGATTTATTTAAAGGCTCAAGCATTGCAGTTGACGTAATTGATGATATTGCAGCTATTGATAAAAACTACCCAATGCTAAGCACTGTTGCTCGTGCATCGTATGCAGTTGAGCGCCATCACCCACGTGTTGTTAAGCTTGAATATGTACCAGAGGGCGAAATTACTCGCACACTTATGTTTGTAGGTAAGGGTCTTGTATACGATACAGGCGGTGCAGATTTAAAAGTAGGTGGCCATATGGCAGGCATGAGCCGTGATAAAGGTGGCGCAGCTTCTGTTGCGGGCTTTATGAAAGCCGTTGCGGATTATCAGCCTAAAGGCGTTAAAGTGGTATCGTACTTAGCCGTTGTTCGTAACTCTATTGGCTCGGATTGTTTTGTGCCAGATGAAATTATTACTAGCCGCGAAGGTATCCGTGTACGTATTGGTAATACCGATGCAGAAGGGCGCTTAGCAATGGGCGACCTGCTTAGCGAAATGAAAGATTTAGCTAAAGGCGAAATAAACCCAACGTTATTTACTGTAGCTACATTAACGGGTCACGCGGCACGTGCAATGGGTCCTTACGGTGCGTATGTTGAAAATGGTCCAGCTCGTAGCGCTGGTGTTTCACGTCAAATAGCTGACCTTGGAGATTTGTGGGCCGATGGCGCAGAAGTATCGCGTTCTCGCCGTGAAGATTACGACTTTATTAAACCACGCACGCTAGCTGACGATGTACTCTCGAGTAATAACGCAGCATCTGCTGTTACTGCGCGTGGACATCAGTTCCCTATGGCGTTTATGGCTATTGTTGGTGGGCTTGATAAGCACGGTAACGACTCTGCACAACCTTTGCCTTATGTGCATATGGACATTGCTGGAAGCGGTGTTGAAGGCGGTGATTGGCAGCATGGCAAGCCAACGGCTGCATCAGTAACGAGCTTGTTTGCACGTTACTGTTTGTAAGCTAAAAACCTACATGCAATAAAAAAGCCCTGTTAATTCAGGGCTTTTGCATTTTATGATAACGGTATGGGCTATTAATCTAATTTAAAACGATTAACTACGCTCGAAAGCTCTAGGCTACTTTGTTTAAGATTATCACTGGCATCGGTAAGCTGTTTAGTATTATTTAATGATTGCTCAGTTGATTGAGATAGCTCATTAATACGCAAATTAACCTCGTCGGCAGCTTGAGTTTGTTGCTCTGTGGCGCGTGCTATCTGGCTGTTCATTTCGGTAATAATTGAAACAAGTCGTTCTATTTCATTAAGTGAAGTATTGGCCGATGACGCCTGATCTACGGTAGAAACTGAAAGTGCTTGGCTTGATTTAACAGCTTCTACTGCTGCTTTTGCACCTTCTTGAAGTTTAGTGATCATGGTTTGAATTTCGTCGGTACTTTGCCCTGTACGACTGGCCAGTGTTCTTACTTCATCTGCAACAACAGCAAATCCTCGGCCATGCTCTCCTGCGCGAGCAGCCTCAATGGCAGCGTTTAATGCCAGTAAGTTTGTTTGCTCCGATATGCTTCTTATTACATCAAGTACAGAGCCTATATTATGGCTCTCGTTGGCTAAATCTTCTGTTACACGGCTGACTGTTTCTATGTTGCTTGAGAGTGTTTCTATTGCTGTAATTGTTTGCGCAACTACATTTTTACCCGTTGATGCGTTTTGTGCTGCATCCTTAGCTGCTTGCTCTGCGGCTTCGGCGTTACGGCTTACATCATGTATTTGGTGAGTCATTTGCTCCATGGCAGCTGCAACTTGGGTTGAGCTATCGTTTTGAAGCTCAATAAACGAGTGGCTTGTTCTACTTGAATCATCAACTGTATGCGCATGCTCGCTTACATCGTTTGCACTTTGTGATACATGAACAAGAGACTCTCGCATTTTTAAAACAAATAAATTAAATGAGTGTGATAGTTCAGATATTTCATCGTTACCGGATTCATTTAATGTACGAGTTAAATCGCCTTCACCTTGTGAAATATCTTTCATCATATCAGCTGCTAAACGAGTAGGTATTAAAATGCTCTTGCCTATAAAGTAACTAAGTAAAATAACAGCAATAATCATAATTGTTGCACTGACGACTATTAGATTACGTTGCTCGCTAAATGCTTCGTCAATTGAATCAAGATAAACACCTGAGCCAATAATCCATTGCCATTGATTAAAACCTTTAACAAATGCGATTTTTTCAACTGGTTTTTCTTTACCTGGTTTTGGCCATTTATAAGGAATAAATCCCTCGCCAGAGCGTTTAACTATATTAACCATATCAACAAACAATGCTTTGCCGTCAGGGTCTTTATTATTGGTTAAATCTTTTCCTTCAAGCGCAGGTTTTATAGGATGCATAACCATTTTTGGCTGGTAATTGTTAATCCAAAAGTAATTGGTTTTGTCGTAGCGCAGAGCTCTTATTGCATTAAGTGCTTGCGATTGAGCTTGTTGTTGAGTGAGAGTATTATTTTGCTCAAGGTCATAAAAGTGCTCGATTATACTGTACGCAGTTTCTACTACATTTTGTGTTTTAAGGTACTGCTCGTTTTTAAGAGAGCTATATTGGTGAGTTAGGCTGGCTACACTAAGCGCTATAAGCCCAAATACAACAATAGCTATGAGCAGCGAGAAACGTTGGAATATACTAAAACTACGTAGACTAGGCATACATTTATCCTCAAAAAGTGTGCGCTTTAGCGCATAGAATAAGCGTAGCTAAAAAAAGAGTTTAATCTAGGCTTAACGCCCATTAATGCAAAAAAAAGGCTGATTTATCAATCAGCCTTTAGTCTGTTATTACTTTACTTGCTTATTTAACATCAAAATGACGATTAAAGAAGTTTGTAATTGTTTGATGTAAGTGTGTTTGCACTTGTTTACCACGTAGGCTGTGCTTAGAGCCTGGGTAGGTCATCATTTCAAACTGTTTTTCGTTATCTTGCAGTTGTTTAAACAATTTAGTTGAATGAGTAAACAGCACGTTGTCGTCAGCCATTCCATGATAAATCATTAATGGGCCTTTTAAGCCATCAGCATATGGAAATACTGCGCTGTCTTCATACCCTTTAGCATTCGTATCAGGGTGACCTAAATAACGCTCTGTGTAATGCGTATCGTATAGAGCCCAATCGGTTACAGGAGCACCCGATACGCCGGCTTGAAAGTAATCGCCTGCTTTAAACATAGTCATAAGTGCCATGTAGCCGCCGTAGCTGTGGCCATAAACACCGATGCGTTGTGGGTCTACGTAATCAAGTGTACGTAAAAACTCTACGCCTTTAATTTGATCGGCAACTTCAACCACGCCTAGGTTTTTATAAATAGCATCTTCAAACTTTTTACCACGGTTGTACGAACCACGGTTATCTAGTTGAAAAATGACGTAACCTTTTTGCGCCATGTACTGAAAGTACAAGTTTTTACTGCGCCAGCTATTTGTCACTCGTTGAGCATGCGGGCCGCCGTATACGTTAACAATAACAGGGTGCTTTTTGCCATCAGCAATGGTGCTAGGCTTAAATAAACGGTAATGCATAACTTGGCCATCATCGGCTTTAATTGTGCCGTATTCTGGTTTTGTTAAGTCGCTTAAATAAGGAGTAAGCGGATGGTTACTATCAAGCTTATTTTCTTCAAGCCATGTAATAAATTCGCCGTTTACTTTACGAAGCGCTGCTGAATTTGGTGTGTTATCAGATGAGCTATTATCGATAAAGGTTTTATTGTCTTTTGCTAGCACAACATTATGGTACTGACCTTTTTCGGTGATACGTTTGGCATCGCCTTTTTTAAATAAAGGCGCACTGTATAAATGGCTCTCAAGAGGAGTGTCTTTACGACCAGCAAAGTAAACAATGCCTTTTTTCTCATCAATGCCTTTTAAGCTATCAACAGCCCAATCGCCAGAAGTAATTTGACGAACAAGTTGACCGTTTGTGCGATACAGATATAAGTGTTTAAAACCGTCGCGCTCAGATGCCCACACAAAATGCTTTTTGTCTTTTAAAAACTCAAGATCAAAATGTAGGTTAATCCACGTTTCGCTGTTTTCGGTTAGTGCTACTTTTAATGCTTTAGTTTCACTGTTATAAAAACGAAGCTCTAATTTATGTTGTGAGCGATTTTGCCATTGGTACGACAGTGTATTGCCGTCTTTTAGCCATTTAGCACGCGCGATATAAATGTCTTCATCTTTACCTAAATCAATCCAATCTACTTTTTGGTCATTTAGCTTAACCACACCGAGTTGAATTTTTACGTTATCGGTACCTGTAAACGGGTAGCGTTGGTTAAATAATTTAACTTCATCAGCGTAAATTTCGTTACGGATAGCTTCTTTTACTGGGGTTTCGTCAACGCGGGTATAGGCAATTTTAGTTTCATCACCTGACCACCAGTAACCCGTCATGCGGCTCATTTCTTCTTGAGCTACAAATTCGGCCATGCCGTTTTTAATTACGCCGCCGCCATCTTTACTAAGCTGAATCTCTTTACCTGATTCAAGCTCTAAAGCGAATAGGTTTTGCTCTCGAATAAACGATACGTAGTTACCTTTAGGTGAAAAGCGTGCATCGGTTTCAAATGTTTCAGTGTCGGTTAGTTTTTTACTTTTAGCAGAGGCTAAATCGTAATAGTAAAGGTCGCCGTTAAGTGGGAATAAAAGTGCTTTACCGTCTTTAGACCATTTGTATTCTAATATGCCTTTACCAAAAATACGTTGGCGTTCGCGGCGTGCTTTTTCTTCATCAGATAGGTTTTCTGGGCCTGAAAATAACTTTGCCGAATCAACTAGCACACGGTTGGTGTTATCTTTTAGATTGTATTCCCATAAATCGTAACGGTTGTAGTCATCGCTTTTGCCTTGTAAATAAGTTACACGGCTGCCGTCAGGCGAAAATTTAAGTTGTACAGGTGATTTACCTGAAAGGCTCGGATCGTCAAAAATACGCTCCAACGATAAAGGTTTTGCTTGAACACTAATAGCGCCAACCATTAATGGGAGGGCTAGTGAGAGGTGTTTTATTTTTTTTAGCACAAGGTTGCCTTAGCTTATTATAAATATTGCTTTGATGGTAAAGCCAAGCGTGTGCAACTGCAACTAAATGCTATAAAGTGGCGATTATTAAAGACAAAGTAGGACATAACAATGACTAACCCTGAATTTAAACTAGCGCCAGAACTTAAACGCGACTGTATAGAGCTTGCCGATTGGCCACTGTGTAAAGTACTTTTATTGAACGACAGCCAATATCCGTGGTTTGTATTAGTGCCTAGGCAGGCTAACTTAAAAGAGATAATTGATTTATCTGAGGATGATCAAGTTGTGTATTTAAAAGAGTCAGCCAAGCTAAGTAAATTATTAATGGATGTGTTTAGCCCTGATAAGTTAAATATAGCGGCTTTGGGTAATATGGTGCCGCAATTACATATTCACCATATTGCACGCTTTACTACTGATGCTGCTTGGCCTGCGCCAATTTGGGGTAAGTATCCAGCTGTGCCGTATACAGATGTACAAATTACAGCGTTAAAAAAAGCGCTGCAGTTTTAAGCTGCAACGCTTTTTTAGGGTTTAGCTAAGTTTAACTAAACTTATTTAAGCCCTAGTACTTCTTTACCCTGTTTAAACGTTACATCTACAGGGATATTTGCTTTACTTAGTTTTTCTAAGTCTTCAGCAAGTTCTTCTTTTATATCGCCATGCGTTGCAATTAGTTGATCTACTTTTTCGTAATCGCCATCACCTTGTAAGGTTAAAATTAAGCGAGAAAGCTTGGCCATTGCAATGCTCATTTTTTCCATATTAACGCGGTACAGGCCTTCTTCATTTTTAGAAAAAGCGCCTTCTTGAGCAAAAAAGTTAAAGCGAATCATATTTGCTTTACCATGCGCACTTGATGCTCCAAAACGAACTGAGCGGAATATACCCGCCATGAAGGTCGTGTAATAATCTTCAATAGTGCCTTCTGTAATTTCGCCCTTTTTAAGTAATTGCTCAATCATGTACAGGCCTAAAATGTCGGCTTTACCTTCTTCAAGCGCACTTGCGTGTTCTTGTAATGATTGACGAACAGTACCTTTACCTGTGATTGTATTTTTAATACCTAAACCGTGAGCGACTTCATGGAACATCGTATTGGCAAAAAATGCATCAAAAGTAATGTGTTTACGCTGCTCAGGTACAATTAACTGCTTTGAAATTGGTACTAAAATTTTATCAAATTTAGCACGCATCGCATTTTTAAGTTGCAGGCGACGAGTTCCTTTTTCTAGCTGTACTTGCTCATCGTTTGGTAAGTTAATTGCAATTGTTTTACTCCCCGCGTTAGAGTGACCTGCGTAATAAACAACATCATAAGCGTTTAAGTCGGCGTCAGAGCCCGGTACTTCCTGTTTATACTTAGCATCAACGGGTAAGCCTTTTTGAAGCTCTGGTAAAAATGCGGCAAACTTAGCTAAGCATTCGCTCCATTTTAAATCTTTAATAAGTACGTAAGATTCATAAGCTGCGCGGTAACCAAATAATTGATCTTCATAAGTCTCAATTGGACCAATAACCACATCTACTGGGTTGTTTTTCATATCCATCCAAGCAAAGTCAGATACTTGGAAGTCATCTTTTTGTAGGGCATCAGCACGCAAGTTTAGATAGTTAGCAAACTCTTTATCGTCAGCAAGTTTACTTGCTTCGCGTAAAAGGTCAGCGGCTTTTGCAAGCTCATTAGCGTATTCTTTTGAATATGGCACGCTGTAAAGCTTACCTTGCTCATCACGCTTAATTACAGAGTAAAGGCCTGTTTTGTCTTCAACATCTGCATTGTTTAACTCTTCTTTGGTTATATCGGCAGGGTAAAACTGTGCGCCAAGAGGTTTTTCTTTATAGCTGGATAAAAACGCTTCATCGCCATTTAAACGATCCCATGGACCGTAGTTAATATCGGCAAATTTACGTACTTTTTCATCACCTAACTTTGCTAAAAACGCATCTTTATTTTCGCCAAAAGATTGTTTCCAAAATAACTCGTCCATTATTTTTGAAGCATCAATAAGCTTTGCAACCATTGCTCGTTGGTTATCGCTTAAGTGCGATAAATCACTTTGTAAGCTAAAGTCGGTGTAAATATCTAAACGTTGGTTATTTGCATTAATAAGCTCAGGGCCTGATTGTGCACTGCTTTTTTGAGCAAGCTCTGTGGCTGTGTTGTCGGTAGAAGACGGCGCTTGTTCAGAACATGCACTAAGAAAAACGACACCAGAGAGCATAATTGCTTGGCTAATTTTATTTAAGATCATTATATTACCTGTTAAAAAGTAAGTTTAATAATTTGTACTGCTTTAGTTAAAAAACTAAATATGTACAAACGCTTCCTTAATTGTGAGTGCATTAAAGCAAAACTAAATAGTAAATAGCAAGTATTTGGCGTTGTAAGGCAAGCATGAGCGATAAAGCATTATAAATAAAAATAAACTTCTATAGTTTTCTTAACTTTATCGGTAAGTTAGACAATACTAATTATATTACTAATACGAAAATTAACTGCCTGAGTTTGCAGTTACTTTACAGGCTGAACACAAAAGGACGGCAGCTTTATGTCTACAGAAAACGCTTTATTAACGATTCTAGTCGATAGAATAAATAACGATACGTTGGTTTTACCAACGCTACCTGAAGTAGCGATTAAGGTTCGCCAAGCTGCAGATAACCCTGATGTGAATTTAATGCAAATGTCAGATGTAATCTCACAAGACCCAGCGCTTTCAGCTCGTATGATAAAAGTAGCTAATAGTGCGATTATGGGACGTTCTGTAAAAGTATCTAATTTACAACAAGCAGTGACTCGCATTGGGTTGCGCCAAATTAAAAATATTGCAACGGCTATGGCTATGGAGCAATTATTTGTATCAAACAATGAGCTAATTAAAGGCTACATGGGCAAGGCTTGGCAAAAAACATTAACCGTTGCTAGCCATTCAATAACACTCATGGAGTTTTACTTAAAAAACAATAAACACACTTCATTAAATCGTGATTCAATTACATTAGCTGCGCTTGTTTATAATATTGGTGTATTACCAATTTTAACAGAAGCTGAGCGCCACCCTGAAGTGTTTGCCAACCCAAGCTTTTTAGCGCACGCAATTCAAAAGCTGAGTGGAAAAATTGGCTCGTCGATTATGCAAGCGTGGGAATTTCCTAAAGAGTTTGTTGATGTAGCTCTAAGCTGGGCAGATCCAAGTTACAAACCTGATAAAGTTAGTTACGTAGACTTTATTCGAGTAGGCGCTATTTTAGAGGGAACATTACAGGTTTCTGATAAGTCAGCAGCGCTGCAAACGTACATAGATAAAGGTGTAATACCGTCTATGCAATTATTCACAAGTGATGAATACAACGATATGCTAAAAGATGTGAAAAACATGTTTAGCTAAACATGTTTTATTACACAAATAAAAAGGGTTAACTTGCGTTAACCCTTTTTATTTATTTATCGATAGTATTTTCTGTTTTGGTTTTTTCGTACCGTTTTATTCCTGCTACCCATGTTTGCAGTACGTTTGTTTTGTATATCTCGTCAACAGGTACTTTAAAGTAGTCTTTATCAAGTAAAATAAAGTCGGCCCATTTACCTTTTTCTAAACTACCCACCTTAAATTCTTGATGAGCTGAATAAGCGCCACCGAGAGTAAATGCACGTAATGCATCTTCGCGGCTTAGTACTTCACTTGCGCGCCAGCCGTTTTCAGGTAGTTTGTTATGATCCATGCGTGTAATGGCTGAATACAAACCATCAAATGGATTTGCAAGCTCTACCGGGTAATCAGAGCCTGCTGCAACAACCGATCCTTGCTTTAAAAATGTTTGCCAAGCATAGGCACCGCTTAATTGTTTTTCAGTTAAGCGTTGCTCTGCCATATGCATATCAGATGTGGCATGTACTGGCTGCATTGAAGGGATTATTTTTAACGCTTTAAAGCGAGGGATATCCTCAGGCGTTACAATTTGTGCGTGCTCTATTCGGTTACGTAGTAATATACCGCCCGTTTTTTTAAACACATTTTGATAAGCATCAAGTACTACTTTATTTGCTTTATCGCCAATTGCGTGGGTATTTGCGCTAAAGCCGCTTTTAAAGCTTTGTGTAAAGAGCGCTTCGAGTTTTTCTTGTGTTTCAAGCATTAAACCATGGTGACCAGGTCTGTCTGCGTATTCTTCAATCAGAGCGGCTCCGCGAGAGCCAAGTGCGCCATCGGCGTAAACTTTAACACTGCGAATTTCCATAAAGTCATTTTTGTCGTGGTATCGGCCTGCCTTTAACATTGTATCTAAATCAGGGCTTGCACCACTTAACATTGCCACAATACGTAGCGGTAAATTACCAAGGTCGCCGCGCTCTTTGTAAACCTCCCATGTGGCTTTATCAATACCTGCATCGTGAGTAGAGGTAATGCCTAAACTTAATAAATGCTTACCTGCTGCATCTAGTGAGTCACTTATATCTTGCTTTGAAGGGGCTGGCATATGCTGGGTAATTAGCGATTCTGCTTTATCTACAAAAATACCCGTAGGATTGCCAAATTCGTCTTTAATTATTTCACCGCCTTCAGGCGCTTTTGTTTGGGCGTTAATACCAGCAAGTTCGAGCGCTTTTGAATTAACCCAAATGGCGTGACTATCAACCCGCGAAAGAACCACAGGTCGATCGCTCACTACTTTGTCTAAATTTTTAGCTGTAGGAAAGCGTGTATCAGCCCAAAGCTCTTGGTTCCAACCTCGCCCAATAATCCAACCTTGTTTGTTATCGGCAAATACTTTTAGTTTATTTGTTACTTCATCAACCGATGTTGCGCCGCGTACGTCAAGTTGCGATAAATTGTCGCCAAGGCCAATAACGTGCCCATGAGCATCAATTAAGCCAGGTAATAAGGTATTACCGTGCGCGTCAATTAGCTTGGCATCTGGGTAGCTATCTTTAAGTGTTTCGCTACCGAGCTTAACTACCTTGCCATTTTTAATAACGAGGGTAGAAAACTGCTGTACTTCACCTTTGTATAAAGGGGTATAACCATTGGCGTTATAAATTACTTTTGTTTGTGCGAGAGTGTAACTAGAACTAGCGCAAAGGCTGGCTAGTATGAGTGGTTTGATTATTTTTTTGAGTGGCATAGTTACTTAATTTTTATTGTTAATTTACTTACATTAACAAACTTGATTTTATAATACCAATGAATTGATAGACCTCATTTTAAGGCTTTTCTCTATATTAACTGTTTACAAAATAGGTAATTGATGTAATTATTTAGTATGTAAAATAATCAATAAAGCATAAGGAAACGCTATGAAAGCCCTCTATTTATTACTCCCATTAACTTCATTACTTGCGGCATGTGGATCGACACCTACTGCAGATAAAAGTGTAGAAAAGCTAAACCATACTGATGTATCAAATGCTGAAATACGCGATTATATAGATTTATCAAGTGTTGAGCTGCGCGATAGGGTGAAAGACTATTGGAGTATTTTTACAAAAGTTGAATCACGATACCCAGTAGAGGCAGCAAAAAAAGGCTTAGCGGGCTGTGTAGAGTTAATGACTATTATTAATTCTGAGGGTAAGGCGCAGGGGTATAAAGTAATTTCCTCATATCCTAAAGGGTTATTTGATGAAGCCGCAGCGAGATCTTTAAGTGCATGGGCTTGGCTACCTACTGCCGTAAATGTAGCTAAACAACCTGTACTTACGCATATCAGAATTGATTTCATGATTGATTCAATACCAGTAGGTAAAAAATATTTAAAAAATTGTCCGGCTGGCGAAACATTTCAAGTAACAGGTAAAATTAAAAAAATCTCCTACTGATGAACATTTCAAGTAAAGTGAAAATTATAGGTCTGAAAAAAGTACTTATTTACCTCACTTTAAAGTTACCTTCAGTGTGTGTAACATTTTGGATCGAACCTTTATAAAATCTGATGGGTATGAGTTTAATACGAATATTACAAATAACTAAATAAGCATCAAGAATAAGGAAATGCTATGAAAGCTCTCTATTTATTACTCCCCTTGAGCATGATGCTAACAGCCTGTAGCTCAACGTCTGATAAACAAGTAAGCGATGAAATGCTGAGTATTATTGATTTATCGAGTCCTGAACTGCGAAGTAAGGCAGGTGAGTATTGGGATGTTGTTAAAAGAGTAGAGCCGCGATATCCGATAGAAGCTGCAAAAAGAAGTATTTCAGGTTGTGTTGAGCTTGCTACGTTAATTAATTCACAAGGTGAAGCCCAAGGGTATAAGGTTATTGCATCCTACCCTGAGGGCGTGTTTGATAATAATGCGGCAGCTGCTGTGGGTTTATGGCGCTGGAAAGCGACAACTGAAAATACGAGTAATCAATCTATTCTAACTTATCTCAAAATGGATTTTATGGTAAGCCCAAAACCTACTGATGCAGAGTATTTGGCGCATTGTTCTAAAAATAAAACCTGAACGTAATTAATAGATATAAATATAATAAGCTAGGTGTTTTTTTACCTAGCTATAAAACTACTTACTTGCATATAAGCCATATTCATTTAATGCTAATTTACCGTCTTTGTCACTGTCGTAGCTTGAAAACCGTGACCACAAAGCCGGGTCTATAGCGGTTTCTGAACGTGATAAAAAACCGTCTTTATTCCTATCTAGCTTTTTAAATTGCTTTGCAATGTCGTTACTTGCGGCAAAACTAAATGCGCTAAAAATACTAAACGCCAGCAGCGTTATATAGCTAATACTTTTCATACAAATCACTTAGTAAAGGTTGTTAGTTAGATAACTTTTAAATTCGACTAGCGAAATTTGGTTATCTTGGTTTTTGTCCCATTTTACAAAGGTGTTTAAAAGTTGTGGTTGGGGATCAAGTTCGTCGTGTGTTAAATAGCCACTTTTGTCACTATCTAGGTGATCAAAGCGCTGCTTTACATCAAGTGCCGCGGCATCAAAACTTAATAGCATTAAAATGCTTATAACAAGGGAAAGTATCTTCATGGTCTTCCTTCCAAAAGATGTATTAAAAGTTCGTGGCTAAAATAAAGTAAAAAGGAAAAAAGCACTTGCCGTAATTTAACTCCCAACATTAAATCCTTTTACACACTCCCTCAGGGATTATGGCAAATGCTTTTAAATTCAGTTTACATGTAACAAGCTTAAGTAAAGCTTAATCAGTAATTACTCATTAAGGCTTAAAGCTTTCAAATTCTTTTTTTGAGACTTTTTCATCACCGTCTTCATCTAAGTCGGCAAATTGTCTCATTACTTCTTTGTCTTCCTTTGCTTCTACAATTGATATTTGTCCATCCATATCTTTATCTAAATGGGCAAAGCGCACGTTTGTTGGCGATGCAATTACGGTGGCACTAATTGCTAAAAACATTAATGAAAAAGCGGCTATAAGTTGTTTCATAATCACGTTCCTTATTAAATGAGTTTATTGAATAAATTTTTTGAATTCATCTAGCGACAATTGCCCATCTTGATTAGTATCAATTTGTAAAAAATTTTCGTGTAGAACGGCATCTTCACCTGCTTCGGCTTCACTTAATGTGCCGTTACTGTCTTTATCAAGCTCGTTAAAAGTCGCGTGAACGTCCATTGCGTGTGCGTTAGCGCCTAAAAAGCCTAAAGCCAGTAATGATGAAATTACTAAAATGCGTTTGTTCATAATTATTTCCTTATTGATTAAAGTTATTACTCCTATTACAAAAATGATGCCAAAAATAATTGTTGTTAATTTTCAAGTGTTTATGTTTTTAACTTAAAAGGGGTGGGAAGTTTTTACGGGGTTTATTGTAATTTTTGTGTACCTTTTGCAACACTATGTAGTGAGATTAAAGGTAGGGTTTAAAAATCAATGGTTTATGTTGTCTCTATTTGGCGACACATTGTGTTTGTAGCGCTGGCTGTTAATCGTATTAAATATAATTGCTGGTTCAGCTAGTGTATAAGGTAAGCACTTAATAATAGAACGCTTAACTTAAAAGGACTAAACGAAATGCCAGCAACCATAGCTAAAAAATACCATGCAATGCTTAACTGGCGGCCTAATTTAATTGGACAATTTGCAATGAGTATGCTGCTTTCGTTACTCCCGCTTTCTATAGTGGTGATTGTATTTTTAAATGCGCTTAACAAGCAATTAGCAGTGACTCAAAGTATCGTGAGTAACAACTACCAAGTTACCAAATCGTTTAATACTCTAAAACAAGAACTCAACAGCCTTGAGCGCGCCACTAGGCAAAATTGGGTATTAAAAAGCGAATCGCTAGATAAGCTCATTGTCGATAAATGGCAATCATCCCTGCAAAGTATTGATGAACTTAAATTTGTAAACACGGATAAAGATTACACCCACCAATGGCAACGCTTATATGTCACCTTACAAACAGCGCATGTAGAGCTTGTTGAGCAAAAACAACAGCAAGCGGAGCTATTTGTGCCAGTGAGCGATTTAGTTGCTGAGCTTACTTTATGGTTACGTGATAAAAATGAAGCGCAAATTACCAATAACCAAAATGAGCTTACAAGCCTACAAACTTCATTTATAAACTGGCTGGTGGCACTTATTCCGCTTACTTTAATTGTTGGTGGTGGTTTTTTATGGCGTATAAGTGGGCGACTAAAAGGGTTAACTACGGTTATTGATAAGCTAGGGCAGGGGCATTGGCAGCAAAAAATATCTGTGAAAGGCTCCGCTGAGCTAGTTGAGCTAGGAGAAAAACTCCAATGGGTGCAAGAGCAACTTCATATGCTTGAGCAGCAAAAAGATACCTTTTTACGCCATGTTACCCATGAGCTAAAAACGCCGCTTGCTTCAATGGTCGAAGGCACTGATTTACTAACTGATGAAATAGTAGGCCCAATTACTGCTGAGCAAAAAGCAGTGCTTGAGCTTATTAGCCAATCTATGGTGCGCCTTCGTACAATGATTGATAGCCTGCTGAGTTATAATGCGATTCGCACCAGTAAAGACAGCCTAAGCGAAGTTGAGTTTAGCTATCTTATTAATAAAATTAATAGCCATTTTGAACATCGCTTAAGTGCGCGTCAGCAAGCCCTGCAATGGCAAAATAACTTACCTAATAAACAGCTTGCTTTACCTAGTGAGCTTATTGAGATGATTTTAATTCAGCTTATTTCAAATGGCTTAAAATTTTCACAAGATAAGCAAAGCGTTACTATTAATTTAGCGCTTGAGCAAAACCAACTTTGCATTGCTGTACTTGATAAAGGGTGCGGTATTAAAGAGCAAGAAAAAACTCAAATTTTCAGCGCATTTTATCAAGGTAAACACAGTAAAAATGTTACGCTGCAAGGCAGTGGGCTTGGCTTAACTATTGTGAAAGAATCTGTTGAACAGCTAAGAGGTACACTTACTGTTGAGCATAACGAGCCGCATGGTTGCCGGTTTTCAATTAAAATTCCCATAACAAAAAATCTAGGAGTTAATTAACATGCGCTTGCGTTTAATCGCTATTTTATGTGTGCTCAGTAGCAGCATGGTTATATCAGGTTGTGAAATTACTAATGGGCAAGAAGAGCGTGTGTCAATTACACCTGCACCTGTGGTCGATACCAAAATAGCAAACGACAAAAACAGTAAACCTAGTCCAAAACCCAGACCAAAAATTGAACCAAGCTATCCGCCTGCAGAGCAAGTTATTGCATGGCACGCTAATCAGTGTGGCGGATTTAAATTGGTGCCAAAAAAAGATATTTTTACAGGTGAAAACGATCTTAAACGTTTTTTTAAATTTATGTGCTTAAACATAAATGATGATCCAAATACGGTAATGACTAAGTTGCTAAAACTCGATCTTGCTTACTTTTGGCCAGATGATATAAAGCAATATTTATGGCTTCAAAAGCAGCAAGTGACTATGCAAATAAATGCTAAAAAAGAGCAGCAAGCACTTAATAATAAAATGCAAGAAACCCTCTCATCGTTAGCAACAATTGAGCAGCAGCTTTTACTACGAGAAGAAACTAAGGAGCAGTAACTATGGCAGCAACTAAAGTGCAAGGTGCAAAAGTATTACTCGTTGACGACGACGCTAGCTTATTAAAACTGCTCGCTATTCGTATCGAATCAAAAGGATACGAAGTAACGACCTGTGAAAGTGGCTTAACCGCACTACAAACACTTAAAAGCCAAGTGTTTGACGCCGTAATAACCGACCTACGTATGGATGAAATGGATGGCATGGCACTGCATCGTCAGCTGCAAAGCCGCTACCCTGCATTACCTGTCATTATGATGACAGCGCATGGCTCAATTCCTGATGCCGTAGAGGCAACTAAGCAGGGCATTTTTGCATTTATAACTAAACCTGTAGATAAAGATGAGCTATTTGACAGCCTTGCTAAAGCGATAGAAATACATGGTGTTAATGCAGATGAAGCAGCACCTAAAAGTAATATAGTTACGCGCAGTGGTGCAATGCTGCACTTGTTAGAGCAAGTAAAACTACTTGGGCCAACGCAAGTTAATGTATTGATTTCGGGGGCTAGTGGTACAGGTAAAGAGCTACTCGCACAGGCGATTCATCAGCATAGTCATGTAAGCGGTGGCCCTTTCGTTGCAATTAACTGCGGCGCTGTACCGGGTGAGCTTTTAGAGTCAGAATTATTTGGTCATAAAAAAGGCTCTTTTACGGGCGCAATTAAAGATCATCAAGGTTTGTTTCAGCAAGCTGAGGGCGGCACGCTATTTTTAGACGAGATAGGCGATATGCCACTTAACTTGCAGGTTAAGTTACTGCGCGTATTACAAGAAAAAACAATTCGCCCCGTAGGCTTTCAAGAAGAAATAGCAATTGATGTACGTATTGTATCGGCAACACATAAAAATCTTCCTGAAGCTATTTTAAACCAGCAATTTAGAGAAGATTTATATTATCGCTTAAACGTAGTTAATTTAAAATTACCGCCATTGTGTGAGCGCCGCGAAGATATAAGCTTATTAGCACAGCACTTTAGTGCAAGCATTGCTAAGCGCATGAAGCAAACTGAAAAACACTTTGCAAGCGATGCTATGCATGCGCTTGTGCGTTACGACTGGCCAGGTAATATCCGCCAACTACAAAACGTAGTAGAGCAGGTTGTAGCATTAACGCCAAGCGATGTTATTTCAGAGCACTTAGTGTTAGCTGCGCTAAATAGTAATGAAACAAACGTAGAACCATTATCACTAAACGACGCTAAAAAAGAGTTTGAGCGCGACTATGTGATTAACACTTTAAAAATGGCAGGTGGTAACGTAGCCGAAGGCGCTAAGCTTGCCAAGCGCAATCGATCAGATTTTTATAAGTTGATTAAAAAGCATAATATTGATGTTGATAATTTAGGTTAAGGAAAAGCATGCAGTTATTTATGGTGTATTTAGGTGGCCGGATTCAAGGTTGCCACATTGAAATGCATGATATTCGTTTTGTTGTAGGGCAAAACATTGAGCAAACTTATACAAAGTTAAAAAGCCAATGGGTAGGCGACAGAAGTAGTGTTCACATGGATAGCTATATGGCAATTAATCATATTGATGGCTTTAAAGTAGAGATTGTTGATACGTACGTTGAACAAAATAAACAACTCTATTTTGTAAATTTAGGTGCTTACAGAAGTGATTCTATGGCTGAGCAACACGACTTTGCACTGTATGTTGCAAGCAGTAGCCATGAAGCTAAAGAGCGAGCTAAAAGCGATTTGCTAGCAGGGCTTAGCCATATTCATAAAGATGATTTACATGACGTAGACGATTGCTTTGCGATTGATTTACTCGACAGCCAGCTAAACATTAAGCTCACGCCCAGCGGTATATCGCAGCCGATAAAGCCAGACTGGTTTGGCTATCACATACTTTAAATTATAATAAGTAGCTAAAACTAAGCAGGGTTAAGAGTCCTGCTCGTTTTGTTCATCCTTTTCGCTTTTAGCCGCCATTTTAAACGCCACAATAACCAATCCAAACATAGCAAACGGCAGTGCTGCTAACATGTATTCAACCACATTACTGTCTTGAAAATTTGCTTGCAGTAAAAAGTGACCCGCCACACACATTAAAATAACCACTAATAAAATGGGTAGTAACATAAGTTCTTTTTTTGATGAATGGTTTTTCATTAATTGTGAGGCTATAGCTGAAAATAATGCGCCATTGTAATGAGCTTACTTAAGCTTGGCAAACACCGCAGAATTTTTTAATTAATGTTATGATTAGTATCAAACAATTTTATTAATGTTTATGGGAATAAAGTGAAAAGTAACTTAAAAAAAGTTTACCTCGTTGGTGGTGCAGTGCGCGACAAACTGCTAAATATAAAATCAAAAGATAACGATTATGTAGTGATTGGTGAAACACCAAAAACGATGGAATCGCTTGGTTTTGTGCCAATAGGTAGCGACTTTCCGGTTTACTTGCACCCAAAAACAAAAGAAGAATATGCGCTAGGGCGCACAGAGCGTAAAAGCGGCAAAGGCTATACTGGCTTTGTGGTTGATGCCAGCCCAACAGTGACGCTCGAAGAAGATTTAGCAAGACGCGATTTAACCATAAATTCAATGGCGCTTGATGAACACGGTAATATTATTGACCCGTTTAATGGCCAAGCTGACTTACAAAATAAAACACTGCGCCACACCACTGAGGCATTTGTAGAAGACCCTGTTCGAGTACTGCGTATTGCCCGTTTTTTAGCGCGCTATGGCAGTGATTGGCGTATTCACCCAAGTACGTATGCATTAATGCGCGAGCTTAAAAATAAAGGTGAGCTAAATCATTTAGTACCTGAGCGCGTGTGGCTTGAAACTGAAAAAGCACTGGGTGAAAAGTACCCTGAGCTTTATTTTGAAGCACTGCAAGGCTTAGGTATCTTTCCAGAACTTGAGCGCATGGTTAATGTACCGCAACCGGCAAACCATCATCCTGAAGGTGATGTATTTGTACATACTATGCTGGTACTTAGGCGTGCAGCCGATTTAAATTTTAATTTAGAAACACGTTTTGCTGCACTAACCCATGATTTTGGAAAAGCGCTTAGTTTTAAAAAATATGGAAACCTACGTGGGCACGAACGCGAAGGTGTTGCAGTTATTGAGGCGTTTTGTGAGCGCTTAAAAGTGCCTAACCGTTTTCGCGATGTTGGCGTACTCACCAGTGATAATCATACCCTTTGCCACACGATTGACCAGTTAAGGCCGCAAACCATTCACAAGCTAATAGTGACTAACTTAAATGCGTTGGTACACCCAGAACGTTTTATGGCGTTTACCCAAGCATGCCAATGCGATGCACAAGGGCGTGGTGAAACACTTGTTGATAAGCCATACCCGCAAGCAGCTAAGCTGCGAGCAATTCATACTGAACTGCAAAAAATGGATAAGAAACTGGTAGTGCAAAATGCACTTAAAAATGGCAAAAAAGGCCCTGAAATTGGCGAAGAAGTAAAACTTGCAGAAATAAACTGCATTAAAGCATTTTTAGAACATGAGAAGTCCCAAGCGTAATAAAATTAGACTAAGTAGTGCGATACGCCTTGGTTTTTGCTCGCGTCGTGCTTTCTTAGCTCTTTGTAGTTTGTACTTTTTGGTTTTACATTTTCAGACTCAGGTTTTTTAGAGGGTCTGTATAAATCAAAAATAAAGTCTAGTTCTTCACGCTCTAGTGATGGTTTCATGAGTATTCCTTCAATTTAATACTTTAATATGATGTAGGGTATGGTCATTCGACTGAATTAAAAGTGAATAGTTACATTTGAAGTTGTACTAAATTGTAACCGGCAGGTTTTGAGGGATGAAAGGGGTTTATTTGTTAATTTATATGGAGTTAAGGTAAATTAAAGTAACTTTTTTTAACTAAAAATATACAGCTGAATTTAATTTATTACGTACTTACTATTTGCATATAATGCTGTGGTTATAAATATAACGGTACAAATATAACGGTATAAATACAGCCTTAACCATTTACTAACGGCAGTGTTACGGTAAATACTACACCATCACCTTGTTCGTTGTTTTGCGCTGTTACACTGCCTTTATGGTAGTCGCACACCAGCCTTACAATATAAAGACCTAACCCCAAATGTGGCTGTTGCTGCATTTGCTGGCTACGTACCGACACCATAGAGTCAAAAATATGCTCAGTTAATCCTTCGGGTAACGCGGGGCCTGTATTACTCACTGTTAATATTGCTTTATTTTCGCTCTGCTTAAGGCCTACATTAATAGCCGTATTGGCTTCACTAAACTCCAGCGCGTTATTAATAAGTTTATCAAGCAGCTGAGCTATAAACTCCGGTGCACCTTGCATAGGTAATTTGTTTTGGCATACATCAAGCGTAAATAACTGGTTTGGGTAAGTAAGCTGATAGCCTTGCATGCAACCATTTATTACTTTTTGTAAATCAAAAGGCTCAGGCTCGTTGCTTTGAAGACTTTGTTCAAGGCGAGTGGCTTCGCTCATGGTAGTTATTATTTTACCTAAGCGTTCAACGCCTTCGCTGGCGCGATCGAGGTATTTCTGACTCAGCTCGTTCTGTGGCAAGCTTTGTAAGTTTTCAAGTGACGAGCGCACTACAGCAACCGGCGTGCGCAGCTCATGTGACAATCGTGACGACATATTTTCTAAGTAATCGGTATAGCCACCAAGTCTACTAACAATGTTTGAAAAACTACGAGACAGATCGCCAATTTCATCGTTAGCATCGCTGTAATTAATACTGCCGGTAACACGTCCTTGTGCATCAATTGCTTGTTCAGCTGTATCGCGTAGCCGCCTAATTCGGTTCGATATACGTGAGGCAAAAAAGAACAGTGTGACAGTACCAATTAGCATCACAGCTAAAATAACGTTAAAGAGTTTTTCGAGTGACTTATTACGCAGCGTACGTACGCCGTTTGTGGTTTCCTCTGCTATTACCGCGCCAATTACTTGGTCTTGAATCCAAATAGGGTAAGCGGCCGATAAAATAACGGCTTTACTGTCGGGTGTTAATCGCCAAGACGATGCTGGTTGTCCTTTTAATGCTTTCGCTAAATGTGTTCCCTGCATAGAAGCTACATCGTGCAGGGTATCTAAAAACTCATTTTCGGGGCGCGTTAATATCTTATAGTAAATTGGGTGCAAGTAATTTTGCTCAAAGCGCTGCCACCAAGTTTTAGGTGCTTGGTTAGCAAGCCCATCAGCCCAAACGCCATCTGCATTTTGAATAGTACCCGATTGTGCAAGTACGCGATGATGGTTATCGACCACCCAAATGCGGCTACCACTGTGGCCCATGCCTTTTAAAATACGGCTAATTTCTGGAGAAGGGACTAATACCGAGCCTAAATCGTTTGGGTTATTTAAGTTTGAAGTCGACATTATTTTAGGCTCTAACAATGCCTCTTTACTATCAATGTCTACAATGGCAAAGCCAAGTTTGTTGCCCAGCATGTTAATAGG
This sequence comes from Pseudoalteromonas sp. NZS37, assembly GCF_015864265.1. Taxonomy (NCBI): domain Bacteria; kingdom Pseudomonadati; phylum Pseudomonadota; class Gammaproteobacteria; order Alteromonadales; family Pseudoalteromonadaceae; genus Pseudoalteromonas; species Pseudoalteromonas sp. NZS37. Next base: position 317,839 of record NZ_JADYXL010000001.1, on the reverse strand, counting down.
AAAGCGCAGCTCTACGTTATATCCTGATTTGGTACTTTCAAAATAGCCCTGAATTTTTGTAAAAGGGGCTTTGGTATTTGCATCAAACGCATTAACCCAACCATCTTGGCGCGGCGCAATAATGTAAGTATTAAACTGACCGTCTGGCGTTTTTAGGCCAATTTGTAAATAATCGTTATTGGTAATGCTTAAGCTATTTTTAGCGCGATAAATAAGGGTATTGTCGGTGACTTTAAATGCGGCGTATAAGTAGTTATCAAATTTTCCCACCATATGATCAAACGATAAGTCACTGGCTTGATGTTTGTTATCTGTTTTTTGTAAGTAGCGTTTGTCGTAATGCCAAAATAACGGCTGGTAGCTGTCCCAATCGTTAAGTTTACCGTCGAGCTGAATAGGGTTTTTAAGATTATAAGCGTATAAATCGCGGCCTTTTACTACTTGGTCTAAAAAGTTGGTTTGCTCGTCAAATAATGCGGGGCGCTCATGTAATGCAGTAGCAAGAGCACGAGTGGTGCCTACTAGGGTTTTTTCTTGGCCTTGGCGTAAAAACTTTTCCATTTCCCATACGTACTCGTAGCCAAGCCACGGCAGCAAAAACAAAAAACATGAAAGTAATATAAATTTACTGCGCAGACCAAATCGTAGCATTAGTGTTGTTCCCACCGATAGCCCATACCGTACACGGTATCTATACAATCAAAGGTGCTATCGAGTGCTATAAACTTTTTACGAATACGTTTTACGTGTGAAGTAATAGTGCTGTCGTCTACATAAATTTTTGCATCGCTCATTAAATCGTTACGGCTTTTAACATGGCCTGGTCGCTGGGCGAGTGAATGCAGCATCCAAAATTCGGTTACGGTTAAATCAACTAATTGTTGCTGCCAAAATACCTGCATACGTTGCGTGTCGAGCGTTAACTGCCCGCGTGTTATGAGGGCGTTTGCATCAGCGGGTTGTTCAAGTGCTTCCATTCGGCGAAACAGCGCACCAATACGTGCAGCCAAGTGAGCCAAGCTTATGTCTTTTGTTAGGTAGTCGTCGGCGCCCATGCGCAGGCCGCATACAGTATCTATTTCGCTATCGCGGGCGGTTAAAAAAATAATAGGCAGTGTTTTAGAAAGCGAACGCAATGTTTGGCACAGTAAAAAACCACCATCTATTTCATGGCCTAGGCCAATATCAACAATAGCTAAATCGGGCAGGGCATTTTTAAATGCAGCTTCTGCGCTAGCGCGATCTGCAAAGCCACTCACTTGGTAGCCCTGTAAGCTCAGCATTTCTATGTAGTTTTCGCGGATTGCGGGTTCATCTTCAATGATGGCTATTTTTTTCATTCTAATCATTATCCTATTGCCTCTGTTGTGCACTATATCGAAGTTTTTAAGCTAAGTACGCTTAAAAAGGCAATTGCCATTTTTTTGCCACAATTGCTCAGCAGTTTGCCATTTTTGCTCCCCTTTGTTGCCACTTGAGCTTGTTTTAATACACCCATCAATACAAAACATCACAAATTAAAAAGTAAGTTTAAGGATCAAATCATGAAGAAGACATTAATTGCGTTAACACTGGTTGCTAGTTTTTGTACACCAGCAATTGCCTCAACATCCAACACGCCATCAAAAGAAGCCCATAAAGAAACGGCTATTGGGCTAGGTGCAGGCGCTATTATTGGCGGCGTAGTGGGCGGGCCAATTGGTGCATTTATTGGGGCATTTACCGGTGGTTTAATAGGTGATTCAAAAGTAGCTGATAACAAAATTGCAGAGCAAGAGCGTGCAATTACGGTCATGAAAGAAAAAACCAGCGATTACCAACACGTGCTTAACCACAACAATATGTTAGAGCAGCAGCTAGAAGTGCTTGCCAATCAAAATGAGCAGTTAACTCAAGTTCAAATTAATAACTTATTGGCGATGACGGTGCAATTTAAAACGGGTTCAAGTGTTATTGCCCCGCATTTTGCACTGCAGTTAGACCAACTAGTTACCTTGTTAAACAACCAACCACAACTCGCGCTTGATTTAAGTGGCTTTGCCGATCAGCGCGGCGATGAGCAAACTAATCTTTTACTTTCTAAAGCGCGTGTAAATGCCGTGCAAAGCTACTTAATAAAACACGGCGTGAGCCATAAACGCTTAAGCACGCAGGCATTTGGCGAGCAGCAAACATTGGCTAATAGCAACACGGTGGAAGATAACTTTTTTGATAGACGCGTAACGCTTACCACTCGCTCAATGAATAGTGTAAATGGCCAAACGGCGAGTAACTAAAACTAACTGAATCTAAGTAAAGCTAAGCGTTCGATGGAGTGATTTATGTTTAAATTGAGTAAACCAACCAAAATGCTTACTAAAGTAAGCATTTTTATATTCATAGCGATTGTGCTGTTAGCTAGCTTTAAAAGCCATGCGCAATCACCCAAGTTAGAGCTTTTTGATAGCAATGGTGCGCCAGCAGGCCCAGCAATAATATTAAAAAGCGATGCCAATATGACCTTAACTGGCCTAATTAATCACGTTGTAGTAACGCAGACCTATCAAAACGAAAACCCATTTGCAGTTAATGCGCGCTACATTTTTCCATTGCCAGATGAAAGCGCCGTGCATGCTATGACCATGCACATTGGTGAGCGAGTCATTAAAGGCCAAATTGATAAAAAGGTAGAGGCCGAAAAAAAATACGAGGAGGCTAAAAAAGCAGGTAAGCAAGCTGCCCTAGTACGCCAGCAACGCGCCAATATGTTTATTACGAATGTGGCAAATATTGGTCCTGGTGAGCAAGTAATTATTGAGCTTGAGTATCAAGAAATAATTGACTATAGCAGCGGCACATTCGCTATTAGGTTTCCTACTACCATTACACCGCGTTATCATGCGATTAGTGGTGAGGTTGAGGTTAATACTCAAAACCAAACGCATACTAACCCACTCCCAACTGGGTGGTTAAGTCCTGTTTACAGCATTCAAAACATCACTCAAAATAGTACTCAAAATGATAACGTACCAAGCAGCCAATTTAGCTTAAACATTGATATAGATGTAGGCTTAGAGCTGGTGGATATCAATTCTAAATTTCATAATGTTGATGTACAAAACACAGCATTTGGGCAATATAAAATAGCGTTAAATGAGACAAATGCAGTTAATCGCGACTTTGTACTTGAGTTTAAACCGCTGCAAAAAGAGCAAGCTCAAGCCGCATTTTTTACTCAGCAGTTTGAAAATGGTGCCCGATACGGCCTTGCTATGCTAATGCCACCGGGGGATCACTTTACACAAACACAGCGATTACCTCGCGAAATGGTATTTGTAGTTGATACGTCTGGCTCTATGCACGGGCAATCTATGGAGCAAGCTAAAAAAGCGTTGTTTTATGCGCTGTCATTACTTGATAGCGACGACAGTTTTAACATTATTGGTTTTGATAACATAGTGACTCCAATGAGCGATAAACCACTTATAGCCAGCGACTTTAATTTACGCCGTGCAGAACGATTTATTTATAGCCTAGAAGCCGACGGCGGCACAGAAATACAAGGTGCGCTTAATGCCGTACTTGATGGCAGCGAGTTTGATGGTTTTGTACGCCAAGTTGTATTTTTAACTGATGGCAGCGTAAGTAATGAAGATGCATTATTTAAAAATATTCAAAGTAAGTTAGGTGATAGCCGCTTATTTACAGTGGGTATTGGCAGCGCACCTAACAGCTTTTTTATGCGCCGAGCGGCAGATGTCGGTAAGGGCTCGTTTACGTTTATAGGCAGCACAAGCGAGGTGCAACCTAAAATGCAGCAGTTGTTTGATAAGCTTGCACATCCTGCGATTACTAATTTGGCGCTAAGCGATGAAAGCGGTAACAGCTTAGATTTTTGGCCATCACCACTACCTGATTTATATTTTGGCGAGCCTATTATGGTCGCTATAAAACTTAATAATGCTAAAAGTGTGGTACTTGCTGGGCAAACAGCACAAGGGCCTTTAAGTATTAGATTAAGTACACAAAATAGTTCAAGCGCTAAAGGTATAGCAAAACTGTGGGCGCGCCAAAAAATTAAGTCATTACTTTTATACAACGAGCAAAGTACCGTTAAAGATGAAGTACAGGGGCTTGCGCTTACTCATCAATTACTTAGCCCGTTTACTGCTTTTATAGCGATTGAACAAACTCACATAAAAGAAGTGGCAAAGCAAACGGCGCAAGCTACTAATGCAGTACCACAAGGTATGGCAATGCGTTTACCGCAAACCGATGGGCAAAGCAGATTACATATATTGCTAGGATGTATTTTATTACTCGGCTATGGCGCTCTTAAAATAAACCGATCATTTAAATTAAGCAGGGCGCGTAAATGAAAAAGTGGCTAAGCGCGGGCTTACTAATAGCTGGGCTTGGATTATTTGGCCACGGTGCTTATATGCAGGCAAAAGCGTGGTTTGCTCAAGTATTAATTGAACAAGCATGGCAAGAGGCGCTTAAATCACCCGGCACTAAAGTAAAGCCGTGGTATTACGCCGACAGCTACGTTACTGCAAAGCTTGATTGGCCAAGTCATAATAAAACATTAAGTGTATTGGCTGGAGCGAGTGGTCGTAATTTAGCGTTTGCGCCTAGCCAATTTTTACCCGCAGGGGAGCTTGGCGGAAAAGAATTTGGAAACGAAAAAGGCGCGCTAATAGCAGGGCATAACGACACCCACTTTGCATTTTTACAAAACGCAAAAGTGGGGGAAGCGTTTACTTTGCAGCTGCAAAGTGGGGTGATACAAAATTATAAAGTAACGGGGATTGAGGTTATTCATCAATCCCAAAACACATTTTTACAAACACCCGGGCTGTATTTGCTTACCTGTTACCCTTTTGATTCGCTTGCCTTGGGTACTGATTTAAGATTGCTTGTATCTGCGCAAATGTCTTCGCCCGATTCATTAAGCGGTATATCAACCACAAGTTCTTGATGGCGCTGACTTACCATTACACCAATAAACACCACAAATATGCTCAGCCATTGCCAAACGTTGAGCACTTCGCCCAAAATAATAGCTGACAAAATAAGTGTAAAAATAGGAATTAAATTAGAGTACGCAGCAGCGGTTAATACCGATACTTTGCTAATTGCATAGTTGTACATGCCGTAGCCGCCAAGGGTTACACACGAACCTAAATATAAAATGCTCATAAGCGCGGTTAAGTCGTGTTGGTTTTCGCTTGGCAGGTCGATAAAAAACAAAAATGGCGCAAAAAACAAGCTGCCGCTAATACCTTGCAACGCAATTAAAGTAAGAGGCGAGTAGCGATTAGCTAAATGTTTAATACTTACGGTATAAAATGCAGCGCACACCATAGCCATCAGCTCTAAAAAGTTACCTAGTAACGGATTAGGTGCTTGCTCAGAATTGGGTGAAAGAAGCGTAAGTAAAATACTGCCGCCAATACATAGCGTAAAGCCAACAACAATGGCTTTGCTTATGTATTCTTTAAGTAATAAAAAGGCAAGCAGCGCAATAATTATAGGCAAGCACGACACAATAACACCCGCCTGCGAGGCTGATGTATATTCCATTGCATGACCTTCAAATAAAAAGTACAAGCAAGGCTCAGCAAGCGACATACCCACTAAATACTTCCAATCACCTTTTAAATACTCAAACCGAATAACGTAGCGCCACAAACAAAGCGACAAAACTAACGTGGTGAGCATGCGTAAAAATATCACCAATGCAGGGTCGTAAATAGCAATGGCGTATTTAAGCGCTATAAAAGAGCTGCCCCATAAAAAGGTGGCAATAATTAAACATAAACTGGCAGGCATAAAGAGTAATTTACATAATTTAATAAAATCAGATCCTAGCATGAATATTTTTAACTTGTTCAAAAATACCGAGCTGGTATAAATTAATTCATCTTTAATTAATCAGTAGTAAAAAGCACATGCAAAGGGAACAGGTAATAGTTGTAAAGCTTGGTACAAGCGTACTTACTGGCGGCACCGATAAACTAGATAAAGCGCACATGGTTGAATTAGTACGCCAATGCTGCGAGCTTAAAAAACAAGGCCACCAGGTTATTTTAGTATCGAGCGGCGCGGTTGCTGCTGGGCGCGAACAACTATTAAAACCCTGTGGCAGAAGCTTAATTGATAAACAAATGCTTGCTGCAATTGGACAAGGTCAACTTATTCATATTTGGCAGAGCTTGTTTGGTTTATATGGGGTAAATGTGGGGCAAATGCTGCTTACTCGCGCTGATGTAGACGACAGAGAGCGCTACCTTAATGCCCGCGATACACTCAATGCATTATTAAATTACGACGTTGTACCCATCATTAACGAAAATGACGCAGTCGCTACCAGCGAAATAAAAGTAGGCGACAACGATAATTTATCGGCACTTGTCGCTATTTTGGCTAATGCTAATAAGTTACTGCTACTTACCGATCAAGAAGGGTTATTTACCAGCGATCCGCGCACAAACGCCGATGCCACCCTCATTGGTGAAGTAACACATATAAATGATGAGCTGCGACAACTTGCTGGTGGCAGTGGTACAAATTTAGGCACCGGCGGTATGGCAACTAAACTGCAGGCCGCCGACATTGCAAGGCGCGCAGGTGTTGAAGTTATTATTGCTAAAGGCGCAGGTAAAAACGTTATTTTAAAATGCATGAGTGACGAGTTACCAGGCACGCGTTTTTTAAAACTCACCGCTCCAAAAGATGGCCGTAAAAAATGGTTACTAGCCGGGCCTAAAAGTACCGGCCAAATTGTTATAGATGCAGGTGCTATTACAGCGCTGCAAAATAAAGGCGCAAGCTTACTTGCTAAAGGCGTTACTAATGCATTTGGACGTTTTGAACGCGGTGATTTAATTGATTTAATAGATAATAAAAATCAAGTAATTGCACGGGGCTTAACGCGCTTTAGTAGCACCGAGGTAAATAAAATAAAGGGTGCGCATTCTAGTCAAATAGGCCAATTACTCGATTACGATAGTGGCGCAGAAGTACTTCATAGGGATGATATGGTCTTGCTATAGAAGCACTTTTAGTAAATTAAATTACTTGAGTGTAATTCTCGCAGTATTACACTTTTTTGATTGTAAATTTGTGCTAAAATCTGGCTCCTTAAATTGTTGTAAGCAGAGCACAGAACATGAAATTAGTTCGTTGGTTTTTAGGTTGTATAATCTTATTCTTTAATTTTGTATTTACTCCTCGCAGTAAAAAGCGTGCAAGCGACGAGCAAGCACAGCTTGATCAGCAAACCTCACAATTTAAACTGTATCAATTTAAAGCATGCCCGTTTTGTGTAAAAGTACGTCGCGCCATTAAACGCGAAGGCTTAAACATAGAAACGCGTGATGCAAAAGACAATGAGCAATATCGTCAAGAGCTACTAGAACAAGGCGGCAAAGTTAAAGTGCCTTGCCTGCGTATAGAGCAAAACGGCCAAGTACAATGGCTGTACGAATCAAACGATATTATTGCTTACTTAAACAAAGTAGCTGCATAAACCACTTTTATTATCTCACTTATTTAAAGAGAATATACCATGACAATTCGCACCCGTGTTGCCCCGTCGCCAACTGGTGACCCGCATCTTGGCACCGCTTATATCGCCTTATTTAACTACTGTTTTGCTAAACAACAAGGCGGTGAATTTGTACTTCGTATAGAAGATACAGACCAAGTACGTAGCACGCCAGAGTCTGAACTTGCGATTATGGATAGCCTACGTTGGTTAGGGCTTGAGTGGGATCATGGTCCTGATGTGGGTGGCGAATTTGGTCCTTACCGTCAATCTGAGCGTAGCGATTTATATAAAAAATACGCGCATCAGTTAGTTGATGATGGTAAAGCGTTTTACTGCTTTGCAACAAGCGAAGAGCTTGATCAAATGCGTGAAGAGCAAATGGCAGAAGGCCTACGCCCTAAATATGACGGTCGTGGTTTAAACCATACAGATGAAGAAATTAAAGCAAACTTAGCTGAAGGCAAACCTTACGTTATACGTATGAAAATCCCAAGCGAAGGCACATTTAAGTTTAACGACTACTTACGTGATGAAATTGAGATCCCGTGGGAAAACGTAGACATGCAAGTGCTTTTAAAAGCGGATGGCTTTCCAACGTACTTTTTAGCGAACGTAGTTGACGACCACCATATGGAAATTAGTCATATTTTCCGTGGTGAAGAGTGGATTAACTCAGCACCTAAGTTATTAAAACTGTATGAAGATTTTGGCTGGGAAGCACCAGTACTTGGTCACTTACCATTACTACGTAACCCAGATAAATCAAAGCTGTCTAAGCGTAAAAACCCAACGTCTATTAACTACTATAAAGAAATGGGTTACCTGCCAGAAGCCGTGCTTAACTACTTAGGCCGTATGGGTTGGTCAATGCCAGATGAGCGTGAAAAGTTCACGTTAAACGAGATGATTGAAAACTTCGACATGAAGCGCGTATCGCTTGGTGGTCCAGTATTCGACGTAGATAAATTAAGCTGGTTAAACGGCATGTGGATCCGCGAAAACCTAACCGACGAGCAGTTAATTCAGCGCTTTGTTGATTGGAAGTTTAACGGCGAAATGCTCGCTAAAATATTACCAGAAGTTAAAACACGTATTAATACGCTGTCGGATATGGTTGAGCTAGCAGGGCACTTTGTAGGCGGAATTCCAACTTACGATCCTGCGTTATTAACAGCCGGCAAAGCAGACGAAAACGTAATTCGCCAAGCGCTACAATTTTTTGTATGGCAGCTTGAAGGCTTGCGTAGCTTTGAAAAGCCCGCTATTTTTGCAATCGCAAAAGAAGTTGCAACATTCCATGAGCTAAAAATTAAAGACTTTTTAGAGCCAATATTTGTCGCAATTACTGGCAAAACATCAAGTACGTCAGTGCTTGATGCAATGGAAATTTTAGGCTCTGACTTATCACGTGCTCGTTTACGTGTAGCGCTTGCTCATTTAGGTATTTCTAAAAAGCAGGCTAAAAATATAGAACGTGCGTACCGCGAATACCCAAGCGCATAGTATTTAATAATAACGGCTCAATAGTTAGTTGTTAAAAGTATTAAAAGCCGAGCTTTATTAAGCTCGGCTTTTTTGTTTCAGGCTGTTTAGCTATATGACATCGTATTTTGATATTGTTTAGCCTAAGCATTCATAATTTACTAAATGCTACAATGCGGCATATAAACTCATGGGAGGCAGTATGATTGCAACCGTTAAAAACAAAGCTATTTTTAGCAGTAATACATTTTCGATAAACCTTGTTACCTACCCAACTAATCACAGCGTAATGAACCATATTGACCCTGTGCAGCAAGGGCGCTATTACAAGCTCAACTTTGTATTAGAAAAACCTAAAGCGGGTGGGGTATTTAAATGTTCAAAATGCATTATAAATTTATTTAATCGCGTGTATTTGTTCAGACCCGATAAGTACGAACACAGCGTATCTAAAATCGAGTCTGGAAAGCGCGTACTACTGAGCTTTGCGCTTAATATATAATTTGCACTTTTACTTATTAATAGTCGTAGGCCTGTCCGGTGCATAAAACAGATAGGTCGCAATACGATACAGACGTTTCACTACAAGAATTAATAGTAAAAGCATTTCCGCCTCTGCGCATGGCATCAGCTTTAAGTAAATCAATCGCGTTTGATTTAGAGCGATTGTAACTTGCATTATTGCTGCCCATACCGTCGTCATCACAGCTTTCACCTTCTATTCGGCCTAAAAGTGTTGCGCCACTTTCGTGTGCTTCTTGGTCGCTATAAAATTGCTGTAAATCTCTTTTATTAACGTAGGTGCCAATTTCTTGAGATAAAACGCCGTTGTCTATATCTGTATGATAAGTCATGCTTGAACAACCAGTTATTGTGGCGAGCACAGTTATTGTTGCTATAAAACGTAGCATATTCATTAATCCTTTAATTTATTTAAAGTAGTAAATTACTAACAAAATCAAATGCTGGCAATGTTTACTGCTGAGTAAATTGTTAGCATTTGTAAATGTATTTAGATTTTACTGAGCATAGGGTAAGTAAACAAAAAGAAGTGACAAACATTAACCAACCAATGGCATAAAATAGCCCACTCTAAGCGCTGCGTTTTATAAAAAACATAGCCGTATCCTAAGCCTGCAATAAACGAAACCAATACATAGTTAATTCCTCCAGCAAAATGTGCCAAAGCAAAAATACCTGCAGTAATTACAGGGGCAAGTATTGCTAAACGGGTCGGTGTAATTATTTTGCTAAGCTTAGTTTGAAGTAAACCTCGAAATAAAGCTTCCTCGGCAACACAGGTAAATAAAAGATTAATAACAATAAAGGCCAACCAAAAGTCCGGCACTTTTGGGTTAAAGCTTACAAGTTCAAGTGTTAAAGCCGCAGTGAGCGTAGCTAAAACAGCAGCAGTAATTATTAAAATGGGTTGTTTAACGTTTAATGGGCCCGCTTTATTAGAGTCTGTTTGTAAAGGCTTTTTATTTGAATCTAAGTTTGAAAAAAAGTAAGCACAAAGAAATAACCCAGCCATAGCTTTATCAAAGTTAGCATAAAGGGTAAAAGTAATCGCATCGCTTGTAATACGCTCGTCTATAACAATAGGGAGGTTATTAAAACCAGGCACCCAATGAAGTGCTAATGCCAATGAGGAAACTATAAAAACAGTACTTAATATAGCGCGTATTATTGCCCGCTTTGTATTTAGCACGCTGTAGTATAAAACAACGTAAAGCCCAGTACTGAGCAGTGCATATAAATTTATGTAACCTTGAAAATACGCACTTACAACACTTAAAGCTAGTAAGTAGTGCCAAAGGGGTTGCCGCATTATTGATATTTTGCAGTACGGAAAAACACATATAATTGATAGCGCTAATAAATAAAAAGTCATTGTTTTTTATTGCTCTGTTTTATTTAGCCATTAATCTAACAGATTCGACCTCTCAATATTTTTTTTCTGGTAATATAGATAGGTTATAAGCAGTTTAAGCAGTGAACAAACTATGTTAAGTCCTTTTTTTCAGCAGCATGCTGATTATGTTTCTATCTCTCGTGAGCAGGGTTGTCGATTCGCTAAATGCGTTGCTGACGATTACAATCCACTTCACGACAAAGATGCCAAAAAGTTTTGCGCGCCAGGAGACTTACTTTTTTCATTGGTACTAGACCGCTACGGTATTAGTGAACAAATGGAATTTACTTTTGCTGGTATGGTTGATGAAAACACCAAACTTAATTTTCCTGAGGGAGCTGATGAGTTTGATGTTACCAATGGCGAAAAAGTAATTTTAAAGGTAAAGCGCAGCGGTAAAACCAGCCAATGCCCAGCATTAACTAATAGTCTTATAAAAAATTATGTTGAGTTTTCTGGTACTACTTTTCCGCATGTAATTATTCCATTAATGGGCAAGCAAGAGGTAATGATAAACCCTGCTCGTCCGATGGTGATTTACGAATCAATGCTTATCAATCTTGATAATCTTGATATTACAGAACCAGAACTTGAGTTTGCAGAGCCTAGTTTTGAGTATGCCGGTAAGCGCGGAAAAATCACACTACGTTTTAACCTGTTAGAAAACGGCGTTAAAGTGGGTAGTGGTGAAAAGCACATGGTGGTTTCGGGTATTCGCGAATACTGCCAAGCAACAGTTGATGATTTAATCGCGTTTTACAACGAACGTAAAGCGACACTAAAGCCAGCTTAAAGCTACAGAAAATTATAAAAGGCGCTAAATACAACTGTTATTTAGCGCCTTTTTTATTGGTTTTTTATTGTTTTAGCGCTAAAGCGAAAGTGAGTAACTACGATTAAATACTTTTCTGAACTGGTTAATTTACGCAGTACAGTAATATGCGTACAATAGCGCTCTTTGTTATTTTAAAGCTAAGCCTATGTCTGCCACTACGTTCTCATCACTTAATCTCGACCCGTTATTATTAACTGCGATTGAGCAAAATAATTACACTCAACCTACCGCAATTCAGATTAAAACCATTCCGCCTATTTTAGCCGGAAGTGATGTAATGGGCAGTGCACAAACAGGTACAGGTAAAACAGCTGCTTTTGTTTTACCGCTGTTACATAAGCTTTTAAATACACCTAAAAAAGATGAACCAGGCGTTGCTCGTGTTGTAATTTTAACGCCAACCCGTGAGCTTGCTCAGCAAGTATTTGCAAGCTTTGAAAAGTACGCACAAGGCACTAACATTAATGGTGCTTTAGCGTATGGCGGCGTAAGTATTGGTCCACAAATAAAAGCACTTAAAACAGCCCAAGTTATAGTGGCAACACCTGGGCGTTTACTTGATCATATAGTTAAAGGCAGTGTGGTACTTTCAAGCGTAGACTCCTTAGTGTTTGACGAAGCTGACCGCATGCTTGATATGGGCTTTATTGATGAAATTAGACGTATATTGCGACATATCCCGGGCGATCGCCAAACTTTACTATTTTCAGCTACGTTTGATGACAGCGTGTTTGAACTCAGTAAAAAGTTACTTAAAAACCCAGAACTAATTGAAGTTGATAAACGCAACTCAGCCGCGGTTGAAGTAGAGCAAGTTATTTACGCTGTAGATGAGGATCGTAAGCGCGAACTTGTATCGCACATGATTGGCATGAAAAACTGGCGCCAAGTGCTTATTTTTACTCGCACAAAACAAATGGCTGATCAGCTTGCTAAAGAAATGTGTAAAGATGGTTTAAAAACCGAATCAATCCATGGCGACAAATCGCAAGGCGCACGCGACCGTGCATTGCAAAACTTTAAAGAAGGTATTACACGCGTACTTGTTGCAACCGATGTAGCTGCGCGTGGTTTAGATATTTCTACACTTAGATACGTAATTAACTTTGAACTACCGTACATTGCCGAGGATTACGTGCACCGTATTGGCCGTACAGGTCGTGCTGGTGAACAAGGACTTGCTATGTCGCTGGTAAGTCTTGATGAGCAATGGCTGCTAGAAGAAATTGAAGTACTACTCGATACGCGTTTAACGCCGCAGTGGTTAGAAGGTTACGAGCCAGATCCTAATAAAAAGCCAAAAGATAATCGTAAAAATACTAACAAGTCGCGAAAAGATCGCGATAAAAAACGTATCACTGGTAAAAGAGAGCCAAGTAGACGTCGTAAATAATAGCTTTTACTTTACTTTTTTGCCTATACTGGAGCGACTAAATAGCCGAGGTAAAGCAATGTTTGAAATTGATCAATGGGCATTTTCTGGTATTGATGGCCAAATATCTTTGCATAAATGGCAAAAAACAATCGACCTTATAACGGGGCTTTTTTCAGCCCCGTCTGGTTATATAGTTCAGGCAACAAGCAAAGGCTATCGCGTTGTTATTAGAAGTAACGAAGGTGGCTCTAACTTTGAGACCAACCCTATACTCCCTCCTCAAACACCTCTGTTTTGTCGGTACGTTGCTGAAACTAAAAATATTTTATATGTTAATGATGCAAGCAATAACGATGCATGGAACACCCTACCAGAAGTAGTTGAAGATGGTGTTGAATCCTACCTAGGTTTACCTATTCATTGGCCTGAAGGCGAAGTATTTGGTACGTTATGTTTAAAAGATACTAAAAAAACAAGCTATACCGATGAATACTTTGAACTCATAGAGCAACTACGCGATTTAATTGAAGACGACCTAGCGCTTGTGTATAGCTATGAGCAAATGCGCGAAATAGCCATGTTAGACTCACTAACGAATATTTATAACCGCCGAGCACTTAGCTTATTAGCCCAGCAAAAACTTAACTTAGCGCTACGTTTAGGCTTTGACGTGTGTTGTTTGTTTATCGATATAAACGACTTTAAAAAATTAAACGACACCTGCGGACATGAAGTGGGCGACAAAGCCTTAATTATATTGGCAGATACGCTAAAAACGCATTTAAGAGATGCTGATATAGTAGGGCGCTTAGGTGGCGATGAGTTTGTTGCAGTAATGCAAGTAAGCGATAAAAGCAAGATTAACTACATCATGGATAAAATTTCGACTGAGTATTCAAAAGCCTTACTCAAAGAAGACGTTTGCGATTTATCGCTTAGTATTGGTTATAGTTTTACTAATAAACAAAAGCAGCCCTTTGAAGCGCTATTAAATGATGCAGACCACGCAATGTATAAAAATAAACAAGCGTACAAGCTCGCTAAAAAAGCACAATAATAAAAGGAGGTTCGTTATGACTCATGCCACACAAACTTGGCTAGTTTTTTCTGCGATAGGTTTTATTTTTTCCTTAGCAATAATAAGCTTATTTTAAACGTTCCCTAGCATTAGATTTATATCTAATGAGGGAATAATTCTTGGTGTTATGTGCTCATCGATGGGGTTTGCCTTAAAAAGGCTTGAGAGTAATAACCAAAAACACCTTCAATAAATAGCTTAAGCTGCAAATCTTTACTTGTATTTATTAATTAATTTTTCAAAGAACGGACATAAAAAAGCAAGCCATGAGGCTTGCCAAGAAGGTGTTAATTAGCTCTAACCTAGCTTTTAAGCTATTAGCTTTTCCGCAAGGTTCAATTCCATAATGGCTTTTAATAAACGGTATAAGTTAATTGACGCATCAATTTCTTCTTTACGGTTTGTTAAGCTTTCAATATTTAAGCCCAGTGGCACGTCTAGGTGCGCACAGCTTTTAAGTATTAAGTCGAGGTTTTCGCGGCAAATACGGACTGATTCGCTTAATGTATTGTCTGCATCAAGCATGCGCCATTTAGTTGCCTCCGGCACTGAGATACCCAACCATTGCATAAATTCTAAGGTTTTTTCGCCGCCGCACGGGGTAAACGTTAATATAATACGTTGTGGTGTAATACCCTGCGCTTTACACGTACGTGCGTAGCTAGTAATTAGCTCTATAGTAGCTTGTGCATCGTAAACAGCTTGTGATATAAAAAACTGACAGCCTTGTGCTGTTTTTTCTATTAATCGTTCGTGCTCATTTCGTTTACTTGAATGGCGCTCGGCAATCGTAACGCCACCTAAAAAGAAATCATCTGATTGCTCAGCCATCGCTTTATAAGCATCTGGCAGGCTTAGCTTTATATCGCCTATCGATGATGGGCTACCTACTAAAACAACATTTTGTAAATCGTAGTCGTTTTTAGTTTCACTTAGCCAATCTTTAAATTCGCCTACGCCACGCTGCGCCACACTTTTATAAGTAATCACATCTTGTGCAGATAAATTACGAAGTAAATGGCTGTATTCACGCGGATCAACGGTTTGTTTAAACGCAAATGGGCGGTCTTGATTGGTTCGGCTGCTTTCGTCTTGAATGTCGTAAATTATCACGCCGTCGTATTCAATTTCGTGTAAGCGACCTAATAGCTTTTCTGCAATGGTTTTTAATTGCGCTTTATCGGTGCCAATTTTAGGCGGGGTAGTACCAATAAGATAAACACCTTGATTGGTGTCCACTATCTTCTCTTTTAGTGATAAAGCCATAATCCTCATTCCAGCTAAGTTTGTTTTGATGGATTTAATATAGCAGCCATTTAGACGTCTAGATAGATTTATTTAGTGAAAGTTTTTCAACTAACATGATGTTTATTCATAGTGCTTGTTCCCATTATTTATAATTGACACAGTTGTTTACATAATAAATTCCCTTGGGGCTCTTATATTTATTGGCTTTGGGGCATAATTAAAGAGTTAAATCTGACAACAAATTTGCTCAATTTAAAAAGGGACAACAATGAAATTTAAATTATTAGCAACCAGCTTAGCGGTATCGCTGGCGTTAACAGGTTGCGCCATGCAACAAAACCAAAGCACGCAAACAACAGCACAACAAGAACAAGTAAATAAAGCTGATGATCGTGTTTTTTCGCAAGATTATTTAATTGAAGAGCTAGAAAACGGCTTACGTGTCATGGTTGTTAAAACCGATTACCCTGATGTAGTGTCGCTGCAAATTCCGGTATCGGTTGGATCGCGTAACGAAGTTGAAGAGGGCAAAACAGGCTTTGCTCACTTTTTTGAACACATGATGTTTAAAGGCTCACAAAAATACCCTGAAGATGTGTATTCAGACATATTAAAAAATTCAGGTGTTGATAACCGCGCTTATACAACAAACGATTTTACAAACTACCATTTAAATTTTTCAAAACAGCATCTTGATAAAGTACTTGAGCTTGAAGCTGATATTTTTCAAAATTTAACCTACACCGAAGAGCAATTTAGAACCGAAGCGCAAACGGTAAAAGGTGAGTACTTAAAAAACAACGCGAGCCCAATTCGTAAATTATTAAGCGCTGTGCGCGAAGAAGCGTTTGATAAGCACACTTATAAACACACCACTATGGGCTTTTTTAAAGACATAGAAGCCATGCCTGATCAAATGGCGTACGGGAAAGAATTTTTTGCTAAGTTTTATAAGCCTGAGTATGTGTCACTTGTTATTGTGGGCGATGTAGATCCACAAGCAACAATGGCAATGGTTAAAAAGCATTGGGGCAGCTGGAAAAAGGGTAACTATGTTGCCGACATTAAAGCAGAGCCTGTTCAACAAGCACCAAAATATTTGCACCAGCAAGATGAAGCGCTACCAGGGCATTGGTTACTTGTATCGTACAAAGGCGCTGCGTGGGAGCCTGCTAAAAAAGACAGAGCGGCGCTTGATTTAATCTCACAGCTTTATTTTTCAAATAATTCAGATTTATATCAAGAGCTAGTGGTCGACAAACAAATTGCCAGCCAAATGTTTACTTATAACCCTGAGACTAAAGATCCGGGTTTATTACACGTATTTGTTAAAGTAGAAAACGCAGACGATTTAGCCACTGCGCGCGATGCCATTAACCGCACTTATGCAAAAGCACGCACTGAGCTTGTTGATGAGCAAAAGTTGAGTGATTTAAAATCGAACCTTAAATACAGCTTTATTAATGGCTTGGATTCATCGCAAGCGATTGCATCAACTCTTGCCAGCTACATGCATTTTGAGCGCGATCCTGAAGTTATAAACCAGCTATATAAATCGGCAGATAATATTACCAGCGCAGATATTAAAGCCGTTGCTAATAAATACTTTACCGATAACGCACGTACCACATTAACGATGTCGGCACTTGATAAAGCCCCAGGTTTCGAGCAAGAAGTTGATTTAAATGCGCTTACTGCAAAGCTTAAACAAGCACCTGCGGCACCTGTATTTAAAGTACTTGATAAAACGAATGGCTCGCCATTAATTGATGTTAACTTTTTATTCAATACCGGTGCGGCTGCCGACCCACAAGGCAAAAAAGGTGTTGCTGCGTTAACTGCGGCTATGCTTGCACAAGGTGGCTCAGAGGCGACAAGCTATAAAGATATTCAAAAAGCACTTTATCCGCTTGCGGGTAGCTTTGGCTATCAAATAGATAAAGAAATGCTGTCGTTCCAAGGGCGTATCCATAAAGATAATGCGGCGCAGTGGTATACACTTGTGAGCGATCAATTACTAAACCCAGGTTTTAGAGACGATGACTTTAAGCGCCTTAAAAAAGAAATGATCGACGGTATTAAATCAGGCTTAAAAGCATCTAACGATGAAGAGCTAGGCAAAGAAGTACTCTACAGTGCACTTTACAAAAATCACCCTTACGAAAGCTACAACTATGGTGATATTTCGGATTTAGAAGCGTTGACGCTAGATGATGTTAAAGCGTTTTATAACAGCGAGCTTACGCAATCTAAACTCACGGTTGGTTTAATTGGGGCTGTACCTGCAAAGCTTAAAGCTAAAATGATGAGCGATTTTGCAACGCTACCAAAAGGTGAGCAAAGCCGTTTAAGCATTCCTGATGCGCCAGTGCTTAAAGGTCATCATGCAACGATTGTAGAAAAATCGGCGCAATCGACAGCGGTATCGTTTGGTTTCCCTATTGATACGATAAGAAGTAGCGAAGACTGGACAGCCCTTTGGCTTGTGCGTTCGTACTTTGGTGAGCACCGTAGTTCTAACAGCTTTTTATATGAGCGCATTCGTGAAACTCGCGGCATGAACTATGGCGATTACGCATACATTGAATACTTTCCACGTGGTATGTTTCAAACCAAACCTGATGCAAACCTAGGGCGCTCAGAGCAAATATTTCAAGTGTGGTTACGCCCACTTCGCTCTAATAACGATGCGCACTTTGCAACTCGTACAGCCTTATTTGAGCTTGATAAGCTAATTAAAAATGGTATGAGCGAAGATGACTTTGAAGCAACGCGTAACTTTTTAATTAACTTTGTGCCGCAAATGGTCGCAAGTCAAAATCGCCAATTAGGTTACGCGCTTGATAGCGAATTTTACAACACAGATAGCTTTGTAAGTTACGTAACTAACAAACTTAAAACGCTAACGCTTGCTGATGTAAATCGCGTTATTAAAGAAAACTTACAAACAGACAATGTTCACTATGTATTTATTACTGGTGACGGCGCTGATATGCAAAAACGTTTGGCATCGCAGCAAACATCGCCAATGATTTACAACACGAATAAACCTGCCGAATTAGTGGCTGAAGATAAAGTGATTGCTGATTACAAATTAGCAATTCCTGCTAAAAATATTGAAGTGATGAAAGTCGATAAAGTATTTCAATAATTTAAGTGGTTTTTAAACTATCTTGAAACGTATAAAAAATGCCCCAGTGCTTTAAAGCTCTGGGGCATTTTTATTATTTAATAATGAAACTTAATAAACAGTTATACCTAATAACCAGAACAAATAACTAAGGGATTAACACCTTAGGCTTTAAATCCGTTAGACTTGGGAAAAGGCTATTTTATATCAACTTAAGGCAGTGCAGTATTATGCGTCATGCAATTTGGCAACAGCTTCGCGACGAAGCTAACGATGTAGTAACACGTGAACCATTATTAGCAAGTCATGTTTATTCATGCATTTTGAATCATGATTGTTTAGGTTCGGCATTGAGCTTTATTGTTGCTAATAAGTTGGCTGATGCGGTGGTATCGGCATTCACTATCCGAGAGCTGTTTGACCAAGCATTTGTAAAATGTGACCGTATGCTATCTTTTGTTGCTGAGGATATTAAAGCGGTAAAAGACCGCGACCCTGCATCAGAAACCTATCTTACGGTTATATTAAATCTAAAAGGTTTTCATGCTATTCAGGCGCACCGTTTGGCTAATTGCTTGTGGCAACAAAACCGCAAAGAGCTAGCGCGCTTTATTCAAAGCCGTAACTCTGAAGTGTTTGGGGTCGATATTCACCCAGCATGTAAAGTGGGTAAAGGCATTATGTTTGACCACGCAACCGGTATTGTTATTGGTGAAACAGCAGTAATTGAAGATAACGTATCAATTTTGCAATCTGTAACGCTTGGCGGTACAGGCAATGAGCAGGGCGATCGTCATCCTAAAATTAGAGCGGGTGTATTAATTGGCGCTGGCGCTAAAGTGCTTGGTAATATTGAAGTAGGTGAGGGCGCACGAATTGGTGCGGGCTCAGTTGTACTTAGCAATGTTCCACCACACACAACCGCTGTTGGCGTACCCGCTAAAATTATTGGTCGACCGGATTGTGAGTGTCCGGCGCAAAGTATGAACCAAAACTTTTTAGCAAATCCTGAGCCTGAAAACGAATCGCACACGAGTGCAATGCTATAAGTAATTAAAAATTATAAAACTTAAAAGGAATTAACATGAACAAGAATAGTTTATTGGCTCTAGGGATTGGGTTTATTGCGGGTGTAGGTTTAACTTGGGGCTACTTTAATGCAGCTTCAAGTCATCCAGAATCTGTTAAGTCGCAGCCAAGTTATGAAAAACAGCAAAAGCTTCATACTGAACAACAAAGTAATGAGGTATTAAGTAATGCAGACTCTGCAGTACCTGAGCAAGTCGCTAGTATAGAGCCCGCTGAAGATACGCCTCCAACCTATTCAGAAACCCAAATGCTTGATGAACTACCTTTAGAAGAGCAAGTAACTCAGCTTAAGCAGCAACTCGCCGAACAGAAAGCGACAGTTAAAAGCATTTTAAAGCAAATGAGAGGTCCTTCAGATTTTGAGAAGATCTTACGTGATAAATTTGAAAAGCAAACGCGTGACGAAGAATGGGCTTATCGTACTGAAATGGCATTACAAGATTTTTTATTAACAGCTGATTTAGCGATTATACCCGATGTTGTTAGCGCAAAATGTAAAACGACGATATGTGAATTTGAACTTGCCGCACCCGCTGATAACGACACATTTGATAATTCTCAATGGCGAGAACTAAACGACAAGTTGATGAAGCAAGAGTTTTGGCAACAATTTAAAAGCACTACCTCCACATCAAGCGATAGCGAGCTTAAATTGTTGCTAAGTACAGAGTTTTAAGTAATACCAACTTTATGTAACAGGTATAACCTGTGATTCTATAGAGCCATCAACGAGCTCTGTAATCAAAACATCGCCTGTTTTAATTTGCCCCACAGATTTAACCACTTTGCCTTGTTGTGTTTTAGTGATGCTATAGCCGCGCGCTAAAACATTAAGCGGACTTACTGAATCTAACCTGCTTGCTTGCAGTGCTAAGCTATTATTCGCTTGCTGTAACTGATGTTGTATAGCTTGGTTTAGCCTAGCTTGTAATTGCGAAAGTTGATGGCTTGCTGTAGCGAGTTTTTTATCGGGTGATTGGCGCATTAAACGCGGCGTTAAGTTATTGAGTGTGCGTTCTTGCTGGTATAAACGATTACGCATCGCCTGTTGCAGCGCAATGCTTAGCTCATCCAAACGTTGTGATTTTTGATTAAGCTGATTACGCGGATGACATAAATTAAGGCGGTGTTGTAACTGCGTTGCTAGTGCGCGCTTGTCGGCAATTCCGTGCTTAAACGCGTTAGATAAACGATTAACTAATTGCTTTACTTTGTTGTGTAACTCTTGCGTATTTGGGCTTACAAGCTCAGCTGCGGCTGATGGAGTCGCTGCACGAACATCAGCAACGTAATCGCTAATAGTGGTATCTATTTCGTGGCCTACCGCACTTACTATCGGTAATTCACTTTTGAAAATAGCGCGGGCGAGCTGTTCGTGATTAAAACACCATAAATCTTCAAGTGATCCGCCGCCTCGCCCTAAA
Organism: Pseudoalteromonas sp. NZS37; assembly: GCF_015864265.1. Lineage (NCBI taxonomy): Bacteria > Pseudomonadati > Pseudomonadota > Gammaproteobacteria > Alteromonadales > Pseudoalteromonadaceae > Pseudoalteromonas > Pseudoalteromonas sp. NZS37. The sequence goes on along the minus strand of NZ_JADYXL010000001.1, from coordinate 296,729 downwards.
ATAAGTACGTCTACTTCGTCACGTGTGTTGGCTAATTCAATTTGGTTAATTAAATGCACGTGCGCTTCTTTGCCTTGTACCATAGCAGGGTAAATAATGACTTCTAGCTGCGGTGCACGGCGTTTGAGTGCCGTTAAAATATCTTTTATAGCAGCGCCTGTTGCTGAGGTAATAACACCAATGCGATTAATATTTTGCGGTAATGGCTGTTTGTGAGCAGAGCTAAATAATCCTTCGGCGGCTAAACGCATTTTAAGCGCATCAAATTCTTGTTTTAGCTGACCTTCGCCTGCGGGTTCCATATGCTCAACAATAAGCTGGTAGTCACCGCGAGGTTCATAAAGCGATACACGCGCTTTTACTGTAACTTGTGCGCCATTTACAGGGCGGTAGCTTTGGTTGCGATTATTGCCTCGCCACATTGCGGCTTTAATTTGTGCTTTATCGTCTTTTAACGAAAAGTACCAATGTCCAGATGCAGGGGTAATAAAGTTAGAAATTTCGCCCGTGAGCACTAAAGATGCAAAACCTTGCTCAAGGATTGTGCGAATTTCTCTATTAAGGCGTGAAACGGTGTAAACCGCTTGCGAAGGCTTCGAAAACATAAAAAACAACCTAAAACTATTTATTGCACTACTTTATCATAAATATTTGCGAAATATTATTTACTCATGCCAACAACGCTGTTAAAATTTGGCCGCAATTCCTTATCTTAGATCCACATGTGAGAAGTTGCCAAAATGCTTAGAATCGCTAAAGAAGCTCTTACCTTTGATGACGTACTTTTAGTACCTGGTCATTCTACTGTTTTGCCACACACGGCAAATATTTCAACTCGCTTAACGCGTGGTATCAAACTTAACTTGCCGCTTATTTCAGCATCTATGGATACTGTTACAGAAGCTCGTTTAGCTATTGCCCTTGCGCAAGAAGGTGGTCTTGGTTTTATTCATAAAAACATGACTATTGAAGAACAAGCGAAAAACGTACGTAAAGTTAAAACCTACGAAGCAGGTATTGTTTCATACCCTGTAACGGTTACTGCCGATTTAACAATTGCAGATGCAATTGAGCTTTCGCACGAAAAAGGTTTTTCAGGCTTTCCGGTTACCGATAGCAATAATGTGCTTGTAGGCATTGTTACTAGTCGTGATATGCGTTTTGAAACTAAGCTTGAACAGCCTGTTTCTACCGTTATGACTAAAAAAGAAAAGCTTGTTACCGTTAAAGAAGGCGCAGCACGCGAAGAAATTTTAGGCTTAATGCACGAACACCGCATTGAAAAAATCCTTGTTGTTGATGATGAATTTAAACTTAAAGGCATGATCACAGTAAAAGATTACCAAAAAGCCCAAGACAAACCTGACGCATGTAAAGACGACCAAGGTCGTTTACGTGTAGGTGCTGCTGTAAGTGTTGGTGCAGGTACTGATGAGCGTATTGCTGCATTAGTAGAAGCGGGTATTGATGTTTTACTTATCGATACATCTCATGGTCACTCTCAAGGTGTTATTGACCGTGTTACTAAAACGCGTAAAGAGTACCCAGACTTACAAATTATTGCAGGCAACATAGCAACAGCTGAAGGTGCGATTGCACTTGCTGATGCGGGAGCGGATGCAGTTAAAGTAGGTATCGGCCCAGGTTCTATTTGTACTACACGTATTGTTACCGGTTGTGGCGTTCCACAAATTACAGCTATTTCAGATGCTGTTGAAGGCTTAAAAGGTCGCGACATTCCTGTTATTGCTGATGGTGGCATTCGTTTTTCTGGTGATATTGTTAAAGCACTTGTTGCTGGTGCATCGTGTGTAATGGTGGGTTCACTTCTTGCTGGTACTGAAGAAGCACCAGGTGAAGTTGAATTATACCAAGGCCGTTATTACAAATCTTACCGTGGTATGGGCTCATTGGGCGCGATGGATCAAAAAGAAGGTTCATCAGATCGTTACTTCCAAAAATCAAACGAAGCAGACAAGTTAGTACCTGAAGGTATTGAAGGTCGCGTAGCTTATAAAGGTCCAATTGCAACGATTATTCATCAGCAAGTGGGCGGCCTACGAAGCGCTATGGGCTTAACGGGTTGTGCAACAATTGAAGAGCTAAATACAAAACCACAGTTTGTACGCGTTACTTCAGCGGGTATGGGTGAGTCGCACGTTCATGATGTGCAAATCACTAAAGAAGCACCTAATTACCGCTTAGGTTAAGCAGCGTAATTAATTTAATATACTGGGCTTGCTTTGCAAGCCCTCTTTTTAGTCGTTTACATTAACAAACGGCATTTAGCATCAGACTTTACGAGATACTCCATGAGCAAAGATATTCACGATTCACGAATTCTCATTTTAGACTTTGGTTCACAATACACTCAATTAATCGCCCGTCGTGTGCGTGAAATTGGTGTTTACTGTGAACTTTGGGCATGGGATGTGACTGAAGAGCAAATCCGCGAGTTCAACCCACAAGGTATTATTCTTTCTGGTGGTCCAGAATCAACAACACTTGAAAACAGCCCGCGCGCTCCTGAGTATGTATTTAATGCAGGCGTGCCTGTGCTAGGTATTTGCTACGGTATGCAAACAATGGCAGCTCAACTTGGCGGAAGTGTACACAGCTCTGATAAAAAAGAGTTTGGTTACGCACAAGTAGAAAAAGTAGGCAACTGTGCATTATTTGATGCAATTGAAGACAGCATTACCGATGGCGGCAACGGCATACTCGACGTATGGATGAGCCATGGCGACAAAGTTATGGATATTCCAGCTGGTTTTGCAACAACAGCTAAAACATCTACTTGTCCACATGCTGCAATGTCTAACGAAGAAAAACGTTTTTACGGTGTACAGTTTCACCCAGAAGTAACACACACGCACCAAGGTCAGCGCTTATTAGAGCGTTTTGCTATTGATATTTGTGGCTGTGAAAAATTGTGGACTGCTGCAAAAATTATCGATGATGCTATCGAGCGTATTAAAGAAACAGTTGGCGATGACGAAGTTATTTTAGGCCTCTCTGGTGGTGTTGATTCATCGGTTGTGGCTATGCTTATTCACCGTGCAATTGGCGAAAGACTAACATGTGTATTTGTTGATAATGGTTTACTTCGTTTAAACGAAGGCCAACAAGTAATGGACATGTTTGGTAATAAATTTGGCTTAAATATTGTTAAAGTTGAAGCTGAAGAGCAGTTTTTAAATGATCTAGCGGGTAAGTCAGACCCAGAAGATAAACGTAAAGCCATTGGTCATACGTTTATTAATGTATTTGATGAGCAAGCCAAAAAGCTTAAAAATGCAAAATGGTTAGCGCAAGGTACAATTTATCCTGATGTAATTGAATCAGCGGCATCTGCAACTGGTAAAGCGCATGTTATTAAATCTCACCACAATGTGGGCGGATTACCAGATGACATGAAAATGGGCCTTGTTGAGCCATTACGTGAATTATTCAAAGATGAAGTACGTAAGATTGGCCTAGAACTAGGTTTACCGTACGACATGCTTTACCGTCATCCTTTCCCTGGACCAGGTTTAGGTGTGCGTGTACTTGGTGAAATCAAAAAAGAATACTGTGATTTATTACGCCGCGCTGATGCGATTTTCATCGAAGAGCTTCACAAAGCTGAGCTCTACCATAAAGTAAGCCAAGCGTTTACTGTATTCTTACCTGTAAAATCGGTAGGGGTTATGGGCGATGCACGTAAGTACGATTGGGTTGTATCACTTCGTTGTGTGGAAACAATCGACTTTATGACAGCGCGCTGGTCACATTTACCTTATGAGTTTTTAGGTGTGGTATCAAACCGTATCATTAATGAAATAGATGGTATTTCTCGTGTTGTTTACGATATTTCAGGTAAACCACCTGCAACTATCGAATGGGAATAATTAATTTTAGTTTTAATTAACTAATTTTAAGTGATTAAAAAACGGCGAATTAGCATGCTAATTCGCCGTTTTGTTTATTTAAAAAGCAGTTAAACTAAAAGAGTGATTTTTCTCTTTACCTTTGGCGAAACTTCTCTATAATTCGTCGTCATTGCAGGGGCGTAGTTCCAATTGGTAGAACAGCGGTCTCCAAAACCGATGGTTGGGAGTTCGAATCTCTCCGCCCCTGCCATTTCTTCTTTACATCGTTTTTATTACTTCTTATATTGTTCAAATGTCTAATCTACTGAGTTGTTATGCATCCACGTTACGCAGCTATTTTTGATATAGAAAATCTTGAACTCAATCAACATTATTGTCCTCAAGCAAATGATCAAGCTAATACTTTATCGCAAAGCACGATAACTAGTTCTTTAACGCTAAATGAGCAACTACTTGCAGACATTAAACTCAGTGCAGAGCCTATTATTATAAATAGCGTTGTACAGGGCAGTGAGATGCAATTAAACGATAATAAGCTTACATTGCCAACCCCACAGCTCAACGTCTCTGAGAAGCGTGCTTTATGGGCTTTAATGAGTAAACACCTTGATAAACTTTAAATCAGTAGATGAAACTGCAATACCTCAATTAATGGCCATCGAAACAGCGTGTCATAGCCATCCGTGGACTTTAAATACAATGGGTTCATGTATAGGTGGGCGCTATTTTAATGTTGCCGCATTTGATGAGGCGAGCATGATTGGTTTTTATATTGGTGAAAAAGCAGGGCCTGATTTTACGCTTATGGATATTTGTGTAACACCAAGTCACCAAGGGAAGGGTATTGCAAGGCAGTTGTTAGCGCAGTTTATTGAATATGGTGAGCAGCAAAATGCTGAAAACCTCTTTTTAGAAGTACGCGAATCAAATACGCGTGCTATTGCGCTGTACGAGCGCGCAGGCTTTGCTGAGATGTCAGTGCGTAAAAACTACTACCCAAGTGATAACCCTGCTAAAAATGGCTTTGAAGACGCTATTTTAATGGGTATGGCGCTAGGTTTAAACTTTTCATAATTAAAGTCGGTAATTAGCATTTAAAATATAGAGCCGTTAAAGTACTGCATTTGTACAGTTTTGTAAGTTTGCTTTTTAGGTTACTTTGTCGCTAATTGCTTGCTCAATGGCTGCTATTAAATCATTTACCAGCTCGTCTCTTGGTACTTTATTGTTACTTTTTAAGTTCTCTTCAAGTGCCGCAGCGCTATGGTAAATTTCATCAAAGTTAAAGCATCCAGAACTGCCTTTAACACTGTGCGCTATACCTCTTAATGCTTCCCAATCATCACAATGCTGCAAAGCTTTAACTTCTTCTAAATATGTAGGTAAGTTAGCTAAGTAATTATCGGCAATTTGCTGAAACTTTTCGCTCTTTAATAGGCTATCCCATTTATTTTGATTATCTTTTTCAAGATGCAGGTAGCTTACGAGTACGTTTTCCAGAGCATCTTTATCAATGGGTTTAGCCAGTGCTTTGTCGCAACCAGCTTCTAGATAAGTGCCTATATCATGGTTCATTACATTGGCAGTAAGGGCAATGATAGGGCCATCATACGCTGCATGACGAAGCATTTTAGTCGCTTCTAATCCGCCCATTACAGGCATTTGCATATCCATAATAATAAGTTGGTAGTCGTTTACGAGCGCCATTTCTACAGCTTGTGCGCCATTACTGGCAATATCGGGTTCAAGGCCCCAGGTTTGCAGTAATAATTTAATTAATAGTTGGTTATCTGGGTTATCCTCAGCCACTAATATATTGGCGTCGAAGCTATTGGTTGCAAACGATAAGAGAGGATCTTTCTCTGGTATTAACTGGCTTTCTTGCGTTAAAAACTCAAGCATGGGTTGATCATCAGATAGCTGACATGCCACCCTAATTGTAACTCGGCTACCTACACCCACTTCACTTTCAAGGTTTACATCGCCACCAAGTAACAGTGCTAAGTTTTTAGAAATACACAACCCAAGACCTGTACCACCAAAACGGCGTGTAGTTGTGGCATCGGCTTGTTCAAACGGCTTAAATACACGTTCTATTTGATGCTCAGACATACCAATACCAGTATCTTTAATTACAAACTCTAGCTTTTGACTTGCTTGTAAATAATGCACACAAATAGACACGCTACCATTTTCGGTAAATTTAACGGCGTTATTAGCAATGTTTATAAGTATTTGTTTTAAGCGGGTCACATCACTATAAATGGTGCGGGGTAGCGGCAGTTGATAGTCGATATTAAGGGTTAATTGTTTTTCTTGTGCCAGTGGTTGAATAATTGATTCAATGTCGTGCACAAGCTGCACTACGTTTAACGCTGACAAATCAACAGCCAGCTTTTCAGCTTCAATTTTAGATAAATCGAGTATGTTATTTATTAACTCTAGTAAGTGTTTTGAATTACGTAAAATAGTGCTTAGGTGTTGTTTGTCATTCGCTACTTTATCGTTGTGTAGTAACTGCTCTGTAAAGCCCATAATGGCCGTGAGCGGCGTGCGTATTTCGTGACTCATGTTAGCTAAAAAACGACTCTTAAGTTGATTAGCTTGCTCAGCTTGGCCAATAGCTAACTCAAGTTGGCTGTTCATAGCTTCAAGTGCTTGGGTACGACTTTCCACTTTATCTTCAAGGTGGTGTTTGTATTCTTCAAGCTGTTGTTGGTAGTGCCTTATTTGATTAACCATGTGGTTAAAGTCGTTAAATAAAACACCTACTTCATCATTTGTATGAGCTGGTAAGTGCACCGACAAATCGCCATCACCAACACGATGACTCGCAGCCCCGAGTAACTCAATTGGGTTAAGTAATAAATTGCGGACCACTACAAAAATTAATATTGGCAGGGTGATCACCGAAATAATAACAATTAAGCCTGTTATTAAACTTATGGCTTTACCTGATTGATAAAGCACCCCTTTGGGAATGGTCGATACGTAATAATATCCGCCAGGCATTTGCACTGCAAAAATCATTCGCTCTATTTTGTCTATGCTTGAGAGTTCAATAGTTGAAAGCATGCCGATATCAGCGAGGTCGTGCACTTGATTAAGTTCGTACTCGCTTATGTATTGGCCACGCATATTGTAATCGGAGCTAAATAAAATTTTCCCGTCTTTAGTCAACATTAAATTAAGCGTGTTGTTATATGGCGCTTCTAAAATACTAGAGTTTAGTATTGAAGGTTCTATATGTATTACAATAAAACCAAGCTGCTGTGGTCGTTTTAAATAGTAATCAACACTATAAATTCGTTGAATAAAATATAAACTAGTGGTGCCATCATCCTTTTGAATCATAAATTGCTGTTTACTTAAATTACTTTGCAATACTTGATTAAAAAACGGGTAGCTTTTAGGCGCTGTTGTTAGGTTGTTAGAGTAGTAGGCATCGCTTTTCCCACTGGCTGAAACTAAATTAATGCTAATTATATCGGGATAAGCCTCACTGTAACTGGCAAATACATCCATAAGCGCGCCAAGTTTTCGGGTGTAATTACCGTTGGCGCGAATGTCGTTTGCTAAAAAATCACTAAGTACTGGCGAGGTTGAAAGTAGTTTTGCTGTAGAGTGAAAAGAGTCGATATAATTAAATATTTTTTGCTGTTGTTGCTCAACAAAACGGCTCATTATTAAATCAGCTTGTTTTTGTGTTGAATTAGTTACATTGGTGAGCGTAAAGCCACCTAAAAATAGCAGCGGTAGAATAACAAGGGGTGTTATATACCATAATAATCTAATACTTAACTTACTGGTTTTCATGACCAAACGACTTATCCTCCATGCAATCTATCAATAATATGCGTTACGACTTTATTACACAAGCTTGTGGCGGTCTTGGTGGCTAAATTACAATCAGTAGTTGCATGGTATTTAGCTCTGTATTGGTGTTTTTTTATTTTATTAAGTTATTTTAATTTAATAAGTTACATGCTTATAACCGTTATTTTATTGTTCAAAAAAGTTTACATAAATTTACATCTTTTAAAGTCATTTTTTTAAAGATAAATGCTATCACTTAAAATTGAATATTCTAATTTACTCTCAGTTATAAATACCAGTGGGTTAACGCAGGGCTGTTAGCCGGGCCACTAGGTTATATTCTCAAGCAAGGCTTAAAAATTCTAATGGTGTGCAGAGGCTTGGTGTATTGAGTGCTGATCCTATTTATTTGGCTTATTACTGATTTTTTTGTACCTCATTTGCAGTTAGGCTTCCCAAAATCCATATTAATAAAAAAGATCAGCTAATAACCAACCATTGATTGTTTATAAGGCCAAGATCAGCGAAAATAGTCTTCAATTACGATTAACATAACGGATCGCATGTGAAGGGCCAATTTAGGGCTTTTCTGATGGTGTGTTGAGCTTTCGAGGTTGCTCTATACCAATTTTATTAAAACAAAATCGTTCTAGCGTATTAAATAACTCACTAACTACGTTAAAAATTATTCATAGAGAATAACTCTATGTCATAATTTCACCTTGTTATTGCGCTATTTTCTTATCGCTATAATAGATCACTACTTTAATGCAATTGGTATTATTTAAGCCTTGAAAGCTCAGCATACTTAAAGTGGATAATATCCGTATACAAACTAAAAGAACTTTTTTAATGGCAGATCAAAATCTCCTTAGTGAAATTAATAAACGACGTACCTTTGCTATCATCTCTCACCCGGATGCTGGTAAAACAACCATTACCGAAAAAGTATTGTTATTCGGACAAGCTATTCAACGAGCCGGCACTGTAAAAGGCCGTGGCTCTAACCAGCATGCAAAATCTGACTGGATGGAAATGGAAAAAGAGCGTGGTATATCGGTTACTACCTCGGTAATGCAATTTCCGTATAACAATGCGCTTGTTAATTTACTTGATACGCCAGGACACGAAGACTTCTCGGAAGATACTTACCGCACGCTAACAGCGGTAGATTCGTGCTTAATGGTTATTGATGCGGCAAAGGGTGTAGAAGATCGTACCCGTAAGCTAATGGAAGTTACACGCCTGCGTACAACGCCAATTGTTACGTTTATGAATAAGTGTGACCGTGAAATACGCGACCCAATGGAAGTGCTTGACGAAGTTGAAACAGAGCTAAATATTGCCTGTGCGCCCATCACTTGGCCAATTGGCTGTGGTAAAGAGTTTAAAGGTGTTTACCACATTCATAATGACGAAGCTGTTTTATACAAAACAGGTCAAGGTCATAAAATTCAAGAAGTTCGTACCATTAAAGGGCTTGATAACCCAGAACTTGATATTGCCATTGGTGAAGATTTAGCTGCGCAATTACGCGATGAGCTTGAGCTTGTTATTGGCGCATCAAACGAATTTGATTTAGAGCTGTTTTTAGCCGGTAAGCTTTCGCCTGTTTATTATGGTACTGCACTGGGTAACTTTGGTGTTGACCATGTTTTAGATGGTTTAACTAAATGGGCACCAACGCCATTACCACGTGAAACTGAAGACAGACTTGTTGTTGCAACTGAAGAAAACTTTACCGGCTTTGTATTTAAAATTCAGGCAAACATGGATCCAAAACACCGAGACCGTATTGCATTTATGCGTATTGTGTCGGGTAAGTACAGCCAAGGCATGAAAATGAATCACGTGCGAATTGGCAAGCAAGTGAGCATTTCTGATGCGGTAACCTTTATGGCGGGCGATCGTGAGCGAGCAGAAGATGCTTACGCTGGCGATATTATTGGTTTGCATAACCACGGTACAATTCAAATTGGTGATACATTTACCCAAGGCGAAAAACTTAAATTTAGCGGTATCCCTAACTTTGCGCCTGAATTATTCCGCCGTATTCGTCTTCGCGATCCGCTTAAGCAAAAGCAATTATTAAAAGGCTTAGTACAGCTTTCTGAAGAGGGTGCTGTGCAGGTATTTAGACCGCTTATAAACAACGATTTAATTGTGGGCGCAGTAGGTGTACTTCAGTTTGATGTGGTTGTAGCACGTTTAAAAGCTGAATATAACGTAGATGCTATTTACGAAGGTATAAACGTAAATACAGCACGCTGGGTAGAAAGCAGCGATGTTAAAAAGTTTGAAGAATTTAAACGCAAGTGCGAAAGTAATTTAGCACTCGATGGTGGCGATAACTTAACTTACATAGCGCCGAGCCGTGTAAACCTTAACTTATCGGTAGAGCGTTACCCAGAAGTAACGTTTAACCATACACGCGAAAACTAGAACTCATTCAAAGAATTAAAAGAAAGCCTGCTTTGGTGGGCTTATAAAGGTAAAAACATGAATATTCGTACTATTTTAATCGAAAAAGCTATTGCAGCTATGGCTGGCGCAGGCTTACCTGAAGACACAAACCCAGCAGTAACACAAAGCACACGTCCACAATTTGGTGATTACCAAATTAATGCAGCTATGGGCGCGGCTAAAAAAATGAAAAGCAACCCACGTGAGCTTGCGCAAAAAATTATAGATAATCTTGATGTAAGCGATATTGCTCAAAAGACTGAAATTGCTGGCCCAGGTTTTATTAATATTCATTTAAAGCCTGAATTTTTAGCGCAAAGCGTTAAAGCAGCTAATAGTGATGCAAAGCTTGCTGTAAATGAGCATGCTAACCCGCAAAAAGTGGTTGTTGACTATTCATCACCAAACCTTGCTAAAGAAATGCACGTAGGCCATTTACGTTCAACCATTATTGGTGACTCAATTGTGCGTGCGCTTGAATTTAGAGGCGATACGGTTGTACGTCAAAATCACATGGGTGATTGGGGCACGCAATTTGGTATGTTAATCGCGCATTTAGAAGATCAAATTAGCCAAGGTGTAGATTTAGATTCTGTAGCGCTTGCTGATTTAGAAACCTTTTACCGCGATGCTAAAAAACGCTTTGACGACGAAGAAGGCTTTGCTGATAAAGCACGTAATTACGTTGTTAAATTACAAGGCGGCGACGCGCACTGTGAAAAACTTTGGAAACTGTTTATAGCCACCTCAGTTAAGCACTCTGAAGAAGTATATAAGCGTTTAAATGTAACACTTACTCAAGCTGATATTATGGCTGAAAGCGCATACAACGCAGAACTTAACGATATTATTAGCCTACTTAAAGATAAAAATATTGCAGTAGAGTCGCAAGGTGCGCAAGTTGTGTTTTTAGATGAACTTGCCAACAAAGATGGCGAACCATCTGCGTTTATTGTACAAAAATCTGGCGGTGGCTTTTTATATGCAACAACCGATTTAGCGGCATGTGATTATCGTTCAAATAAATTAGGTGCTGATCGTATCTTAATTTTTGTAGATGCACGTCAAAACCTACACTTTAATCAAGTAGAGCTTACAGCGCGTAAAGCAGGTTTATTACGAGACGAAACAAGTTACGAGTTTTGCCCGTTTGGCACCATGATGGGCGCCGATAACAAACCATTTAAAACACGTACTGGCGGCACAGTAAAACTTGCTGACTTATTAGAAGAATCAATTAACCGTGCAGCTGCAAAACTAGCTGAACGTGAGTCTGATTTAAGTGATAGCGATCGCAGCGAGATTGCACGTAAAGTAGGTATTGGCGCAGTTAAATACGCCGACCTTTCTAAGCACCGTACCAGCGATTACATTTTTAACTGGGACAGCATGCTAAGCTTTGAAGGCGCAACCGCCCCTTACTTACAATATGCTTATACACGTATACGCAGTATTTTCCGTAAGTCAGGCGTTGATGCAGCTACATTAAATTCAGATGTTGCAATTATTGAGCCTCAAGAAAAAGCACTAGCACTTAAGCTACTACAGCTTGAAGAAGTACTTGATTTAATGATCAGCGAAGCAACACCGCACGTACTATGTGGTTACTTATATGAGCTAGCAAGCTTATACATGACATTTTACGAAGCCTGCCCAGTACTTAAAGAAGGCGTAGAGCCAAGCGTGCGCGATAGCCGTTTAGTGTTGTGTAATTTGGTTTCTAAAACACTAGAAACGGGATTAGATTTGCTAGGTATTGAAGTTATGGAGCAAATGTAATCACCTTCTGCTGCGTGTAGTTCGCTTTGACTGCGTTGTCGTGCTTTTTTAGCCTAAGTCACATACTAAATGTATGCTCCTTGGCATAAAAAAGCACTCCGTCTTGTCAGCACTTCTACACTTGCAGATATCTGAGTTGTGTAGTTCGCTTTAGCTGCGTTAAGAAATTTATTTAGCCAAAGTCACATACAAACCGTATGCTCCTTGGCATAAATAGTTTTACCGCCTTGCTAGGACTCCTACACTTGCAGATATCTGAGTTGTGTAGTTTACGTTGTAGGTTGGGTTGAGTGAAACGAAACCCAACGATACACCTGAGACTCTATGTTTACTGCTATCGAATGCACTCGAGACTCGGTGTTATTGCTATCGCATGCACCTGAATCTTAATATTTGTTATTACTCAACATCTAATGTTTTAAGCTCGCTACTCTAAGCTCTATTTAAAGGACTTGTTATGAAACTCGAAGATATCCGTCGTGAATACCTGCAAGACGCGTTAAGCGAAGATAACTTGCAAGATGATCCGTTTAAGCAGTTTGGAACATGGCTTGAGCATGCAGTGGCAAGCCAGTTACCCGATCCAACTGCGATGGTTGTAGCAACTGTTGATGAAACCGGTCAGCCTTCACAGCGTATTGTGCTTTTAAAGCATTTGGATGATAACGGTTTTGTATTTTTTACCAATACAGGTTCGCGTAAAGCGCAAGAGCTTAAAGGTAATAACAAAATATCACTGCACTTTCCGTGGCACCACATGGAACGCCAAGTTATTGTATATGGCGAGGCTAAACCATTGCCTACCTCTGCTGTGGCAAAGTACTTTTTATCTCGTCCTAAAGAAAGCCAATTAGCGGCGTGGGCGTCAGCGCAAAGTCGTCCGGTGTCATCACGTAAAGTACTCATGGAAACCTTCGCCAACATGAAAAATAAGTTTGCTAAAGGTGAAATTCCACTCCCTGATTTTTGGGGCGGATATTGTGTAGTACCCACTAAAATTGAGTTTTGGCAAGGTGGGGCGCATCGTTTGCATGATCGCTTTATATATCAGCGCCAAGCAGATAACAGCTGGCAAATTACACGCTTAAACCCTTAATTAAAAGATGAGTAAGTAACCGTGCAATTTATTGACTCTCATTGCCACCTCGACTTTAGCGAGTTTGATTCGAATCGTGAATCGCTCATAAACGAGTGTGTAGCAAAGGGAGTTAATCAGTTTGTTGTGCCGGGTATTACGCTTGCTCAATCGCATACTCTCATAAAACTCAAAGCAACTTACCCAAGTATAAAAATAGCCGCAGGGCTACATCCTTACTTTTTAGAGCAACATAATGAATCGCACATAGAAGCGTTATTTGAATTCGCGACTGCAAATAAGTATCAGTTGGTAGCTATTGGGGAGTGCGGGCTTGATCGAAGTATTGAAAACCTTCCTAAACAAACTTATTTATTTGAGCAGCAAATAGGGCTTTCTAATGAGCTTAACTTACCGCTCATTGTGCATCATAGGCAAAGCCATGATTTAATTGCGCAATCGTTTAAGCGGTGTAAGCCAAAAAACGGGGGAGTGATCCATGCATTTTCAGGATCACTTCAACAAGCGCAGTACTATATTAAGCAGGGTTTTAAGCTTGGCATAGGCGGTGTTATTACCTATGATCGCGCAGTTAAAACACGCGCTGTTATTGCTGCTATTGAGCCAGAGCACTTAGTACTTGAAACCGACTCACCTTCAATGCCGTTAAGCGGTCATCAAGGTGAAGTTAACACGCCACTGCATATACCTGATGTATTTAACGCGTTATGTGATTTAAAGCCACATAGTGAAAGAGGGACGCTTGCAAAGCAGCTTTACGATTCTTGTTCAGATGTTTTTTGCATATAGCGATTTACCTGCCAACGTTTTAATCCACGCCCTAACTGCCACGTAAAAATACATGCAATCACTAGCATTAATAGTACCTGCCGACCTAAGTCATGAAAATGATTATGGCTGTCTGATATTGCGGCGCGAGTTAAATAAGTAACAGACACAAAGCCTATAGGGCGGTCATCATCGCTTATCACGGGTTCCATAAAAGGTGTTTTTAGTTTACTAATACCCGGTGTAGAGTCAGGGAGTTGTCCATAAATATGATGTGACTGCCAATTGTCACTGCTAGCAATTAAAATGCCTTGTTGATCATAAATAGTCGCAGAAAGCACAAATTCATCTTTACTTATGTCGTTACAAATGGCGTTGAGCTGTGGTTTGTTTTTTTCAATAAGCGGTGTTTTAACATTTAAAGCCATAAACTGAGTGAGGCTTTTTGCCGTGCTATCGGCACTATCATAAAGTAACTGATGACTCTGAAAACTACTATTAACACCTACCCAGCTTAGTAATACAAAACAACCAGCCGCTAGTATTAAGCGAACAAGTCGTTTTCTTTGAGAAGCCGTAATAGGGTTTTTAATATGGTTATTTTTCATAGTCACCGTTTATGCTACTGACAGCATTTTGATTTGATGTTACAACTACACTAACTATAACCTTAAACCCCACCTGATGGCGAATTTAGTGTTGAGAATACCAGTTATGATATGCCAATTATCAGGAAAATAAAAATAAACACGGAGATCCCATGTCGCAAATCAACATGGCACAGCAAGCTGCTGAGCAACCATTACAACACTTAACTCTAAATAAATGGTTTAGCTATAGTGGTGGTGTATTTACACCTCTTGATTATATACCAAACAAAGCATTAGGGTTATTTAGCATCGCATTTGCGGGTGATTTTGAAGAAAAACACATTGTTAGCATTATTGGTTTTTTAGCTATGCATAACCAAACCGTCACTGCTATATGCCAATATCAACCAGATTTAGGGTTAGCTCCAGCACTGTGTTTTTACGCGCAAAACTCCGATCAAGCTATAAACCCGTTAGTACTACAAGAGTTTTCAAACACTCTAGATTGTCAATTAGTGCAAGTTGCTACTGCGCCTAATTTATATGAGCCTGGTTTATTGGTTATGGATATGGATTCAACTGCAATAACTATTGAGTGCATAGACGAAATAGCACGGCTTGCGGATGTTTACGACGAAGTTGCCTCTGTAACCGCACTTGCAATGGCGGGTAAACTTGATTTTAGCGAGAGTTTAAATCAGCGTGTAGCTAAACTGGCTGGTATTGAAAAAAGCTTAATTGAAGAACTAAAAAGTGCATTGCCACTCATGCCGGGTATTAAAGTGCTGTGTCAAATTCTAAAACAGCATGACTGGTATTTAGCAATTGCATCAGGTGGTTTTGTACCGTTTGCAGAGCGCGTTCAAGAGCTTATTAATTTAGATGAAGTGCACGCTAATGTACTCGAATTTAAAGACGATAAACTAACAGGTAAAGTACTGGGTACAATTGTAGATGCACAACAAAAAGCAATTATTCTAGAGTCGTTACAACATAAACTAGGGCTTGAGAAGTCGCAAACAGTTGCTATTGGCGATGGCGCAAACGATTTAATCATGATGGCTAAAGCTGGCCTAGGTGTAGCAGTGCATGGCAAACCTAAAGTAGTTGAGCAAGCACAAGCGGCTATTTGTGAAGGGTCATTATTGCAATTGCTGTATATGTTGGCTATTCCGTTAGATAGAGAGCCCGCTCTTTAAAGTTGTTTAAGTTAAACCGCTTAGCGTAAGCGGTTTAACCAAATTAGTTTACGGCGGCCCATTTGTTCAACTTGCTCTTTTTTAAGCTCTAAATGGCTTAGAGCTTCTTCAGTTATATCTACTACGTCCCCCACGCCTGCAACAGCCCATAATGCTTCTTCTAAATCTTTTGCTTTATGCATTGCATATTGGCTTACGTATTTAAGCTCATTAGATAGGTAGTCAGTATCGGGGCGACCTGTGCGCGAAATATACAAACGCATCACAAATATAAGTTGTGATGTAATGCCTTTACTAATTTGTTTATAAAAGCTTGAGTAGTCTTCACCTAAAGCGCATTGGCTAACAATAGCCTCTTCAATTTTGCCCTTACGAGGGTCGAAATTAATAGCGAGTGTAAAAGCAAGCGGTGCATCTTGGCGACTGCGATCTTTAATATTAGGCGTTATTACATTAATAATTTGCTCTTCGGTAAGAATACTCGAAAAGTCAGTTTTGTTACCTAATAAGCCAAAGTTTTGCAAAATAACATGCATAGGACTGGCGTATAAGCCATAACCAATTGCACCTGTTTTAAAGTGTGCAGCTTCTTTGTGTAAATACAGCGGAAATTGGCATACACTTTTTGTGACCATATTTCTAAGCGCGGTAGATAAGCCTTCTACTTTAGCGGCTTCTTCAGATACTTTAAGTTTGTCTTTATTACCTTCTATTAGCTGAGTGAAAAAAGTCACGCCAGCATGGGGTAAATCAGCAACACGATTCGCTTTTAGGTTAATAGTAGTGAATGACTTACTAATGGCCATTATTTCGTACTTTAGTTCGCTAAGTTTATGCTTTTTAGTTATTTTTTGAAGCTCAGGAAATGTTAAAAGTACTATATCACCTTTTTTAAATGTGACTGGTTGCTCGCACTCTAATTGCAAACCCATTACAGAAAAGTCACGTGTATAACCGTTAAATACTTCATCATTAATAGTGACGCTAACCGGTGTTTTATAAAGGTAGCGCTTATGCGAGCGTAAATTTACGTATTCAAGTGGCACAATATCTAAATAAGGCGGCGTTTTATGTTTTGCGTGGCCAAAATGTTTAAGCTGATTTACTAACGCTTTATCAAAAGTAAGTTGTTTATAATCTGCTTGCTCTGTTTTATTGCCAATACTTGTAAGTACAACAATATATTTAACGTCTTTTATAAGGCCTTTAACTCTAGGGGAAGGCGGCTTGTTGAGTTTTTCAATATTAGCGCCAGCACTATTAGGTAATGAAAGCGGTATAAAAGAATCATCTGGATGACTTGGCATTATTTGTATTTTAAAGCACTGCCAACTTTCTTTTTGGCTACCAAAACCTAAAAATAGATCACGTAATTTAGGGTTATTATTTAGCTCAGTTCGTGTCGCAGAGTAATAGTAAATTTTACCCGATGATATATGTGTAAATGTATAGAGGTAATCTTCTTTGACCGCGGTAATTTGGGTTAGTAATTGTGTAATGCGCTGATGATTGAGTATATTGTACAAACACGGTGTTTTTCTTTCATCGGTAAAATAGCGCTGGATAAAAATATTATTTTCAGTAGTAAGGCTAAGGCTTGGGTAATACTGTTCATCTTTTTTGCTTAAAAATACATATAAAGACGTTACACGAGGGATGTAGTATTGCTCATACCCCTTTGATACTACAGCATCGAGCGTGTTATCTAAATTTACTTTATAACGACGTTTATTACCGTGAATAAAGCTTTCTAAAAAGTCATTAAAGGCATCGTTATTTTCGATATAAGTGCGTTTTAAGCGAATGTGGTTGTATTCACGAGAGATATTTTCAACGGCAACAACTTCGTATTGAATACCGTTTTTTAGGCCAAGTTCAAAGTCTTGTTCAAGGCCTACCAAGCGCATTGCTATTAGTTCACCTTTTTTTATAGAGTAGCGCGTTGCAAGCTTAACTTTACAACCGCTTAAAGATATATCTGAGGTGCTAGCAGCAATGTTCTTTTTATCTTTGTAATCAATAGTTACTTTTATTGAGTAATTCATCCGTTCTTCACGGCGGCTCTCGTAAGAGGCAAACTTAATTACTTCAGTGCTTAAGTTACTTTCTGATTCTTGTAGTTCTGATTTTTCGGCGGCTTGTTTTTGTAATACGCGGTGGTTATTTTCTGTATTCATTACGGCTTCGTAAACGGCTAGGGTATATTCACCATGCTGTTTAAGTGCTTTTTCAAACACTTCAATGGCTGTGTCATCCATAAAGTGCTGTTTACCATTATGCTCATACGGTTTTACTTGGCCCGTCACTAATCCACGAAGATCAACAAAGCGTGCCACTGGCTGAGATAAGCGTGACATTTCCATTTTCATCAAAAATTGCTCAGGTTTGGTTAACCCAGCGGTTTTTGATTTGAAAATTAGGTCAAATTTAGCATTGCCTAAATATGTTTTTAACTCATTCACGAGGTCTTCGTGTTTGAGCATTATGTCATCAGCCATTTATAAAACCATCACCGTCTAATTGAAAAAGTAGGTATACTGTTAAGTCCATTTATTAGAAGTTCAATAAACGTTAAATCGCGCTATGTTGTTAATATAGGTACAATTATTTTAGTTACTACTGTTTAGCTCTTGTTATTATGTGTTATATGCCATTTTGTTGGCAAGTTACTTTAAACTATTTCAAAGCAAAAAGTATGCCCTAAATTATAGCTAAAAAGAAACACCATGTGTATTTAATGATTGTGACGCTAGATTTTTACGCAGGCAAGAGTTTGTTGCTAAGTAAATGCTTGAAGTGGCAAAATAAGTTATTAACAGTAAATGTTTTTAAAATTAGAGAATCGTAGATAAGGTTATAAATGACTAAAGCGGCAAAAATAGAGTTTGTGTGTACAGAATGTGGTATGAACTACCCACGTTGGCAGGGTCAATGCCGCTGCGGTGCGTGGAACACATTAGCAGAATTTAAACCTTCAGCAGGGCAGAGTAAAAAAGCGTCAGTTCGAGCAAATGTAGGTGGTTATGCTGGCGGTGCTGGTGGCGGCTCTAAAAAAATTAATGATATTGCTACGTCAGAGGCAGAAAAACAGCTGACAGAAATTGGCGAGCTCGATCGTGTGCTAAGCGGTGGTGTAACTACCGGCTCTGTTAATATAATTTCGGGTGATCCAGGTGCTGGTAAAACAACATTGCTATCTGACCTAGTCGCGAGAATGTCACAACGTATGCCGTCACTTTACTGTACGGCCGAGGAGTCATTATCGCAGTTTAAAAACAGGGTAAATCGTTTAAAGTTAAACTATAACCCTGACGAGCTTTATTTACTTTCAGAAACCAGTGTTGAAACCATCATTGAAGAGCTCGAGAAAAATAAAATTAAGTTTGCTGTTATTGACTCTATTCAAGCGGTTGTAACCGAAACGGCAAATGGTAGCCCAGGTTCCCCTTCGCAAGTAAAAAGTGCCGCCCAAGCATTGACTCAATACTGTAAGCAAAATGATGTAACCATGTTCATTATTGCTCATGTAAATAAAAATAACGAAATAGCAGGTCCTCAAACACTTGTACATATTGTCGATGCGCTTTTACACATAGACACCAATGATGGGCAAATTCGAACCCTTAGGGCAAATAAAAACCGCTTTGGTGATATAGATACCGTTGGCATTTTTAAAATGTGCGAACGTGGGATGTTAAGCGTTGATAACCCGAGCGAAATATTTTTATCGGGGTCTACAACCGACTCGCCAGGCTCTACAATTACCTGTATCCGTAAAGGGAATCGAAATCTACTACTTGAAATTCAGTGTTTAACGACCGAAACCGAGGCGGAATTTCCGCAGCGTGTGTGCGTTGGTTTAAACATGAACCGCATAAAAATGCTGACTGGCATATTACGAAAACACACTAAAACCAAAATATTCCACGATACGTTTTTTAATATTGTGGGTGGCCTAAGAATTGATGAAACAGAAACTTGTATTGATTTAGCATTGGTTACCGCGTTACTTAGCAGCTTAAACGAATTTGTTGTGCCTCGTACCACGTGTATTATGGGTGAGCTTAGCTTAAATGGCGATGTACGCCCAATTGACAGTGGAGTACCACGTGTTAAAGAAGCGGCACAACATGGTTTTACAGAAATATATATTCCATTTCGTAATTACCATAAGTCGATGGAAGGGCTGGGCGCTAAAATTACCCCAGTTAAAACAGTACATGAGTTGCTTAGTTTAATTAATTAATACTTACGGGTGTTAATGTGTAATGTTACTCTTAATAAAACTCGGTTTACACAAAGAATAGAATAAGGAAATAACATGAAAAAGTTAGTAATAGTTGCAGCGATTGTAGCTGCGGGCGTTGGTGGCGTGAGCTATGCAAATTATGTAGCTACACAAGAAGTGCGTGCAGAAGTAGATAAGCAACTTGCTTTAGTAAGCGAGCAAACTGGCGCTACATTTAAATACGCTGGTTTATCGGCAAGTGTTATTTCAAAAAGCATAGAAATAACAAACATGGAAGTAATAAGCCCAGAGGGCGACAATGTTGCTAATATTCAAAGCATTGAAATAACAGGTTACGAGCCAGATAAAATATCACCGCATACATCATTTGATGTAAAAAGCTTTCAGTTTGATAAAGACTTTGTTTCAAAATTACCTGCTGATACAAACGAAATGCTCGCGTCGGCAAGTTACGACTTACATTCATCACTTGATTACGATGAAGAGTCTGGCAATAGTGATGTAGTAGTTAAGCTTGATGCAAAAGACATTGTTAGTTTTAATATGGATATGGGCTTGGCTAATTCAAAAGCATTAATGGATGCTTCATTGGCGATTAGTAAAGCGCAGCAAGAAGCGGGTAACCAGCCACTTACTTATGAGCAAGAGTTACAGCAGCAAACACTTGTTATGCAAGCAATGAGTAAGTTAGAGCCGCGCAATGTTAGCTTTGCCTTAAATAACCAAGGTAAGTTAAAAGACTTACTATCAAGTGAGCTTGAAAAGCAAGGCATGACGCTAGAGCAAATGGAAATGATGTTAGAGCAGCAGTTACAACAAGCTCCTGTAACTGAAGATATTGCAGAGGCTTTAACTAGCTTTGCTAAAGGTTTAAATTCATTCAGTGTGTCTGCAAAGCTACCTGAAGGTAAAACTATGATGGAAATTAACCAACAAGTTATGATGCTAGTAGGGCAACCTGAAGAGCTAGTTAAGTTTATTAACTTAGAAGTTAAAGGTGATTAGGCCTTAGTTTTGTATTAATAAAGGCGCCAATTGGCGCCTTTATTATTTTGTGTTGTTATAAGCAGTTAGTAACTCTGATTGCTAAAGCAGTTTGCTTTTATGATATTGGTAATTATTTGTTGCGATGGTTTTATTTTTTCCAACGCTAAAAACTCATCAGGCTGATGCGCTTGGTTAATTGAGCCTGGGCCCATTACGATTGTTTCACAACCGAGTTGCTGGATAAACGGCGCTTCAGTGCAATAATTTACCGCGACCGCTTTTTGCCCTGCTATTTTTTCAGCCATTTTAACTAAAGCACTGTCGGTGCTACCACTAAATGCCGGGATTGGTTCATGTAAATCAATAACGCTCACCGCATTTGGATATTGCTGATTTATCTCTTTTGTTGCATCAAGTACTAATGCTTGTAGTTCTTGTACACTTAAACCAGGTAATGGGCGCATATCTATGTGCATTTCACAGCAACCGCAAATTCTATTCGCGTTATCGCCACCATGAATATTACCTAAGTTTAATGTTGGATAAGGAATTTCAAAGTGATTTATTGAATACTTATGCTTTAATTGCTCTTTTAAGATCATCAATTTTGTAATCACTTTATGCATTACTTCAATGGCGTTAAGGCCACGTTCGGGATCTGAGCTATGCCCAGAGCGACCAACCACTCTTATTGCTGTACTCATATGGCCCTTGTGCATAAATACTGGCGTCATATCAGTAGGTTCGCCAATTATACAGCGTGCAGGTTTTAAATTAGGGTGATTACATATTTGCTGTGCACCTGCCATAGTTGTTTCTTCATCGGCAGTGGCGAGTATTAAAATAGGTTGAGTTTGCTGCTTTTCATCAAGTTCACTAATTGCTTGTAATACAAAAGCAAAAAAACCTTTCATATCAATGCTTCCCAGCCCGTACAATTTATTGTCGAGTTCGGTAAGTTTAAACGGATTGTGGTTCCAGCGGCTGTCATCAAAAGGCACTGTGTCGGTATGACCAGCTAGCATTAATCCGCCATCACCTTCTCCGCGTTTTGCTAATAAATTATAGCGCCCTTTACCTCCTTCTAATTCTATAATTTCACACGTAAAACCGAGTGTTTCGCACCACCTCGCAAGGAGTTCAATTACGTTTTTATTGCTCATACACAAGCTGTCTTCAATTGCACTAATAGAAGGGGCTGCAATCAATTGTTGATACATAGAAATAAACGAAGGCAAAGGCATAAAAAAATCCAAAATTATTATTCAATTTAATTGCATAACAATATAAAAGTATTTATGATGAATATCAATTCACTTTTTAAGCATAAATATATTAAAGTAAAGCTATGAAAATAATGCGACGATAATCTACAAATTCATTAAATTAAGTCTTAATTTAGCGTCTTAGCTAGTTTAAGCGAACAACATATATATTTAGCAGTAAATTTTAAAATAACGAGTAATCAATGAATGTAGTTATTATTGGCGCAAGCGGTTATAGCGGCGCAGAGTTAGCAAGCTTAGTTGCTAATCATCCAAACCTTACCTTAACAGGCTGTTATGTATCTGAGGGTAGCTTAGATAAAAATAAATTACTAAGTGATTTATACCCAGAGCACCTTGGCTTACTAGATTGTCCTTTACTTCCTCTTAGTGCATCAGCTTTTGATGACATTCAAAGTGATGCTGATTATGCATGCTTATGTACCGATCACAAAGTAAGTGTTGATTTAGCGCCTCAATTTTTAGCTATGGGTAAAAAAGTATTTGATTTATCTGGTGGCTATCGCCTAGCAAATAATGATGATTACGTTACTTATTATGGTTTTGAGCATCAACACCCAGAGCTTTTAAATGAAGCGGCTTACGGTTTAGCAGAGTGGAACCATGATGCTATCGCTAACGCAAAGCTAATTGCTGTTGCAGGCTGTTACCCAACAGCGGCGCTCAATGCACTTAAACCGCTTAAACAAGCAGGCTTATTGAGCAGCGAAAGTATTATTATTAATGCCGTTTCGGGTGTTACGGGTGCCGGGCGTAAAGCGAGTGTAGGAACACATTTTTGTGAGGTATCGCTTGCACCTTATGGTTTGTTTAACCATCGCCACGGTCCTGAAATTGAACAACACCTTGGCCACAAAGTATTATTTACACCGCATCTAGGTAGCTTTGCGCGCGGTATTTTAGAAACTATTTATGTACAACTTAAGCCTGGCGTTACCAAGGAAAACGTTTCATCTGCTTATCAAGTGCTTGCTAATGAACCATTAATTCGTTTGTTAGGCGATAAAATACCTTCAATTAAAGGTGTTGCTAAGCAACCATTTGTTGATATTGGCTGGCAGCAACAAGGCACGCAGTTAATTGTAATGTCTGCCATTGATAACTTATTAAAAGGCGCTGCTGGACAAGCTTTGCAGTGTATTAATATTTCTATGAATTTAGATCACACTACGGGCTTAAAAGGAGCGTTTTAAATGAGTAAAAAAACGTGGGTTATTAAACTCGGTGGTGCAGTACTTAATACAGAAAATGCAGCAAAAGCGTTATTTGACGTGCTAAGCGAGCAAAAAAATGATGAGTTTGTCATTGTTCATGGCGGTGGTTCTTTAGTAGATACATGGCTAAAGCAAGCGGGTTTTGCTAGTGCTAAACACCAAGGTTTACGTATTAGTCCAGCAGAGCAAATGCCTTATATAGTGGGTGCGCTTGCAGGTTGCGCTAATAAACAATTAATGACTCAAGCTATAAGCGCAGGGCATAAGCCTGTCGGCTTAAGTCTTTTTGAGGCGGGTGTGACTGCAACCCAAAAATTAAAAGCGCTTTGCTTAGTGGGTAAATGCACAAGTAACGACGATTCTATCATCAATGATTTACTTAGAATTTCTCGTTTACCTATTGTTAGCTCTATCGGCTTTGATGAACAAGGCTTGTGGTACAACGTAAATGCAGATGAAGCTGCAGCGGCTATTGCCAGTAATTTAAATGCAGAACTAATTTTTATGACGGATGTAGAAGCGGTACTTGACGCAAATAAACAACCGTTACATCAACTTGACACAAAACACATTGATACTTTAATTACAGATGGAGTAATTGTGGGCGGGATGGAGGTCAAAGTTAAGACCAGCCTTCACGCTGCCCAACATTTACGACGCGGTGTGTATATTTCCAGCTGGCAAAAGCCAGAAAATTTAACTGCTCTGCTGCAAGGCAAGCATGTCGGAACAAAGATTACACCATAGGTTTATTATGTTTGAGAATTTTTTAACGGGTTTAGAGTTAGACAAAGAAGGCGCACTTAATTTATTAAAGTTAGCGCAAGATATAAAAGCAAAGCCAGAAAAATACAGCCAAGTATTATCGGGTAAATCAATCGTAACATTGTTTGAAAAGCAAAGCTTACGTACACGTTTATCGTTTGATATAGGTATTAATCGCCTTGGTGGTCATGCTGTTTATTTAGATCAGCAAAATGGCGCTATGGGTGCACGTGAATCAATTAAAGATTTTGCACTTAATATTTCTACTTGGGCCGACGGTATTGTGGCGCGTGTAAATCAGCACAGCACATTAACCACGTTAGGTGAATATTCATCGGTACCTGTGGTAAATAGCTTGTGTGACTTGTACCACCCTTGCCAAGCGCTTGCTGATTTTTTAACACTTCAAGAAGTACATGGCGATGTGAGTCAGCTTAAAGTAGCTTACTTAGGTGAGGGAAACAATGTAACTCATTCATTAATGCTTTTAGCGGCAACGCTTGGTACTGACTTTGTTGCTGTAACACCAAAAGGGTGTTCGCCAGATTCACAAATACTTAAAAAAGCAGAGCAAATTGCAGCAATGAATGGCGCATCAGTCATGGTGAGCGATAGAGTTGAAGCTGCAGTTGGTGCAAACGTTGTATATGCAGATACATGGGTATCAATGGGTGATACAACGCCGCTTGAGCAAGTAAAAGAAAAATACATGCCTTATCAATTAAACCAGGCATTGCTAGATCAAACAGGTGCGACTACGGTATTACATTGCCAACCGGCACACCGTGAATTTGAAATTACCTCTGAGGTAATGGATGGTCCAGCATCAAAAATCATTCAACAAGCAGAGAATCGCATGCATGCGCAAAATGCTCTGCTAGTTACATTACTAAATCCAAATTTTGTTAAGGAACACCTATGAGTTCAATTAAAAAAGTCGTTTTAGCCTATTCTGGTGGTCTTGATACGTCGGCTATCGTGCCATGGTTAAAAGAAAACTACGGCTGTGAAGTAATCGCGTTTGTTGCCGATGTAGGTCAAGGCGCTGAAGAACTTGAAGGCGTAGAAGCTAAAGCAATTGCCTCTGGTGCATCTGAATGTTACGTAGTTGACTTAAAAGATGAAATGGTAAGTGATTACATTTACCCAACGCTTAAAACGGGCTCAATTTACGAAGGTACTTATTTATTAGGTACTTCTATGGCGCGCCCAATTATTGCTAAAGCACAAGTTGAAATTGCACGTAAAGTAGGTGCTGATGCACTTTCTCATGGTTGTACTGGTAAAGGTAATGACCAAGTTCGTTTTGAATCATGTTTTGCAGCACTAGCCCCTGATTTAAAAGTAATTGCGCCATGGCGTGAGTGGGACTTATCGAGCCGTGAATCATTACTTGATTACTTAGCAGAGCGTGACATTCCGTGTTCAGCATCTGCTACAAAAATTTATAGCCGTGATGCTAACGCTTGGCATATTTCGCATGAAGGTGGTGAGCTTGAAGACCCATGGTGTCAACCAACTGAACAAGTATGGACTTGGACTAATTCTCCAGAGCAAGCTCCAGATAAATCAGAACTAGTAACATTAAAAGTTGTTGAAGGCGAAGTGGTTGCTGTAAATGGCATAGAACTTAAACCTTACGATTGTTTAGTTAAATTAAACGATATTGCATCGCCTCATGGTGTTGGACGTGTTGATATTGTAGAAAATCGTTTAGTTGGCATGAAGTCACGCGGTTGTTATGAAACGCCAGGCGGCACAGTCATTATGGCTGCGCTTCAAGCCATTGACGAGCTAGTGCTTGATAAAGCAAGCCGTAAGTGGAAAGAAGTACTCGGTGGCGAGTTCTCGCATTTAGTATACGACGGCCGTTGGTTTACGCCTCTTAAAGATTCTATTTTAGCCGGTGCTGAAGCACTTTCTAAAGTGGCAACAGGTGAAGTGGTACTTAAGCTATACAAAGGCCAAGTAACTGCAGTTCAAAAGCAGTCACCAAATAGCTTATACAGCGAAGCATTTGCTACATTTGGCGAAGATGATGTGTACGACCAATCACACGCTGAAGGCTTTATTCGTTTATTCTCGCTTTCAAGCAGAATTTCAGCACTCGCTAAAAAGTAATTTATTACGCCCCTTATAAAAGGGGCACTACAGGGTTTGGAGAGATTTCATGGCATTATGGGGCGGACGTTTTTCTACGGGTCCAGATGAGGCGTTTAAGCAATTTAACGACTCTCTTCCCTTTGACTACCAGTTAGCAGAGCAAGATATTATTGGCTCTGTGGCATGGGCTGGTGCACTTGAACAGGTAAGTGTACTTTCAAGTGACGAGCACACAAGATTAGTGGCTGCATTAAATGAGCTGCTTGAAGAAGTTAAAGCAGATCCACAAGCGGTAGCTACTTCAGGTGCAGAGGATATTCATTCACATGTTGAAGCAGCTCTAATTGAAAAAGTAGGTGATTTAGCTAAAAAATTACATACAGGCCGAAGCCGTAATGACCAAGTTGCCACCGACTTTAGATTATGGTGCCGTGATACGGCTGACCATTTACTAGATGCTATTGCACAGCTTAAAGGCGAGTTTGTAGCGCTTGCAGAGCGAGAGCTTGGCACAATATTACCAGGTTACACGCACTTACAGCGCGCACAACCAGTATTGTTTAGCCACTGGTGTATGGCGTATGTAGAGATGCTAGAGCGTGATGAAAGCCGCCTGCAAGATGCTAAAGCGCGCATGAATTTTTGCCCATTAGGCAGTGGTGCATTAGCAGGTACAGCTTATCCGATTGATCGCCAAGCATTAGCACACGGATTAGGTTTTACAGCGGCTACAAAAAATAGCCTTGATGGCGTATCTGATCGTGATTTTGTGTTAGATCTTTTAAGTTGTGCGTCTATTTCGATGATTCACTTATCTCGTATGTCAGAGGATTTGATTTTTTATAATTCGGGTGAAGCCGGATTTATAGAGCTTGCTGATAACGTAACATCAGGCTCATCGCTCATGCCTCAGAAAAAAAACCCTGATGCACTCGAGCTTATTCGCGGTAAAACCGGACGTGTGTTTGGTGCATTTAGCGCTATGATGATGACGTTAAAAGCGCTGCCACTTGCATACAATAAAGATATGCAAGAAGACAAAGAAGGCCTGTTCGACGCTATGCCAACATGGCTTGCATGTATTCATATGGCGCAAGCATGTATTAAAGGCGTTAAAGTAAACGGTGATAAGACACTTGCTGCAGCAAAAGGAGGGCATGCAAACGCCACCGAACTTGCTGATTACTTAGTTGCTAAAGGTGTGCCATTTAGGGAAGGGCATCACATTGTAGGTGTACTTGTACAGCTTGCGATTAGCGAAGGTAAAACGCTTGAAGAGCTATCGCTTGAGCAGTACAAATCAGTAAACACTGTATTTGAAGACGATGTTTACCCAGTACTTGAAATTGATGCGTGTATAAAAGCACGTAAAGCCCTTGGTGGGACGTCTATTGAACAAGTAACGAATGCTGTTAAAGAAGCCAAAAAAAAACAGCAAATAACGGTACGTGATGCAAATTTAGATGATGTAGAAGCAATTGCCACGCTTATACAGCATTGGGCAACGGTAGGTGAAAATCTGCCTCGTGCAAAAAGTGATATGGTGCACTCTATTAACGAGTTTGCAGTAACAGAAATAAATGGAAAAGTGTCGGGCTGTGCGTCGTTATACATTTACGATACCGGCCTTGCTGAAATACGCTCATTGGGTATAGACCCAAAAAGTAAAGTGTCGGGGCAGGGTAGACAGCTTGTAGATCATCTACTTACTAAAGCCAAAAAATTGGCACTTAACCGAGTTATTGTATTAACACGCGTACCAGATTTTTTTGAACAACAACGTTTTACTTTTTGTAGCAAAGACTCTTTGCCTGAAAAAGTAATGAAAGATTGTGAACTTTGCCTTCGTAAAGAAAATTGTGACGAAGTAGCAATGGAATATATTTTGAAGCTAAGTACACGTGCGGAGATCCCGTGTAAATACGTAGCTTAAACTCCCTGGATACAAAAAACGTACGGTTATCCCTGTGCGTTTTTTTATGTTTGCAGTAAACTGGTCGGAGCTGTTTGGTTTGATTATATAAGTATGTTTTAAGTGAGTTTTAAGGTGTCAAAAAAAGTTGGCACATTGGTTGCTTTATATAAGGTAGATAGCAAAATAGCTATCACTACTTTAAACAGGTGATGCATTTATCTACATAATAATGTGGTTAAAAGTTGCACCAAATATAATTAAAACTTTTACAAGGATCAATCACATGCAAGTTTCAGCTAATAGCCAATTACAAATGCAAGCATACAACAAAACACAACAATTAAAGCCTGCAATGGAACAAACTGCTAGCCCTAAAACCCTGCAATCTGATACAGTGAGCTTTTCTCAAGAGGCTATTGCTGCAGCTGGTGCAGAATTACAGCGCGGTGGTGGTATGATACCTATAAAACCTAAGTGATTAATTAAGGTTATAAATGTTTTTAACTGAGTTTTTTGGCTTTTTTTCGCTTTCTGCATTTACAATGTGGGGGTTTTTAATGGCATTTTTTTTCAATGTCTTTGTTTACTCCCTAAATGTGAAAAGAGATACAAACCTATTATTCAGTTCGTTTGTAATGATGGTTTCTTATACACTATCAGATTACTTCTTTACATGGCTGTCGATAAAAACTACAGTATATTTGGATTGGGCAATATATGATGTTCTAACTATTCTAATTCTTTCTGTGAGCCTAGCCTGTAAGAAAAAAACCTCCGTTTCATTCATATACTTGACCGTAGGACTATCAATAAATTTAACTTTTTTTCTTTTGATGTATTTTGATTTATATGTACATCAAAACAAAGAACGGTGGTTATTATGGGACATTTACGCAGTTTCAGTTAATATTATAGACGTAATAATGATAGTCGCATTAATTGTTGATAGAGACTTCCTCGGTCTTCATAAATTAAAGAACAAAATCCTCAGCTACTTCAAGTCAAACGATACCCATAAAGTAACCTAGTTTAAAATGTACTTAACTGGTGCTTTTCTGGATTATATAAATGCTTTTACACAATGGGGCTTTTTAATGGCCTTTTTGTACTGCTTAGTATCTAGTGTCAATATTAAAAATAAATCCCTTCTCATTACATCAAGCATTATGTTGTGTTCATATTTTTTAAGTGGATACTTTACTATATTGAATGCTCCTTATTTAGATTGGATTTTATATGATTTTCTTACCATAGTAGCGATACTCTTTTTTATAAAAATTGACTTTATTAAATGTTGCCCAAGTGCCAATTTTATTCTGATAGGTTTAGTCATTAATAGCCTCCTCGCATCAGTAATGCATTACGATCTATATATTCTTTACCACTTAGATGAGTGGTGGTATTGGAGTTTTTATTCTGTTGGGAGTACTTTAATAGATGTATTGATGATGCTCTCGCTAATACTTAATAAAAATCTTATAAAAATGTCGCCTTTAAAAATTATTAATTTGAATAAAAAAAATCTTAATAATAATGAGTGAACTCATAATTAGCCCAACAGTTTCTTTGTACATAGGTGCATTTTTACAATGGGGATTCCTTATGGCCTTTTTGTACTCCCTTGCTCATTCGATTAATAAGCCTAATAAAGAAAGAGTGTATTTGTCTTTGGTTATGAGTATTTCATATTCATTTAGTATATTTACAAATCTGGATACGGTAACTTATCTAGATTTTTTGTTTTCCGATATTTTAACTCTCCTAGTTATTATTTCCCTTAGGCGGCTCTGGCATGATGGTATTACCTATCTATATATCATTACTGGTTTAGCTATAAACTCAACTCTACATTTTCTCATGCATTACGACATCTATATATCAAATAATACAAGCTACTGGTGGCTTTGGAATGCTTACGCAATAGGGGTCAACGCTGCTGATTTCATAATGGTAACTATATTTTTTATAAACAAAGATTTTTTATACTTGATGAAATTTAGAAATGGTTTGATTGCGAGTTTGAAGAGGATAGTTAGTGTCTGACATACTGTGGGATCTGGTAGCGATTAGAGATTATGTAGGTATTTTTATTACATGGTTCTTTGTAATTGCATTTCTTTATAATTTATCAGCAAGCATAAATAGTCCCTATAAAAATACAATGTACCTTTCTGGTATTATGATGATTTCGTATACCTTAAGTACACTGTTCGATATGGTTATAGTGTCTCACTTAAACTATTTTTACTTCGATATTGTAACTCTAATTATTATTTTTACGTTTAGGTACTACAGCCGAAGCCCAATTCCTAACGCATTTTATTATCTTGTATTTGGTCTGAGTATTAATGCATCTTTATTTTTAGCTATGCATTACGATATAGAGATTCTAGGTACTCTATATTATTGGTGGTTTTGGAACGTTTATGTATTTGGTATGTACTTTACAGATTTGATAATGCCATTAGCGCTTATCTTTAACAAAGATTTTTTAGGTCTAGTTAAGCTTACTAAATTTTTAACTGAAAAATTTAAAAGGTCACGCAATGCATGATTTTTTATGGCAGCTGGCTAGTTTATACGACTATATAACTATTTTTACTACATGGTCTTTTGTACTCGCTTTTTTATATAATTTGTCTGCAAGCATTAACAAGTCTGACAAAAGCTGCACACAACTTGCATTCATTATGATGGTATCTTACACCTCAAGTATTTTTATGGATCCCTTGAGCAACACACCCCATTTGACCCTTTTTATATTTGATATCGTAACTATGTTTTTTCTGATTATATGGCTGATATACTTTAGTAAAAACCTCCCCGTAGCCTTTTATTATCTTTTAGTTGGACTTAGCTTTAACGCATTTGTTTTTTTTGGAATGCACTACGACAGTATTGTTTTAGGAAATTTGGATTACTGGTGGTTTTGGGCCTTATATGTAATAGGGCAAATAATTTCTGATTTAACGATGCTTTTAGTTCTCCTAATTAATAAAGACTTTTTAGGTTTGGTTGCATTAAAACGGTATTTACTTAATCGTATAAAAAACACCCATCAAAAGGTTGAATAAAATGGAGGAGCTATTTTGGCAATTAAATTCAGTTAACGAATATTTTGGAATATTTATTACATGGCTTTTTGTTTTTTCTTTTTTGTTCACTCTATCAGCGGCTATTAATAAGCAAGATAAAAGCCGAGTTCACCTTTGCTTTATTATGATGGCTTCGTATACATTTAGTTTGTTTATGGACATAACTACTGCGGCTCCGCATTTAAAGTTGTTTATATTTGATGTACTAACAATTGCCGTTATTTTTATGTGGCGTATTTTTTTAGGACGTAAAATACCGTACGGATTTTATTATCTTATTGTAGGGCTTGCTATCAATGCCTCACTGTTTATGGGGATGTACATTGATAATACTCTTTATGGCAATTGGGATTTTTGGTGGTTGTGGATGCTGTATGGTTTTCTTATGCCTATTATTGATATCACTATGGCGCTAATACTAATTATCAATAAAGATTTGCTAAAACTTGTTTGGTTAATTAAAAAATTAAAATCATCTATACAAAAGCCGAATTAGCGCATACAAGTTATGCGCTAATTCGGGAAGTGTTATTGGGCACCACAGCCCAATTTAGTTTTTAGCGCTTTAACAATTACCGGGTCTACAAACTCGCTTACATCACCATTGTGGCGAGCTACTTCTTTAACGAGTGTTGATGAAATAAATGAATTTCGCTCTGCGGGTGTTAAAAATACACTTTCTAAGTCGGGGTTCAGGCGGCGGTTCATGTTAGCTAATTGAAATTCATAGTCAAAATCAGATACAGCTCTAATACCGCGAATAAGCACATTAGCATTGTGATCGCGTGCAAGATCAGCCAATAAACCAGAAAAACCAATCACCTTAACATTATCTATGTGGCTTAAAATAGAGTTTGCAAGCTCAACACGTTCTTCAAGGTTAAAGCAGGGTTTTTTACTTGGGTTATTAGCAACCGCAACTAATACAGTATCAAACATTTTAGCTGCACGTTGAATAAGGTCTGTGTGCCCATTAGTTAGTGGATCAAAGGTGCCAGGGTAAATTGCAATAACTTTCATAATGTTCACTATTTATTATTTTAGCGCTAGTTTAACAGTGTTTATGCCACAAAGCAGCCTAGCTAAAAAACCATATAAACACTTATTTTCTTTAAACAGGTCAGTCCATGGTGGGAGTGTTTTAATGATTCATATTTGTTTATACTGTTTACCACTTTTGAGTGTAATGTAGCCTATAGATAATTTGAGTATTAGCATATGAATACCAAGGATAAAATAATACACACCAGTATTTTGTTGTTTAACGAAAATGGTGAGCGTGCAATAACGACAAATCATATTGCATCAAACTTAGGGATGAGCCCGGGTAATCTTTATTATCATTTTAAAAATAAAGAAGACATTATCCGTCATATTTTTGCGTTGTATCGCGATCATTTAAATACTCACTTTAAACCAATAAATAAAGATGATGATGCATTTAATCATTTAACGGCTTACCTAGATTCGTTATTTGAGCTGATGTGGCGCTATCATTTTTTTTACGACAATCTCGGTGATATTCTCTCTAGAGATGCTGATTTAAAACAAGCTTATATTGATTTTCAACTCGAATTACTAGAGCAAGTTCGTAAAATTATTTTAGGACTTCGCGACAGTGAAATGATTGCTATTGATGAGCAGGATGTCATTGATTTAGCACATACACTAAAGTTAACGGTTAGTTTTTGGACGCCTTATATTAAAGCCCGTAGGCCAAGCGGTACGCTTGCTGAGCAAGATATATATCATGGTATTTTAAAAGTACTTACATTATTTAGAGCGTACAGTACCGATAAAAGCATTGATAAAATGAACCTGCTACGTGAAAAATATACTGAATTAGCGCAACAAGCCTTAGGGCCTGTTGACCTTTCAGGATTAAAATTTGTTCAATCTAGGGGCGATTAAATCACGACGCGAGGTTTGTAACCTAGTGGGCTAAGTAAAAACCAAGCAACAAAGAGTTAATCGCCCCTAGGCTAAACCCTTTGGGCAGCGCTTGTTTGGTATTTATGCTACGTTATCGCCTATTTATGGGGAATAACCACACTACATAGGCTCTGCCTTGCCTAAATACCAAACACACTGCTGCAAATTTAACCTCGAAAGATAAACAGGCCCTAGCTGTAGTTTAATCGATAGTAATAGGCTGTTTCCTAGGCGCTGAATTTTTTGCTATAATCCCGCGCCAAATGCCTGGGAGCGCGAATTCCCGCAGTCTAAGAGTGAACTATGCTTAAATTTATCGTCAAACTACATCCTGAAATAGCCATTAAAAGCCGTTCAGTCCGTAAACGCTTTACTAAAGTGTTAGAAAATAACATTAAAATTGTATTGCGCCGTGTTGACGAAAAAGTACAAGTAAGAAATAACTGGGATAACATTTCAGTTGTTACAAAACTTGAAGACGCGCAAGTTCGCCTTGATTTTATCGATAGCCTTAAACGCATCCCTGGCATTGTTCAATTTATTGAAGTAACCGAAACACAATTCGAAACTCTTGATGATATTTATCAAAAAACCATCGCTTTAGTTGGTCATACTATTGTGGGTAAAACCTTTTGTGTTCGTGCTAAGCGCATAGGGCAACACGATTTTACCTCAACTGATTTAGAGCGTTATGTTGGTGGTGGATTAAATCAACATATTGAAGGCGCAAGCGTAAAGCTTAGCCGCCCAGAAGTAACAATACGCCTAGAAGTAAAAGACGATAAAGCTTACATTGTTTCTCATACACATTTTGGTATGGCTGGTTTTCCTCTGCCAACTCAAGAAGATGTGCTTTCGCTGATGTCTGGTGGTTTTGACTCTGGCGTAGCAAGTTACCAAATGATTCGAAAAGGCGCACGCACGCACTTTTTATTCTTTAATCTAGGTGGCGCAGCGCACGAAATTGGCGTTAAGCAAGCAAGCTACTACTTATGGAAAAAATATAGCTCTACACATAAAGTTAAATTTGTAACGGTTGATTTTGAACCTGTTGTTGCTGAAATTTTAGAAAACGTTGAAAACAGCCAAATGGGTGTTGTACTTAAACGTATGATGATGCGCGCAGGGAGTGTGGTTGCGCAAAAGTTAAACATTCAGGCACTTGTTACTGGCGAAAGTATTGGCCAAGTATCTAGTCAAACATTAGCGAATTTAAGCGTGATTGACCGTGTTACTGAAACGCTTATTTTACGCCCGCTTATTCAACACGATAAGCAAGAAATTATTAATATTGCTCGTCAAATTGGTACGGCCGAAATGGCAGAAACAATGCCTGAATACTGTGGTGTTATTTCTAAAAAGCCAACGGTTAAAGCCAAAATAGACGTTATTCTTGGTGAAGAAGAAAAGTTCGACTTTGATGTACTTGATACCGTTGTAAACAACGCACGTATAATGGACGTGCGTGATATTGACGTAGAAGCCAAACAAGAACTTAAAGAAGCTGAATCGGTTGCTGATTTGCCTGTAGGCTCTGTGGTAGTTGATATTCGCTCACCAGAGGAAGAAGAAGCTGCACCGCTTGCAATCGACGGTGTTGAAGTGGTTCATTTACCGTTCTTCCGTCTGGCGACTAAGTTTGGTGATTTACCAAAAGACACTGACTACTATTTATATTGTGATAGAGGCGTAATGAGCCAACTACAGGCACTTATGCTGCACGAACAAGGCTTTGAAACTGTAAAAGTTTACCGCCCATAAGGTTTGTCGTCTTAAAGTTAAGAATTAATATAAGCGTGGTTTATACCACGCTTTTTTTTGCCTGAATTTTGACTAACAACTCATCGTTGTAAGGCGTTGGAATACTGTGAAGTTTACCTTGTTGGCTAATATAGCCACATATAGCTGATATTTCAGTTTCTCTATTGTGAGCTATATCTTGCTGCATTGATGAGTAATTATTTGCGGTTAACTCCATTATTTTATAAGCGGTATTGAGAGCTTTAATTAATGGGATATTAAGCCCTTGAGCCTTTGCTATATTGCATGCTTCAGTGAGTGCATTAAAAATTATAGCGTTGTACTTAGGTGCGCGTAACTCACCATTTTTTACATTACTTAAAGCGCTTAATGGGTTAATGGCAATATTTACGAGTAGTTTTTCAAAACGAAGCTGCTGAATGTTATTAGTAAACTTGAGGCTGGGTATTACTTTAAAAATATCAGCTATTGGCGCGCTATTTTGAAAAGCTAATTCATTACAAGCACCAATAACACTTTGTCCCTCACCAGTGTGCTGCACAATGTATTGGTTTGATTTAAAGCCCGCTATGCTTGTCGTTAAAAAGTAGAGTGCTTGGTGAGTGCTTAGCTGGCTATTTACCTCATCAACATTACCCATTCCGTTATGCGAAAGTACAACAGAGCAATGATTTGGTAAAAACGGCTTTATTTGCGTAAATGCATCAAGTACTTGAAAGGCTTTAACGGTAAATAAAACAACATCAAATTCAGCCGCTTTATTTAGCTGATTTAATGCAATAAATTGTGCGTCAATTTTTTTAGATGCACCCTTACCTCGACTATAAAAGCGGGTATTTGTTGGGCTTTTGCGAGTTAAAACACTGACATTATGCGACGCACTTAGAAAATGACTAAGTAACAAGCCAATAGCACCATCGCCGACAATTAAAATATTAGCCATATGGGTTCTTTTTTCGAGGTGTAAAAATTACTCTAAGTAAAAAGTAGCTTGCGGCACCTGCAAAATCAGCAAAAAAATCACCGAGTGATGCTTGCCTATATGGAAGTGCGTCTTGCATTATTTCTATAGAGGCGCCATAACCTGCCAATAAAAGTATTTGCGCATATAAAGGAAGCTTAAACGCTTTATCCATTATTATGGCTAGTATAAAAAAAATCCCAAAATGGGCGACTTTATCAACATGAGGAAATAAATTTACAACGCCACCTTTTATTTCTTTGGCAAATAAAAAGGTAAAAGCTACTATGCTGATTAAAAAAATTGCTTGATAAACACGCCTTGTCACGACAAATCCTAAAATCGCTTAAAAAAGAGGCGCAAGTATATCAAACTAATTTAATATCGCACCTGAACAAGATGCAGAAAAATGTAAAGATTTATAATTTTAGCGTTATAATTGCCACATAAAATTAAGATTAAATAGTTAGGAGCAAACCAATGCCTTCATTTGATATTGTATCTGAAGTAGAAATGAACGAAGCTAAAAACGCAGTTGATAATGCAAATCGTGAGCTAGAGACTCGCTTTGACTTTAGAGGCGTTGATGCATCTATTGAGCTAAATGACAAAACAATTAAGCTTAAAGCTGAAGCAGACTCTCAGGTTATGCAATTATTTGATATTTTAGCTAACAAAATATCTAAGCGTGGTATGGATGTATCAAGCTTAGAGCTTCAAGATATTACCCGTGCAGGTAAAAATGTATTTCGTAACGTTGGCTTAAAGCAAGGTATCGAAAAGGACATGGCTAAAAAAGTAGTTAAAGCCATTAAAGACTCTAAAGTTAAAGTTCAAGCTGCTATCCAAGGCGAAGAAGTACGTGTAACGGGTAAAAAACGTGACGATCTTCAAGAGGCTATGCAAGTAGTGCGCAGTGCTGAGCTAGGTCAGCCTTTTCAGTTTAAAAATTTCCGCGATTAATTAATAAATAGTTTTAAATTAAGCATGCTTTAATCTGTTTATACTTACAGACAGATTGAAGCTACTTACTCTTTTTAAATATCTCACTATTATCCCTCTTTATTGCCTAGATACTCCCGTATGTATTAATCTCCTTTTTGATATTTAAGCTATTATATTTAATCACATGCAATTAAGTACTTCACACTAGAAGGTATTAAAATGAAACGTCATCAATTATTTTTGTTATTTGTTTTGCTTACATTTACCAAACCAAGCTTATCAAAAACAGTTGATATTGATATACTGGTTGAAGATGGCTACTTTCCCATTATTATTAATGCGCAAAAAAAACAGGGTTTTGCTCCTGAGTTTATTAAGATTTTAAACGGCGCACAGCAGGAGTTTAACTTCGTACTTGAGTCTCTACCTGTAAAAAGGCTTGCTTTGTCAGTTGAAAAAAATAATTTTGATGTTTTATTTTTAATGGCACTGCAATGGATCCCACAATCAGCGCAAGAGAATATTAAAAAAACCGAATTTTATACCATTACCAAAAATGAGCTTTATACGCTTAAAGAAAATACAAATGAGCAAGCTTACTTTGACGACATTACGTCATTAACAAAGGTTGGGGTATTGGGGTACTCGTATCAATTTGCTGGATTTAATACCGATGCCGAATTTTTAAGTGAGGAACATCAGGTAAGTTTAACCATTGATGAATTCAATGTGGTTAAAATGCTGCTATTAAAGCGCGCGGAAGTAGGTGTTTTAAATAATATTGCTTACCAATATTTTAAAAATCAAAATACTTTTAATATGGATTTACTCTATAAAAGTAACGTACCAGATGCCGTTTATAAAACGCACTTTTTAGTTAACTCTAAATCAAATAAGATCACTAGTAATAAAATGGATGAAATACTAAGCTTACCTACTGCACAAATACAACTTCAGAAGCTACTTGATAAATATGGAGTTTCTTCAAACTATACTAGCCCCTAACTGCATTTTAAAGGTTTTTAGCTGTATAGACGTCCATTGACATTTGTAAACAAAATACTCACAATAGCGACATATTTTCAAGGTGCTTGCTAGCCACTTCATGTAATGATTTTTTTAGCAGGATAATCGGGAAGTTGGTGCGTTTTCATGATGACTACAAGCCCAACACTGCCCCCGCAACGGTAAAGTATTGCATATTTTGATGTGCTTACTGAGTCCGGAGACCGGCCTTGATGCAATCTTACTTACTTAAATCTTTGCGGTGGGCAAAGGTAGGGGACATCATGTTAAACAAAACAACTTTAGGTGTTGCTATTTCTGCTGCGCTTTCATTTTCTGTGTCTGGCGCAGAGCAATCAATTGAAAAAATAACCGTTACAGCTAATAAATTTGAGCAATCAATCAATGACGTTTTAGCAAGTGTAAATGTTATTGAGCGTGCAGAAATAGACGCAAGCAACGTACGCGATTTACCAACCTTATTAAGCACGCGAGTTGGTTTTCAGGTTAATCCAAACGGTGGTTTTGGCCAAAATACAGGTGTGTCACTTCGTGGTACTGGCTCTGGCGATACGCTAATTTTGATTGACGGTGTACGTACAGGCTCAGCAACACTTGGTCAAAAAGCATTAAATAATGTCCCTTTAAATAGTATTGAACGCATTGAAATTATTAAGGGTTCTCGCGCGGCTGTTTACGGCTCTGATGCACTTGCTGGCGTAATTAACATTATAACGCGTGAATCAGATAACTTATCTGTGAGTGCTACGTTTGGTTCTGATTCTTACCAAAATTATCAAGTGGCAGGCTCTGTAAAATCAGGCGATATAACAACAGCATTTAATGCAGGCTTTGAAAAAACAGATAACTTTGATGTACTGCAAGGCGTAGCACCAGATGAAGATGGCTATGAAAATAAAAATCTTGGTTTTAAAGTAAATTATACTGATGCACACTACGGCGACTTTAAGTTATTAGGTCAATACAGTGAAGGTTTCGCAGATTACGACAGCCGCTTTAGCCCAGCCGACAGTACGATTGAACGAGATGATTTTAAAAACTATCAGCTTTCTGCAGGTTGGAGTAAAAACTACACTAACCAAACGCACAGTATTGATTTAGCGCTAGCAACGGATGATTCAGACAATACATATGTTGATTTTTCAGTTGGACCAACAACAAGTACTTTTATAACTAAACGCACACAAATTGATTATAACGGCCAATACCTATTATCTGATGAGCTTAACATTAGTGGTGGTATCAATTGGTACAACGATGATGTATCTCATAGTTCGCAACTATTTGTTGAAGACAGCCGAGATGTACTTGCTGTGTTTGTAGGTGCTTACTACGATGCAGATAAAGTATTAGCTAATTTAACTGTTCGCCAAGATGACGACGAGCAATTTGGCGACGAAACAACGTATACAGCCGCTGCGGGTTATCATTTATCTGAAAATGCAACATTTCGTATAAGCCAAAGTACTGGCTTTAAAGCCCCTACATTTAACGATTTATATTTCCCACTTTATGGTAACCCTGATTTACAGCCTGAAAAATCAGTAAACCGTGAGTTAGGTTTGAGTGTGGACTTTGATATTGCGCAAGTTGATGTTGCAATTTTTAGAAACGATATAGAAGATAAAATTGATTACGATGCAAACTTTGCATTAGCTAATATTGATGAAGCACGTTATGAAGGGGTTGAATTTAGCTTATCTCAGCAGTTTTTTGGTTTTGATAGCAACCTTAACTTTGCTTATTTGAGTGCAGAAGACGAAGAAACGGGCGCAGAGTTACGTAATGTTGCTAAACGTACTTTTAACTGGGAACTAGCAAAACAGTTTGGTGCTTTTGATGCAAGCTTAGACATGCAATATCGTAGTGACCGACAAGGTGCTGTGACGCGTTTAGGGTCATACACGCTTTGGAACTTAGCGGGTAATTATCAAGTAAATGAACATATTGAAGTTTCGCTTCGTGTAGAAAACTTATTTGATAAAGAGTATAACGCTGTTGATTCAAATACTGATTTTACAACGGGTCAAGTGTATTACTACAACACTCCAGAGCGTCGCTTTTTTGCAGGCGCAAGCTACCAGTTTTAACGGTATTTATTAATATTAAAAAGCCCGACTTATGTCGGGCTTTTTAATGTGTAGCTAAGTTTAACTAATCAATTTAACTAATCAATTTAACTAATCAATTTAACTACTCAAATTAGCTAGTCAGCTAAGAACTCCTTAAATACGGTTTCAAACTTATGTAATTTAGGTGCTATTAAAATACTACAGTAACCCTGCTGTGGGTTTTCGTTATAGTAATCTTGATGATAATGCTCTGCTGGATAATACGTAGTGGCAGGGCTGACTTCTGTCACAATGGGCTCACTCACATGGCTTTGCAGTTGAGCTATCATTTCATTGGTTTGCTTTAGTTGAGCTTCATCGTGATAGTAAACAACGCTTCTGTACTGTGTGCCTATATCGTTACCTTGGCGATTCAATTGTGTAGCATCATGCAAAGTGAAAAACATTGCTAAAAGTGTTTCAAAGCTAACTACAGTAGTATCAAATTCAATTTTAACAACCTCAGCGTGCCCAGTTGTGCCAGAGCATACAGAATTATAGGTTGGGGTGTCGGTTTCGCCACCGGTATAGCCAGAACTCACATCTAATACGCCATTTACACGTCTAAATGCTGCATCTATACACCAAAAACAGCCGCCACCAAATGTTGCTACTTGCGTTGTTGAGCTCATAAGTATTCCTAAAATGTATATGGAGTTTAAAGGCGAGCATAAATTGTATGCGCCGCAACAACAAGGTTACGGCGCAATAAAGAGATTAGATCTCTTCGAAAGGCTTTTCAGCAGCTTGTTTATTCAACTTTTGTTGTAAAAACTCAGGTGATTGTGTATTTTTCGATAGAGCATAATACGCAGCAGGTACAACAAAAAGAGTCAGCAGGGTAGATACAATAACCCCTGTAAACACAACTACACCAATTACCATACGGCTTTCAGCGCCGGGGCCTGAAGCAAAAACCAAGGGAACAGAGCTCATAACGGTTGTAAGTGATGTCATTATTATTGGGCGAAGGCGCTGGGTAGCCGCTTGTAGTATTGCTTCACTAAATTCAACGCCTTTATCGCGTAATTGGTTAGTAAATTCTACAATCAAAATACCATTTTTAGCACTTAAGCCTATGAGCATGACAATACCTATTTGGCTGTAAATATTTAAGGTAAGCCCTGTAGCCCAAAGCCCAAACATAGCGCCCATTAAACCAAGCGGTACGGTAAGCATAATGACAAATGGGTGCATAAAGCTTTCAAACTGCGCAGCAAGTACTAAAAAGGTAACGGTGAGTGCAAGTATAAATACGTAGGTCATCGCTGATGCGCCTTCGTAATAAAGCTGCGACTCACCTTTGTAATCTACTGCGCCATCTATATCGTTTTCTTGCGCGGCTACTTCGTTTAAAAAGTTAAGCGCTTGCTCAAGTGTATAGCCATCAGCTAAGTTGGCGCTTAATGTAATTGCGCGCATACGGTTGTAACGGTTTAAGCGCGATGCTGTTGCTTCTTCTTTTAAGCTGATAAGGCTATCAAGTGGAACTAGTTCACCGCTTCGTGATTTAAGGTATATATTTGAAATATCAGTAGGATTGGTAAAATCTTCTTTTGTTCCTTTTAAAATCACATCGTATTCTTCACCGCGGTCAATAAAGGTCGTAACACGGCGCTGGCCAAGCATTGTTTCTAGTGTACGGCCTACATCAGATACCGAAACGCCTAAATCGGCAGCTTTGTTTTTATCTATGCTGACTAAAAACTGTGGGAAGGTTTCTTTGTAATCATGATCGATTCTTACTAAACCAGGGTTTTGTTCAGCACGCTTTATTATACGGTCACGCCAATCGGCAAGTTGAGCGTAATCATTACCTTGCAGTACAAACTCAATTGGGCGAGATGAGCCACCACCACCAATACCACGGCGCATAATGGCAAATGCACGAACATCGGTAACTTCTTGCATTTTACCGCTTATTTCATCCATTACTTCCCACGTTGAGCGTTTGCGTTTATCCCAATCGGCCATACCCACAATCGCAACACCGCCGCTGCCACCCCAGCCAGGCACTCGAACAAGTACGCGACTTAGCTCACCGGCTTGCGAGTAAGGCATTAAGCGCTCTTCAATTTTAGCCATATTAGCGGCGTTATTTTCGTAACTTGCGCCCTCAGGGCCGCTCATCATAATAAAGAACGTGCCACGATCTTCTTTTGGCGTTAGCTCAGAAGGAACTTGTAAAAACAACGAGTAACTAACAAAGCCAGCTAATAATAAGCTCACCATTAAACCCCATTTACGGGTTATGTTGGTGGAGAGTGAATTACGGTAACTTACTTCAATTTTAGTAAACTGGCGGTCCATCCATTGGCTAAATTTATTTGGTTTGTCTGATACTTTAAGTACTTTAGAGCACAAGGCTGGTGCGAGAGTCAGTGCTGTAACACTTGAGAAAAATACGGCAGCACTTACCGCCATAGCAAACTCAGTAAATAATGCACCTATACGGCCATCCATAAATACTAATGGCACAAACACCGATATTAGTACAAGAGTGGTTGCTACTATAGCGAAACCTACTTCACGCGCGCCTCTAAATGCAGCTAGTAACGGCGGCTCACCCAGTTCAATACGGCGGTGAATGTTTTCAAGCATTACAATAGCATCATCTACTACTAAACCAATGGCCAGTACTAAGGCAAGTAAAGTTAGTAAGTTAATTGAGTAGCCCATTGCCAACAAAAACATAAAGCTACCAACAAGTGCGACCGGTACGGTGACCGCAGGGATAAGCGTTGCTCGTATATTGCCTAAAAACAAAAATATAACGAGTACGACTAAACCCATAGAGATGGCAAGTGTGCTGTAAACTTCATTAATAGACTCTTTAATAAATACAGACGAATCGTAGCTGTCTTGAATTGTAGTGCCTTCAGGTAGGTTGCGTTTGATTTTTTCAAGTTCGCTGCGTGCGTTATCTACTACGGTTAGTGTGTTTGCTTTAGCTTGTTTTACAATACCTAAGCCAATCATATTACGCCCGTTACCACGAAATAAGCTTTCGTCATCGGCAGCTTCTAAACGTACATCGGCAACTTCACCTAAACGTACTAAGTAACCTTCATCACCACGTTTAATTACCAGGTTTTTAAAATCGCGCTGATCTTTATAACTACGGGCAGTACGAACGGTAAAGTCACGATCTATAGATTCTATTTCGCCAGCCGGTAACTCAACGTTTTCTGTACGAAGTGTGTTTTCTATATCGCTTGAGGTAATACCCCGTGCTGCCATTGCTTGGCGGTTAAGCCAAATTTTCATTGCGTATTGGCGCTCACCACCAATACGTACATTAGATACACCATCTACTACGGCTAAGCGGTCAACAATAAAACGCTGCGCGTAATCAGATAGCTGTAACGAGTCCATTGTTTCGCTGTTTAATACAAACCAGGCGATTGGGCTTTCATCACTATTTGATTTAGATACTTCTGGCGGGCGTACCTGATCGGGCAAACTATCAAGTGCACGTGCTACACGTTCGCGTACATCGTTAGATGCTGCATCTATGTCGCGGTTAATATCAAACTCAATGGTAATGTTTGAACGCCCATTACGACTCGATGAGTTAATACTTTTAATACCTTCAATACCTGAAATTCGATTTTCTATTATTTGCGTTATTTTGGTTTCTATAATTTCGGCAGAAGCACCTGTGTATTCAGTGCTGATATTTACAATCGGCGTTTCAATATCCGGGTATTCACGAAGTGGCAGCATAGTAAACGCAACCAGTCCAAAAGTAAGAAGCAGTAAATTAATTACAATGGCAAAAACGGGGCGCTTGACGCTAGTATCTGTAATTTTCACGTATTACCCCTTTACGCTTACTTTACTTCCAGAGCGAATTTTTATTAGCCCCTCAGTAACAATTTGCTCGCCATCAGTTAGGCCTTCGTCGATAGCAACCCAGCCATTATTTCTGCTAGCAACATGCACTTCAATTTTATTA
Organism: Pseudoalteromonas sp. NZS37; assembly: GCF_015864265.1. Lineage (NCBI taxonomy): Bacteria > Pseudomonadati > Pseudomonadota > Gammaproteobacteria > Alteromonadales > Pseudoalteromonadaceae > Pseudoalteromonas > Pseudoalteromonas sp. NZS37. The sequence goes on along the minus strand of NZ_JADYXL010000001.1, from coordinate 252,838 downwards.
GCTATCCCATCTTGAATTTGAAAAACAAAGTGTTTGTCTTGCAAAGGTATAACCGCTTTTTCTGGCACCATTAAAGCTTGGTTGCTGCTTAGCTCAAGTGCTGTATTTAGTAACATACCAGGGCGAAGTAATCCTGATTTATTGGCAAAACTTGCTGTTACTTCAACACTGCGAGTAACCGAATCAATACGCGAGCTAATATGCGTTACCTTGCCGTTAAATGTTTGTCCTGGGTAGGCATCGTTTTGCGTAAGCACTTTCATGCCCATATTTAATTGTGCTAAATATTTTTCAGGTACTTTAAAGTCAACTTTAATAATACTAATATCATCAAGTGTTGTGATTATTGTTGTATTACTTACGTAAGCACCTATTGATATTTCACGCTTACCTAACAGGCCTGAAAAGGGCGCACTAATAGTCATTTCGTTTAATTTAGTTTTAGCGCTTTCTAGTTGGGCCTCTGTTGCATCAACACGAGATAACTGCTCTTCAAGTAACGACTTTGCCGTTGATTGCGAGCGTGAAAGTTCGGTTAGGCGATCTAACTGACGTTGTTCTTCACGTAAGTTAATGCCAAGCTCTTTAACGGCAAGCTGTTCTTGTTGGCTCTGTAACTGTACTAACTTTTGTCCTTTACTGACTAAGTCGCCGTCTTTAAAATATATATCTGTGACATAATCGTTTTGCGCACTTTTTATATAGATTGCTTGGTTTGCACGCGCGCTACCGATCGCTTCTATCATCACTGCGTTTTCCTGAGAAGTAACAGTATGAGCTGTTACTTGAGTAGACATTTGTGATAAATCGGCCTGTTCGCCGTGGCTAGCGGGTAGATATAAATAAACGCTAAATATTAGAAGTAACGTAATAATAAATGGAAAAAGTGCTTTACCTGATTGTCTTGAGTACATTGATTTCATACCTGAAAATGAATTGTAAGTATTGTACGAAATAAGACCGGGAAAAGACGGTTATGTGTCTCATAAATTTGTGCGTTAAGCGTAAAAGTAAATAAGATTTATTCATTGTTCCTATTTTGTTGAGGAAAAAGCGGTAATGTATGAAATTTAAAACCACCTGTAACTTATGTATAACAACAAGAAAGGTCATAATTTGGGCTGTTATTATGCTTGTTTTTTATATGGTGTTTTACCAATATGGATAAATCTAACAATGTCATTAAGTTTCGGGCACAAGGTGCGCGAAACGCAATTGAAGTGCTTGTTGCAGGTGCAATTGGTTTAGTTTTCATTATGTTGTTTAATTTACTGAGGCCGGGTGAGATTAGCATACTTGAAATATTTTTAGTGAGCTTGTGTATTGCCGCTATTTTTATTGGATATTTAAAAACTCAAGAGCCATATCATAGCCTTATATTAAATGAGTCTGAGCTCGTTTATTACCATAAGTACGGAGCTTGGTGTATGCCTCATAGTAACTTTAATCACAGTGGTATACCCAAAGTAGAAGATGGCTTTGATTACTTAGAATTAAATGCGGTTGGTATAAAGGTAAACGACATAGATGACTTTTTAACAAGCATAGCGCCTCGAATTGCAGGGAAATTATTAATAGAGCAGCGTAATTTATTTATGCAAGTTGTTCAAAAACATTGCAAAAATGGCAATTGCCCATCAGAATGGCTAATAGAAGATACACATTACACATCCCATAAAGGGATAAGCTATACTGGTCTTATAGCTATGTTTGCTAACAGGACTAAGCACCTTCAACTGTTAACCGGTTACGATTTATTACTACCAGCCAGTGTGTTAGATAGAGATATCTGGGCATTTAGTGCTAACTTAAATAAGTGGAAGCGCGAGCCTAGTCAGTTTATAGCGTCGCAAATTAATAATTAAACTGCGACTGTAGGAAAGAAAAATGAGTCAAGAGAGAGCCTTTTTAAAAAGTGGTCGAAACACCATAATACATAAAGATAAAAAGCATGATTTAGTGATTGTAAACTCTGAAATTCATCCTAAAATTAAAGTGACTCAACATGGCTTAGAGCCATTTAAAGAAGAGTTACCTAAAAACCGCCGTGATGCAAAAGATCGCTATTTAGAAATAGTCTATGTTGGAAGCCCTGATGTATTTGGCGAAGAAAAACAATTACTATTTATTCAAGCTTTAGATGGGCGTGAATACAAAGTAGATTACAGTAAAATCGGTACGAAGTTGTTTGTACGCATTCATCAAGATACATATATGTAGTACTTTAATGGCATCTTTATTGCTAGTAATTACACTATAGTAATTATTTGACATAATAAGGTGCTGCGTATGAAAGCGTTTGCTTTAATCCCCCTCATTTCTTGCGGTTTGCTGAGTGCGTGTGGAGGCGGTGGCGGTGATAGCGATAATACAGTTGTAGAAACATCTGTTAATGCTGGAACCGATTTACAAATTATCGAAAAAACTGAATTTACCATCACAGCACAAGGCTCCCCCGCTGATGGTACGTTTTCATGGCAACAAGTTAGCGGCCCAAGCTTAGAAGGTTTTCCGCTTGAAGGCGCTGAGCAAACATTGACAGCCCCTGACGTAAAAACTGATAGTGAAATAATCTTAAGAGTAAGCTATCAAAGCACCGGTAGTAGCGCTGTTAGTGACGACATTTCTATTTCAGTGAGCTCTAATAATCAACTACCACTTGCTGTTGCTACGCAAACATCTCCTGAAACACTTCCTTCTGTATACAAAGACACCGTGACTTTGAGCGCTCTTGAGTCGAGCGATCCTGATGATAATGGCCAAATTGATAGTTATTTGTGGCAACTGCTATCAGGTCCTGACTTAGATATTGCTAGCTTTAATGAGTCAACTCTTAGCTTTTCTCATCCTTTACTAGAAAGTAACGTAAATTTATCTTGGCAGCTAACAGTCACTGATGATGAAGGCGGTGAGGCGAGTACTCAATATTCAATGACGCTTAATAAAACAAATGAACTAGTGGATGCAAATGCAGGCGCTGATCAAAATGTCGAAGAGTTTGAAGAAGTAACGCTTGATGCAACGAATAGCGAAACTGTCACCTATACCTATCAGTGTAAGTGGCAACAACTTACCGGTAATAGCGAAACATTAAGTAATAGCGACCAATGTACAACGACATTTTTTGCCTCTGATGTAGATACTGAATCCACGTTGAGCTTTGAAGTAACGGTAACCGACTCAAAAGGACGCACCGATACAGATTCTTTATTTGTTGATGTATCACCAAAAGCGCTTGGGCTTATAAACGATAGTGGTGTTGGTGAGTGCTATAACAACACCCAACGCATTAACTGTGAAAGCGATGACTTTCCAGCGCAAGATGCTGAACTTGGACGCGATAGCTATGCAAACCGCTTAGATAAGGTTGGTAAAGGTAATTTAGCGTTTGATTACACTAAACTTAATCAGTTTGCGGATGAAGTTGGTGATGATAGTAGTGACTTTACCTGTATACGCGATAATGTTACTGGACTTGTATGGGAAGTAAAAACTGAATCCTCTGGAGTATTGCCAAATACAAGCTTGCGTGAGGGGCAAAATCATTACTTTTGGGATTTAGGCGACACTACTTTTACCGATACTAGTACAGCCAATTCAACTTGTCCGGATGATACGAGTTGTGGAGTACAAAGTTATATAAACGAAGTGAATAACTTAGATTTTTGTGGTGGTACAAATTGGCGGTTACCTACTTATACAGAGCTTTTAGGTTTAATTGATTATGGTAAACAAGGGCAAAGCATATTAATTGATGAGGTGTTTTTCCCCAATATGCCAAGTGAAAGTGCATTAAGTCACTTACGTTATTGGACTTCACAAACCGCAGCCGATGGTACAAGTTTATCGCAAGCGTACATTATTGATATGAGTGATGGTAACGATCTTGCTTATCCAAAAGAAAATACCGCGTATGTTCGTTTAGTTAGAAGCCGTTAGGAGAAAATAATGAAATTAAAATTACTCTATGCACTAGCAACTATAAGCTTGAGCTTTAATATTGCAGCGGCGCAAACGTGCTACGACGGTGCAGATACCACAACGCCGACAGATAGATTTACTATAAATACAGATGGCACAGTGTCAGATACCGAAACTGGCCTTATGTGGCAACGTTGTAGTTATGGGCAAATTTATAATACAGAGACGCAGCTTTGCGAAGGCTCTACACCTTCTCTTACTTGGCAAGAAGCACTACGCGGTGCTAAAAATGATACAACTGCAGATTACGATGATTGGCAAATGCCTAACATTAAAGAGTTGGCGAGTATTTTAGAGCACAGTTGCACCGAGCCGAGCATTAATGAAGAGGTGTTTTTTGGTACTAAGCTTCAAAACTATTGGTCAAATACATCGGGTGTGAGCACGATGAGCTCTGCATGGGTTTATCAATTTGATAGTGGGCTGAATAGCTTGCACGCCAAAACTAGTAATGTGTATTTACGGTTAGTTCGCTACGAAGAATAAAGTACTTACTAAGATTAGACAGATGAAAGTGCAGCCTTAAAACCGCTGCATTTTTTTGTTTTACATAAATTTACGTTATTTCAATAATAAAGCGCTTACAACGTTGTCACTTAGTGCGTTTTTTTGCCATTATAGGCCGTGATTTAATTACGAAGGAACATCACGGTGTATTTAAGCTATTTTGGCCTGAATGAAAAACCTTTTTCAATTTCGCCCAACCCTCATTACTTATTTTTAAGTGAACGACATAAAGAAGCCTTAGCACACCTTACCTATGGATTAGGTGAAGACGGTGGTTTTGTATTATTAACAGGCGAAGTGGGTACTGGTAAAACTACAATTACCCGCAGTATGTTAGAGCAGTTACCTGAAAACACGCAAGTAGCGATGATCCATAACCCAGCACTTTCAGAGCTAGAGTTATTGGCTAGTATTTGTGATGAGCTCAACATTAGTTACGATGCTAATAATGCGACGCTTAAAAGTCTTACCGATATTATAAAAAAGCACTTAGAGACCAATAATAAATCGGGTGGGCACACCATACTTATAATTGATGAAGCGCAGTTACTTGCCCCTAATGTGCTTGAACAATTACGCTTGCTAACAAATATAGAAACCGATCATAAAAAATTATTACAAATAGTATTGGTTGGTCAACCTGAGCTACAAGAGCTTTTAAAGCGCAATGAATTAAGGCAACTCGCCCAGAGAATAACAGCTCGTTACCATTTATTACCACTTACGCAAGGCCAAACAGTTGCTTACATAAAGCATCGGTTACATGTTGCAGGATGTGATAAAGGAATTTTTTCGATGGATGCCATGCAAGCTGTTCATCAATTAACCGGTGGTGTGCCACGATTAATGAACTTGGTATGTGAGCGAGCTTTGGTAGGCACTTTTGCAAAGCAGCAGTTGATAGTTGATAGCGATATAATAAAAAAATCAGCACATGAGTCATTACCCATGGATTTTGTAGCGCCAGTTAATGAGGCCAACAAAGCAACGTCATTTGTACCATATAGCCTTGCATTCGTTGCTTTATTTGCCGTAGGCATTGGGCTTTCATTTATTTTATAGTTAGGTAAGTTATGTCTTATTTATTAGATGCGCTAAAGCAGTCGCAGCAATCAGATATGAGTGCTGAGCAATACGACTTACAATCAGAGCAGTTAAAGCAACAGCAAGCACTAAAGCGTTATAGACGATTAGCGTTAGTATTTGGTACAAGCTTAGCTGCTTTTATTGCGGTAGCTGGTGGGTTTACTACTGGTAAGTGGTTACAAGGTACTACTTTATTAAACACATCGGAACCCGCTGTAATTAAGGTGGTTGAAAGCGAAAAATCGTCACCTAAAGAACAAGTTAAAGAGGTAGATGCCGCAGTTGAAAAGCAGCAAATAGCTAAGTTAGAACCCGCTAAAATAGCTCCAAATAATACTGCAACGATTGAAGGGCAACTTGTGCATGTGCAAACACCTAATGGTGTACAGCAAATGTTATTAACGCCTAATGGGCAATATATTCCTATGCCATCGAGTCCGGTCACGAGCGCAACGGGTTATAATCAGCAGAACGTGCAACAAGTAATGCCAGTTCAAAATTATAATCAGCCAGTATTTAATCCACAAAATAATTACAATCCAAATAATACACAGAACGCTTCGGTATTTGGGCAAAGTCAAAATACAGCATCAGCTCAACTAGATATGAGTAAATATAAAGTACTAGGTAAGCCAATTAATGGTAACAACCAATCTCAACAGATGAGCGATCCTGAGCTTGATGAGGTGCCTACAACACTTAAAAATGCGTTTGCGCAAGCTATACAAGACGTCGAAAAAAATCAGGATTATGAAGTTACCCATGCATCAAAAACGTCATCACGTGTTGAGCCTGTAGAATTACTACCAGATGGTTTGCAATCAATGTTGCCTAGTATTAAATATCAAGCGCATATTTATTCATCGAGTGCTGACAAACGTTGGATCAAGCTAAATGGCCGAGAGTTACATGAAGGAGAGAGCATAGGTGCTTTAACTGTAAGAGAAATTACACCTGAGCAAAGTGTACTTGATTTTGATGGTTATGAGTTTAGCTTAAAGGCTTTGCAAGACTGGCCGCAGTAAACGCTTAGCTATTATGTTGAGAGCTCGGTAGAATGTTGAGCTCTCAATATTGCTTAGGGTAATATTGAGTTTTTATAAAAGCGTTCTAAATCAATATTATATTCTTTAGGTTTCACCGCTGATTCAAGGGTATCTAAGGTTTTTTTATTAGATAAATCGATATCTTTTATCTCTGTATAGCGACTATGTTTGGCGCTGTAAAATGTTTTAACGATAGGCTTTAGTGGTGTACTGGGATTACTCTCGGTCACTAAACCAACTTTTTGACTCGATAATCTGACGAGCGTTCCTACCGGATGAATACCAATACATTGAATAAACTTATTAAGCAGCACGGGATCGAAGCTATCTGGGCATCCGTCTTTTAGTATTTTAAACGCTTTTATTGGCTCCATGCCTGCTTTGTAAACACGTTCTGCGGTAAGTGCATCGTACACATCTACAATTGATGCCATACGTACGTACTGACCTATTTCATCGCCCTTTTTACCAAACGGATAGCCTTTACCATCAAGCCTTTCATGATGCATACCTGCAATATCAACCGCAACACCCGTTAAGCCGGCTTCTTCTAATATTTCTTTACTGAAAAGCGAGTGCATTTTCATTATTTTAAATTCATCATCGGTAAAGCGACCCGGCTTATTGAGTATTTCATCAGGGATTTTTATCTTACCAATGTCGTGTAAAAGTGCGCCGGTAGTCAGTTCAACGATAATGTTTTTTTCTATACCTAAATGCTTAGCGAAAATCCCCATTAATATCGATACATTAATAGAGTGCTCAAGTAGGTAAGCATCTTTTTGGCGCATTTGGGTAAGGCAGGCTAGGGCATCTTGGTTTCTAAAAACAGAGTCCATAAAGCCACTTGCCAGCTCTTTGAATGGTGCAATATCTATATCGCGGCCTGCTTTAATATCTTTAAATGCTTTTATTTGCAGTGTTTTAGCTTCGTCATACAGTTTTTTTGCCTTTCCCATTTCTTGTTCGGCACTGTGTGTTTTTTGCCAAGGGTCACGCTTTATTTTTGTTGCAGGTACAGCAATAGGAGCTTTTTCAGGGACTGAGTCAATGAGGGTTTTATCAGGGTCGATTTCTACTTCTAAAATACCTGCTTTTATTAGGTTATTAATACCAGCCTGAGTTTTAACCCAGCCTTGATTTTTAATTTTAATACTGCCAGTTTGTCTAGTAACGCTTTGCACAAACATACCAGGCAGTAACTGACCAACAGGAATTATTTTCAAATTTATTACTTCTATTATTAATCGTTCATTAAGCTAACAAATATATACGCTACTACCTAATAAAAAAGGCACTTTTCAGTGCCTTTTTTATTTTTTAGTTAAAAAGCATTAGCTTAATTATTCATCATCTTCAACAAGCGTCATTAGTGATGTGTTACCACCTGATGCTGTTGTATCAATACTGATTGTTTTTTCAGTAATAAGACGTTTGATTAATGTATCGTAATACTCAGAGCTAATTACTGGTAAAATAGCACCTTTACGCTGTGCAAGCTGTTGACTAAAGTAGCCCAAGCGAGACGAGCGAGCAGCAACTACCGCACCGGCTAAATGAGGGTGCGCCAAAATAGCTTGTAACTGGTTAGGTTTAGCTACTTGGAAAACACCTTCTGCAACACCTGTAGAGATAAATTTATCTTTAAAGGCAACGGCTTCATCATAAAACAGCTCAGACGCTACAGTAATTACCGTATTACCTGCGGCAATAGCAGTAATGATAGACAATGCCCAGAAGTTAAATGATGTGCTCTTATCTGCATAACACACTACACAACCACGTGCTTCTAGATGAAGTGTATTAGACTCACCCGTTGGCCCAGGCAGGGTAGTAAACTTACGCATGTGCTTTTCAAGGCGGTTAAGCTGTGCACGTGCTTCTGATAATGTTAATGCTAAGTCGTCTGCTAAATCGTCGATAATTTCTACCGTCGCGATTTTAGCAAGCAACTGACGTACAGCCGAAACACGGTCGTTTAGTGGTGTTGCACGCCAGATTTTTTCATCGCGCATTGAGTTGGCCATTAGCTTTTTAACTTGCTCATTCGCACCGCTGTAGTGGTGTAAATCAAGTTCGTCAGGCGTTAGGTTAGTCATTTGTACGTTATCTGGTGATGCTTTTTCTTTTACTAAACGTTGTAGGTAGTTAGGGCCACCGGCTTTAGGGCCAGTACCTGATAAACCACGGCCACCAAACGGTTGCACACCAACAATGGCACCAATCATGTTTCGGTTAATGTAAACATTACCCGCACGTGACATTTTAGCAAGGTACTCACAGCGCTCTTCGATACGTGAGTGAACACCCATTGTCAGACCATAGCCTGTGTTATTTATTTGATCCATCACATCATCAAGTTCATTCGATTTAAAGCGAACAATATGAACACATGGGCCAAATACTTCACGTTTAAGTACTGATAAGTCTTTAATTTCGTATAAACGAGGAGCAAAAAAGTATGCGCCATTTTGAGTGTTATCAGGAATTTTACATTCGTAATGAAGTATAGAATTACCTTTTAAGTACTCAACGTGCTCGTTTAAGTTTTTAAGTGCTTTTTCATCAATTACAGGGCCAACATCAGTTGATAGTAACGATGGATCGCCAATGTGTAACTCAGCTAGAGCGCCTTTAAGCATTTCGATAATGCCATCAGCTACGTCATCTTGAATGAATAAAACACGAAGAGCAGAACAACGTTGGCCAGCACTTTGAAAACCAGAACTGATCACATCGTCAACTACTTGCTCAGGAAGCGCCGTTGAGTCAACAATCATACAGTTTTGGCCACCTGTTTCTGCAATTAACGGTACTTGAATATCGTTACGTGCAGCAAGTGTTTGAGAAATTAATGTGCCTGTTTCAGTAGAACCTGTAAACATAACCGCTTGAATGCGCTCATCTGGAACAATTGTTTTACCTACTTCTGAGCCGCGAGCGATAACAGGTTGAACAACGTGCTCAGGTAAACCAACAGATAGCATTAGTTCAATGGCACGAAGGGCGATTAAACTTGTTTGCTCAGCAGGCTTGGCAATTACAGTGTTACCTGTAACAATCGCAGCAGCAACTTGACCTAAGAATATTGCAAGCGGGAAGTTCCACGGGCTAATACATAAAATAACGCCACGGGCTTCGAAACGCTCATCTTTAGATAACTCTTCAGCGCGCGCTGCGTAGTAACGACAAAAATCAACCGCTTCACGTACTTCATCAATACCATCTTGCGCTACTTTACCCGCTTCTTTAATACAGATAGCGACTAGTTCGTCGTGATGACGTTCTAAAATGTCAGCAACGCGGCGCAGTAAATTAGCGCGCTCTTTTACTGGTGTTTGTGACCATGATTCAAGTGCCGCTTCAGCGTTAGCCAGTAATACTTTCATCTCTTCGCCAGTTTGTAACTTAACGTGGCCGATGATTTCTTTGTGATTTGCTGGGTTTTTAACAGCCAATGAGCCTTCTGGTACTTGGCTTTGCTCAATTAAGTGCTCGTTAAACCATGTTTCAAGATTCTCTTTGAAAGGGGTAATAACATTAATATCGGTTAAATCCATGCCTTTAGAGTTAGCACGTTCTTCACCGTATAAATCAATTGGCATTTTTATTTGCGTATTGTACTTATTACGCAAGCCTTGCAGTGTTTCTACAGGGTCTGGTAGTAATGATTCAACAGGTTTTGTTGTATCTACAATCGCGTTTACAAATGATGAGTTAGCACCATTTTCTAACAAACGACGAACAAGGTAAGCAAGTAGGTCTTCGTGTTGACCAACCGGTGCATATACACGGCATTGAATTTTTTCTTCGTTAACGATTTGGTCGAATAATGATTCACCCATACCGTGCAAACGTTGAAATTCAAAACCGGTGTTGTCGCCTTTCGCTACTTCTAAAATAGTCGCGGCAGTGTAAGCGTTGTGTGTTGCAAACTGCGGATAAAGTACGTCGCGCGCTTCAAGCATTTTAATAGCACATGCTTTGTAAGAAACATCGGTTGTTGCTTTACGGGTAAATACAGGGAAATGCTCTAAACCATCTTGTTGTGTGGTTTTGATTTCAGTATCCCAGTACGCGCCTTTAACTAAACGTACCATCATTTTACGACCAACACGGGTTGCAAGGTCTGTTAGCCATTCAATTACAAAAATAGCGCGTTTTTGATACGCTTGAACCGCTAAGCCAAATCCTTGCCAATCACCAAGATCTTCATCACTAAATACCGCTTCAATCACATCAAGAGAAATATCTAAACGGTCAGCTTCTTCAGCATCAACGGTAAAGCCGATATCGTATTTCTTAGCGGCAAGCGCAAGCTCTTTTAACTTTGGTACAATTTCTTCCATCACACGGTCTTTATGAGTGAACTCATAACGTGGATGAATAGCAGAAAGCTTAACTGAAATACCAGGGCTCTTAATTGGACCACGACCATTTGCCGCTTTACCAATCGAGTGTATAGCATTCATGTAGCTGTCAAAGTAACGCTTCGCATCTTTCATTGTGCGCGCGCCTTCGCCTAGCATATCGTAAGAATATACATAACCTTTTTGCTCTGTATCGGCAGCACGTTCAATTGCTTCGTCAATGGTACGACCCATAACGAATTGCTTACCCATAATTTTCATAGCAAAATTTACAGACTTACGAATAACTGGCTCACCTAAACGACCAATGGTCTTTTTAAGCATGCCGAACTGTTGTTCTTTCGTTTTGTCTGTGTAGTTAACCATTTTACCGGTAACTAATAATCCCCAAGAAGACGCGTTTACGAATAAAGAATCGCTGCTGCCCAAATGAGAGCTCCAATCACCTTTCGCTAACTTGTCACGAATCAGTACATCTTGAGTTGCTTTGTCTGGTACGCGAAGCAGCGCTTCGGCCAAACACATTAATACAACGCCTTCTTCACTAGAGAGTGAAAATTCATTTAAAAGCGCATCAACACCGCCTTGCCCATCTTGCTCTTTACGAATGTTTAAAACAATCTGGCGGGCTCTTTCCCAGGCACGACTTCGTGCTTTTACGCCTACTTCTGCAAGCGGTAAAATATGATCAATAACCGCATTTTCATCTATGCGGTAGAAGTCACGGATTCTTTGTCTAATAGGACAAATCGTTGTTAAATCGCCGTTGAATAACATAAGCAACCCTCAGGAGTGTTAAGAATTAAAGTAAAATTAATTACCAATAAATTACCAGTGATATTGTGAGTGCATTCTAATTAAATTTCAGCAGAATATGCTGGTTAAATTTCGCGTTTTACGATAATTTACAGGGCATAAATTTAACTTATCCGCATAAAATTCTGTTATGACAATTCCAAATAGATTACGCATGCTAGATCGTATTGATTTAGCCATACTAGACGTTCTACAAAAGAACGGCAGAATTTCAAATGTTAACCTCGCAAAACAGGTTAATTTGAGTGCAAGCCCGTGCCTAGATCGTGTAAAACGATTAGAGCAAGAAGGCTATATCGAAGGCTACTACGCTAAGCTTAGCGAAGCAAAGCTTAATCAAAGCTTAGTAGCACATGTTCAAGTGTCGCTTGTTGCTTCAAATACAGCAGTATTTAAGGTATTTAGAGAGCATATACTAAGAATACAACAAGTCGTTGAATGCGACATGGTGGCAGGCGGTTATGATTATTTATTAAAAATCCGCGTTTCTAATATGGAAGAATATAGACAAGTTCTTGGCGACTTAGTCGATATTCCCGGCGTGGGCACTCATCATACTTATATGGTGATCGAAAAGATTAAAAAAGACGAAGGGCTGCTAATTGACATTTAAGCTTTTCTCAAGTAATAAAAAACCGCAATTGCGGTTTTTTATTTTAGTAGATAAAGGCTATACCAAATAGTTAGTACATCACCTTATACATAATTTATTACGACCTTCCGACTTCGCTCTATATAAAGCCGTATCAGCCGCGCATATTAATGCCTCAGATGTTCTGTATTGATTATCGTATTCACACGCTAAACCCTGGCTTACACTTATCTTTACATTCGCTGGCAAACCAATATCTCTAAAATTAATGTTGAGTATTTTTTCTTGAATACGTTTTGCGATCATTTCTGCATTTGAGACATGTGAGCGGGGTAATACAACAGCAAACTCCTCACCACCATAGCGTGCTACTAAACTATCTTTTGAGGGGAGGCAGTCTTCAATTGTTTGAGCTACTTTTTGCAAACATTTATCACCCTTTACATGACCAAAATTATCATTAAACAGTTTAAAAAAATCAATATCGATCAAGATAAAACTCAAAGGCTGTTTGTCTACTATGCATTCTTGCCAATTTTTAATAATCGCCTTTTCTAAAGTGCAGCGATTAGCGACGCCTGTAAGGTGATCTATTTTTGCTATGTTTTCGAGTACTTTATACTTTTTAACATGCCTAGAAATATCATGCATAATACAAATAAATAGAGGGGTATTGTTTGTGGTTGATGCGGGTATACAAGAAATTGAGAGCTCTATATCTAAACAGTTACCATTGTTTTTTATTATTTTAACTTCTTTCGGGCCATGATTGAGTGGTGTTTGATAGTTGTTTTTCCAACTTTCAAACATGTATTGATAGTCATCGCGATACTGTTCTTGTAAACAATCTTGCCATTTTTTACCTATTAATGAGTCAGACGTAACATTAAAAAAACGAGCTGCAACGGGATTTACTGATTCAAACACTCCATCTGCATTAACAATAAAAATAGCATCGGCCATGACATTAGTGACATTAATAATTGCGCTTATTTTTTCATTGTTAACGGTATTAGAAATGCTGCTGATTAATGCAGATACAGCGTTGTCGGTGTTGTTTGCTCTGCTATTTTCATTATTGTTAGACATGGTGTTGCTCATTTTTATTGTTAATGAAACTTTATGTCTAGGAGTTTATTTAATTTATGGGTTTTAAACCTTTCGGTAACCTTCTGATTTAAGTTATTGTTATTTAATGTTTATTTAGGGGCGTTTTTAAAAAAAATTGCACCGCAATTAATAGGCCTGTGCAATTTAAAAAGAAGCGTTGCTAATTAGAGTTCTTTTTCATTCTTAACTTGAGGATCGGCGCTTTCATATTTTTTGCCATTACACTCAACGTTAAAGATTAAGCATACAGATCCATTATTTTCGTCTGTGTCGGTAATGATAATTGTGTGGCCGTTATCACTTACTTTATAGCTGAAGTCTTGGGCGCATGGTTTTTGTGTGTCGATATCGGTGATAGTAGCGCCAGTAAATACGAAACCATTTTGAATTGTGGCGTCGTCTAAATTGTAGTTGCCAGCGGTTTCGGTTCTTACAACACCACCGCCAGTAGCGGGTTCGCCATTTTTTGTATAACTAAAAATAGCTTCACCGTTGTTAAGTTTAATATTTACTTGAAAGTTGACATTTTCTAGGGTGTTATTCATATCATTTCCTTTATGAGTAATTATAGTTGGAAGTTCGTAATGCCTAATTTAACTAGGCTTGTTTTTATTTCTGATATCTCGTCTTCTCTGTTTAAACAGGTATAAGCTTGTACTAGTGGGTATGTTATTTTTACGCTCTGACTTGTTTTTGCTGCTTCAGAAATAGTTTTGATAGCACTTAAACAAAATTGCTCTCGCTGTTTATTAGTTGTAGCTAAGTTCGCTTTGATTAAGTTTATTCTTGTATGTACTAAGTAATCACCAGTTCTAGTTAGGTTGGCTAATTGATGTGTGTAGTTTTCATTATTCTCAAGCTCAGTTAATAACTCCTGTGCTTTGAGTGGTGATTGTCTATTTATAAAATATTGAATCAGTGTAATTTGTGTATTGATAGTGCTGGTATTTTTAAAATTTTGAGATTTTAAAAAGTTAATTATTTTTTCAATTGTTGAGTCAGTACTTTCATCAGTAGATAGCATTAGTGAATGTGCTAAAGAGCGATAATACATAAGCTGAAATTTATTGTTTTTTGGATCTTGTACTAAAGCTTCATTGATAACTTGATTAGCCAAGCTGGCTTTTTTATGAGCCATCCGTTTATCACTCAAATAGCTCAGTAAATAACTTTGTTGCATATATATGTTTGCTGACGTGTAAAAAAGGCTTGCATCACGAGGGTAGTTAGCAGTCAATTTTGTGATTACCTCAACTGCACCTTCCAATATATTAACTGCTTCATTAAAGTTACTTAGCTTCTCTTCTGTTTTTGCAAGCCAACTAATCGTATCTGATTTATCTCGAAGTAAATTTTTGTTATTCGGTTTTAGTTCAAGTGCTTTATTTTTAAGTAAAAGCGACTCTGTAAAGTTCTTTTTTGCAGCGCTGTAGTCAGACTTTTCTATGTATAAAGAACCTAAAGAATTAGATGAATACGACAATTCCATAATGGAGTTAAAATCATTGGCTGCCAGCGCATACATTTTTTTACTGTAAGCGTGGTATTTTTTAAACATTTGCTCAGTAGCTTGATGATCATTTTGATCATAAGCTAATTGACCAAGCCAAAAGGCATTGGCACCTGCAAGCGTGAGTAGCTCTAAGTTGTTAGGCTGTATTTTTAATAATGCCTCAAGGCGGGTGCGGGCGTTTTCAAAGGCGGTAAAGGCTTCATCGGTTTTACCTCGGGAATAAGCTACTTCACCCATTGCTTCGAGGGTTTGTGCGTACTGAAAACGGTTGTTAAATTGTGCTTTATTATCGCTAAAGCTAAAAAGTGAACTTGAATCGTCAGTTTGATCAGTAAAATACTCAAGTGCTTTATTACTAATACCATCAAGTAAGTCCATGCGTTCAACGCTACGTAATTTATCGGCAAAGTCACCCACCATAAACCCTAGTAAGCTTTCGGCCTCAAGCTGTTTCTTTTGCGCATGTTGTTGGGCCTTAAAACTAGTAAAGCTCATTAATAACGCGGTAAATGTAAGTAAGCACAATAAAGCAACGGTCACCCGTTTTACTCTTATTTTTGTTTTTGTTTTTTTAATAGAGCTTTTGATAAGAGTGTGCTCGTTATCATCTAATTTAAACAGTTTGTCGTTTAGTAATAGCTGCGCTTCTTGTAGCGGTTTACCTGGCGCTAGGAGGTAAGCACTACTTTTACCTTCATCTATCCAATTTTGCGCTTGGTGTTGTAAGCGGCTTTTTATTGCTAAGGCATCTTTATGATCATTAATCCATTGTTTTGCTCGCGGCCATTGACGTAATAATGCCTCGTGAGCAAGGCTAAAACAGGCTTCTTGATTTTGTAAATGCGATACAAATAAACGGCTATCGACCATGGCTTGCACAAGCTCTTTTTGGCTTGTGTTCGTTAATGTTTGCCAGCGGGCAGCGCGGCTCGTAATGGTTTTACCATCTGGATTTAAAGTGATCAGTTGTGATAACACGCTTTTTAGTTGCTGTTGTTGCTCGTTGCTGAGGTCAATAAATATATCTTCTGCTTTTTTGCCTATGGCTCCCTCAATACCCCCGAGTTTTGTGTAAACACTGTGCAGTAGCTCGTTACTATCACTGCGCTGCAAGTACAGCTCTTGCAATGTGTATTGCAGCATGGGTAATGCATCGGGGTTATTAGCTGTATCGGCGCACAATATTTCATCCAGTGGTGTTTGGGTTTGTGGGTCATTGGAGAACGTTAAATTAGCGGTTAGCGCTGGCAGGCGAATAATTTGTTGGAGCTCTTGGCGGTTTGGCGGTGTTAAATCGTAGTGGGCGCCATGAGCTTTGCCTGCCATTAGACTTGGTTGTTCAACGACTAAAGGGTAAAAGTCGTTACGACACGCACTAAATACAATCACAGTTTTAGAGGTTGCTAAGCGCTCAATAACCGATAAAAAATGGCTGCGCGTTTCGCTACTAAATATAGGAGAAGAAAGCAGTACTTCTAAGCGGTCAATAAATAAAAATAACTGTGGTGTTTTAAGTTGTGTAGAGGCTTTGCTAAGTGCAATTTGTATGGCGTTGATTACGCCATCGATTGTCAATTCTAGTTGCTCTGCCAGTGTTTGCGCGCTTAATCCTTCAAACACAGGCTGGGCGTTTATATCCCAATCAAGTAATGCAGAAGCTAAGTCTAGAAAAAGTCTATTTTTATGCACATCTGCAAAGTCGATCTGGGTGTAGGAAATAACCCCGATGCCATTATAGCCTCGCTCATCTAGCAGTTTTGGTAAAATTCCAGCATTAACAAGCGAGGATTTACCTGTACCGCTAGGGCCAAGTATTAAGCAAAAAGCACGACCGTAATTTACCTGGCTAGATATCCTTTCCAGCAGGGTAGCTATAGATTGGGTGCGGCCAAAAAAAACGTGGGTATCATTTGGGTTATATGCACGCAGGCCTAAAAAAGGGGAGCCTCCTTGCCATGTACTTTTAGTGCTTGGGATAGGATCAGCTAATGGAAAAGATAATTTTGCAATAATGCGGTAGCCACGTTTACGGATAGTCTCAATATAATGCGGTTCATTGGCTTTATCACCGAGCGCTTTTCTTAGCTGAGTGATAGTTTTATGTAAAGGATTATCGCCAATATCAGTATTTTTCCAGCATTTATCGAGCAATTCATCGCTGCTTACAATGTCGCCATTTTGTTGACACAAATGCAATAAAACATCCATCGCTTTAGGCTCTAACTGTTTGGCTTTACCAGTGAGCTGAATTGAGTTAGTTGAAGGTGTTACTTGCCAATCGCCTAGGTAGAAGGGGTTGCGCATCATAATTACTCATTATTGTTTTTTTATTATTAAAATTAAGTGCGTATTGGTATTTATTAACACTATTTATATGGCAAATAAATCTATAACACAACTATTTGAGTTTATTCTGAGGAGAGGGGATAGGAAAGAATGAGCTTGCAGGTATGCAAGCTCAATATAAAAATAAATTAGCTTTCTAAATCGGCTTTGTTAATTGTAATGACGCGTTGAGGGAATGGGATTTCAATATCAGCGTTATTAATTGCTTTATAAACACCGCCATTAATAGCCAGCTTGGTTTCGATAATTTTAGTAGTAGGTACCCAATATCGGTAGCTTATTGTAACACCGCTATCGGCAAAGCGTTCAATACCCACTTGTGATAACGGATTTTGTGCGACTAATTCGTGTGCTTTAAGTACGTCTTCAATAAGGCTAATCGCGTTATCAGAGCAAGCACTATAGGCTATATCTATTTCACCTTTGACCAATGAGTAACTAAATGAGTTATGAAGTATTTCACCTACTATGTGCTTATTTGGAATGGTAATTTCTACTTTTTCTTCATTGATTAAAATAGTGTAGCCAAGCTCAATTGTTTTAACTTGGCCGCTTACATTTTTAACTTCAATAGTATCACCAACAACAAAAGGTCGAGTGGCTATAATGGCAAGGCCCGCACCATAGTTAGAGAGCATTCCTTGCAGCGCTAAACCAGCACCTAAAGATGCAGCACCAATGGCTGCTACAAATGGCGTAACGCTGATACCTATTTTGCCAAGTGCAATAATTATAACCATTACAATTAGCAGTACTTTTACCACGCTACTGACAAAGTTAGTGAGCGTAATGTCAACGTTATGACGGGTCATTAAGGCTGCTACAAATTTGGCAAGCTTTTGTGCTATCCACAAACCAATGAGGACGATAAAAATAGCGCCAACAATTTGCATACTGTAGGTAACCATATACTCAGTAAGCATGGTGTAATATTTTTCAAACTGTTCGATTTCAGAACTGATCATAAAGCGCTCTATGTTAGGGCTATGTTGTATTTTTCCAACTATAGCAAAATGTTGACTAAAAATGGATATAACAGCGGTACTATAATTGCTGTTAATAAAGCACTTAGCGCCATTGCAACTGAGGAGTAAGCGCCTACTTTTGGATGCTCAGCAATAGCAGCAGCAGTCCCAATTGCATGACAAGCTGTGCCCATTGCAACACCTTGAGATTCGTGATTAAAAATATTAATGAGTTGAAAAAGCATAAAGCCAAATAAAGCGCCTAGTAAACCAATAAAAATAACTAAAGCCGCAGCAAGAGAGCTAATCCCCCCTAATGACTCAGTAACAATTAAAGATATTGGGGTTGTGACACTGAGTGCGGCAACAGATGCACTTAGCTGCGCAGGCGCATTAAATAATATGCTTAGCAAAAATGCCACAACGGTTGCGTTAACAATACCTAAGCTACATGTTGCGACTATGAGTAATAGATTTTTTCGTACGTGTGTAAACTGCTGATATAAAGGGAGTGCTAAAGCTACAATCGCGGGCTCTAATAACCAGCTTAATAATTTGCTGTGCGAGGCAAATTGCGTATAAGGCAGATTTAGGTTAATTAGTAATAAAGCGATAATACTAATACTTAAAAATACGGGGTTAGTGAGCGATTTAAATACGCTGTTTTTTATACTTTGGTTTACGGCCCTTAGTGCTAAAAATAATACAATAATAAAAGGAATACTTAGCCACCATAAATTAGGCTGTAGCTCTGAAATAGCGGAAAAAGTAAAATTAGTCATTATTTTCTCTTCCCTTAAAGTACGCAATTACACTGCTAACAAGCAACAAGGTAGTTATAGGGACTAGCACCATAACTGAGGCTAAAAATGCCCAGTGCGACTTTATAAGGCCGAGATGTTCAATAAATCCCACACCCGCAGGAATGAAAAAGATAGGCATAATATTTAAAATAGGGGAGGCGCATGGTTTTACATGTTGCTCTTTTACAATACCCGATAAGAGTAAAACTAATAAAATAACCATAGCGAGTAACGGTGCAGGAAAGCTTCCACCAATAAAGTGCATAATGAGTTTAGCGCAGGCTAAACAGAGTAAAATAATAGCGCTACTGAGCAGATATTTCATCAAAGTGGCTCACAGAAAAGATAAGAGCTTAACTTTAACAAATCAAACTCTTTTATGCATTGTGCAATAGTCTACCAGTGCTTTGTATTTGCGTAGGTTATATCTGCTTTTCCTTTAGCTTTAGCAATTGCTTTTTTAGTGTTTGGGTTTAGCAGTAAGCGAATTTGGCTTAAGGTTTCTTTAGCGAGTATTTTTCGTTGGTTTGGTTTATAGCTAAGTTGTGTAACACGTTTAATAGCAGCAAGCGTATCGGGTGAACGCTCAAGTAATGTATCGAGCATGTTTTGCGTTGCTTGTTGAGTATCATCGGTAAGTTTAGTAACCAAACCTAGCTCATTTGCTTGTTGTGCAGTGATTGGGTTTGCGTGGCTTGCAAGCCAAAGTGCTTGGTCGCGCTTAACTAAACCGCTCATCATTACATTTGCGCCCATATCGGGGCACAATCCCCAACGCGCTTCCATAATGGCAAGTTTGGCATCAATATGAACAACTCTGTAATCTGCCCCCAAAGCTATTTGCAAACCACCCCCTAAACAGTTGCCATCAATTTGTGCAATAACGGGCACACTAAGTGACTGCCAGCCTAATACTACTTTTTGCGCTAAATTTTGATTGCCTGGTAACCATTTAAGCAATAATTTCACTATGTTCATTGGTGTAGCCATTACTGCAGATATATCAAGGCCTGCACAAAAATGCTCGCCATCACCTTTTATTACCACAGCACGAATACTACGATCTCTTTTTATATTTTTAATGGCTTTGTTTAGCTCTACAAACATTTCAAAACTTAATGCATTTTGTTTTTTTGCTCTGCTAAGCGTGACGGTTGCAATGCCATTTTGTTTTTCTAGTTTTATCATTACACACTCCTCTGACCTGTTGCTTGAGCTTATGTTGTTATAGGAATTAAGTAAAGTGACGGTATTTTTTAAATAAATGGAATTTATTGCTAAAGCCGTAGTCTTAAAGGATTGGTTTTAGATGAGAAAAAGCTAAACAATTCGAACCTAAGATAATAAAAATATTTTACGTTGTTATTTTAACTTAAATAATAAAAGTAATCTTTATATTCAATAGGTTAGGTAAGTTGTTATTCGTCGTTTTAGTTGTATGCTGAATAAAGCATGACTCGGTTACAAAAAAGTCAGTGTTTTAAGCTTTTTTTTATCAAAATGATGATGAGATTTGATAATATAGCGCAACTTAAAAGCTTAAGGTTAAGCACATATGTCGGGTCCACGTTTATATACGGTAGAAGAAGCTACTCACCAAGCTTATGATATTTTTTTAGAGTTAGCGCCAAATAACTTGAGTGAAAAAGATGTTGAAGACTTTAATGAGTTTAGAGAAGACCTAGGCTTTATTGAAGAAGACGAGCCAGATGACCAGTGGCAAGACTTTGTAGCCCTTGAAATAGAGCCAGAGCACTTTATTCAGGTGTTGGTTGGTTTAGAATTTGAAAATGATGATGTTTTGTTTGCTAAAATTTTGATTAGTCGTGATAAAGATGCTCCGTTTTGTCATATTTTATGGAAAGAAACTGAATAAGCAATACTGCTTATTTTTATAATTGTGTGCAGAGAGAGTATTGTGCGTAAGTATTTATTTTTAATTTTTTTAATAATTAGCTGCCCAAGTTGGGCCGTTGATCCATTTGAAGATTTTCATGAATATGGCAAGCTCTCTGATGAAGAAATTCATGAGTTACACAAAGGTGACATGTTCTACGGTGATACTGAATTTGGCTTTATTCTAAGTAAAGGTAACACCAATTCGACCAGTTTTAAGCTCAAAGGTAATTTATACCAAGACTTTGAAAAGTGGCGTAACCAATTTAAAATAGACTCTCTTTATAAGCGTGATGAGAACGATGAAAGCGGTGGCACTGATGTTACAGCTAATCGTGTTTTTGTATCAGCGCAAGGTAACTATAAAGTAGGTGTTAAAAACTCCTCATTTTTTATTTACGGTGATTACGAAGAAGATGAGTTTAGTGGACTTGATTTTAAAAGTACGGTGGCAACAGGCTATGGTGCGCGTGTATATCAAGGCTCTAAAAACAAAGTAGATATTGATATAGGACCTGGTTTATACCGTTCAGTAGCCGATGAAGATTCGGATGTGAGCGAAGATGAAATTAATAAAACCGGTTATTTAGTACGTGTTGCAATGCAGTGGGAACGTTTGGTTTCTAAGCGTACTCGTTTTAATCAAGATGTGAGTATAGAGCAGTCGCTCTCAGGTCTTAATTCTCGCTTAAAATCGGAAACCGCACTAATAAGCCAAGTGATTGGTGCGGTATCACTCAAATTTACCTACATGTATCGTTATAATTCAAAACCCGAAGATGATAAACTCAAGTTTGACTCAGAGCTGAGTGCTACATTGGTGTACAGCTTTTAAGTATTTATTTAATTTAGAGAATATTATGTATCAGCATAAACAGTATGCGGTGTTTATCTTTTTTGTATTAGCGTGGATAGGCGGTTTTGTAGCGCTTGCATGGAACTTGTTAGGCGCTGATGGACCTTTAATGATATTTGCTGGGATTTTAGTGCTGGTGGGCTTTTTGTTCCATGGTCTAACAGTAAAAGTAGATGATAAGAATATTAGCTGGGCGTTTGGCCCAGGCGTTGCAGGGCAAAGCATTGAGCTTGGCGAAGTAGTAGAAGCTAAGGCAGTTCAAAACTCTTACAGACACGGTATTGGTATGCGAATTACTCACGATGGTTGGGTGTATACAGTATCTGGCTTTAGTGCAATACAGCTAACGCTTAAAGATGGCACTTTGTATCGAGTTGGCACAAACGATCAAAAAGGTTTACTCGCCGCTCTAAAAGAAAAGAATGTATCAATCGCGCTGCCTAGTAAGGCAAAAACTGAAACGGTTAAGCGCAACAATATGATATAAAAAAAGCGCCCTAGGCGCTTTTTTACTTGGTTTAACAGTGTATTAGTGGTCGTGACCACATCCACCTTCACCATGTACATGACCATGAGTGAGTTCTTCTTCGGTTGCATCACGTACTTCTAGTATCTCTACATCAAAGTTAAGTGTTATGCCTGCAAGTGGGTTATTACCATCTACAATAACTTCTTCATCTTGGATATCGATGATCATTACTGATTGGTCACCATCATCTGTTGATGCACGAAATTGCATGCCGACTTCAATTTCCATACCTTCAAACATCGACTTAGGTACAGCTTGCATTAGGTTATCGTGGCGTTCGCCATAACCTTCATCAGGTTCAACTTTTACGCTAAGTGTGTCGCCTGGTTGTTTGCCTTGCAAAGCATTTTCTAGGCCTGAAATTAAGTAGCCTGTGCCAATGATAAAGTGTAGTGGCTCACCACCGAACGAATTATCAATGCTATTGCCATCATTATCCATTACCGAATAATGCATTTTTACCACTTTGTTTGCCGCAACGATCATAGTCATTCCTATTTATTCATCTTCAAGAGAGTAGGGTAGAGGCAGAATGCTTAGCTCCACCTGAGGTGTGTGTTTTGCACGAAGTACCTGAGTTACATCAGTATCGTTTGGCAACACAACGAGGCCTGTTAATTTATTTGTTTGTTCATTAAAGCTTTGTGCAATAAGTTTACCCGCACGGCGCCAATTTTCGCCTAGTTGGGTTTCTAAATCGGGCTCTGAAAGTATCCCTTCGCTTTGACCTGAGACTATATACATTGCACGCTTATTTTTACCTAGGTACTTCATGCGAGCCACAGTTTCTTGACCGGTATAACACCCTTTTTTAAAGCTTATACCGCCAATAGCATGTAGGTTTACCATTTGAGGAACATACTCGCCAATTGCATCTGCACTTAACTGAGGTTCACCTGCAAGCATAGATGCTTGTTGCCAAGGAGCTTCGTTATCAAGTGTAGATACGTCATCAGGCATACTAAACTGGCTATCGACCATCAATAAAACACGGTTATCAGCTAATTTTAGTGCTTTACCGCTTTCAAAGTCACACGCGCTCGCATCACCTTCAAAGTTAATATCAAGTTGTGCGAGTACATCCGATAAATCATCACCAATGAGACCAATTAATCGCTTTGAACATGCACTAATGTCAACTTTTGCAAATACGGCATACTTTTTTAGCTCAGCTAACGATTTTTCTACTTCGTTTTCGCTGCCTGTAAGGTAGTAGCTGTCTTGATAAGAAAATAATTTAAATACGCCCCAAAGTTTACCTTTAGCGCTGCAATGGCCAGCCCACAAATAATTACTGCTGGTTAATTTATTTAGATCTTGAGTGATTTGCCCGTGTAAATAAGATAATTTATCAGCACCGCAGAGGCTAATAAGTTGATGAGATAACGGACATGCATAAACGCTCGACATAAAAACCTTCTTTGCAATATAAATGAAGTGACATAATAACGCAGTTGTTACGTATGGTACAGACAAGCGCTTATTGGTGCGGGTTTATTCTTTAATGAGAGATTAATAGCTGCTAAATAGGCTTGTGTTTGTTAAACTCGAGTCAATTAAGTATGAGGTTTAAAATGGTTGAAATTCATAGTAAAGCACGTATTCGTTGGGCTTGCCGTCGTGGCATGTTAGAGCTTGATGTTTTGTTTATGCCGTTTGTTGAAGAAGCATACGACTCTTTAAGCGCAGAGCAACAGGCTATTTTTCAGCGTTTGCTAACAGAAGAAGACCCTGACTTATTTGCATGGTTTATGGGTCATCAAGAATGTAAAGATGAGCAGTTAAACGGTATGGTTTCGCTGATCTTAGACCGAGTTCGTGTATAGGTTTACAGTTACTAATAATAACGCTGACCACAAACCTATTGTGGTCTTTTTTTGCATGCTCATTTTAATATTATGTTTATTTTTAGATTCGCTACTAGCTATGCTTTTTTGTTTGATAATTAATATATTAGCTGGCTTTTTAGTGTGGCAAAAAGTGTTGGCAATTCATCCAAACCATGGCGTTATAATTCTAGAACCCAAGCTATTTAGGTTTGAGGGTGAAGGTTTAAAAATTCAGGGTGAAATTAGTAAAAAAAGCCGTTTTTATGGCAATAATATATGGCTACATATTAAAGGTTTTAGTAACAACCATTGGCTTATAATTTCAGCCAATGGTGTTAATGAACAAAGCTATGCGCGTCTAAAACGTGCTACTTTAAACGCGATTAATTGCGTTTTGGAGTCAAAATAGTCGGTGTTGGATTTTCATTTTGTTCAGGGTAATCAATAGTATAATGTAGGCCTCTGCTTTCTTTTCGCTCCATTGCACTTCTAATAATGAGTTCTGACACTTGTACTAAGTTACGAAGCTCAAGCAAGTTATTACTTACTCTAAAGTTTGCATAATAATCATGTATTTCTTGCTGCAGCAACTCAACCCTATGCAGTGCACGTTCTAAGCGTTTAGTAGAGCGTACAATACCTACATAATCCCACATAAATAAACGTAGTTCATGCCAGTTATGGGTAATAACAATTTCTTCATCAGAGTTACTAACACGGCTTTCATCCCAATGAGGTAGAGCCATTGGCTCTGGTGCATGTTCAATTTTACTTAAAATATCTTTAGCTGCAGCGTGGGCAAATACAATACATTCCAATAATGAATTACTTGCCATACGGTTTGCACCATGTAGGCCTGTGTAAGCGACTTCGCCAACAGCATACAAGTTATCGAGATCTGTTTTACCGTTAAAGTCGGTCATTACGCCACCACAAGTGTAATGCGCAGCAGGTACAACTGGGATTGCTTCTTTTGTTATATCAAGCCCTACACTTAGGCATTTTGCGTAAATAGTAGGAAAGTGCTCAATAATAAAGTCTTTATCTTTGTGGCTAATATCTAAATAAACACAATTAGCACCTAAACGCTTCATTTCAAAATCGATTGCGCGTGCCACTATATCGCGTGGAGCAAGTTCTTCACGACTGTCAAAATCTTTCATAAAACGAGTGCCATCAGGTCGTTTTAAATAAGCCCCTTCACCGCGCATAGCTTCTGTAATTAAAAAGTTTTGTAGCTCTGGATGATAAAGGCTCGTTGGATGAAATTGATTAAATTCCATATTGGCAACTTTACAGCCTGCGCGCCATGCCATTGCAATGCCATCACCACTTGATACATCTGGATTAGATGTATACAAATACACTTTGCTTGCGCCACCAGTGGCAAGAGCAACAAATTTAGCTGAAATGGTTTCTACCTTTTTAGCTTTTTTGTTCCACACATACATACCTTCAATGTGTGATCCTGTTTTTCCGGCGCTTTTATCTGTAATTAAATCAATAGCATTGTATTGCTCTAAGAGCGTTATATTCTTATGAATTTTAACTTGGCTAATAAGCGTGGTTTGCACAGCTTTGCCAGTAGCATCGGCTGCATGCAAAATACGACGATGGCTGTGACCGCCTTCACGTGTTAAATGAAAACGCTCTTTTCCTTTGCTATCAAACTCCATATCAAAGGGAACACCTTGGTCGATTAACCACTGTAGGCAATCGTGAGCATTGCTGGCAGTATAATGAACAGCGTCTCTGTCGCATAAACCGCCGCCCGCATCGAGTGTATCTTCAACATGAGATTCTATGCTGTCGTTTTGTTTATCAAATACAGCTGCTATACCACCTTGAGCATATAAAGTAGAACCTTCTGTAAGCGCTCCTTTACTGATCACGGTAACGTTACAATAATTAGCTAGAGATAATGCAAGTGATAAGCCTGCTGCGCCGCTACCTATAATAGCGACATCTGCAATGTGATGTTTATTTTGGTTCATGTCAGAGGTACTTTGCGGTTACAATGCTCGTATAGAGCAATATTTGTTTTTAATATCTGTAGTTGTACCATATTTGTCATACTACTACGTAGTGATTTTAAAGGCTTAGCGCCGTTATTTATCATCTATTTTATAAAAAAATAATATTAAGCAGAACTTTTTATTCATAAAGAGGTCAGAGTATTTGTGAACAATGACGACAATATGAATAACAAGCAAAAATCAGACATAGGAGTACCGGCTCGAATGAGCGAGCAGGAATTAGATTTAGTGCTAGTAAAAAGGGTCCAGCAAGGAGATAAAAACGCCTTCAACCTATTAGTAAAGAAGTATCAAAACAAAATTGCAGGTTTGATCTCACGTTATGTATCAAACCAAGGCGATATTGCTGATGTAGCACAAGAGGCTTTTATTAAAGCTTACCGTGCACTTCCAAACTTTAGAGGTGACAGCGCCTTTTACACGTGGTTATACCGTATTGCCGTTAATTGTGCTAAAAATTACTTAGTAGCCCAGGGGCGTAAGCCGCCAGCAAATGATATAGACGCTGAAGATGCCGAGTTTTATGATTGTGCAGATTCAATGCGATCTAATGCATCTCCTGAAAACCTACTTTTAAGCGAAGAAGTACGCGCTGTTATTTTTAATACGATTGATAGTTTGCCTGAAGATCTTAAAACCGCAATCACCCTTAGAGAAATCGAAGGGATGAGCTATGAAGAAATAGCAGTGGTAATGGATTGCCCGGTCGGGACTGTGCGTTCGCGTATATTTCGTGCCCGTGAAGCAATAGATAACAAATTAAACCCATTAATAGGCGAGTCTTAGTATGACAAAAGCACACCTTAACAAGTTAGATAACGAAGCGTTATCGGCATTACTTGATGGCGAGCAACATCTGACTGATGCAAAAATTGCAGAGCAAGATGTAACTACGTTTGGCCGTTATGCGTTAATTGGTGATGCGATGCGTGCTCAAAAAAATAATAACGACATACATATTGATATTAGCGATCGCGTTGCATTAGCACTTGAAAGCGAGCCTGTTTATGCTGACTTTAGTCAGTCAAAAACACAGCCTCAAGCAATCACTGAGACGGTACAAGATAATAAAGTAGTGGCTTTTAATTGGCGCAAGCCAGTTGCTCAACTAGCAATTGCAGCCAGTGTGGCAATGTTTGCTATTGTTGGAGTTAATACGCTTCCTCAAAGCAACAACGAGCAACAAAGCGAAATTCCATTACTACAAACCACACCGCTGACAGGTATGGCATCGCCAGTAAGTTACTCATCTGAGCCTGCGATTGAAAATGCAGAGCAAGGTTTACGTGAATTACAGCAACAACGTATTGGTGCATTAGTTCTTGAGCATCAACGCCAAGCACGAGTTGCGAATTCTTTAGAAACAGCGCAAACTAATACCAAAGCGTCTGAGGAAAAAAACTAATTAAATGAAAGTAATCACTTTTGTTCTGTCGTTGGTAGTAAGCTTTAATGCATTTGCCAACGACACAAATCCTGCCAAAGATTTATTACTAAAAATGGCTAATGCCGTTCACACCCGTAATTTTGACGCTTCGTTTGTGGTTGTCAAAGGTAAAACAATGGAACCCTACCGATGGGTGCATGCTTTACAAGGTGACACAGAACTTGAGCATTTAAGTTTACTTAACGGTGCTGGGCTTGAAATGGTCCGTATTGACAACCAAGTTACTTATTTTGAACCTCAGTCAGAACCATACTCCCTAAAAACAGATTCAATAGCGGGTCCAATTCCTGAAGTGCTTTTTAAAGATATAGATCGCTTAAGCGCGCACTATGATTTTGTATTAGGCGGGAAAGGTCGTATTGCAGGGCGTGCTGCTCAACTAGTTCGCATAGAATCTAAAGACGAGTATAAATATAATTATTGGATTTGGCTGGATATGGAATCGTCGTTATTACTAAAAGCCGCGTACGTTAACCATGAAGGTGAGGCCTTAGAGCAGTTACAGCTTACTCACATTAGTGTGACAGAGCAGCCAGCAGGTATGTTACTTGAAGTGCTCAATCGAAACTTTCCAACGCCTTTACCAAACGATGCACTTATAAACGAAGACAGTACAGCGACTAACTGGCAAATTAGTTGGTTACCGGATGGCTTTGAATTACTAAAATCAGACAGACATAAGCTCGATTTAAATAACGAATTAACAGACTATTACTTGTTTTCTGATGGTTTTGTTGAAATTTCGGTATTTATTCAGCGTCCATTACCGGGTAAGCGTTTAAGTGGTGCACTAACCTCTGGTGCAACGACAGTATATGTGCATAATGGCGGTAATTTTGATGTATCGGTTGTTGGTAATGTACCGAGTATGACCGCAAAAGCGATTGCTGAGTCAGTTACCCGCGCATTATAAACGATTCGTAAGGATTGTTATGATTGAACAAACCCTCACTGTTGTGGCCCTCGATGGCCACATTGCTCATTTAGAAGCACAACAAAAACAAGCTTGTGAAGGCTGCAATGGTCGTTGCGGCTCACAAGTGTTTGGTAAGCTGTTTGGCACTGCAAAAAAAACCTTCCCTTATAAATTTGAATCCTCTGTTGAAGTAGGACAAAAGGTAACCTTGTCACTTGATGATAGTCACGTCGTTAAGCATGCATTTGCGGTATACATGCTACCACTGCTTTTAAGTCTGGTTTTTGCACTGATTGCAGCGCAATTATTTATGTCTTCCGAAGGTTGGCAAATTTTAGCTGCAGCTTTAGGTGGTGTTACTGGTTTCTTTATAGCTAAAACTCGCGTGAAATCGCTAAAGCACGATATAAAAGTTATAAAAATTCACCCAATTAGTATCCCTTTAACTCAAATAGATGGTGATTGACGCCAATTAAATGTAAAATTGCCGTTTTATACCAAAGTAACTTGGAAATACAGGGAATAGTGGTTTTTTAAATTATTTTATCTAGCTGAATTATGTAAGTTAAATAAATTTAACTTATTGTTATTCAATAAATAAAATGGTTTTAATCAATATTAAAAAGCATTCGTGATGTTTGTAATTTACAAACTGAGCTTATGGCATCCTACAGCAAGTATTTTCAAGTCACTTAGGTATTCATATTTAGTCCATTAAAATAGAAGTATAGAATCCAGTTTATGAAGCATATCCGTAATTTTTCGATCATCGCCCATATTGACCATGGTAAATCGACCCTTTCAGATCGTTTGATCCAAGTTTGTGGCGGTTTAACCGACCGTGAAATGCAAAAACAAGTTTTGGATTCAATGGATATTGAGCGCGAACGTGGTATTACCATTAAAGCGCAAAGTGTAACGTTGAATTACAAAGCGAACGATGGCGAAACTTATCAACTTAATTTCATTGATACTCCAGGACACGTTGATTTTACATATGAAGTATCGCGTTCTTTAGCTGCATGTGAAGGTGCACTACTCGTTGTCGATGCAGGCCAAGGCGTTGAAGCACAAACATTAGCTAACTGTTACACCGCTATTGAAATGGAATTAGAAGTAATTCCAGTACTTAACAAAATCGATTTACCGCAAGCGGATCCTTTGCGCGTTGCAGAAGAAATTGAAGAAATTATTGGTATTGATGCCCT
Organism: Pseudoalteromonas sp. NZS37; assembly: GCF_015864265.1. NCBI lineage: Bacteria > Pseudomonadati > Pseudomonadota > Gammaproteobacteria > Alteromonadales > Pseudoalteromonadaceae > Pseudoalteromonas > Pseudoalteromonas sp. NZS37. The sequence goes on along the minus strand of NZ_JADYXL010000001.1, from coordinate 222,986 downwards.
TGATGCAGTGCAATGTAGCGCTAAAACGGGTGTAGGTATTGCCGAAGTTCTTGAAATGATTGTTAGAGATGTTCCGCCGCCAGTAGGCGATACAGATGGACCTCTACAAGCACTTATTATCGATTCTTGGTTTGACCCATACCAAGGCGTTGTATCATTAGTGCGTATTAAGCACGGTGAATTACGCACTGGCGACAAAATAAAAATAATGTCGAATGAGCATATACATACTGCCGACCAAGTGGGTGTGTTTACACCTAAGCAAACTAACACCGGTATTTTAAGAACCGGTGAAGTAGGGTTTGTTATTGCTGGCATCAAAGAGATACATGGTGCGCCAGTAGGCGATACTATAACTCATCAAAAAAATGCGGCTCCACTTCGTTTACCTGGTTTTCAAAAAATTAAGCCTCAGGTTTATGCAGGTATGTTCCCAATTGCATCTGATGAGTATGAATCATTCCGTGATGCGCTTAATAAATTAAGCTTAAACGATGCGTCGTTATTCTTTGAACCAGAGAATTCAACTGCATTAGGTTTTGGTTTCCGCTGTGGCTTTTTAGGTATGCTACACATGGAAATCATTCAAGAGCGTTTAGAGCGTGAATACGATATTGATTTAATTACAACGGCACCTACGGTAATCTATGAGATAGTTACTAAAGAAGGTACATTCCAGATTGATAACCCGTCTGATTTACCTGCAGTAAACGATATTTTAGAAATTCGTGAGCCGATTGTTGAAGCTAATATTTTGGTACCACAAGAATACTTAGGTAATGTTATTACTTTGTGTATTGAAAAACGCGGTAGCCAAACAAAAATGACCTATCACGGAAAGCAAGTAGCTGTTACGTATGAGCTACCTATGGCTGAAGTGGTAATGGACTTTTTTGATAAATTAAAATCAACAAGCCGTGGTTTTGCATCGCTTGATTATAACTTTAAACACTTTCAAACATCAGATATGGTGCGTGTTGATATTTTAATCAATAGTGAGCGTGTTGACGCACTTGCGATTATTGTTCACCGTGATGGTGCTCAGTCTCGTGGTCGCCAATTAGCTGATGCATTAAAAGAGCTTATTCCTCGTCAAATGTTTGATATTGCGATTCAAGCAGCGATTGGACAACACGTTATTGCACGTACTACGGTAAAACAGTTACGTAAAAACGTAATTGCTAAGTGTTACGGTGGCGATGTGAGTCGTAAGAAAAAGCTACTTAAAAAGCAAAAAGATGGTAAAAAACGTATGAAGCAAGTAGGTAATGTTGAAGTGCCTCAAGAAGCGTTTTTAGCTATTTTAAAAGTTGGTAAATAAAAACAAAGGATTATAAATGGCTGGTTATTTTTCAGTTTTATTGGTGCTATTAACCTTAGGCTCAGGCTTAATATGGTTAATAGATCACTTAATGTATGCACCTAAAAGACAGGAACGCTTAGCGATAGCGCAAACGTCTGCTGGAGCTCCGTTAGATGAAGAAACTGCGGCATTAATTGCACCAGAACCAGTACTAACAGAAACAGCAAAGTCGATTTTCCCGATGATTGCAGCAATTACTATTTTTAGATCATTTATTTTTGAACCGTTTCAAATTCCATCTGGTTCAATGATGCCTACACTGTTAGTGGGTGACTTTATTTTAGTACAAAAGTATTCATATGGAATAAAAGACCCAGTTTGGCGCACTCAGTTAGTTGATGTCGGTGAGCCTGAACGTGGTGATATTGTTGTTTTTAAATACCCTTTAGATGAAAGTGTTGACTATATTAAACGTACGATTGGTTTACCTGGCGATAAAATTGTTTATCGTGATAAACGTTTATATATTCAGCCAAACTGTAAAGAAGGCGAAACCCAACAGGGTGAGCTTTTATGTAATGAATTCAATAAAATTGATTTTAAACTAATTAATGATAACGAATTTAAACAAGGCCCAATGCCTCTAGCTCGTGTGAATGAAAATTTAACAACAGTTACGCATGATATATTAATCAACCCACAAGCGCCTGAAAGAAAAGGGCGTTACTATCAGCAACCGGGCACGCCTTCTGATGAATGGACTGTTCCTGCTGATCATTATTTTATGATGGGTGATAACCGCGACAACAGCCAAGATGGTCGCTTTTGGGGCTTTGTACCAAAAGAAAACTTGGTGGGTAAAGCTGTCTTTATATGGATGAGTTTTGAATTTGAGAATGGCCCTGATGATATTTTACCAGGATGGGTTCCAACTGGTGTTCGCTTTGAACGCCTAGGTAATATTCAGTAACGATGAAAAAAAATGTAACAGAATTATATAAAAAAATTGGCTATGAATTCGCTGATCAAGGTTTACTTGAACAAGCAATGACGCACCGCAGCCACAAAGGCCAACATAATGAGCGACTAGAATTTTTAGGCGACTCGATTTTAAGCTTTGTGATTGCCAATGCACTTTATGCCAAATTCCCTAAAGCGCGTGAAGGCGATTTAAGCCGCATGCGCTCAACACTTGTGCGTGGTCAAACACTTGCTGAGTTTGGTCTTGAATTTGGTCTAGGCGATTATTTACGCTTAGGGCCGGGCGAGCTTAAAAGTGGCGGCTTTCGTCGCGAGTCAACGCTTGCTGATGCAGTAGAAGCTATTATAGGCGCTGCATTTTTAGATTCAGGTATCGACAGTTGTGGCGATCTTATATTGGCGTGGTACCAATCACGTTTGGATGCTATTTCACCAGGGCTTAACCAGAAAGATCCTAAAACCCTGCTGCAAGAGTATTTACAAGCCCGTAAATTATCGTTACCGGGCTACACAGTGGTTGATACACAAGGCCAAGCACACAATCAAACATTCACGGTTGAATGTATTGTTGATGGAATGGATAGCATAATTTCTGTTGGTAGCTCGCGCCGTAAGGCCGAACAAAAAGCTGCTGAAAAAGCATTGAAGATACTTAAAAATGAACCTTGATACCTTAATACAGCCTCATGAACGTGATGTAGATACATTTTGTGGAATGGTGGCGATTGTCGGTCGACCAAACGTAGGTAAATCGACTTTGCTTAATGAAATCATTGAGCAAAAAGTGAGTATTACCTCACGTAAACCACAAACTACACGTCATCGTATTATGGGTATTCATACCGTAGATAAACACCAAGCGGTATACATAGATACACCGGGTCTACACGTTGAAGAAAAGCGTGCTATTAACCGTTTAATGAATCGAGCAGCGTCTAGTTCTATCGGCGATGTAGAGCTTATTATTTTTGTCGTTGAAGGCACTCATTGGAATGCAGATGACGATATGGTACTTAATAAAGTATCGCAAAGTGGTAAGCCTGTATTATTAGTTATTAATAAAATTGACCAAGTTAAAGACCGTGATCTTGTATTGCCTCACATGAAGTGGTTAAGTGACAAGTTTGATTTTGTTGGAATTATGCCAGTATCAGCAACGCAAGGTAAAAACGTTGATTTAATCAAAGCAGAAGTAACTAAACGCTTACCTCCTTGCGAATTTTACTTTCCTGAAGATTATGTAACTGACCGTTCGATGCGCTTTATGGCAGCTGAAGTTATCCGTGAAAAGCTAATGCGTTTTATGGGTGAAGAACTACCGTATTCTGTGACTGTTGAAATTGAGCAGTTTAAATGGCAAGACAACGGTATTTGGCACATCAATGGGTTAATTCTTGTTGAGCGCGAAACACAAAAACGCATGGTTATTGGTAATAAAGGCGAAAAGCTAAAAACCATTGGCCGTGAAGCTCGTAAAGACATAGAAGAAATGCTTGATAACAAAGTATTTTTAGAGCTTTGGGTTAAAGTTAAGTCGGGTTGGGCTGATGATGAACGTGCACTAAGAAGCTTAGGTTACAGTGAAGACTAAACCAAGCAGTAGCTTAGTGAATGGATAGCGACTTCTACACCGCGTATTTATTACATCGGCGTCCTTATAGTGACTCCCAAGTAATGTTAGATATGCTTGTAGAAGGCGTTGGCCAGTTAAGAATGCTGGCCCGAATTAGTGGTCGCCAGGCCACTAAACATAAAGCACAACTTCAGCCGTTCCAGGCACTCCTTGTTAATTACAGTGGCAAGTACGATTTAAAATATATCAATAAGTTTGAACTGCATGGTAACCCGCACTTTTTAAAAGGTGATGAGCTTTATTGTGGTTTTTATTTGAACGAACTGACTAACCGCATCGTTCCTGTTAATGAGCCAATTGAACAAGTATTTGAGCTATATAAATCCCACCTAGGAAACCTAAACAGCGGAGCCAATTTACAAGAAGTGCTTCGCTCGTACGAATTTCAATTATTGGAATTACTCGGTTATGGCGTGGATTTTAGTTTTGATGCTAGTGGTGAACCAATAGATGAAAAGCAGACGTATAGTTATTTCCCCGAACTTGGTTTTTTAGTACAAGAAGATACGCGTTCTGGATTTAGTGGCAAACAACTCAACGCCATAGCAAATCATGACTTTAGCCAAAGTGATGTGCTATATATGGCAAAGCAATTAAGTCGCTATTTATTAAAACCCTTATTAGGTAGTAAACCATTAAAAAGCCGTGAGCTATTTATGGCCTCTCAATAAACGTAATTTTACAGGTAAGAAAATGAAAGATATTCTTTTGGGTGTAAACGTAGATCATATTGCAACACTTCGTCAAGCGCGTGGAACAAGTTACCCAGATCCAGCGCATGCAGCCAGTGTAGCAGAGCATGCAGGCGCAGACGGTATTACGATTCACTTACGTGAAGACAGACGCCATATTCAAGATCGCGACGTTTATGTGATGGCTAAAACTATCCAAACTCGCATGAATCTTGAAACCGCTGTTACCGATGAAATGATACAGATAGCGCTTGAAGTAAAACCCGAGTACGTGTGTTTAGTACCTGAAAAGCGCGAAGAGTTAACCACCGAGGGCGGCTTAGATGTAGCGGGTAATATAGATAAAATTAAAGCCGCAACAAAAACGCTTACCGACGCGGGTATTAAAGTATCGCTATTTATTGATGCAGATAAAGCACAATTAGATGCAGCTAAAGAATGTGGTGCTCCTTATGTAGAAATACACACAGGCGCGTATGCTGATGCAACAAATGATACTGATTTACACAAAGAGTTAGAGCATATTCGTGAAGGTGTTAAATACGCAGCAAGCTTAGGTTTGATTGTTAACGCTGGCCATGGTCTTCATTACCATAACGTTAAACCCATTGCCGCGATGCCTGAGATTTATGAGCTAAATATTGGCCACGCTATTATTGCTCGTGCAGCGATAGATGGGCTCGATAAAGCCGTACGCGACATGAAACGATTAATGATTGAAGCAAGAATGTAATACGAATCTACATAAGTATTTAAAAAGCTTAATTAAAAAAACGCGGTTAATGCCGCGTTTTTTTGTATCTAAAATTCAAAGCTTATCTTTGTAGCTCAGTTACGCTTGCATCAGCAAGTAAGTTTTCAAGCTCGTCCTGTAACTCAAATAATTCAGGTTCAATATTCTCTAACAAGCATTTATTTTTAAGTGATGTTTCAATTGTTTCTGCGAGTGATTTAAGTTTTGGTACACCAGTGTAACAACATGCGCCATGAAACTTGTGGACAATACTTAGGACTTGCTGACAATCATCGGTCTCTATCGCTTTTGCAAGCAATGTAAGAGTTTCAGGGACGCTTAGAAGTAGCATATTAAGCATCTCTAGCGCTAACTCGCTCTTTCCTCCAGCACGCTGCAGGGCTTGTGCCCAATCAATTCGACTACTTTGAAATGGAGCCGGGCTTTGTGGTGTATCTGTTTTAGCTTTATCGCGATTAACCGGGGTCTGTGGACTATGATCGCTAATAATTTGTTTAAGCATATCTTCATCAATAGGCTTAGTTAAATAGCCTTTAAAGCCATCTTTTAGTAGTTGCTCTTTTTCGCTTTGAAGGGCGTGTGCCGTTACAGCTATAATTGGTGTATCTTCATTAAGTGATGATTCTTGTATAAGCTTGCATGCGGTTATACCGTCCATAATTGGCATCTGAATATCCATAAAAATTATGTCGTATTTATGACTTTTACTTAAGCTGTATGCTTGTGAACCATTATGTGCCGTTTCAATTACTTCAATCTGCTCACTTAATAAAGTATGGAGAAGTTTTAAGTTGGCATCGTTATCATCAACAACCAATACTTTTAACGGCAGCAAAGCTTGATCGTTTTGTTCAATATTATGAGTAGGGTGGTCAAGCCTGTAAGGTGCGGCAAGTACTTCACATAACTTACGGTGATTAAGTGGTTTACTTAAACACGCATCAGCACCGCTGCCTATAAAGGCTTCTCGCATATTGTGCGATACTGTATTAAGCATTAAGTATAAGTAGTCTGTAGATTCACGCACGGCTTTTACATAGCTTTTTAGTTGCTGCATATCATCAACTGATGCCATATGGCCAATTAAGCAAACATCATATTTATGTTCAGTATTTTTTATAGCGTCTAAAAAGCTAGTCTCATTAAAACATGCCGTTACGCTTGATTCCCACTGAGTCAATAACGAAAGTACAGCGTGATGTGTATGCTCGTGTGGCTCTAAATACAAAATACGTTTACCAATGAGCGATTTAGTCGGTAAGTCGTTAGTAAATACATGATTGGGCAAACTAAATACACTATTGAATGTAAAACAGGTACCGTTACCTGGTGCAGAGTTTAATGTTATGCGGCCATTCATCGCTTCAACAATATGCTTGGTAATAATGAGGCCAAGACCTGTACCACCAAACTTACGTGTAATGCTTGAGTCTGCTTGCCCAAATGGAGTAAATAAAGAGTCTTGCTTATCCATAGGTATACCCACGCCAGTATCTGTTACTGACACAAGTAAAGAAGTACGTTCGTCATCGAGTAACCGATGGCTTATGTCGACCTTAATGGAGCCTTTTTCAGTAAATTTAATCGCATTACTTAATAGGTTTATCAGCACTTGTTTAAAGCGAGTGGGATCGCCCGTTAAGTCATCTGGTACTTGTTGGTTAATGTAAATGGATAGCTCTAATTGCTTATCGTGTGCGCTAGGAGCGAGTAGTGTCATCACTTCATTTACAGCATCACGAAGTTGAAACTGAATCGACTCAAGTTCCATTGCACCCGCTTCTAGTTTGGAGAAATCTAGAATGTCGCTAATAATAGTCATTAAACTATTTGCTGATAGCATAATAGTATCGAGATAATCTTTTTGATGTTTATTCAGCGGTGTTTTATAAAGCTGGCGTGTAAATCCAATAACACCATTTAACGGAGTACGAAGTTCGTGACTCATTTTAGCTAAAAAGTCTGATTTTACGCGGTTAGCATCTTGAGCTTCTTTTTTTGCAAATGAGAGCTCTATATTTGAAGTTTCGTATTGCTCTAGTGTTTCGCGGTAGTCGCTAGTTGCTTGGTCAATATTTTTTTGCATTTCATCTTTTTGCATCACCATAGTGTGAGCAATGGTATTTAAGCCTTCTCGCAATAGCTCAAATTCACCTATCATGTTGTCGTTAAGGCCAGTACTTCTTTTACCTTCGACTAACTTGTCGGTTGCAAGTACTAACTTATTAAGCGGCGTCATAAACATGCGGCTTAACCTTAAAGCTAAAATTGCTGCAAATACCAATGATAAAATAATTACAATACCGCTAATTAATAAAGCACGTTGCTGCCCTATAACAGCTTGGTCTTTGTTTAGCTGTATAATAACGGTGCCCAGAGATGACTGAAAAGCAGATGGATCCCATTTAGAGTCGTGACTTGTATGGTTAATAATGGGTGTGAAGAATGTAACAAGCTCATCTGACTTTTGCACGTGGGTCGTTTTTAAATTTATGAGCGTCTTTTGATTAATTAACTTTTCAAATGAGCGGTGATAATTACTCGTCATTAATAGCGCATTATTTTTATCAAAAATTGCAATCGACTTAATTGTAGGGGAGTGCTTGTTATGTGTGTAGCTTATAAGGCGATTCAATAGCTGTTTGTTTTTTTCGAGCATGGGTTGCTCAAGCGCAATAGCAAGGGGCTCAGAAATAGTAGTACCTTGCTGATATAAAATTTCATCAAGCTCAATGTAACGATTTATTGTAAAATAGCCACCAAGTAGTAATCCTATGATCACCGTTGGGATCAGGGTCAGTGTTAAAACAGAATCGCGTAAGCCTAATTTGGTCATAATGGGAGCGTTTTATCGTTATTAGTATGATTTGAGTATATACGGTTCAACACGCATTCTAAAGCATCTAAATATAGGTGCTTCATAAATAAACTGAAGGTAATGCCTAATGGCGCAAATTTTTAAAGCGAAAAAAAAACCGCTTAAGCAACAAACATTAGAATTAAATATAACGGGAATGGATCATCAAGGGCGTGGCATTGCTAAGCATAATAATAAAGTATGCTTTGTAAGCGGTGCATTACCAAATGAAACAGTTAAAGCAATGCTCGTCGAAGATAAAGCTAAATACAGCAGTGCAAAAGTAATTAAAGTTATTAAAGCGAGTGAATCAAGAGTAGACGCTTTTTGTGAGCACTATAATCAGTGTGGTGGCTGCCAATTACAGCATTTAGAAGTAAGCCAACAAGTTGTAGAAAAACAAACTGCAGTTACTCAGCTATTTAGTAAGTTTGCTAAATTAAACAGCTTAAACTGGCAAGCTCCATTATTAAGTAAGTCTGTGCATTACAGGCGCAGCGCTCGCATAGCCGTTATGTTTGATAAAGCAGCAAAAAAAATGCGTGTGGGTTACAGAGCCAGTGGTTCAAAAAATATTGTCAGTATTAATAAATGTGCAGTACTTGATGAAGTATTTGCAGATGTTTTTACACTTTTTGATGGTTTAATTAATCAACACAAAGCGCTGCACAGTATAAGCCATTTACAGTTATGCCAAAGTGATGAGAAAAACTTTGTTGTTATTCGTCACACTAAAGCAATTAACGATGATACAAAGGCTTTGGTTGAGCACATAACAAAAAGCCAACAGTTTGAAGTTGTATGGCAAAGCGAGAGCGATGTAATTGAGCATTCACACTTAGCCATGCCGTTTTATTATCTTAAAGAGTTTGATCTAAAATTTGAATTTGGTTTAGGTAATTTTATTCAGGTAAATGCGCAAGTTAACGAAGCTATGTTAAAGCAAGCCGCAAATTGGCTTGATTTAAAAGGTGATGAAAATTTATTGGATTTATTTTGTGGCATTGGTAATTTCTCATTAGTGTTGGCAAAACAAGCAAAATCTGTAATTGGCGTAGAAGGTGTGACTTCAGCGGTTGCAATGGCTGCTCAAAATGCGCAAACTAACTCTATTACCAATGCGCAGTTTCATTGCTTTGATTTAACGCAAAGCATACAGAGCGCCCCATGGTTTAGTAAAAACTTAGATGTGCTTGTACTCGATCCATCTAGGACTGGTGCAATGGCTGTATTAGAGCAATTATCTTTAAAGCAGTTTAAAACTATTTTATATGTCTCTTGTGACCCTGTTACTTTAGCCCGTGACAGCGCAATTATTTCACAAGCTGGCTTTGATCTTAATAAAATTGGGCTAATGAATATGTTCCCTCATACAGGGCATATTGAAACTATGGCGTTATTTCAACGGAGGTAGAACGCATTATGGTAGCTACACGACAATCACATCAACAAGATGAGACAACAGATTTTAGCACTCGGCTTTCATTTCTTGCCTTGTCTGAAGAAAAAACAGAGCTACTTACTAAAGCGCAAGCGCTCTGCGTAAAATGTGATAATGAAAGCAGGCAAACTACTGCAATCGAAATGGTTGAAATTTTAGCTGAGCTAAATCTCGACCCCGAATCGTTAGCTACTGCGTATTTAACCCCGTATTTTTTAAACGATTTAATATCACTAGAAACCATAGAAGAGCAGCTTGGTAGTAATATAGCCATGCTGTTAACTGGGGTTGCACAAATGGCCACTATTAGTACTTTATCGCATCAAGGTAAAGGAACTATGCAAGTTGATAATATTCGAAAAATGTTATTAACCATGGTTGAAGATGTGCGCGCCGTGGTCATTAAGCTTGCCGAGCAGGTATGTCATTTACGTAATGTAAAAAATGCGGATGAAGAAGACCGCGTCATTGCCGCTAAAGAAACGGCTGATATTTTTGCGCCATTGGCAAACAGATTAGGAATAGGGCAATTAAAGTGGGAACTGGAAGATTTATCGTTTAGATATTTGCACCCAGGCACCTATAAAAGCATAGCCAAACAACTTGACGACAAACGTCTTACGCGCGAAGCCTATATGGAAGATATGGTTGAGCAAGTAAAAAACCGTTTAAGTGAAGCGGGCATAGAGGCCCAAGTTTATGGCCGCCCCAAGCACATTTACAGCATTTATAAAAAAATGCAGCAAAAAAACTACGAGTTTGATCAGCTTTTTGATATTCGTGCAATGCGTATCGTTGTTGAACGCCTACAAGATTGTTATGGAGCGCTGGGTATTGTGCACACCAATTGGCGTCATCTTAATAAAGAGTTTGACGACTATGTAGCAACCCCAAAACAAAACGGCTATCAGTCAATCCATACCGTAGTATTTGGGCCTGAAGGTAAAACAGTAGAAATACAAATTCGTACCAGCGATATGCATCAAGATGCTGAGTTGGGTGTGGCTGCACACTGGATGTACAAAGAAGGTGCATTACCGGGACGCGGCTCGGGTTATGAGCAAAAAATTAGCTGGTTGCGTAAGTTACTTCAATGGCAAGAAGAAGTGGTTGATGGTGGCGATTTAGCAGAAGAGCTTAAAAACCAAGTAGTAGAAGACCGCGTATACATATTTACCCCAAGCGGCGATATTATCGATTTACCACTTGGCGCTACACCACTTGATTTTGCTTACTACATTCACTCAAATGTAGGGCATCGTTGTATTGGCGCAAAAATTTTCGGCAAAATAGTGCCGTTCACGCATCAACTTACAACTGGGGATCAGGTAGAAATACTGACCCAAAAACAACCAAATCCAAGTCGTGATTGGTTAAACCCGTCATTAGGATACATTAAGTCATCGCGCGCTAGAGCCAAAATTCATCACTGGTTTAAACAGCTCGACCGCGACAAAAACTTAAGTGCGGGGAAAGAAATTCTCGACAGTGAATTACAAAAGCTTAATTTAACATACAAAGATTTAGAGCCAGCCATCAAGCGTTTTAACTTTAAAGAACTTGATGACTTAATGGTTGCAATTGGTGCGGGCGATGTACGCCTCAATCAAATGCTTAACTTTGTAAGTGATCGGACAGAAGATGAACCGGTTATTCGTATTAAAGCGCCTAGCAAAGTAACCGGTGACAAAAACGGCATAGTGGTTGATGGCGTTGGTAGCTTAATGAGCCATGTAGCAAAATGCTGTCGTCCTGTCCCTGGCGATGAAATAATAGGTTATATAACGCAAGGTCGAGGGATAGGTGTTCATAAGGAAGACTGTGATTCGTTTAATAACTTAAAAAATCAGCATCCAGAGCGTGTTATTTCGGTAAGTTGGTCTGATGATATCAACGGCTCGTACGCACTAAGTATTAAAATAGAAGCAACCGATCGTTCAGGGTTAATACGCGATATAAGCTCAGTACTTGCTAACGAAAAAGTAAATGTTTTAAACATGAACGTAAATACGGTTGAAGATAATCAGTTAGCTATATTTACGATGCAAATAGAAGTACATGACTTATCGGGTACTAACCGTGTTCTTTCTAAGTTACACCAAATTGAAGGTGTACACGATGCCAAGCGTGGTCATTAATCATGAATGATAATGCAGCGCTTACACAACTTCTTAGCATAATGAAAACACTGCGAGATCCCAAGGGCGGTTGCCCGTGGGATCTTAAACAAGATTTTAAATCTATTGTGCCGCATACACTAGAGGAAGCATACGAAGTTGCCGATTGTATTGAGTCAGGCAAGTTAGGTGAGCTTAAAGGTGAACTGGGTGATTTGTTATTTCAAATTATTTTTTATGCGCAGCTTGCACAAGAGCAAAATCTATTTGATTTTAATGATCTAGTAGAGCAATTAAACGATAAGCTTACACGTCGTCACCCGCATGTATTTGGCGATAAAAAAGAGCTAACAGACGATCAATTATCGCAACAGTGGCAAGCAATCAAAGCACAAGAACGCAGTGCTAGAGCGCAAACAGAATCACCTTCTTTTTGGCAAGATATTCCTGCCAATATGCCAAGCTTAAGTAAAGCTAAAAAAATTCAACAACGCGTTGCCGCACTTGGTTTCGATTGGCCAACGTATCACGGTGCACTTGATAAAGTGAGCGAAGAAGTGCTTGAAGTAAAAGAAGCGATTGAGCAAGACCCGTTATCTGATCATACAGCGGAAGAGCTCGGCGACTTACTTTTTGCCACTGTTAATGTTGTACGCCATGTTAAACGAGATCCCGAACAACTGCTTCGTAGCGCTAATGATAAGTTTTCAGCGCGTTTTGAAAAGGTAAACGCCTATTTGCATGCGCAAGGTAAAAGCTTAGATACAGCCACCTTTGAAGAGATGGATAGTGCGTGGGATGCGATTAAAAAAGTAAAATAGGCTTAATGTTAAATAATGCACATTTTTTGTGCGCGCATTAGCTAATTTTAGCTGGATTGATAAGCAGTGTTTTGGTACAATTTCGCCCCGTCTTGATGATATACCCTTAGGCTCTTCTTTGGGTGTTATATTCCTTTTAATTCCTGATATTCTAGGGTTCGCATGAGTACAAAATTTATCTTCGTTACTGGCGGAGTTGTTTCTTCGTTGGGTAAAGGTATTGCCGCAGCTTCACTGGCCGCTATTTTAGAAGCCCGTGGTTTAAATGTTACCATTTTAAAGCTGGATCCTTACATCAACGTTGACCCAGGCACAATGAGCCCAATTCAACACGGTGAAGTTTACGTTACAGAAGACGGCGCAGAAACTGACCTTGATTTAGGTCACTACGAGCGTTTTATTCGTACCAAAATGACTAGTCGTAATAACTTCACACAAGGCCGTGTATATGAAGACGTATTACGTCGTGAGCGCCGTGGTGAATACCTAGGCGCTACTATTCAGGTTATTCCACATATCACTAACGATATTAAGCAACGTGTATACGACGGTGCTGAAGGTTATGATATTGCTATTGTAGAAATTGGCGGCACTGTAGGTGATATAGAATCACAACCGTTTATTGAAGCAATTCGTCAGATGGGAACTGAAATTGGCCGCGAACGCGCGCTATTTATTCACTTAACGTTAGTGCCATTTTTAGGCCCTGCAGGTGAAGTTAAAACAAAACCAACCCAGCACTCTGTTAAAGAGTTACGCTCAGTAGGTATTCAGCCAGATATTCTTATTTGTCGTTCAGACCGTAAACTACCTAATAATGAGCGTGCAAAAATCTCATTATTCACAAACGTAGAAGAAAAAGCGGTTATTTCATTACCTGACGTAGACAGCATTTATAAAATTCCAGCGCTATTAAAAACGCAAGAATTAGATAACTTCGTATGTCGTCGTTTTCACTTAGATCCACCAGAAGCTGATTTAGCTGAGTGGGAACAAGTACTTTATCAAGAGTCTAACCCAACGGGTGAAGTGACAATTGGTATGGTTGGTAAATACACTGAATTACCAGATGCGTACAAATCGGTTAACGAAGCATTAAAGCATGCGGGCCTTAAAAACCGTTTAACAATTAATATTCAATACGTAGATTCACAAGATTTAGAAAGCAAAGGTGTTGAGCTGTTATCTAATTTAGACGCTATTTTAGTGCCAGGTGGATTTGGCGGACGTGGTGTTGAGGGTAAAATCTTAGCGGCTAAATACGCACGTGAAAATAAAGTACCATACCTAGGTATTTGTTTAGGTATGCAAGTAGCATTAATTGAATATGCACGTAATGTTGCAGGCTTAACGGATGCAAACTCTACAGAGTTTAATGCAAATTCAGAAGCGCCAGTAGTTGGCTTAATTACTGAATGGCTAGATGCAGAAGGTAATGTTGAAACACGTAGCGAAAAATCTGATTTAGGTGGCACTATGCGTTTAGGCGCACAAAAATGTCATTTAACGCCAGGTTCTAAAGTACGCGAAGTATATGGCAGCGACGAAATAGTTGAACGTCATCGTCATCGCTACGAAGTAAATAATAACTTTGTAGAAATACTTGAAAAAGCAGGCTTAAGCTTTACTGGTTTATCAGAAGATAAAAAACTGGTAGAAATTATCGAAAATAAAGATCACCCATGGTTTATTGCCGCGCAGTTCCACCCGGAATTCACGTCAACTCCACGTGATGGTCATCCGTTATTTGAAGGGTTTGTAGCAGCCGCGCATATCCACCAAAAAGCGAATTCGTAATTTTAAAAGCCGTGCATATTGCACGGCTTTTTTGTTTTAAGGGCTGACTAAGCTATATAAAACGTAGTAAAGTTAGCTGAACTCACCATTTTGGGAATATAGAGGAATCAAGATGTCAGAAATCGTAAAAGTAATCGGTCGCGAAATTATGGACTCGCGTGGTAACCCAACTGTTGAAGCAGACGTACATTTAGCAGATGGCTCTTGGGGTCGTGCAGCAGCACCTTCAGGCGCATCTACCGGTACTCGTGAAGCATTAGAGTTACGCGACGGTGATAAATCACGTTACTTAGGTAAAGGTGTATTAAAAGCAGTTGGTTATATCAATAACGAAATTGCTGATGCTTTAAAAGGCCAAAGTGCATTAAATCAAAGCGCTGTAGATAAAGTGATGCTAGATTTAGACGGTACCGAAAATAAAGAAAAATTAGGTGCAAACGCAATCTTAGCTGTATCACTAGCAACTGCGAAAGCAGCTGCACAGTCTAAAAAAGTTGAGCTTTATGAACATATCGCTGACTTAAACGGCACGCCAGGTGTTTACTCTATGCCACTCCCAATGATGAACATCATCAATGGTGGTGAACATGCAGATAACTCTGTAGATATTCAAGAATTCATGATCCAACCTGTTGGCGCTAAAAACTTCCGCGAAGGCCTACGTATGGGTGCTGAAGTATTCCATAGCCTTGCTAAAGTACTTAAAGCTGATGGTCATTCAACAGCGGTTGGCGATGAAGGTGGTTTTGCACCTAACCTTGCATCTAACGAAGCGGCTCTTGCTGCAATTAAAGTAGCTGTAGCAAACGCAGGTTACGAGCTAGGTAAAGATATTACTTTAGCGATGGATTGTGCTGCATCTGAGTTCTACGACAAAGAAGCAAACATCTACGACCTTAAGGGTGAAGGCAAAAAATTCACTTCTGAAGAATTTAACTTCTTCTTACAAGATCTTACTAATCAGTACCCAATCGTTTCTATTGAAGATGGTCTTGATGAGTCTGATTGGGATGGCTTTGCACATCAAACTAAACTAATGGGTGATAAAATCCAATTAGTAGGTGATGATTTATTTGTAACAAATACTAAGATTTTAAAACGTGGTATCGACAACGGTATTGCTAACTCAATCTTAATTAAGTTTAACCAAATCGGTTCTTTAACTGAAACTTTAGCTGCAATCAAAATGGCTAAAGATGCTGGTTTTACTGTTGTTATTTCTCACCGTTCTGGTGAAACTGAAGATTCAACAATTGCTGATTTAGCGGTTGGTACTGCTGCAGGTCAAATTAAAACAGGTTCATTGAGCCGTTCTGACCGTGTTGCAAAGTACAATCAATTACTACGTATTGAAGAGCAATTAGGTGATAAAGCACCGTACAACGGTCTTAAAGAAGTTAAAGGTCAGTAATTCTATTTTATATAGAATCTAATTTTTAATTTTAGATGATAAAATCCTCGCATAAGCGGGGATTTTTTATGCCTGATACTTTTTCAAAGAGATGAGAATAAGTTGTAGGGTTAAGCTTGCTGGCGCGCGCACAGAGCGAAAAGAGGGTACCCACAAAAATGGCTCAACAATTAATATTTTATAACACAGTTAAAGCTGAAACTGCTGTTTTAAAATATCACCTGTAAAACTGGTTTTTAAGTAAAAGCCACGGGGTAGGGTTTTAATTATTTGCCCATTTGGACCAATAGCATCAGTCACTATTTTACTATGAGCAGCTTTAGGGCGTATTTGCATCGCATCGCCTAAATGGCCTGATATTTCGTCGACTCTACCTAGTGCAATTAGCTCCATTTGCTCTTCCCAGTCGCGTTGTAATAAAGCGTCTTGTTCAAACGTGGGTTGCCACAAAAAGCCGCTGCCGATGGTTCTATCAAACGGGGCAATATCACGTTCGCTTAAAATTGGCAGCCATAAAACATGATTTAGTTTTTTACGTACAGAGCTGGTATGCCAAGTCATTCCTGTAACGTTCATTAAAGGTGTAACCGATACAAACGTAGTTTCAAGTGGCCTACCTTTATAGGAAATAGGGAGTGTTTTTAGCTCAATTCCTAAATCTTCAAAATCCGGAAGTGGTTTTGAGCCCGCAGTAGCACCTAATACATATTCAATTAACTGACCAGTCCAACCTTTCTCGCGCAGTAAATCATCTGGCGTTTTAAAATTATACTTGTTAGCAAGCTGCCCTAGAGTTAATCCGGCAATATTATTAACGCGTTGCATTAAATCGTTTATTGAGTGTGGTTTTGTAGGTCGCATGTCATGCCAATTTTAAAATATGAATATTATAGAGGTTTAATAACTCACTAACTACGTTGAAATTACTTATGCGGAGAAACTGCATATGATAGTTTTTTGTTATTGAGCTACTTTTTATTGCGATTATAAATGTCAATTCAACGTAATCAGTATTCTTAATTTCGGTTGTATAAATATCATAGCCATGATAGCAAATAGGCTAAGCCGTGGATATCTCTAGAGTTGTGTGTTTTTTGCTCGCTTGTTGTTTGGGTTAATTTTGAGCATATTGAAATTAAGCTGCTTTACTTTAAGTTACTGACTCAGTTGGTTTTTTTAATGTTGTACATTCAGTTTTGATTAAGCAATTTAAAAGTTGTAAGGATAAATACAACTATATGAACATGTTTATCCACAGAATCTGTGGAGAAGCCAAGTTTTTAGATCTAATATTGTGGATTTGTTTGCAAAATGAGCGTGTTTTACAAAAGTTATGCACAAACTGTGAGTAACTAGAGGAAAACAAGAACCGCAATAGCCTTGTTAAGTTATTTTCCAAATATTTACCCACTCTCCATAATTTATCAATGTACTAAAAGCTCAAACTTAGCTTACTAATCGGGTTGGGTATAATAGTATTTGCCGTATTGCGGCTAATGTGGAACAATCATTAAAAATCGACTTACAAATGAGGCACTAAGGTGATTGATGCCGAAGGTTTTCGTGCCAATGTCGGAATTGTGATTTGCAATAATCAGGGACAGGTTTTTTGGGCCAGACGTTATGGTCAACACTCTTGGCAATTTCCCCAAGGTGGTGTTGATGATGGCGAAACTGCAGAACAAACCATGTACCGTGAATTACACGAAGAAGTAGGGTTGCGACCAGAAGATGTAGAAATAGTCGCAAGCTCAAAACATTGGTTACGCTATAAATTACCCAAACGATTAATCCGCCGAGACTCTAGTCCGGTGTGTATTGGGCAAAAACAAAAATGGTTTTTACTAAAATTACGCTGTAAAGACGAAGATGTAAATTTACTTAAAACCCATCATCCTGAATTTGATGATTGGCGCTGGGTAAGTTATTGGTATCCTGTAAGACAGGTTGTATCGTTTAAACGGGATGTTTATCGACGTGTAATGAAAGAGTTTGCTCCTTTCGCCATGCCTTTTAATAAGAGAGAACAACATAAAGATCATTGGCGAAGTAAAAGGTAGTTAATTCAGAATAAAATAAAGGAGCAGGACATGCTGGCTACACTGAGATCTATTGCGGAGTCTGTATCGCGACAAGCGAATTTAGACAGCGCATTAGTGTGCTTTGTGCAAATGGTTAAAGATGCCATGAAAACCCAGTGCTGCTCCATTTATTTTGCAGATTACAGCCAAGACAATTTTGTACTTATGGCAACCGAAGGGCTAAACCCCGATGCGGTAGGTAAGTTTAGAATTGGTTTTACCGAAGGTTTAGTTGGCCTAGTAGCGCAACGCGAAGAACCTATTAATATTGCATTTGCTAAATCGCATCCTCGTTTTAAGCTCTCCCCGGAAGTAAACGAAGAAGGCTACAACGCTTTTTTATCTGTACCCGTTGTTCATCAAAAAAAAGTACTGGGCGTTATTGTTGTCCAACAAAAAATGGCACGTGTATTTAGCCAAGACGAAGAGTCTTTTTTAATAACACTTTCTGCTCAACTTGCTTCACAGTTAGCGCATGCTGAAATTAAAGAAATACTACGCCAAGATGAATCATCTCATCAAACGTCTGTTTTAAAAGGTGTATCGAGCGCGCCAGGAATAGGTATAGGACAAGCATTTGTTGTATTACCAAAACTTGATTTTAAATCTATTGAGCTTTTAAAAGACAGTGACGTCACTGAGCAGCGTCGTTTGTTTACTCAAGCTGTAGCTGCAACGCGCAAAGAATTTAATACCCTATCTATGACGCTAAGCGATTCTATTCCGCACGAAGCTCTTGCGGTATTTGATGTGTATCAACAACTGCTTGATGCTAAAAGTTTAGGGCATAATGTTGAAATGCAATTACAAGAAGGCTGGTGTGCTAAAAGCGCCCTAAAAATTGTAATAGAGCGTTTAATATCTCAATTTAATGCCATGCAAGACCCTTATATAAAAGAGCGTGCTGTTGACGTTAAAGACATTGGCCTTCGCGTATTACACCACCTTGTAAATACCGAGCACGCTGTTAAAAATTATCCGCCCAACACTATTTTAATTGCTAATACCTTAACGCCCGCTATGCTTGCTGAGGTGCCAAAAGGTCACTTAACAGGCGTTGTAAGCGTAAATGGTTCTGCAAATAGCCATGCTTCTATATTAACGCGTGCGATGGGCATTCCTGCCATTTGGGGTATAGAGGATTTACCTCTACTGCAGTTTAATGGCAAACCGATGATTTTAGATGCATTTGCTGGGCGTTTATATATATCGCCTTCACAAATGCTGATGGACGAATACACAGAGTTACAGCATCAAGATAACCTACTTAATAACCGCTTTTTAGCTGAGCAAGACTCAGAATCAATTACGCTTGACGGTGAACATGTTAGCTTATTATTAAACGCAGGCCTTGAGCTTAATACTGAGCAAAGTAGCGCTCATATTTGTGACGGTGTGGGGCTTTATCGAACCGAAGCGTGGTTTATGCAAAAGGGTCAGTTTCCTTCGCAATCAGAGCAAGAAAATTGGTACCGAGAAGTACTAACTAGCTATCATCCTAATCCTGTGGTTATGCGTACATTGGATATTGGGGGCGATAAGGTACTTGATTACTTTAATATTACCGAAGAAAACCCATTTTTAGGTTGGCGTGGTATTCGTATTAGCCTTGATCATCCAGAGTTATTTTTAGATCAGCTAAAAGCGATGCTTAAAGCAAATATTGGTTTGGGTAATTTAAAAATAATGCTCCCTATGATCAGTGGCACTGAAGAAGTGGACGAGTCACTTGCGTTATTTGAACAGGCTTATTTTGAGTTAAGTGAAAAATACCCAGAGCAAACTATAGAAAGACCCGACATAGGAATAATGCTGGAAGTACCTTCAAGTGTATTTATGCTTCCAGAGTGGTCAAAAAAAGTCGATTTTTGCTCAGTAGGTAGTAACGATTTAACACAGTATTTATTAGCAGTAGACAGAGCTAACGCACGTGTAGCCGAACTTTTTAACCCTTATCACCCAGGTGTACTAAGAGTACTAAATAAAGTGGCGCATGAATGTGAGCAATATGAACTGCCATTTAGTTTGTGTGGTGAACTAGGCGGCGATCCTGAAGGGGCTATTTTACTTATTGCCATGGGTTACAGACGCCTTAGTATGAACTTATCATCGCTTAATAAAGTGAAGTGGGTACTTAGGCGTTTAAATGTCAGTGACATGGAACAACTACTAAGTGAATGTTTAGCGCAATCCACTGCCAAACAAGTACTACGTTTAACGCGAAGCTTTATGCTAGAGCATAAATTAGGTGATTTGTTTTACACCCCCAAATAAGCTTGTACACCTAATTAATTGCAATACACAGATGCTATTAGTTTTATAATCCTTTAATATATAAACCTTAAAAGGGTATTTGAGATTACTATGTATGACTTAGGTTTGTTAGTCGCAAGCTGCGCACTACTAGGCTGTATTGTTGGGTTTTTAGCTGGGTTACTAGGCATTGGCGGCGGTTTAATTATCGTTCCAGTACTAAGCACTCTGCTACTCTCATTTAATGTAACGTCGGCTGATCATGTATTAGTAATTGCTATTGCAACCTCACTCGCTTCTATTTTATTTACTTCAACGTCTTCAGCGCTGGCTCATCATAAAAATGATAATGTGCCTTGGGCAATCGCCCCGTGGGTTATGTCGGGTGTGGCTTTAGGTGCACTTATTAGTGGCTTTGCAGCAAGTTTAATCCCTGAACAAATATTACGTACAGTGTTTGCTATAAGTGTTGTATTTATTGCAGCAAGAATGGTGCTCTCCGCGCGTAATAAACCGATGTCAGAAAAACCGTTGCCGGCAGGTCCTATTTTAGGGGGCGTTTCTGCAATAATGGGCGGGTTATCAGGTTTAATAGGGATTGGCGGCGGAGCTTTAATAGTACCTATGCTTAATTATTTTTCGGTTGATATAAAAAAAGCAATTGGCTGCGCGGCAGCGTGCGGAATTGTTATTGCATTATTTGGCTCTATTGGTTACATCAGCGCAGGCTGGCATGTTACCGATTTAGAGCATGGTTTTGCCGGGTTTGTTTATTTACCTGCATTATTTGGGATTGTTATTACCTCGTGGTTTGTTGCGCCCATTGGCGCCAAAGCAACTCACTATTTACCTGTTAATACAATTAAGAAAGTTTTCGCGGTGCTGCTTGTAGTTATCGCAATTAAAATGGTTTTTAGCTAAAGGTTTATTTTTTATGGCACTTGAGTTTCCTCAAATTGATCCAATTATTTTTTCTGTTGGACCGCTAAGCGTACGTTGGTATGGCTTAATGTACTTAATAGGTTTTGCATTTGCGATGTGGTTTGCTAATCGTCAAGCGTCAAAGCCAAATTCGGGTTGGACTAAAGACCAAGTAAGCGATTTACTGTTTTACGGCATGTTAGGGGTAATACTAGGTGGGCGTATTGGCTACGTATTGTTTTACCAGTTTAGTTATTTTATAGAAAACCCACTGTATTTATTTAGGATAGATCAGGGCGGTATGTCGTTCCATGGTGGAACACTTGGCGTTATAACCGCCGTCGCAATTTTTTCGTGGACGCGTAAAAAGTCACTGCTTCAAGTAGGCGACTTTGTTGCACCACTTGTTCCTGTAGGGCTTTTAGCAGGGCGTATTGGTAACTTTATAAACGGTGAGTTATGGGGCCGAGTTACCGATGTGCCATGGGCAATGGTATTTCCAACGGGCGGTCCGCTTGCGCGTCACCCATCGCAGTTATACGAGGCATTTTTCGAAGGCTTAGTGCTGTTTTTAATCCTGCAATGGTTTATTAAAAAACCACGTCCAGCAGGCAGCGTAGCTGGTGTATTTTTATTAGGTTACGGCGTGTTTAGATTCTGTATTGAATATTTCCGCCAACCCGATGCACAACTAGGTTTATTTGCCGACTTTATTTCAATGGGACAAATATTGTCACTTCCTATGATAGTGGGTGGTTTAGGTTTATTAATTTGGGCATATAAGCAACCACAACACGTTAAAACAGCTAAGGCATAATAAGAAAAGCATGAAACAATATTTAAAATTATGTCAGCGTATTGTTGACGAAGGTCAGTGGGTCGAAAACAAACGTACAGGTACGCGTTGTTTAACCGTTATTAATGCCGATTTAGAATACGATGTGGCTAATAATAAGTTTCCAATGATCACGACGCGCAAAAGTTACTACAAAGCAGCGATTGCTGAGTTACTAGGATATTTACGCGGTTACGACAGCGCTGAGCAGTTTCGTGAGATTGGCTGTAAAACATGGGATGCCAACGCGAACGATAACAACGCATGGCTTAATAACCCTAACCGTAAAGGTGAGGATGACATGGGGCGTGTTTATGGCGTACAAGGCCGTGGTTGGCAACGTCCAGATGGCTCAACGCTTGATCAGCTTTCCAAAGTTATTGATAACTTAAAAAATGGCATTGATGACCGTGGTGAAATAATCACGTTTTATAATCCAGGTGAGTTTGAGCTTGGTTGTTTGCGCCCGTGTATGCATACGCACACTTTTTCACTACTTGGCGATACGCTATACTTAACGTCATACCAGCGAAGCTGTGATGTACCGCTTGGCCTTAATTTCAATCAAATTCAGTGTTTTGTGTTGCTTGCGTTAGTGGCTCAAATTACCGGCCACAAAGCGGGTAAGGCGTATCATAAAATTGCTAATGCACATATTTACGAAAACCAACTTGAACTGATGCGAGACGTGCAGTTAACGCGTGAGCCATTTGCGTCACCTCAGTTAAAAATTAATCCAAAAATTACATCATTAGAAGACATAGAAACGTGGGTAACACGAGACGACTTTGAAGTAACAGGCTATCAATGCCATGAAGCGATTCAATATCCATTTTCAGTATAATAAAAGATTAAGGAAAACATAAAATGAAAGCAGTGATCCCAGTAGCGGGCCTTGGTACTCGTATGTTACCAGCCACTAAAGCAATTCCTAAAGAAATGCTTCCAGTGGTAGACCGTCCTTTAATTCAATATGTAGTAAACGAAGCCGTTGCTGCAGGAATTAAAGAAATAGTGTTAGTGACGCACTCAAGTAAAAATTCAATCGAAAATCACTTCGATACAAGTTTTGAACTAGAAGCTACTTTAGAAAAGCGTGTTAAGCGGCAATTACTTGCCGAAGTGCAAGCAATCTGCCCTAAAGACGTAACCATTATTCACGTACGCCAAGGTGAAGCAAAAGGCTTAGGCCACGCTATTAGTTGTGCAGCGCCTATTATTGGTAACGAACCGTTTGTAGTTATTTTACCAGATGTAATTATTGATGATGTAGAGAGCGATCTTAAAAAAGATAACTTAGCAGAAATGATCGCTAATTTTGAGAAAACCAAGCACAGTCAAATTATGGTAGAACCAGTACCAATGGCACAAGTTAACCAGTTTGGTGTGGTTGATTTAGGTGATGTTGACTTAAAGCAAGGTGAAAGCTCGCCAATATTTAATATGGTAGAAAAGCCGCCAGTAGATGAAGCTCCATCAAACTTAGCTGTAGTGGGTCGATACGTATTAAGCGAAAATATCTGGCCGTTACTTGCAAAAACTCCGCAAGGTGCAGGCGACGAAATTCAATTAACTGATGCAATTGCGATGTTAATGGAACACGAAAAAGTAGATGCATACGCTATAAAAGGCCGCAGCCACGATTGTGGAAGTAAAATTGGTTACTTAAAGGCAACGATTGAATTTGCACTTCGTCGCGATGAATTTGCCGATGAATTAAAATCATTTATCAAAAAACTGATTTAACAGTTAACGAAAACATGAAAGGCGCCTATATCGGCGCCTTTTTTTATGAGTTTTATCAGGATCAAAATTAGAAAAGGAATAGCTCTAAAATAAAAGTTTTTAAGTCATTACAGACATATTGTTATTTATGTTGTAAAGTTTGTGTTAATTGGCATTGAATTTGTATTAAATAATGCTCTCAAGGAAGGGATGGAGTATGCAACGTTGTGTTTTACGAAACACTGACAAGCATGCGAAGAGCTAGTTTTATGGCTCACAGCTTAAATAAAGTTAAACGCTTTCTTGTGAGAATGTTTAACTGAAATGTAGTGTAAAAACACTGCTTTCAGGACAACTAATACATGTTTATATATAAAAAAAATAACATTGGGCTTTTACTTAGCTTGCTAATGCTTTTATTTGGTACAGCATGCAGCGTCTCGCCTGAAATAAAAACCATTGATGAACAACCTCAAAGTAACTCGCCTGACTACGTATCAATTACAGCCCTTGAACTTGCTCAGCTAAAAGATGCCGCAATGCAGTGGCAACAAGCTCGTGAAGGCATAGAGCGAATTTTAAGATTAGAAAAAGAAATAACTTACCTCGTAAATCATATTGATATTATAAACAGCAAAGCTATTGCGCAGTCTAATCAAGGGTACAGCAGCAAGTCTGTACGCTCACCACGAAACACACGCAATGTTAAGTCACGCCAACAAGCTAAACAAAACTACAGTGATAAAAAACAAACTGTAAAATTAAATACACCTAAACATGTATTTGCTTTGCAAGTAGCTTCGGTTGACTCCGAGCAAGGTGTGGCTAAAGCATGGCAAGAGCTAAATGCTAAAGCAGCGCCGTTGTTTAGAGACAAAATATTGACTAACGTAGAAACCGCCAAAATAAACGACAAAATGTTTTACAGGCTGAAACTTGGCTCTTACCAAAACTTTAAAAATGCAAAAGCAGACTGTGACGTATTCAAACTGTACAAACTCGATTGCATAGTAAGTAACTACACTGATAAGCCAGTAAAGCTTTAGCGCACAGCATGTAATATCAATCTACAATAATACCTAATCAATTTGAAGGATTAGACCTGACGCTAACTTCGCTAATAATTTTTGATATACGACGGCATGTATGCCGGAGTTAGAGCAATGCAGCAACAATTAGTGATACCAACTAAATGATGAAATTTTGCCTTGTTATCGATATGGCTTTTCTTACCTCAAAATAGACTACTTAATTAAAAAGTTGCTATAAAGTGGCGCAAAATTTGCTTTGATTTATTATCTTGGTTAGTAGAGTGCATTTTGCAATGCGGTATTTTAAGTCTTGTCATTTAATATCAGTTTTATTCTTATCTTTTTATTTATATGGATGTAGCAGCGCAACTGTAAATAACGAGAGCGTGCAGCATTCTTTAATTACTGATAAACAAGTAAAAGAGTATGTTTCGCAGTGGCACTTACAGCAAGAAAGCATTGGTCGTTTAACTGCTATGGAAGATGATTTACAGCTGTTAATTATGGCGTTATCGTCTCGAAGTGAATTAACTGAAAACCCTCCTTTACTCATGCAAAATAAAACCGATATCACCTATGGTAATCAGCCTTCACAGAATTTGGAACCGACGGCACTAAATAACACTCCCGAAGTAAAAACACCAAACTTACAAAATTCAGAACTCACCTTAACAGATGAAACTAAAATTGGAGCACAGCTTGGTTGGTATTTAAAGCCAGAGCTTGTTAAAGCAAGAGTCGAAAGGCTTAAGCAATTATACCCCAGTGCATTTACTCAATTTAATTTTACTATGTTTGAACGTAAAAATAATAATATGACTTTGTATGGATTACGTGTAGGTCCATTTAAAAACGATGCTCAAGTAAGTGCGTTTTGTTATTTAGCTAATCAGCTTGATCAAGCATGTAATATTGCTGCTTTTGTCGGAAAGCCAATATAATTAATAAATTAGGCCTTTTAAACTTATATAGTATTAAAGTATTTGTACTAATAGTCGATACTAACTATAGTTGGGCAAATATTTGATAAAGCCCATTTTCTTATAAGGATTTAGCATGAAGTTTTATTTATCTGCATTAGCTGTAGCCACCGTGGTCAGCTCGTTTAGCACTTATGCTGCTACAGAGTCATTTGAAGCGAAAGTAACGGTACAAAATGCTGTAGTACTCACAAAAGATAACGATTTAAATTTTGGTACTATTCGTGCTATTTCAGATCCTACAGGCAATCTGCAAGCTACGCTTACAATTAATCCTGATCCTGATGCAACTAATGTTACCTCGCAAGACGACGCTGCTGGTAATGTGGCAACTATATCAATAATTGAAGGTGGTGAAGCGGGTGCTTTTAGTGTGTCAGATGTAGTACCAAATTCTATTTTAACCATTAGCGACCCAGTAAATACTTTAGTACAACCTTTAGCTGGTCAAGGGTTGAATGAACCTGATTTTACTGTAGGTACTTGGACTTACTTTATAACGAGCGGTACTAATGCTGGTGGATTATATACAAGTGCTACGCCCAACCTACAGGCTGGTGTTGATGGCGCTGTATCATTTAATATAGGCGCGACTCTTTCTACTTCATCAAACGCATCAAGTGTGGATTACCCTGATGGTGAGTATTCTGGTAGCTTTAATATTGAAGTGTCATATTAATTAGTGTTTAAACAAACAATGCGCTTTTTGTATGTTTCTGCTTGGCTTTCGTTAATGTTTAGCGAGCAAGCCTATAGCGCAAGCATACAACAAGAAGCGCTTAATTTTGGCACTTTAGTTATCCCTCAAAATAATACCTTAAGCTCTATAACCATTAGCCATGAAGGTGAAACAACCACATTTGGTAATATTTACGTATTAACTGAGGGTAATCCCGCAGAACTTTTATTTACCGATTTACCTCCCCTTACTCAAATATCGTTTAACAAAACGAGTGACTCTACATTGCAAAGTGAAGCACTAGGAGCTAATAGTGCCAAGTTTTCGGTTGTATTAGTAGATTTACCAAGAACGCAAACTAGCGATGAGTTTGGAGAGCTTTTACTCAAAGTAGGTGGCCGTTTAATAACGACAGGGACTAGCCAAAGTTACTTAGATGGTAGTTTTATTACTGACACCCAATTAGAAATTACGATTGATTACTAAAGGAAAAACATGCTTTATAAAGTTGTAGTGCTGCTCGCACTGAGTGTATGTATTTTAGGAAAAAATGCATACGCAAATTTACTTATCTCTCCAACCCGTATTAGTTTTGATGAACGCCAACGAACCGCTAAAGTTACAGTAATTAATACAGGTGATGAATATCAAACATATCGTGTTTTATGGAGTGAGAAGCAAGCGCAACCTAGCGGTGGCTACATACAGTTGGCAGAGGCTACAAGCGAAAGTTTAAGTTCAATGGCACGTTTGTCACCAAAACAAATGCGTTTAGCACCTGGTGAAAAACAAACAGTAAAAATAGCAATACGTAAACCTAAAGGCCTAGCTTCTGGTGAGTACCGCTCTCATCTTCTATTTCAAGCATTGCCTGGTGAAAATACTAATAAAACAAGCTCAATAAAAGTTAATATGATTATGAGCTACAGCATTCCTATTTTGTTACGTAAAGACATGAAACAGCCAGAAGTTGCCATAGAGCAAGCTCAACTAGTGCTAAATGAAAGCAATCAACGTCCTCAGTTTTTATTGAATATAAAACGAGAAGGTAAGTTTAGTAGCTACGGTAAATTAAGTGCTTACTTTGTTGATAGCAATAACGAGCAAGTTAAAATTGCAGAAATTGGTAATTTAAGTATTTATCCAGAAGTGGATAATGCGTTTGTAACCCTTAGTTTATTTAGTGACAAAAATTTAGATAAAACAGGAAAAGTCATTTTTAAATATGAAGGCAGTCAAGAATATAAAGACCTTACATTTGCACAATACACTCTGCCTTTAACTTCACAATCACTTAATGTTTTAACAGTGAATGACGCTAAATAATTTATTGTATGCACTATTACTAAGCATAAGTAGTTTGCTTAGTAATAGTGTAATCGCTAATCCTAATTCTTCCGTAGGGGATGCTTTAACAACACTACGCGCAATTGAACTAAAGCTAACTAAGCCCGTTGAAGTAATTGATTATAAAAACAAAGAAAATCAGCAACAGCGAATCGCCACAGGCGAGTTATTAATACTTTCGCTTTATTTAAACTCATACTACTTAGGTGAAGTTGCAGCAATTAAAAGCGAGCAAAGTGTACAAGTTAGTTTAAGCGACTTATTTGACATTCTACAATTTGCAATGAATGTTGATGCTAGCAATCGAATTGCTCAAGGTGTTGGAGCAAATCAACAACCTCTTTTTCTAAATGCAGCGGTTACACCCGCTGTATTTACTAGTCCTACACAGAGCTACTTATTAGCAAAAAATCAAATTACCATTGAAGATGATATTTATGTAGATATTCAAAGTTTACATAATGCTTTAAATCTAGAGTTTAATATTGATTACCCAGAT
The DNA here is from genome assembly GCF_015864265.1 of Pseudoalteromonas sp. NZS37. Taxonomy (NCBI): domain Bacteria; kingdom Pseudomonadati; phylum Pseudomonadota; class Gammaproteobacteria; order Alteromonadales; family Pseudoalteromonadaceae; genus Pseudoalteromonas; species Pseudoalteromonas sp. NZS37. The sequence continues at coordinate 194,828 of NZ_JADYXL010000001.1, read as the reverse complement.
TTAGAATTACTTATAAGCTCAGAGAGCCCCTTACCGGTTGAACAACAAAGATACAGACAGTCGCGCAACCTTAAATCACCTAACAAAAGATCGCCACCTACGCTGCCATGGAAAGCTAGCCCATATAAAGCGCTATCTTCTCCGGTTGCCGACTTACAACTAAATTTTACCGCGAGCGATGATAGGCATTCTACGAACTATTCACTTTTAGGCACTCAAGACTTTGCGTATTTATCTGCAGAGTATTTTTTGTCTGGACGAAGTACTGACTTACTTACCAACTCTAGGTTAACGTTTACAAAGCAAAACTTAGACAAAGAAATAAAAAACAGCTTCATGCCTACTGAAATATCTTTTGGTGATGTTATCGCCACGCAAGTGGGTAATAGCTACAGTAATCAGTATGCCCGAGGTGTTAAAATTTCTAATAATGTAACCAATAGAAAAATAGTCAATAATCAAGTTAACTTAAGCGGTGCTATACAGCCAGGTTGGGATGTAGAGCTGTATCGTAATGAAATATTAATAGACCAGCAGCTTAGCCTCGCAGATGGGCGTTATATTTTTGATAATATAAACCTATTATTTGGAGCTAATAATTTTGAGCTTATTTTTTATGGGCCTCAAGGTCAAGTTGAGCGTAAAAGTGATTATTACTTTGTGGACGGAAATCAACTTAAGCAGGGACAAGGTCACTATGAATTGTCGGTTACTGAACAAGGTAAGCAGTTACTAAATAACAATGTTTCAAGCTCGCAGGGGCAGGGTTGGCAAGTTGCGGGTAGATATGAGCAAGGGCTTACAGATAATATATCTGTATACACTGCTACATCAGGTCAAAAAAATACAGATGACGATCTACTTAAGTATGCATTTGGTACCAATATAAGCTTGTTTGACCGATTATTATTAAATGCGAATGTTGAAAAAAATAATAACAATGAACAAGAATTTGAATTTACAGCCCGAACTCAAATTGCCGAACAATCACTACTTTTTAGCGCTACAAATCGTACCGACGAACAGCAGCAAGATTTTAACAGCTACCAAATAAATTTAGCTGGTGGGCTAATGAATAATACCTATGGACGCCTTTCTTATCAAAATAACGTCCTATATGACGATAGTGATATTAGAGGGCGTTTTAAACAAGTACGCAACCAGTTCAACTACTCATACTCAGGATTTGCACTAAGTAACCAATTACTGTGGCAACAAGACGATAGCTCTAAGAGTACTTTTGGAACAACACGTTTTCAAAAGCGCTTTGGGAGAACCTACACAAGGTTTGGTATAGATTATAGTATATCGCCAGTAAGTGAGCTTGTTAGTTACGAGGCTGAGTTTAGCCGCAACTTGGGCCGAGATTTACAAGCGGAACTTACTTTAACTAATTCACTTCGTAATAATATTCAATCGGCCGAATTAGGGCTCAATTGGCAAAGCGACAAGTTTAGTTTAACGAGTAACTTAAACTACAACAGTAACGATGATTGGCGGCTCGGCATTTATAGCCGTTTTAGCTTAGGTTTTGATGTTGAACACAATACATATTTTGTCTCTAAGCGCAGCTTAACTAACACAGGTAGCTTAATGTTACGCGTATTTTTAGATCAAAATAATAACGGTATTATGGATGATGATGAGCACGGCGTTGCCGGCGTAAAAGTAAAAGGCGTTCACAATTATCGTCAAGCAATTACAGACGAACACGGCGTTGCGCTATTAACTTCAATGCCAGCAAATCGTACAACAGATATAATACTTGATAGAAATAGTTTTGAAGATCCGTTTTTAATACCAGCTAATGAGGGTTTTTCTATTACACCAAGGGCTGGTTTTGTAGAGTATATGGACTTCGCATTAAATAATGCCAGTGAAGTGGAGGGAGTTGTTTATCAACAAAAAGGTGATACAACACAGATCCAACCCTTTGCAAATATAGCGCTGTTGAATGAGAAAGGGGATCAAGTTGCACAAACTCAAGCAGCATATGATGGCTATTATTTATTTACAGACCTTAAACCGGGGCAGTATAAAGCAGTAATTGATGATGAATATAAACAACGCAAGCAGCTAAAAAACACTCAAAATATAACAGTTAATTTATCGCCTCAAGGAGATGTAGTAATGGGCGTTGATTTAACGTTAAAGGCGCTCAGTGCAACAACTGGAAGCATTGCCAATGCAGGAAGTTTTAGTTCGTTAAATATCTTAAAAATTTATTACCGTTTAATAGCACCACGAATAGAGCAGCAAGAAGCTTTTTATATGCATGATAAAGCTAAAAATAAATTTATTTTAGCCTTAGCGCACGCAACAAACAGTTCGCCAGAGCTTATTTCTGTATGCGACTCAGTAAAAGCGCAAGGATTAAAGTGTGTTGTTGAAACACATAAAATACTCCATTAAAGGAATTAGGATGAAAAGAGTTCAATGTATATTTTTAATCAGTGCAATGTTGCTAAGTTATGGTTGTGCGAATAATAAAGCAATTGATGGTAGTGCTACTCAGACCAACGTAACTGACGAAAAAAGCTACGTAAAAATAACAAAGCAAGAACTTGAAACTTTAAAAATAAGCTCCCAGCAGTGGCAAAATATGAAGCCAGAACTTGCGCGTTTATTACTTATTGAAGAAGACTTAAGCTTACTAATATTGCAACTCAATACAATTGCAAAAGAAAATGAGCAGAAAAACGCACCAGTAATAAAAGCAGAAATAGTTAATAGCAACACAATTAATCGCTCCAATTTACAAGTAACAAAACCAGTTGATCCTAAATTTGCTTTACAAGTGCTTTCAATAACGCAAAAAGAACAACTCTCTTTAGCTTTTAGGCAACTTCAAAAAAAGCTTTCTAGCTTACTAGGCGATAATTTTGTGATGAATGTTGAAACAATAAATGTAAAAGGAGTTATGTATAACCGCTTAAAGCTAGGCGCATACATAGACAAAAAAAACGCTATGGGTGACTGTCAAAAATTAAAGAGCCAAAATATAAATTGTTTAGTTAGCTATTACGTAGATCAGCCCTTTATCGCACAATAGTTAAGTCGGCATACAAATTGCTTCATCCTCAGTATGTTTTGAAGAGGATGGCAATTATGCGCCTTTTACTGCCTTTATTATTTTTAAATTTAGCTGCTTGTAACTTGGTGCCACCGCCAGAACCAAGTGTGCCTACAGATGCACCTAAAGCAGCCATGGCTCCTTTTACGGTTAATGACTATGTAGTTAATTTAACGTCGCAACTTAACCACCTAAACGGAGCATTAAATGCTAATGCACGTGTTGGCGTTAGTAGCTTCTTTTATGCAGATGCACTAGATACAAAATTAGTGACAGGGCAAGCCTCAGGCTTAAGTCAGCAGATCCAAGAAAGTCTGCTTACACAATTTACTCAACTGGGTTATCACACCGTTGAGTACAGACTTGGGAATAACCTCTCTTTATCAGAAAACTCAGACAGTATTTTAAGTCGCGATTTAAGTAAATTACGTAATCGCCAAAATATTGACTTAGTTATCACAGGAACAGTGACTCGCCAGCAGCATGCATACATAGTTAATGCACGGCTTGTGAATATAGAAAATAAACAGGTGCTCTCTGCGGGAAGTACCGAGATCCCAATTAATGTAATGTGGGGCAATGAGAAAATTCAGCAGCGTGACGGACTTTTATACCGAAGCGAATACTAATTTGGAGCACAAAATGAAAAACCTATTAATTACATTATGCTTACCACTGGGCTTTGGTTGCTCTCAAATACTAGGCACAATGAATACAGACACCACAACACCACAAAGTGAGCAAAGCAACCAACTGGTGAGTAACCAACGCGACGTTGCAGCGCCTGTTTCTGACGATAACTTATTTCAGTCAGGAATGGCTCCACAAGATAACTACACAAAAGCAACACCGCCAATGCGCAAAAATATTAACCATTATGTGCGCGGCATAATGCAAGACATGGTTGAAAACTTACAGTACGTAAGTGAACAAACACCGTTAGCTGTTTCGAGTTTTATTTTTTTAGATGAAGACTACAACGATGGTAGCTTACTAGGAAACCAAATTGCAGAAAGCTTCATGCATGAATTACACAGCTTTGGTGTACCCGTTATTGATTTTAAAACAACTGATTATATGCGTGTTACCTCAACAGGCGACTTTGTATTTAGTCGCGACTATTTAGAGCTAAATCAAGATCAAAACTTTAAATATGTACTAGCCGGTACGCTTGTAAACCATCAAGGTGGTGTACTTGTTAATGCACGTATTGTTGGGCTAGAAAGTAAGGCCGTGGTAGGTTCTGCACAAGGGTTTATTCCACAGTCAGTTGTTGATGCGCTTAATAGTAGCTATCGCACTGATGGCATAATGTTAAAACAAGCAAGCAAGTGAGATAATTATGTATAGTAAATTATTTAACCGCTTTATCGTTTTTTTTGCTTTAGCTAATTTAACTGGTTGTGCCTTTACTCAAAATAATGAAAGTGCTGAAATGAATGCATCTTCAACCACACAAGTAAATTATGACTTAGCAAGCATGCTTAAAACAGCCGAGCAAAAATCAACTCAAGATGATGCTAACGGCAATCAATTTACACCACTTCAGCACCATAAAACACTTGCTAACTATGTAGAGCAAATGGCACTTGATTTGGTTGATACGCTTGAGTTTGAAAGTGATACCAACGCCAATATTAATATTGCCGTTACTACCTTGGTCGATCTTGATTCATCGCTTACTAAAAGTAATCAATTGGGTAATCAAATTTCTGAAACGTTAATTCATCAGTTACAAAAGTTTGGTTATGGCGTGGTTGATTTTAAAACCACTCAAACAATAGATGTAAATAGTCGTGGTGATTTTGCTTTTTCGCGCGATATTGAAAAGCTTAGTGAAGATCAAATGGCGAGCCATGTATTAGCGGGTACATTAATTTATCGCAGTGATGCTGTTGTTGTAAATACACGTGTAATTAACGCGCATACAAAAAAAATCGTCGCGAGTAGTCGAAAACTAATCCCAATTTATGTACTAAATAAAGAAGATATATACTTATCAAGCAATTAAGTTCAGTTGTCGCTTGATATAAAAAACCAGATGCCGTTATAATTCACACCTCTAAGCACACAGCTTGTTTGTGGCCTCTTAGTTAAATGGATATAACGGCCCCCTCCTAAGGGGCAGTTGCAAGTTCGATTCTTGCAGGGGCTACCAATTAAATCAATAGCTTGCATTTATTTTTCTTTCTTGTTTAATTTCTGTGTAGCACATATGTAGCAGGGCGAGTTCTATTTTCATAGTATATAAAGCCTAGCGATTAAAGTGTTAATCTCAATCGCTAGGAGAAATTAAATTTTTGAATTAGAACATTGTTAACTATAAATTAGCGTGCAGAATTTAATAATTCCTCAAGATTTTTTTTATTCCGGTTACTTTTTGCATCATGACCACAAAGTTGTAAAAGCTGTGTTTCAGCCATTACTAGTTTGTTTGTAATCATTGTTTCGCTAATAGGGTTCCATAAAATATGACGCCAGTGAATAGAGTTTAAATTTAAATCTGCTTTTAAGAGTGAAGTTACAGCATCATCTATATTTAAGCCTCGTTTAACTAAAACTTGAGTTGCTCGAGCAAAAGCTCTTTGTCCAGCGGGTCTGAAAAGTAGGTGGTTATTTTTTTCTCTATAATACCTAGCACAATTAGTTTTATCCACAAAGACTTCTTTAAACTCTGAGCATTGACTAAGGAGAGCATTTAAAAAGATATTTATGTCAGAAAAATACTTATCAAGTTCTTCAGTAGATGGTCGCGTTGACTCAAACTTAGAACTGTTATTGAGATAATAAAGATCTTTTATTATTTCATATAAACCAACAACACTTGTTATAGTTGATTCATCTTTTGATGAAATAGAGCCAGTACTTGAATATGATATATGATTCCTCGAATCTTCAAATAACCAATGTTGATCTATGAGTAATCTAGTTATTATTGCGAAACCATTATCTTCATCCAAAGCAATAGTAGCAGATTTAGAAATAGCTTTAGCTTTTTTATTTAGTGTAGTAAATAACCTCCTAGTTCTCAATTTACCAGCCTCTGAAGATTCATCATGGGATACAAAAATCACACTTACTTCGTCAGTTACTATTGGATCATCACAAGGAATTTCTGCTAAGGCTTTTTTAATCCCAGATACCCTGTGTTGCCCATCAATTGCAAATAGCTTTTCTTCGCCCGATAAATGCAACAGTCCTAGCTTTCCTTCCATATTAGCCTGCTGCTCTTTATTAACTTCTAACAGGTTGAGCGTAAATTTGATATTAAGCGGAGCCCAATTGGGGTTACCATTATAAACACCAATTATTAAAGAACCCAGAAAACGCTGTGGTGTTTCTTTTATGTATAGTGCTATTTTGTCTGAGTGGGATTCTATAGCTTCACGTTGAATCCAATCAGATAGTCCTTTTCTTTCATGTATTTCGTCTGGGGCTTTAATTAACTTTTCAATATCACTAAATGACATACACGTAAGATAAGTCATCCAGTCACCTACTCTAGAACGAATTGCTGGAAGAAGTGTAGTACTCATTGAAATGCCCTCATAATTTGACTCGTTTCTGCTTCATATTGTTTATTAAATGGCGGCCTTAAAGCTTCTAACATTACTTTTTCAAGTTGCTCAGCTTCTGCAACAGTGTCAGTAATTGTATAGTAATATTTGAAGCGACCACGCCACTGATTAAGCATTTTCCATATCCTTGGTCGAGTTGAAACTGAAAAATCCTTAGTTAGTTCACTCATATAGGCACCTATTCGTTGATATAAATTTGTAGCCTTACCTACATAAAAAAGACCATTTGCAGGCTCTAACGAAAATAAATTGGGTTCCACTATAAAAGCATAAACCCCAGGGCTTTTTGGTATTAATGCTCTTGGCATAGGAGGGAAATCAATATTATCCCATACTAAATCAAAATCTTGAGCATCATCCCAAGCTCTAGGGTAAAACATGACTTTAACATAGTGGCTCTCTATAAATGCCAAATCTCGTATATCCATAATTTCCTTTATTGATAAATAAATATAGCTTTAGTGTTTAGTTGATATTATTTAAAAAGTTATTTTTAAAGTTGAACTGCATATTTTTATTTTAGTATGAAAATAATTTATTTCAGTAGACCAGTCCTAACTTTTTATTTCAAGAAGTAAAGCTACTATATACCATTACAAACCTCTCAACAGTGGGTAGCTAATTTCAAAAGGCTATAAAACCCCTTTCGCTTTTTATAAATTTCAGAGGTTCTGAAATATTTGATTATAAAAATTGTCTTGGAAATTATAATTTTTTAAATTTATAAGGTGATTTTCATCCCTTATGAATGATTCAAATATTGAGATAATCGCATTAATTCTCTAAGCTGATTTATTTAAAAATTTATCCTTATCACTTTACTGTAGAATTAAAATTTTTTAGTTAAAATAAATAATAAGTTTTATATCTAACTTTATTTTTAATTTTAATTATTCAGTACAGTTATTTACAGAACTCCAAGTAAGACCCTTTTTGCCATTCTGGCAAATGGTAAGCTAAAGGTAATTTTTTTGCTTAATCTGGTGTTTGATAAGAGCTAAAGCTCAATAGGTAGCTTTAGCTATTTGAAAGATTGTATTTAACTGCAATTTAATTTTAAGTTATAGCTTTAGCTCTTTTTAGGTAATAGGGAGCTTTAGCTAACTCGTTCTAGCTTTAGGTTATGCCTTTTCTACCTTCCATGAGTAATGCCTAGTGATAATAGCTTTACCAGCGAACCACAAGCCTTTTACTTTGAGTATCAGTTCACCATCGTAATAGCTTTGCAAACACTCGCCAGTTTCCTCAACGATGTTTAAATCGTAATGTAATTTGATAGGTCTATCTTTTAGCTTTATGTGTAAACCGCCCATAGCAAGTATGTAGCCTTTCCAATCGTTGTTGTCAGCAGCAAAACGAGCTTGTTCTAATAGGCTATCTTTTTTATCCTTAAACATTGAGCGTAAACGTCTTAATTCACGCCATACAGACACGCTAGCACCACCAATTTGTTGAAACTGGCGAATACACCAACACGATGCCCACGCATCAATACGTTGCGCTACGAGTAGAGAATCGTTACCGAATTTATCTTCGCCTACACCTTCACCATCTATATTTTTCGCTATGTATTTTAAAATATAGCCAGTGGCAGAACCTTTATTTGGGTCTATTTGTTTAAAGTCACAGCGGTTTTCGGCAGCGCCTTTTTCGTCACCATCAACTTCTAACGCATAATGGCGAATAATTGCTTTTAATGAGTCTAGCTTTTCGCTCTCAATAAAAAACAGCATATGCCAATGTGGTGTGCCGTCATGTTGTGGCTCTGCTACACGAAAACCATAAGGCGCAATATTTTGACGTTTAAACTCTGCACGGGCTTTTTGCCATTGGTGGTTTAAATAGCTATTGGCTTTATCAGGCATAAAACCTTCCCACTTGGGGTTAGCTGCACCCGACTTTGAAAATGCGCGGTGATATTTAGAAGGGCACGTAACCGTAATAAAAAGTGCTTCATGACCGAGATCTTTCGCTAAGTCTTCAAAGCCTCTTGCACGACATAGTAATTCATCTTTTCGTATCTTTGGGTTTGATACATTAAGGTCGGATATTTCTTTTAACGAGTAGCGTTGGCCTTGCTCATTAAGTATGTAAGTTGAACTAAGCAGCTCGTCATTTCGCTGGCGCTGAGTAATACGATTTTGAGTTGTTATATTGCTCGCATAGATTTCTCTTTTTCTGTTCACAAAATTTAAATGCAGGGCTGCTTTTTCGTTTGCTTGAGTAATAAGTTTGCGAAACTTTCGTAGCCACCAACGGTTATCGATATAGCGTTTTATACAGCCTGATATTTTAATGTTGTTTTTAGGCTCTATAGGCGAAACACCAAACTTAATTGCATAGTTTGATAAAAAATCAAAAAGGGCTTTTTGCTTGGTATCAGCGAATTCGCTATTAATTTCGGTATTGGTAGAGCGAAACACAGCGGAGTTTACGCTATTAGTTTCGCTATCAATCATTTCATTACTACGAAACTCATGCGAAACGGTTCGCTCTAGTTCGCTATCATTTCGCTGTTTGTTTTTAGCTTGATAGTAAAGGAAGTTAACTTTTTCGGGGTTAATGGCAATCTGGCGGCAATAGTTTGCACACTCTTTCGCTATGTTGTTAATGTCATCATCAAAGCAAAAAAAGAGGTGAGCGAGTTTTTTAGGTAAGAGTTTATAAAGTTTATTCGTGGTATCTAAAACGTGGCGATTGCGCTCAAAGCTGTTCGGTTTGTTAAAAGCATCAAATAAAACAGTGCTTTTAATTTTATTAGAAAATGGCGCTAATCTTTTCGTTAAAAACGCCGCATCGTACTTATCAACAAGTGCTAAATACGGCGTTAAAATATCGTCTTGTTCATTAATCGCTTTTGCAATTAATGTTTCTCTAAAAGTACCCATTGGTTATTTAGGATTAGCGTAAGCAAACACAAAACCACGACCTTTTTTGGTCAAAAAGTAATGTTCATATTTAACGCCAAAATGATAAATTATTTCACTTGTTACAAGCTCTTCATCAACGAGTTTATCAAGTGTACGCGTATCAAATTTAAATGGCTGGCTATGCTTATTAACATAGGTATGTAGCCCATTCTTTTGGCGATATGAATAACCAATTTCACGGCAAATTTCGAAATACGTATTTTCTAACGATAACCAAATTAGTAGTCGAGTTTGCTCTTTAGTTAACTTAGGCATGATCACCCCCATTAGGGTTTTGGCCTAAATGCTCTAAGCGACAAAAGTTATTTAACCAATTATCTAAATCATCTTTTAAATAACGAACAGTGCGACCAATTTTAATAAATGGCGGGGCAGGGGTTCTGTTAGTGCGGTTTCCTTCCATACGTGATTGACGTAAGAAAGAGCGACTCATACCGATATATTCGGCTGTTTCTATTTCTGATAATGCGCGTTTGTTTGTGGTGGTTGGCATAAGTGCCTCCTGAGTTATTAACGTTTCAGGAGGTGTTTTACAATGCGGATTTTTTTAAATGAGCTAATTCAGGAATTGAATGAGCTTATACGGGAATTTTAGATTCATAAAATATATGAGTGGCGTAATTATATTAATTTTGTTTAAATTATATTTCTGAATAAGGTTGCAGTCAGCAGCCCTCTAAAACTCCCTCCAAATATAAGGATGTATATGAAAATTTTAAAAGTATTACCATTATTTATAGGTTTAAATTTTATTGCTGGTTGCAGCTCTTCAGATGATTACACTACGCAATTTAAACCAGAGGCTAGATTTTATGGTGGCTGGAATTGTATTAATTCAATGGGAGTAGAGGGGGCTGATATCATCTTAGATATGGATGTATCTTATGTTCGCAACGGAAAATACAGTAGTGCTGGAAAGCTAATTATAGATATATTGGACGTACCAAAGCTGGAATACTGGGTAAGCACAAGTGGTAGCTGGGAATATAAAAATGGCTATTTAATTGAAACAACCAATGAAGTTATAATTAAAAACATAAAAAACCCTGAGTATGATAATTTGCTAGATCTTCAAAGCATGTTTCCTCAAAATAGTAGCGAATCATCAGAAGTACTTCAAATAACAAACACATTTTTTAAAGCTCGAACTGAATCTGATGGAATTATATTTACTTGCAATAAGGTTTAAATAATTTTTAATGCAGAGCTAACCTTGTTGAAATGTTAGCTCTGAAATTAGTGTTAAGAGCTTTTTCTGACTTTAGTTAGTCTATTTGAGAATGAGCTAAAGCTAATTGATTTTCTGATTTTCTTGTTTCTATCTTGCCATTTTATGTGGTTGCCAGAAACTTCAATCAATAAGTTATATTTATCAAACACTCTGAAACCTTCTATATCCTCGGCTTCATTTTCAAGTAGTCGCCAGTATTCTTTAGCTGTTAATTCTGGCTCTGCATCAACAAGCCTGATTAATAAGTCGTGAAAATCATCAGTGCGTGTTTTAGGTGTTTGATTAAGTTGAGAGCTAGTTGGAATTGGTGGGATTACGACTTCTAGTTTGTTAGTAATACCTGCTTTAACTAAATCGGTATGTAAAATACAAATATCAGTTAACCCAAAATTAATCCCCTCTGAGTAAAATTGTACCTTTGGTATTCTGGCATCAAATTCTTTTTCATATTCGTTTGGTTTAGATTGTTCTGCACCTAATGCTTTAAAAGTATTAGTCATCGCATTTTTAAACGAATGGAGTGTGTGTTCTTGCTCTTTTGGGAACAGCTTTGCAGGAATTTTGTCCCAGCTAATATCGCTTGGCTGTTTTGGTTGCCATGTATGCAAAAAGGTATTAGGTGTTTTTGATTCAAATGGATAGTCATAATTTGCGCTAACTATCTTATCTTTGTTCAGTAACCAGAAGTATTTACAGTTGGTTTTATGCTTTGAGAGGAGTGTTAGCTGATCCTTCTGAGTGATACTTGCAAAGCCACTATATTTGACAGAGGCATATCCAATAAAGCCATTACCCTTCGCCCAGCCACCGATAATGAATTTATTATCAGCGAGTCTAAAAGCTAAGTCGAGCTTTGAGTTTTCAACTAAATAAAGCACATCACTAAAGGATAAATCGAACCGTTTTTCTAATTCATCTAATCGGTAATATTCTTTTTCAATCATTAATTAATTCCATTTTTATACAGATTAAAGCCGCTTTAAAGTATCAGAAATACATTAAGTGATCATTAACTTAGCTAAGTTTATTCGTTTTATTATTTATCTATATTTTGTATTAGAATTTATAAAATTAACATTTGGCTTTATAGGGATTGTCATTTACCCTAGTAAGCCGATTACATTAATTAACAAGTTGTTGCGTTTTTGGTCGGTGTGCAATAAAGGATTTAATATAGCCAATAAGAATTAGGAGTAGTACGTGGTTAGAATTATTATGATTATATCTGTTTTAGTTTTATCAGGCTGTGCGAGCCAGAGGCCAGATATATCTCAAGAGGAATGGAAACTTAGAGAGTTTAAAGGGCAATCAAAAGAACAGGTAATTGCAGCAGCGAGAGAAGTTATTCGATTATCAGACCCTAGCGATGTTAAGTTTGAAAATACAATAGATGGCTTTAATGCTACCCGTATATCAATAGGGTATTATGTCATAAAGACTGATTTAGATGCATATGCATTTAATTTTGTAGCACAAGAAAAAGATGGAGTAACACGTTCTCGGCTCGAAATAGAAGAGACTGAGTTAGGTCAAAGTTTACTTACTTTAGGATTACCTGTTGGAACCACAGGCAAACCGAATTATTCTTATATATACGATCTTTTTTATTCTAGAGTTGATTACCTATTAGACATAAAACAAGAGTGGCATAAATGTGATGTTGCTGTAAGTAGGGTTTCGGCTAAGTTTGGGCTGCCGAATGACCCTGAGAAATTAGGAATGGCATCTCTTTGTGGTAAGTTTTCAGATGACGAATCACCTAATTCAGCATCAAAAAAAGTAGAGTTATTCTAAATACGATAACAAAAATATTTCTATATAATATTTAGCTAGCATGGTTATTTATTGAAATAACTATCCAATCAAATTAACCGCTGCAGCTTTATGTTCTGGCGCTAAGTGTGCATATCTTAGCGTCATTTTTAAATCACTATGACCTAGCAACTCTCGAACTGTATTCAAATCTACGCTTGCCATTACTAACTTACTTGCAAAGTGATGGCGTAAGTCGTGAAATCTAAAGTCGGTAATACTTGAATCTTCTAAAAGTGCTGCCCAATCATATCTAAAATCTACTATTCGTTGCTGATTACTATCTTTAAACACATAGCCAATATTTCCCGATAGTTTTTGCCAATCACTTAAAACATTAAATGCTTGTGTATTTAAAGGTATATGGCGAGTGTTGCCCGATTTAGCATTTTGAAAATCAACAGTGAGTACTTTGTTTTCTAGGTTAATGTCATTCCAATTAAGCGATAAAATCTCGCCTTTACGCATACCTGTATTAATAGCAAGAATAACGATAGTGGTAAGATGCTTAATATCGAATTTAGCAAGACTTTCCCGTAAACGGTATTCTTCATCTTTAGATAAATAGCGAACCTTAGCGTTATCTACAGTTTGAGCTTTTACTTTTTGTAAATCGTGGCTATCAATTACTTCCCATTCAACCGCGCGACTTAAACAGCCTTTAATTAAATTTATTTGGCGGTTTGTTGTTGCTGGTTTGATTCCATCGGCCAAACGTTTATTACGCCACTTTTCAACTTCCCATGCTGTAATAGCCGATAACTGAAAATCCATAAATTTGCTAAATGCTGACAGGAATGCTTTTTTTGTTTTATCTGCTGTTTTGGGGTTACGAGATAAAAGCCAAGGAAAGTACTTTTCATCTAAAAAGATTTGTAAGGTAGATAGCTTTGATTCTTTAGTTTTAATACGGTCTTGCTTTTTTACTTCGTGAACATTAATCCCTTGGGTTACTTCAGCGATTTTATTTTTAGCTAAGTCTCTAGCTTGTACTGGAGTAATTTGCCCATCATAACCTAAGTGATAATTTACTTGTTTACCCTTGTGCCTATAAAACAAGAAGTAGGATATTGCTCCAATACTCGAAATGCGCGCATGGAAACCTGTGACTTCTGTATCATTTAATCGTTTATCTGCTGGCGTTAAGCTTTTAATACTCGACAATGTTATTTTTGCTTTGATTGGCATGCGGCTTTTCCTGTGTAGCACATATGTAGCAGGTTCATTGTGCCGCAAAGAACAAGAAAGAACAATGGTGTATTGTTTTTGTGTTTTTAACTAATATAAAACAATGGGTTAAGTGCACTTTTTGTTTTTGGTTGTTCATTGGGGTTTATAGGAATACATTAATAAAATGCACTCCTAAGGGGCAGTTGCAAGTTCGATTCTTGCAGGGGCTACCAATTAAATCAATAAGTTAGACCTCTTACTCCTTTTTTTAATTTCTGTATAGCGCATTTATAGCAGCGTAAATTGAAATTTAAAAAAGTTCATAGATGCCTTTTTATTAAAGTGGCTCAACTATATTCAAGACTATCTTTGCCATAACAGATAGTTACAACATTAATCGTTTGTTAGGTACATATTTCCACACGCCAAGGTGGATTAGGCCGGTTTTCACCTACCCAATAAAGTTTAATTTTATTATCAGACGGATAATGTAAAACAGCTTCTTGCAATAAATAACTCTCACCTGTTGGCTCTTGGTCGAAATTAATACCTCTAGACTTTAATTCATTAAGCCTGAATTACCGATTACAGATCGAAGCCGAAATACGGATAAGTGCCATAATGCGACATACGTAACTTGTTTGCACATGACTTAAATCAATTTAAATAATTTAAGTTACTAAATTATATTTAGTGAAGAACCATAGTGTAATTTATCAAAAAAATGTCTCCGTAGCCCGCAGTACAAATTTTCTGAGTAAATATAATCATCATTACATATTTGCTTACAAAACCATATTAGTGGAAAACCTTCTACGTGATAGGGTGTAAGAATCGCAAGACTGACTTTTTGCGCACTAGTAACTATCACAGATAAATCACAAGGATGCTTTAAAATGTATAAAACCAAAGACTCTCGTTCATTGCTAGTCATTATGGTTATTGCCTACGTAGTAGCCTACTTAGCATACCAGCACTTCAACAGCGGCGTTCCTTCGCATCATTTACTGAATGACTCTAGCTTACCTGCAATATCCAACTGGTGGGGAGTAATAATTTTACCCGTATTGAGCTGGGTACTAGGGACGCTTATAAATAAACAGTACGGTAAGCTCTACCCAAAACACGTTTGGTTTCAACTTGCTGGAGCCGGTCTTTATGCACTCGTTAACGGCGCACTGTTTTATGCTGGTTATGTAGAATTTGTTTCGATGCTAGCGCTACCCTCAATTCTGGTAGCAGCTGTTTTTTTTAGGATCTATAAACCCGCTTATTTTCTGGGGTATGCTGTTGCGGCAAGTATGGGCTTTGGCCCAATCATTCCAATTATTGGAGGGGGAGTTTTTGCAGTTATTGGCTACATTGTTTTTAATTTTATTCGACCTCTGCCTAATTATTTAATAATACTACTTAATAAAAATAAGTAATTTGTTGCGCTATTACGAAGCTTTATGGAAATACAATAAAATATCTCATCTCTATTGGGTCAAGTTCTTTGAATGCGCTCCTTAATCTAGAGAAAAGCATGCTCTAGCTTTTGGTTACATCCGTTTACCCTTTCGGAATAATGCCTGGTGCAAGTGCTTTAGCAGTAAACCCTCAACTGTACTATTTGGGTATGAGTTACCACTGCAATGGTTTTGTAGACATTAGTATTTGCCTGCTTAATTTTTAATTTGTTTATATTCTTGGTAGGTAATATAAAACAACTCTTTTAGCGTGCTTTGTGCTGCCTGGTTTAGCGGGTCTGATTGATTACTAGCTATGTTTAATAACAGTTCTTTGAGCTGATTTGAGCGAGGTACAATGCCAGTGTGAAGCCCACTTAAAATCTCATGGCGTGTTTCAATATCATAGTTAGAATCTATAAATTGGCTTGCCATATGCTCGCGTTCTTCGTTGTTGCTAAATTTTAATGCGTTATTAATAAGTTGGCTGCGGTTAGTAGTATTGCTAGTAGCTAATAGGTTATTTATTCGCGTTAATATTTGCTCTTTTTCGTAGTTATCCATATGAAAAGGTTTTAATAAAGTTAATGCATCTAAAACAATGTGCTCAGAGTCTTCAGCGTAAATTGCGATATCAGCAAGGGCAGTTTGAATACGTGGATTTTCAATATTATTATTTAGGTTTGCGGCAAGTAATAAGAACTGTTCTTGTGATTTAATATCATCATTTTGACTAAGCTCAAGCGCAACACTCGTTAAGGCAAGGCTACCTTGGTGTTCAGGTAGTTCTTGTAAAATAGATACAATATGATGAAATTCTTTTGATTCAAAACTGAGTGTCCTCATATGATCAATTAAGTTAGCTTGTTCATCGGCAGAGGTGACGAGTAAGTTTTTAAATGAATCAAGTGCTTCTGCTATTTCACCTTGGTCAGCATAATTCCCCATTTCAGATAATATAATCACTTTGTTTAACATTGATATGGCATCGTAGGTGTCAATACTTTGAAAGTGAGCCTCAACAGGGTTAACAAAACTTTCGCTGGTATGGTTTGGAAGAACTTTTTTTCCGCTTTCTTGTGTCTTGTTTAGGTTTTTATTAGCTAGGCGAGTATCTAATTTTTCGTGGTTAGTAAGTGTGAGTTGTTGAATGTTTTTTACTTCATACGATTCAACTTCTCCCGTAAATGAGTCAAATACATCTAATAAAGCAGTTGAATAACCACATAGAAACGCGAGGGCCATCAACGTTAATGTAGTTGATTTACTTTGCCATTTTGTTGCTTTATTTTTGCTTTTTGTCATGATTGTGCTTATTCATAATTTATTTATATTAGCGCTAAGTAAAGCTCGTCGTATATTTGACGAGCTATACATATTACTAACGCTTAATAAAACTTTAAGTTTTTAGTTGCTACTTTTGCGCTACCATCTGTGTTTATGTAAACACCTGTTTTGAGGTAGAGTTTTTTATCTTTCCAGTCAGCGTTATTTCTTAAATCGATAGAGCTTCCAGTTTTTACTTCTGATTTATTGCCATCACCGTCTTCATCGTAAATATCATTACGTGGCAAGTTAATATATGAGTCGTTAACCTTCAATCTTAACTTTCCGTTAAATAAACCTAGTCTATAAGTTTTAAATGTTTCGTCGTAATTGCCTACATAAATATGTGTGAAACAATCAGTTCCTGAGCAGTTCATGGTTCTGCGAAGTGAAAGGTAGATCCCTTCAGGCGAGTTGTTGTATGCATCTTTTTGTTCGCCAGCTGCAGCCCACTTAAGTGCGGCTAGTGGCCCTTTTTGTCCGCTTTCATCTACGTGCACTTGTGCAAAAATGGCTTTTCCTAGGTTTGATGATTTAGATACAAACTTTGAATTAATTCGGATGTAGCGGCTTGATGATGTATTTTCGCTAATTTTAAACTCGCGTTCCTCACGAAGCTCTGATCTATTACTATCACCCGATTCATAAAAGTAAATAACGGAGCCATCTGAAGTTGTATAAAAATGGTCGTTTTTCGAACTACTGTTTTTAATTTGGCTTTGTGAGTAGCAAGTTGTTGAGCTTGGACCAACCTGTAACTTAGCTTTTTGTACTTCTGTACGTTGATTGCCAGAAACATATCCAGGTGCGTAAGAGCCGCTAGGGGCGTTACCACTGTAGTTACACGATGCTAATGCTTTACTAGGTGTAAAGCTTAATAAAGCAATAGCTACAGCAGATGCTTTAATCATTGGTGTTATATATCTTTGTTGCATTATGTTCTTCCATGTAAAAGTAGTAAGCCTCTGCTCTTATTTATTAAGGCTTGCTAGTTAATTGGTTTTAAAATTGGTAAGGTTTTATTTTGGCTTCTTACTATCCAATATGTTATTTTTATATTTACAATTTTGCAACTTATATTTTTTCTTATTATTGGCTTTATTTTTCTTATAGTTAGAAAAAAACTTTGATTTTTTTTGGTTAACCAATTTATTTTCAATAAAGTTCGGAACTGTGAAAAGTAATGCACTAATGAACGGAATTATGTATAGACGACTGCTAGTCTCGTAAGTTTAGATTGGTTAATTTACTAATGGCAATCAGCGCATAAAATGCTTTATTGTAATAAAGGTTTGTAAAGAAGGGCGCGACTAAGTCAGATAATGACTTTATAGCTCATAGTCTTTATGACTTTAGCTAAAATAGTTTGTTGCACAAAAAAAGCGAGTAAACGTTAATTTACTCGCTTTTACATAATTAAATATTAAAACCTAGCCATCACTTGTAATCGTATCGATTAACTCACTAAGCACGGCTTCAGATTTACTTGTTTCTACTTGGCAAGTACCTGCATTTAAATGACCACCACCGCCGTATTTAAGGCACAGTTCGCCAACATTCGTGTTTGAGCTGCGGTTAGTGATTGATTTGCCAACGGCATACACTACGTTTTGTTTTTTAAGGCCCCACATTTTATGAATCGAAATATTGCAGTCGGGGTACATTGCATAAATAACAAATCGGTTTGTGGCGTAAATTGTTTCTTCTTGGGTTAAATCAAGGACCACTAAGTTTTTATGGACGGTAGCGCATTGAGAAATTTGCTCTTTGGCTTTTTCGTTATGCTCGTTATATAAAGCAACACGTTCGGCTACGTCTTCCATTTTTAGGATTTCTTTGATGCTTTGATCTTTACACGCATCAATCAGTTTCATCATTAATTGGTAGTTTGAAATTTTAAATTCGCGAAAACGACCAAGGCCAGTTCGCGCATCCATAATAAAGTTCATTAATACCCAATCGGTTGGGTTTAATATTTCGTCTTTTGAAAACTGAGCAGCATCGCCTTTATCTACCGCGTCCATCATTTCAACAGAAATATTTGGAAGTTTTTCAGCGCCGCCATAATAGTCATAAACTACGCGAGCTGCTGATGGGGCTTCTGGATCAATAATATGATTTTTTATGTCGCTTGAGTTACGAACGGTTTCGCTAAGGTGATGATCGAATGCGATGTGACAACCTGCAACGTAGGGGAGGTTGGTGGTAATGTCGTTTTCGGTAATGTCTATTTTGCCATCTTGCATGTCTTTTGGGTGAACAAACAAAATATCGTCAATTAGGTCCAAGTCTTTAAGCAATACAGCACAAACTAAGCCATCAAAATCGCTGCGGGTGACTAGTCTAAATTTATTATTGGGCATAGCTATTCCATTTATTAAATTGAATTATCAATTAAGTGTAACAGCTAAATTTTTTTTTGAGAGGTCAGCTCAAAAAAATTATAAAAAAAAGCCAAAACGTTAGTTTTGGCTTTTGCTAGCAAGTTTGTATGTGTGGCAAATAGGTTATGCGCCTGGGCCACATTCCATACATGAATTTACAATGTCTGGGCCAAATTTAAGTTTGGCATTTAAGTCGCGAAGGGCGGTACGTAACCCTTCTTCAATTACTGGGTGGTAAAATGGCATATCAAGCATTTCTGGTACGGTCATTTTGTTTTGTACAGCCCATGCAAGTAAGTGAGCGATGTGTTCGGCTTGTGGGCCAATAAACTCAGCACCTAAAAATAAGCCTGTACCTTGCTCTGCGTATACTCGCATATGACCTTTGTTTTTAAGCATTACTCGGCTACGGCCTTGGTTTTCAAAGCTGACTTCGCCTACTTCAAAACAACCACATGGGCCTAAACGGTCGGTAATTTGCTTGTAGCTTTCGCCTACCATCGCTATTTGTGGGTCGCTAAATACAGCTGCAATTTTAGCTCTGCGCAGACCTATACGTACATCTGGGAAGCGCCCGGCATTTTGACCTGCAATAGCACCTTGGTCTGATGCTTCGTGTAACAATGGGAGCATGTTACTCGCATCGCCTGCTATAAATATGTTCGACTCACCACATTGCATTGTGTGCGTGTCTGCGTGCGGTACGCCGCGTTCATCAAGCTCAATGCCGGTGTTTTCAAGGCCTAGTTTATCTACGTTAGGTACTCGGCCTGTGGCTGCAAGTACGTAGTCAAACTGTTCGGTGTGTTTTTCACCTTGTTTGTCGGTGTAAGTTAGCTGTGCTTTGTCGCCAACTTGCATCATGTCAGATACGTTTGAGTCGGTATCTACAAAAAATTCTTCAGCAAAAACAGTATTTGCATAGTCTTTTACTACTGGGTCTGTAAGTGGGCCAATTGCGCCGCCTACACCAAATAGTTTTACATTTACGCCTAGTCGGCTAAGTGCTTGGCCAATTTCAAGACCTATTACACCAGGGCCAAATACAGCGACTGATTCTGGTAGGTCATCCCAATCAAATACGTCGTCGTTTATAATAAGTTTGTCGCCAAAGTTATTAAATACGCCAGGGTACGAAGGGCGTGAACCGGTGGCAATTACAAAGCGTTTTGCTGTAATAATTGTGTGGTCGTCTATTTGTATGCGGTTTGTGTCTAAAAATTTAGCGTAACCACGAATTTTATCACCATCTGGTAATTCATCTACGGCTTCTACTACGAACCCTGCAAAACGATCTCGTTCACTTTTAACGCGTGCCATAACTGCTTTGCCATCAATGATAGGCTTTGAGCTATGAACACCAAATGCAGGTGCCATTTCAATTGCGTGTGCAGCTTCAGCGGCTGCAATCAATAACTTACTTGGCATACAACCAACACGTGCACATGTGGTGCCGTATGGGCCTGATTCGATCATTAATACATTTTGTGTGAACTGTTTAGCATTACGATAAGCACTTAAACCAGCAGTGCCTGCGCCTATAACAACAACATCGGTTTGCAATTCTTTCATAGTATTTTTTCCTCTAATAAATAGGGGCATAAAAGCCCCTATTTTTTACCTACTAACGTTAGGTATTTAATTTACTTATTAATTAAGCAAAGTATTTTTCTAAGTCGTCTGAACCACCGATGTGTTTACCACCAATGAATATTTGTGGAACAGTGTCACGACCAGATACAGCTTTTAGGCTTGTTAGTGATGCGCCTGCACCCATAACAATCTCTTCATATGCGAAGCCTTTTTCTGCAAGAAGCTCTTTTGCTTTTTTACAGAAAGGACAGCCAGGTTTAGTAAAGATGCTTACTGGTTCTGGTTTAGCTTGCTTAGGGTTGATGTAATCAAGCATTGTGTCTGCGTCAGATACTTCAAACGGGTCACCTGGTAAATCTGGTTCGATGAACATTTTGTCAATCACGCCATCTTTAACAAGCATAGAGTATCTCCAGCTGCGCTTACCAAAGCCTAGGTCGTTTTTGTCTACTAACATGCCCATGCCGTCAGTAAATTCGCCGTTGCCGTCTGGTAATAAAGTAATGTTTTGCGCTTCTTGATGTTCAGCCCATGCGTTCATTACAAAGGTATCGTTTACTGATAAACATACAATTTCGTCAACGCCGTTTTGCTTAAGTACGCCTGCTAATTCGTTGTAACGTGGTAAGTGAGTTGATGAACATGTTGGTGTGAATGCACCTGGTAGTGAAAACACTACAACAGTTTTACCTTTAAAAATGTCATCTGTTGTTACTGATTTCCAATCGTTATTTTGACGAGTTGCAAATGTAACACTTGGGATTGTTTGACCTTCGATATTGTTTAACATAGTTTTTGTTCCTCTTGATTTGTTGATAGCCATTATGGTGAATAATTAAATATAGTTCCAATCGTTTGTTTGTATTAAACTGATAGTTATAAACTATCACGTAGAGCTGAATATGAACTTAAAAGATTTTGAATATGTAAAAGCAATAGCGCAATATAAACATTTTCGCAAAGCTGCCGATGCATGTTTTGTAAGCCAGCCTACATTAAGTGGTCAAGTAAAAAAACTCGAAAATGAGCTTGGCGTTACTTTGTTTGATCGCTCAACCAAGCAAGTTACCTTAACAGCAAAAGGTGAACGTTTGTTGACGCAAATAGAGATTATTTTAGAACAAACGCAAATACTCAAAGAACTTGCTGCTACTTCTAACGAGCCTCTACAAGGTAAATTAACTATTGGTATTATTCCTACCATTGCGCCTTACTTGTTGCCTGCGTTATTAACATCGATGAAAGCGGCATTTATTGATAGCCAGTTTTCGTTTATTGAGATGCAAACAGCAACAATTTTAGAAGCTTTAAACAAGGGTGAACTCGACTTTGCTATTTTAGCCGATGTGCCAGAGCTTATTAATTACCATACGGTTGCTTTATACAAAGAAGATTTTTTAGTGGCGGTATCACACGATAACGCGCTGTCTAAGCATAAAAAAGTAGCGCTGAGCGATCTTCAAGGATGCAGCCTATTAATGTTAAGTGATGGCCATTGCTTTAAAGATCAAGCCCAAAAGTTTTGTTTTTCTGCAGGAGTCGATGTATCTAACCAGTATAAAGGTAATAGTTTAGAAACATTATTAGCGTTAGTGGCTATGGATGACGGTATTACATTTGTACCAAAGTTGGCATGTACCGACCGTGTAGGGATTGATTACTTGCCTATATTCCCTAATCAGCAGCGTAATGTGGTGTTTGCATGCAGAAAGCATTATCCGCATTTATCTGGTGTAGAACAATTGGGCGAGTGGTTATCGGCTCACCCTAATTTAAAAGCTAAATTAACTAAAAAAGTTAATTAAATATTTAAAGGTTTTGGCTGATTATTTCTACAACATCGTTAATTTGCACGCCAGGTAGTGGTTTGTCATCAATACTGACAGCTACTGCAGTTTGCTGATAAAGCTGCTCTACGCGAATTTTATTAAGCGTGGTGATGGTGTGTGGCATAACATTACCTGCCGCGTCGGTTAAATAGTTATGGTGCGCAATGCTTAGCATTTGGCCTTTTTTTAACCCATGAGCTTTACCTAAGTTAATAACGATTTTGCTATTTTCCATATGCATTATTTTACCTTGAGTAGGTAAACACGCCATAGCTGCTTGAATGTCATAACTTACTGATTGGTTGATATCGGTTATGCTTTGCCCATAAGGCGATTGCCAAAACCTATCACTATTAACATCAACTATGGTTGTTTTTTCAAATGGCCAAATTGCTTGAGTATGGTAACTATTTTGCCAAAGTTGCTCATAGGTAGTGCCATCAAACAGTGCAAACTCAATGTTGTAACTGCGCTCATACGCCTCGTCTTGCCAAAATGCATAATCGTTATTGAGTTTGTCGCTAGTCGAAAGGCTGGTTATTTGGCTAAGCAGAACATATTGAGCGTTACTGCGCGAAGATATTTCTTCTAATTGAGCGTTTGAATAGTCGTGCTGCTGCGAAAAGTATTTATCAACGCTTATTGCATTATTATAGTAAGCAATAGGTACTGCGCTCATTTTTGATTTTTGTAGAGAGGTAAAAATATTTTTGCTAATCGCTTTGCTTACGTCAAATATTTGACCCATTTTGGCATGTTCACGATGAACAAGTTGGCTTTGTGTAACGGCCACAAACTTATTAAAACTATTTTGTGGGCATTGCTCTGTTTGAGAAAAAATATCGAGTCGTAATGTAACAGCAAATTTATTGTCGTATTTATTTTCGCTGATCAGTTCAATTTTTTGAATTTCGCCGTGGCTGCTAATTTTTAGCTGATCTTGCATTAACACGCCATCTACCAGGGTTTGTACAGAGCTAACCCGTGCGCCAGAGAACACTAACGCTTGTGTAATCGCATCTTTTATAGCGGCAGATTTAGCTGCGCTCGTATCACCATTTTGAACGTTCGCGTGACCCGTTGATTCATACCACTGTGCTTTAGTAAAAGGGGAGAAGGTTAATAATGCCGTTACACTTAATCCTGCAAATGCCAATGATAAAAACGACTTCATACTTTTACTCCAATTAAACGTTAGCTATTAACTAGGTAGAGCAAGGACTGTACCAATGTTATTTGGTAATTATTAGTAATGCTATAAATGGCATTAAACGTGCATATGTACTGCTAATTACTATACAAGGGCTAGATGCTATGCGAGCAATTTCATTACTTATTACACTTGGGTGTTTAACCTTAGGTGGTTGTAGCAGCGTTTTTGATAAGCATGTTGAATATAAATATGTAGAGCCAAATAATTACCCCGTTTTAAAAGCGATAGGGTATGCACCTATTAGCTTGCAAAAAGGCGCTAACGCGTCGCAAAAACAACTTATGGCCATTAAAGCTTCTAAGCTTGAGGCTTACCGCGAGCTTACTGAGCAAGTATATGGGCAAAAAATTACCGCCGGAACAACGGTGGAAGGTTCAATTGCTCAAGACGATTACTTAGAAAGTAAAGTGCAGGGGCTTATTAAAGGTGCACAAATAATTAAAACTTACGCAGTAGATGACACTTACGTGACCGAGCTTGAGCTTAATATGAAGCGTGTGCACGATTTATATATAGGTGAAGTAAAACCACGCGAAGTTAAAAAAGTAACTTATTACTAAATAGCCCAGTTAATTAAAAAAGTTATTCAAAATATCTCATCCTCTTATATTGAGTGCTATGCTGTTGTTAGGATTAATTTTTAAGCAGATTGCGTAGTGCTCAACAGATGTATTTTATTGCCACTTATATTAACAGTGGCTCTGTAAATGGCGTTTAAGCCAACTTATTTAAATCCTAAATTATTTATATGGTGCAAAGCCAATTTGCGCTACCTATTACTGTTTTTTGTACTCTCTAGTGGTGTGCTTGCAAGCCGACTAACTATTCAATTTAATACCTTTATTGAGCTGATGGGTCAAAAATATGGACCTGCGCGAGCGGCTGTTGCACGTAACTGGCAAAGTATGTTGGTACAAACTCAAAACAAACCAGAGCAACAACAAATTCTTATTGTTAATGATTTTTTTGCGCGTAATTTACGCTATCAAACTGATATCTTGCTATGGAAACAAAACGATTATTGGGCAACCCCTTTAGAAACGTTAGGCAGAGGCTTAGGTGATTGTGAAGATTACGCAATAGCAAAGTATATAAGCTTGAGAGCCCTAGGGGTGAGCGACGACAAGTTACGTCTTATTTATGTAAAAGCAAAAATTGCGGGCACTAACAAAACGCAAGCACATATGGTGTTAGGTTATTTTGCTACACCAAACGCTCAGCCACTTATTTTAGACAGTTTAATAACAAAGGTTTTACCTGCTGCAAAACGTGTAGATTTAAGCCCTGTTTTTAGCTTTAACAGCCAAGGTTTATGGGCTAATAATTCAACCAAAAGTGTAGCCAGCCCAACAGCAAGACTTTCACGCTGGCGTAAAATTTTGGAGCAGACAACCAAAGAAGGAGTTATGTGGTAATGGCATCATTTTCCTTATCTAAGTATCTTAAAAAACGAAAAATAACACTCAGGCAAGAGCTGTGGATTGCATTATTAATTGTTATTTTTGTAGGCTTTATAAGTAGTGTTTTAATTAGCACTAATTCGGCTAAAAGTTATTTTTCGACCCAGCTGTACTTAAAAAATGTAGATAACGCCAGTTCACTCGCGTTAATGATCAGCCAATTAGACAAAGACCCCGTTGAGCTTGAGTTATTAGTATCGGCCACATTTGATACCGGTCACTATAAGCGAATAGAACTACAAAACCCTAATGGTGAGGTGATTGTTAAACGCACGTTTACCGATGAACTTAAAGCGACGGCTCCGCAGTGGTTTAGAGCAATATATGGATTAAATGTACAGCCAGGGGTTGGGCAAGTAAATAATGGTTGGCAGCAGTTTGGTACTTTGTTTATAGAAAGCCATAGTCAATATGCTGAGCAAGCCTTATGGGAAAGTGCGCTTAAACTATTTTTTAGTTTTTTAATTGTCGCTTTTTTTGCTTGTATAGTTAGTGCTTACTTTTTAAGTAGGATATTAAAACCACTAGATGATGTTGTGTATCAGGCTAATGCATTTGGTGAAAAACGTTTTATTAAATCGAGCGTTCCGCGCACTTTTGAGTTTGCGCGTTTAGTGCAATCAATGAACCAATTATCTACCCGTTTTAGCCGTATTATTAAAGAAGATAGCAAACGTTTAGAAGAGCTTAGATTTAAATCGCAACACGATGAGCTAACTGGTTTAGCAAATAGAGAATACTTTGGTGCAACGCTTGAGGCTCACTTACAAAAATCGAAAGATCATGCCCATGGTGCTTTGTTTTTATTTAGGGTTGTAAACCTCGATCGAGTAAGTGAGGAAGTGGGACGAGTAGAAATGGTTAACTTTCTACGTCGATTTTCACAGATGTTGGTTAGCTTCTTAGAGAGCAACCAAGAACACTTTTCTGAAAATTACATTGCACGTATTTCTCACAGCGATTTTACCGTTTTATTTAGTGATATTGATGATATTCAAGCAATCAGTGAGCGTATTTTATTGATGCATCAATCGTTTGTTGAAGAGTATAAAAACGTTAAGCTAGCGATACCTCACAGCTGTACTTATATTCAAAAAGACGACACGCGATTTGATGTATTAAAGCGTGCGGATGAACTTTTAAAATCATCGGGTAAACAATCTGATGTACAAGCAAAAGTAGCTCAAATCAAGCAAGAAAGTGAGCTGTTTGATAATGCAACTAGCTGGAAAAATGCCATAGAAGAGGCACTCAACAATAATAATTTAGAAATAAATACTTACCCAGTAACGAGCTTTACAGGGCAGGTAATGCAAAATCAATTAGGGTTGAGCCTAAAGCTTGGTGGGCAAGTATACCGTGCTAGTTACTACTACCAGTGGGCTAACCGATTAAAGTTATTAGCGCGTTTAGATTGGGGTTTAATTAAGGCGTTGGTGGCTCATTATAGTATTGAGCCACCAAGTGAACTGATTTCGGTTGAATTATCTGCTCAAACGCTACTTGATGATGCTGCACTTGCTTCGATTCTTACGTACCTTTCGGCGTTTCCTGATTTAGCCTCTAAAATTTGTTTTGATATTCGTGAAAGTATTGCCGTTAGCGAAATTGAGATATTTAAAGATTTTTGTGAGCAGGCTCGATGTATGGGCGCTAAAGTAGCATTAAAACGTGTAGGCCCTGAATTTACTAAAATTAATAAAATTCAGGAGTTTGGTCTTGAAATGATTAAGGTTGATAGCGTTTACGGCCACAATATTAGTTACAGCCAAGATAACCAAACATTCCTGCGAGGAGTGTGTACGTTAGCGCATTCTATTGGCATTAAAGTGGTGGCTCAAGGTGTAACAAGCCAAGATGATATAGATACGCTTATTAACTTAGGTTTTGATGGGGTTATTAAAGAGTAAGTAATAGGCATTAGCGGTGCGGTTAATGCCCTTTTACAACTAACATTAATTGAATACGGTCGCGTACTTTTAGCTTATTAAATATAGAGCTCATATGCTCTTTAATTGTACGTTCTGTAATATTTAAAGATTCTGCAGCTTGCTTATTAGTTGCACCTGTTACAACAATATCAACTACTTGGCGTTCTCGTTTTGTGAGTACATCAAGCTCGCATGTGCTCGCATATTTAAACGGTGTATTTGATAAAGCACCTACTAAGTTAGATAGTAATTGCCCTGGTAACCATATTCCGCCAGTACAAATTGTCTCAAGTACTTGTTCAATAATTACTTTAGTAGCGAGTGCTTCTACGTACCCCCTAGCTCCTGCTTCAAGCGCACTTCTTAGTTGATTTATTTCTAGTTCGTTGGTCATAACTATAACCAGTAAACGTTGCTGAGAATACTTTTTAACAAGCTCAAGCCAATTAGGTGTGCCGGCCAAAACCCAAATAATACTTGATGCCGTGACTCTGTGTGGTTCTTTTGTGAATATCAAACAACCAGGAAACGCTGTATGCCAGTGTTTCGATTCAAATTCAGGCTGTGTAATAAAAATACTTTGGCGCATTACTTCTCCATTTATAAAATGTTTTAACGCTCTGTCATTGCTTGCGATGTAGCTCTAAGAACCGGTTTTAAAATATACTCAAGTACGGTTTTTTTACCGGTAATAATATCCACTTGAGTGGTCATTCCTGGAATAATAGTTAGTTCTTTTGAAAAATTATTTTTGGTGGTTTTTAGCTGCACCAAATAAAAGGTATTCTCGCGGTCATCTGTAATTGTATCGGCACTTATATGTAATACTTCGGCTTCAAGGCCACCATATACGGCAAAGTCGTAGGCACTAAATTTTATCATTGCAGATTGCCCAGGGCGTAAAAATGCAATGTCTTTAGGCGGGATTTTTGCCTCTACTACAAGTTGATCGTCAAGCGGGACAATTTCCATAACATCACTACCTGGCTGTAAAATACCGCCAACAGTATTAACTAATAATCGTTGTACAGTGCCTTTAACAGGAGAGCGTATTTCAGTTTGAGTTACTTTATCGGCTAAGCCAGATTCAGTTTCTTTAATTGAATCTAATCGCAGTAGCGCTTCGGAGAGTTCATTGTTCCAGCGGTTAATCATAACGAGCTCAACTTCGGTTACCTTATTTTTAGCTTCGTTAATGGCCGAAAGACTCCTATTTATAACGGCTTTGGTTCTGTTTATCTCGCCGTTTAAATCAACTATTTGACGCTCTAAACGAATAATATCTATATCCGAAATGGCACCGGTGCGTAACAATGGGCGGGTCACTTTAAGCTCCCTGTTTGTTAAGCGTAGCGCGCTGGTATGCTGCTGAAGTGCCGCTTTTGCTTCAATATAATCTTGGTGTCGCTGCTCTAGTTGGCGTTTGTGAATACTTACCTGTTGCTCCAACTCTTGGCTGTTACTTAAATAAAGAGAGCGTTCGTGTTGAACCACCTGAGGTGCATTTTTTATAACATCTTCGTTAAATACGAGCTCCTTTTTTTGAGTGAGCGCTCTGAGCCTCGCAACTTTTGCACTTAACGATTCAACCTTGGATTGATTTTCTCTAAAGCTAGAAATAAAGCGGGTAGGGTCTATTTTAATGAGTACATCCCCCTCGTTTACTATTTGGCCTTCTCGGACATTTATTTTTTCGACCATACCGCCGTCATAAGATTGAATAAGCTGTAATTTATTAGAGGGAATAACACGGCCCTCGCCACGAGCAACTTCATCCAAATTAGCAAAGCCAGACCACACAATGAGACATATAAACGTTAAGCAAATTAAATAAAGTAGTAACCTAGCGCTTGCTGGTTCCTGCTGCATTTTTTCCCACTGTGCATCGACTACCCAGTCTTGAGTATTTGGCGGTGAAATCCATCCTTTAAATAGTTTATTAAATACGGATGGCTTACCTTGTTTTCTTGCTTCTATTGCTTTGCTAACAGATTCAAAAGAGCGTTGTTCAAGTGGTTTTTTGTTATCACTCATGAGGCTTGCTCCACGGTTTTATTATTTAACGCCGCAATTACTTTTTGTTTTGGTCCATCAGCAACTACTTTTCCGTTATCTAAAACTATAATACGGTCAACAAGCTCGAGTAATGATGAGCGGTGAGTCACTACAATTAGGGTTTTATCTTTAGAATAATTTTTTAAATTGTTAATAATTTTACTTTCACTATTGTGATCTAGCGATGAGGTTGGCTCATCTAGTAATAGTATTGGTGGGTCGTTAATTATGGCTCTTGCCATACCTACAGCTTGGCGTTGCCCTCCTGATAATTGGCGGCCTTGCTCGCCTACTTGTAGGTCAAATCCGTCTGGGTGCGAATTAATTAAATCAAATAATTGGCTTCGCTCACAGGCTTCAATAATTTGCTCGTCTTTGGCATGCCAAGCGCTTATCGTAAGGTTGTCTTTTAAGGTCCCATAAAACAGGGCAACGGTTTGCGGTACATAACCAATATTATGGCGAAGCTCAGCAGGGTCAATTTGATGTATATCGTTATTGTCCATCAAAATTGCTCCTGAACAGGGTTCATATAGCCCTAAGATAAGCTTTTCTAATGTACTTTTACCTGAGCCATTACGTCCTAAAATTGCAACTTTTTCACCAGCTTTAATTTTAAAGCTAACGCCGTTGAGTGCATTATGAGATTCGTCAGAGTATTTAAAACATACATCTTTAAATTCTATATCGCCCTTTAAAATAGGGTGGCTTAACCAATGCTTACCAGGTGGGCGCTCGACCTCTTTTTCCATAATCTCATTTAGTGATTGCATTGCTATTGCGGCATGATGATATTGCGCTAAAACAGCGGCTGACTGCCCAATAGGGCCCATAGCACGAGATGATAATAAGTAGGCTGCAATTAATCCGCCTTGAGTTAGCTCACCTTCAATAACGAGGTGTACGCCTATTATCATTATTATCACGCCTACACATTGCTGTATCCACGATGCTGTATTTGATATTGAGCTGGAAACTAATCGGCTTTGTGCGTTTACTTGCGCAATGTAAATGGTCGACTTTTCCCATACAGATTGTGTTTTACACTCTGAGTGAAAACTTTTTACATCTTCAATGTTGGTTAAACTTTCTACTAATACTGCATTTCGCATTGAGCTTGCTTTCATTGTTTGCTCTGAAAGGGCTTCAAGTTTGCGGTGTGCGGCTATAGCGTAAGCTAATAATATAAGTGCGCCCGCTATAATGGGTAAACTTAGAGGTACGCCAATAATGGCGATAACAATTAAATATAAAACTACGAATGGTAAGTCGACTAATGCGACAAGCGTTATGGAGCTAAAAAAGTTACGTACAGCTTCAAATGATTGAATATTGCTAGCAAAGGAGCCAGCTGATGATGGACGGTTTTTTAGTTTCATACCTAATACCCGCTCCATAATTACAGCCGATACTTTTACATCTATTCTGCTTGCAGCAAGCTCTACAAAATAGCCTCTTACTAAGCGTAAAACAAAGTCAGCAGTGAGTGCTATCAAAATACCAATAGCAAGTACCCAAAGGGTTTCTGTTGCATGGTTAGGCACTACGCGGTCATATACGTTCATTACAAATAAAGGCATGGCAACCGACAAAAAGCCCAACGCAATAGCTGAAATGATTACGTCTTTATAAAGTGAGCGGCACTCTTTAATTACTCCCCAAAACCATCCGTCTTTTGATAGTTTTTCAAGTACAGGTGTTCGCTCATCAAATGCAAATTCTGGTTGTGCATAAATAATTAAACCAACACTGTTGCCTGCTAATTCATCAATGCTTTGTTCGATAACTGATTCGGTAAGCTCTGGGTAAATTACACTCACCAACTGCTTATCGTAATCAATAGAATTAATAACACAGGCTTGATTGTCTTTTAAAATTAAGATGGCAGGTAGCAGTGCTGTATTAATTTTTTGTAGTGGCTTATTAACTACTTTCGATTTAAAGCCAATGCGCTTAGCTGCGCGCGAAAAACCTGATGGAGTAAGATTTCCATCAGTTAGAGGAAGTCCATTTAATAGTGCTTCTCTTGAAAACTCTTTATCATGATGGCGACATAAAACTGCTAGGCAGTCAACGAGTATGCCACCGTGATCAAGTACATCGTTTAATTCCATAAACCATCCAATGTTATGTAGAACTGCATGCGGTTGTTACTACTAAACCTAAACTCGAGAAATAAATTTAGCCTAAATATTTCAAGCCGAGTTTAGGGTCTGTTGATCTTTCAAGGTTAAATTTGCAGCAGTCTGTTTGGTATTTAGGCAAGGCAGAGCCTATGCAGTGTGGTTATTCCCCATAAATGGGCGATAACGTAGCATTAATGCCAAACAGGCGCTGCCCAAAGGGTTCTTCCTAGGGGCTATTTACTCTTTGTTGCTCGGTTTTTACTTAGCCCACTAGGTTACAAATCTCGCGCCGCGATTAAACAGCCCCTAGTTTGAACAAATTTTAATCCGCAAAGATCAACAGACCCTAGTTATTTACATAACGTTAATTGACTTAGCTATCAGTAATTACAGCTTCGATACGTCGATTCGCAGCATTTGCTCTTACTGATATTTCGTTTACTCGAGGTTGATCAATACCGTACCCGAACGATTTAACACGTTTTGGTTTTATATCGAATTGTTTAATTAGGATTTCAGCAACGGCAAACGCACGTTTTTCAGATAGTTTGCGGTTATATGTTCGATCTCCATCTAGAGAAGCATGACCTTGTATTTCAACCTGCTTATTTGGGTTTTCTTTTAAAAAATCTGCAAGCCGACTAATTTCTTGAATATATTGAGACCTTACATCGCTTGAGTCAGCAGAAAAAGGGATACCAATCTCTATATTCGAGGTTGATGCGCTATAAATTGTACAGCCAGATAAATCAACATTAGTTGACAGCGGTGTACTCGGACAAGTGTCTTGCTCGTTTGGTACGCCGTCACCATCATCATCTAAAAAGTTACTTGGTGTAGTGTCGGTTTCCAACGGTATATCTAAGTACCTTGGCATAGCGGTTACACTCATGTAGGCATTATCTTGCTTCGCTTTTTTTTGTAGAAATGCCTTGCGGCTAAAGGTGGTTGCTACATCGTAACTCGGACAAATATTTTGTGCGTTATGCACAATAGGATCGTCAGTTAGCTCTTTTAATGTAGGGTATTTACCTGACATTACGTCAAGTGCTGGCAATAATTTCCCCATTTCTTTTAGCATAGTTAAAATAGCCGATTGGCGGTCGTAAAGCGCAACTATGTATGAACGTGTTGATTGGAACGATTCGTTTTCGGCATCAAGTACGTCTAGTAGAGTTCGTTGGCCTATATCAAATTGATCTTTATATGCAATTTTAACTTTAGTTGATGATTCGCGGTGTTGATTAAGCGCTGGCAACTTTTGCTCTAGTATAGTTACGTTGTAGTAGGCAATTTGCAGACTTTGACGAATATCAATACAGGCTTGATCTCGTTGATATTTTGCAATGTTTATATCTTGATAAGCTTGTTCTAAATTAGCGCTATCAAGACCACCGTTATACAAGTTATAACTAATATCTATGCCGACTCGCGCTTCTGTTCTGGTTTCATTTTGACCAAGCTCATCTCTATCTTGGCTACCGTAGCGGGCAGATAAATCTACGTTAGGATGAAAGGCCGCTTTTTGTGCTTTGGCGTTCGCTTTTTGCGCTTCAATATTATACAAAGAGGCATAAAATGAAGGGCTGTTTTTGTAGGCGACGTCTAGCGCTTGGTTAACCGAAATTGGTATATTGTTTTCATCAAGGTCAGCTTGCTTTATATCGTTCATAGGTAGCTCACCTACAACTCTTAGGTAGCGAGCGCTTACATCATGTAAATTAGAGTACTCCGTTAATACATTAGATTGCGCTAGAGATAAACGGCCACTAATTTGTTCTAGGTCTGCTGCGCGCGCTACACCGGCGCTTACGCTTTGCTCTATTTGTTGGTATACAGACTCGTGCTCTTGTAAATTAGCTTCTGCAAGTTGCACTAACTCTTTGAATTTTTGTACGTCAAGTAGTGCAATCGAGGCTTCAAGTGCTGTTTGTTCTGTTTGAGAAATAAGCTCAAAGTACCTAATAAGTTGAATACGTTGAAAACGGTCAACTGTATTAGATGTTCTAAAACCGTCATAAAGCATTTGAGTAACGCTTAATTCGGCTGTATTACGGTTATATTCTTCTTCAATACCGTAATTTCTTCTTTCATATCCTGCGCTCGCTGATACATCAACACTTGGTAAATAACCTGAACGGGCAGCATCCACTCCATAAATAGAAGATTTAAAAGCATGCCATGCTTCTTGTACTTCAGGATTGTTTTCAATCGCTTTACTTGAGACGTATGTAAGTGGCATTGCTGATTGTTCGTTTGCATGCACGTAGTTTGATAAAGTTACGGCTGTAATCGCTAATCCGATTAACATAGTCCCTTGATGCTTTTTAAAAGTGTTTTTTATAATCATTTCTTCCTCTTAGATCCTGTTAAGACCGAAAATACTCTTTTAAATATTTAGTAAAGGAGTGCTAATTTTGCAAGTAATCTTTTTGGACAGCATAAAAAAAAATTTCTACCACTTTTTTGTTGATTTTTTATTTTTGAATTTTTCTTCTAAACCTGTACTTGAGTCCAGTATCTATGTGCTTTTTTTGTTCTACCTTTAACTTATTAGATTGTTATTTTAAAAAGTTTGAGGGTATCTAAATGGAAGCAAATCAACTTGTAGTTATTGATATTCAGGGTTCGGCGGGTGTTGTGTTGGATGATGGATCAATAAGAGCGTTAAACGTTGGTGACATTATTACCGTAGGTGATTTAGTTGTTACTGCTATTAAGTCGTCGTTACAAATAGATGTGCAAGGTGAAACCTTATCTATACCCGCAAATCAAAAGGTAAAAATAACACCAGACCTATTAGCTAAAGAAGCAAGAGACTCTAGCGAAACAACTGTTTTTGATGAAAGTTTAGATGAAGCAATCGCAAGCTTAGACTTAGGTACAGAGCAAGACTCATCAACGGCGGCTAATTCAGATGTAACAGATTTTTTAGATGCATTAGAGGGTGATGGGGACATTTTAGATAATTTAGAGGCAACAGCCGCTGGTGGCGGTAATGCAGCTGGTGCAGATGGAGGTAGTTCGTTTGTACAGTTAACCCGAATTTCTGAAAGTGTTGATCCTAGTAGTGTTACTTTTGATTCTTCTTTTGATCAAAGCGCTACTGAAGCTTTTAATTTAAGAGATACCTCTGATGGTATTGTGCCTGACGCAACTTCGGCTTCTATTTCACTTAATGAGCTGGGCGTTACTAATTCATCACAACCAACAATTACCGGTACGAGTGAAAACTTAATTGGCGAAACGGTTAATGTAACGGTAACTGATGTTGATGGAAATTCTCAAGTAGTTAGTGTTGTGATTGGCCCTGATGGTACCTTTGAAATAACCCTACCAACTCCAGTTGCGGATGGCCCTGTGACCGTTGTTGTTGAAGCAACAGATCCTGTTGGCAACCCTATAAACGACACTATTTCTATAGAAATTGATACAACACCTCCGCTTATTGCTATTGATCCTGTTTCCGATTCTGCTTCGCAAACAGTGACAGTAACAGGGACTGTATCTGGGTTGAATACTGGGGATAATGTGTCAGTCACGTTAACGGATAGTGCAGGTACGGTACAAACAATTGTTACTCAGGTTGATGCGCTAGGAAATTGGGTTATTACTACTACCTCACCTTTATCTGAAGGAGAGTTTAACGTAAGCGCAGTGGCGATTGATGCCGCTGGAAATCAAGCTGTAGACCAAGCTTTAGCTAATGTAGATTTAACTGCTCCGGTAATCACAGTAAATGTAACTGATGAAACAAATAACGCAACACCACCACTTGTTGGAACAACAAATGGTGTTCCTGAAGGCACGCAAGTAACAATTACTGTTACAGATAGTGCAGGACAAATACAAACATTAACAGCGGTTACTCAAGCCGATGGAAGCTGGAGTGTAGAAGTTGGGACTCCTTTACCCGAAGGTGATTTTACTGTTGATGCACAAGTAAGCGACAGTGTAGGAAACTTAGCATTAGCAAGTGATTCAGGAGTAGTTGATTTAACGGCGCCTACGGTACAAATTAATAATATTAACGACACTCAAGACACCACGCCAACTATTACAGGTAACGCGCAAGATGTACCTGCTGGCTCTATTATTAGTGTGGTTATTACCGATTTTAATGGTCAAACTCAAACATTATTAACCCAAACTAACGCTGATGGTGATTGGTCTATTGACGTAACTACGCCATTGGCTGAAGGGCAGTTTGAGGTTGATGCAAGTGTAAGCGATGCTGCAGGTAATCAAGCCCAAGCAAATAACCAAGGTGTTGTTGATTTAACAAATCCAGATATTACCGTTACTGCAATTGCTGATACTAACGATACTACACCAACATTTGTAGGTAGGGTAGAAGACGCTCCAGCGGGCTCTGTAATTACAGTATTAGTAACCGATATAAACGGTAGCGTACAAACTTTAACTACTTTATTAAATGAAGATGGTACATGGAGTGTTGATGCTAATGACATCTTGCCAGGTGGTGAGTTTACAGCAACTGCGTCAGTAACCGATGCAGCAGGTAATGAGGCTACTGCGCAAACAAACGGCGAAATAACGTTTGCTCCTATTTCAATTCAAATCGATGCAATTGCTAATACTAACGATACCACTCCATTTTTAAGTGGTAACACCGGTAATGTGCCTGCAGGTACAACCATTACTTTAACTATTACGGCAAGCGATGGGAGTACATTTACATTACTTGCAGTGACGCAAGAAGATGGTTCGTGGACTGCACAAGTAACAACTCCTCTACCGGAGGGCGACTTTACTGTAGTTGCTGCTGTTATAGATGACTCGGGTAATGAAGCGCAAGCAAGTGCAGTAGGTAATGTTGATTTAACTGTAAGTATTAATTTTATTATTGATACTAACGATACAACACCTACAATTAGCGGCTCTACACAAGACGTAGAACCTGGTGCGTTAGTAACCGTTACATTTACAGGAAGCGATGGCGTAGCAGAAACCGTGCAAGTAGTTACTGGTGCTGACGGAAGTTGGTCAGTTGAGGCAAGTAATGAATTGGTTGAAGGTCAGTTTAGTGTGGTTGCAACTGTAACTGATGCTGCGGGTAATACAGCTTCTGCAAGTGAAACTGGAGAGATTGATTTAACCGATCCGGCAATCACGATAAATCCTATTGAGGATACGAATGATGTAACCCCATCTGTAAGCGGTAATGTAATTGATGTACCTGCAGGGACCGAAGTTACATTAGTAATAACTGACAGTGAAGGCAATGAACAAACACTTACAACAATTACGAATACAGATGGTACATATACAGCGGATATTATTGCAGATCTCAGTGAAGGTGATTTCACAGTAACAGCAAGTGTTAGCGATACTGCAGGCAATAGCAGTACGGCAACTGTTACAGGTTCGGTCGATTTAACCGCACCAAGTGTGACTATCAACAATATTGCAGATACAAACGATACAACACCTATTCTTACCGGCTCTACCCAAGGTTTAGCATCTGGGAGTGAAGTAACTTTAATTGTTACCGATAGTCTAGGGGCTGAGCAACAGTTAGTTACTACTATAAGTGCTGATGGTACTTGGAGTATTGAGGTTCCAACTGCTTTAAGTGAGGGGGATTTTACAGTAACAGCTAATGTATCTGATAATGCAGGTAACGCAGCTCAAGATTCACAATTAGGCTCAGTTGATACCACCCCTCCTTTAGTTGCAGTAAATGACTTTGCTGATTCAAACGATACAACGCCTACATTTAGCGGAACAACGAGTGATGTAGCTCCGGGTAGCCTTGTTAGTGTTTTAGTTACTGATGCAAATGGTGAGTCTCAAACATTGACGGCGGTTGTGTCAGAAGATGGAACTTGGCAAGTTGGGGCAACCCAAGCTGTTGCTGAAGGCGACTTTACAATTACGGCAACAGTAACAGACGCTGCAGGTAATGAAGCAAGCGATACCGGTACTGGAACAATTGATTTATCAGCTCCAATTATAGCAATTAATACAATCCCAGATAGCGCCGATACTACTCCAACAATTTCAGGTTCCGTACAAAATGTGCCAGCTGGAACAACGGTTACGTTAACATTGACAGATGCTGGTGGTAATACACAAACAATTACAACACAAACGCTAGCTGATGGTAGCTGGACAGCTGATGCTATTAATGAGTTAGTTGAAGGTGACTTTAGCGTTAATGCCATCGTTAGCGATGAAGCAGGTAACCAAAGTGAAACTTCAGCACAAGGAACTATCGATAATACCGCACCAACTATTACGATTGATGCACTCGCTGATAGCAACGATACAACACCGACTATTTCAGGCACCGCAACTGGCGAGCCAGAAGGCACAGTTGTTACTATTACCGTGACTGATGAAGCTGGTAACCCACAAACCATCACTACAGAAGTACTCGCTGACGGCACTTTCACTGTTGATGTACCAGATGAATTAAGTGAAGGCGAATACAGCGTAGACGTATCAATCACTGATACTGCTGGTAACGTAAGTACAGAAGTAACAACGGGTATTATTGATACC
The DNA here is from genome assembly GCF_015864265.1 of Pseudoalteromonas sp. NZS37. Classification (NCBI taxonomy): domain Bacteria; kingdom Pseudomonadati; phylum Pseudomonadota; class Gammaproteobacteria; order Alteromonadales; family Pseudoalteromonadaceae; genus Pseudoalteromonas; species Pseudoalteromonas sp. NZS37. Next base: position 157,141 of record NZ_JADYXL010000001.1, on the reverse strand, counting down.
TCAGCTCCTGCTATTACGATTGATCCACTGGCAAATAGCAACGACACCACACCGACAATTTCTGGCACAGCAACGGGCGAGCCAGAGGGCACCGTTGTTACTATTACGGTAACTGATGACGCGGGTAATCCGCAAACCATCACCACTGAAGTGCAAGCCGATGGCACCTTTAGTGTGGATGTACCAAATGAATTAAGCGAAGGCGAATTTACGGTTGAGGTATCGGTTACAGATACTGCAGGTAATGAAACTACCGCAACAACAACAGGCGAAGTTGATACTGCCGCGCCAACAGTTATTATTGACCCCGTAGGTGATATTAACGACACCACCCCAACCATTTCAGGCACCGCAACGGGTGAGCCTGAGGGCACATTAGTTACTATTACGGTCACTGATGAAGCTGGTAACCCACAAATAATTACCACTGAAGTGCAAGCTGATGGCACCTTTAGTGCGGATGTACCGAACGAATTAAGTGAAGGTGAATTTACGGTTGAAGTATCGGTTACTGATACTGCGGGCAATGAAACCACATCAACAACAACGGGAGAAGTTGATACTTCAGCACCGGTGATCACGATAGACGCACTGGCTGATACTAACGACACCACCCCAACTATTTCAGGTACAGCAACGGGCGAGCCGGAGGGCACTGTTGTTACAATTACAGTCACTGATGATGCTGGTAACCCGCAAACCATCACCACTGAAGTACAAGCCGATGGCACCTTTAGTGTGGATGTACCAAATGAATTAAGCGAAGGCGAATTTACGGTTGAGGTATCGGTTACTGATACTGCAGGTAATGAAACTACCGCAACAACAACGGGCGAAGTTGATACTTCAGCACCGGTGATCACGATAGACGCACTGGCTGATACTAGCGACACCACCCCAACTATTTCAGGCACCGCTACTGGCGAGCCTGAGGGCACGTTAGTTACTATTACGGTCACTGATGAAGCTGGTAATCCACAAATAATTACTACTGAAGTACAAGCCGATGGCACCTTTAGTGTGGATGTACCAAATGAATTAAGCGAAGGCGAATTTACGGTTGAGGTATCGGTTACAGATACAGCGGGCAATGAAACAACCGCAACAACAACAGGCGAAGTTGATACCACAGCGCCAATAGTTACTATTAATGCGCTAGGCGATACGAGTGATACAACACCGACCATTTCAGGCACAGTTAGTGGGGAGACTGCTGGTTCAACTATTACTCTAACTGTGACTGATGCTAATGGTGCAGTACAAACAATTACAGCACAAGTAATTGCAGACGGGAGTTGGACTGCAGAAGTGTCAGCGGCTTTAGCAGAAGGGACCTACTCTGTAGATGCAAGTATCAGTGATAGCGCTGGTAATGAAGGCACAGCAAGTGCTTTAGGTACAATCGATACAAGCGCATTGACTATCACCATTGATATTATTGGCGAAACTAACGATCAAACACCTCAAATAAATGGTGATACTTTTAATGCACAAGTTGGCTCTCAAGTTGAAGTTCAGATCACTGACTCAGCGGGTGCAACAATTACTTTAACCACAGTTGTTGATGAAAACGGACTCTGGAGTGTTACTCCGCCAACCGATTTAGCTGAGGGCACCATTTTAATTAGTGCAACAGTAACAGACATAGGTGGTGGAACGGCTAATGCAGAGCTTGATGCTGTAATTGATATTACGCCTCCAACCATACAAGTAAATGAACTAGAAACAAGTAATGATACAACCCCAGTTATTTCTGGTAACACAACAGACGTAGTTGCAGGCACAGTTATAAATTTAACGGTTACTGATTCTCAAGGGGTTGTTCGCACATTTAGCACTACAACAGATGTAGAAGGTAATTGGAGTATTGAACTTTCTCAAGAGTTGGCCTCGGGCGATTACTCTGTAGAAGCTGAAGTATCTGATGCTGCAGGAAATAGCGCTTCAGATACGGCTACAGGCAACATAGATACATCAGGGCCTAGCTTAACAGTTGACTTTGATACTGTAACTAACGACTCAACACCTACCATTTCAGGTACTAGTGATGCAGAAGTTGGTACCAGTATCACGGTTGTTATTACCGATGAAAACGGGGTTGAACAAACACTTACCACTACAGTAGATACAAATGGTAACTGGGAAGTAACTCCACAAACAGATTTAAATGAAGGTGATAACACCATCGAAGTGAGTGTGTCTGATGAAGCAGGAAATACGACAACAGTTACAGATACAATTATATTAGATACGCAAGCACCGACATTAACTATCCAAACTGTTGGCGATGTAAACGACTTAACACCGATATTACAAGGCACCAGTAATGAAATTGGCGGCACCGTTACACTCATCATCACCGACAGCGAAGGGGCTGTGCAAACCATTACCACCACCGTTGAAAGTGATGGTCACTGGGACATTGAAATTCCAAGTGCGCTTGCGCAAGGAGACTTTACTGTAACCGCGAGTATTACCGATGCTGCAGGCAACGACACCACCGCGAACAGCAGTGGTAATGTAGATACCATTACACCCGTTATCACCGTTGATGCATTGGGCTCAGGCAACGACAGCACCCCAGTGATTAGTGGTACCTCAACAGAGCCTGAAGGCACCGTTGTGAATATTGTTATCACCGACAGTAACGGCGATGAAACACCAATTACAGCCACAGTCGATGCGAACGGCAACTGGCAAGCAACCAGCCCTGAATTACCAGAGGGCAGCTACAGTGTGCAAGCCAGCATTACCGATGCCGCAGGTAACACCGATAGTGCCGTACAATCGGGCACCATTGATAGCCTCGCGCCAACGCTTGTGCTTGATACCGTGGGCGCAACGAACGATAGCACCCCGACTATCAGCGGAAGTACCAATGCGCCAGCGGGGACTGTTATTAGCATCAGCGTGAGTGATGGCACCACAACAGAAACGTTCACCGCGACAGTACAAGCTGATGGCAGCTGGTCAGCGGATGTACCGAATGCACTGAGCGATGGTGAGCTCACCATTGAAGCTAGCGTTAGTGATAACGCCGGTAATACCACTACATTAAGTGAAACCGCAACACTCAACACCACGGCCCCAAGCATTAGTATTAATGCATTGGTTGATACCAACGACACTACCCCAACCATTAATGGTACAAGCGATGCGGCAGATAACACCACCATTAGCTTAACGTTTGAAGACAGTGCAGGGAATATTACGACTGTTGATACGACGGTAACGGGTGGCGTCTGGAGCGTTGATGCACCAACTGATTTAGCCGAAGGTGAATACACGGTGACCGCAGAGGTAGACGATGGCCTAGGTAATATCGGCAGCGCCACCGAAACAGGTCAGATAGACTTAACCGCACCGAGCCTTGTTATTACCGACAACGGCGTAGGCAACGATACCACCCCAACGATTGCAGGTACCAGCGATGCACCGCAAGGCAGTGAAGTAACCATTGTTGTCACCGACAGCAACGGCGCAGCGCAAACAATAAATGCCACCGTGCTTGCTAATGGTACGTGGTCAATTCCTGTACCGGTAGCACTTGCAGAAGGTGCATACACCGTAAGCGCGAGTGTTGAAGATGTGGCAGGCAACGAAGCCACCGCCACAGGCGCTGGTGAAATAGATACCACCGCACCGACCCTTGTACTTACCAGCCCAGGCTCAAGTAACGACGTAACCCCAACCTTAAGCGGCACCAGTGATGCGGTTGAAGGCACCGTGATCACCTTCATCGTAACGGATGATTTAGGGGGAGAGCAAACGTTCACCACCACGGTTGATGCCGATGGCACCTTCTCAGTCGAAGTGCCTACAGCACTTGCAGAAGGACCGTATAGTATTGAAGCCAGCATCAGCGATGTTGCCGGTAACAGCACTGACATTACAGGTAACGGCACAATAGACACCGCTGCACCAAGTATTACTGTGGATGCGCCAGTATTAACAAACGACAGCACGCCAACCGTGACTGGCACCAGTGATGCACCTAACAGCACGATTACGGTTACGTTTACAGATGCAGCAAATGCCATCCAAAGCATTGATGTACAAACCGATGTTAATGGTAACTGGAGTGCGACACCAACAGGTACATTAGCTGAAGGTAATTACAGCGTCAGCGCCAGCATTACCGATGCCGCAGGCAACACAGGTACTGGCACGGACGGTGGCGAAGTAGATGTAACCCCACCGGCACTTGCCTTTACACCAACGTTTGAACTTGGTTTGTTAATTACTCTAAGCGGCACCTCTGATTTGCCTGCAGGCAGTGAAATTACCATTACCGAGCAACTGGTAGGCGGTGGTATTGGTGCAACATATACCACTACAACGGATGCGGATGGCAACTGGTCATTAGTCGGATTAGATGTATCTTTACTTGATGTTGGCTCCGTGATCGCAACAGCGACCGATGCCGCAGGTAATACCCGTACAATTAGCTCAGATGACTTTGATAATACACCGCCGACACTCACTGTTGATGTTGCAGCACAAAGTGACAGCAATACACCGGTTATTAGCGGCACAAGTGATGCGGGGGAAGGCGCGCAAGTCACTATTGTAGTGACCGACAGTGATGGTAATCCACAAACCATCACCGCGCTTGTGGATGCGGATGGCAACTGGAGTGCCACACCAGCGACACCATTAAGTGAAGGTCAAAGCACCATTGCAGTAAGTGTACGCGACAGTGTCGGCAACGAAACCACCGTGAGTGACACCAGTACCATCGACACGCAAGCGCCAACGCTCACCATTCAAAACGTGGGCGATGTCAGCGATTTAACACCCGAGCTTCAGGGCACCAGTAATGAAATTGGTGGCACCGTTACACTCATCATCACCGACAGCGCAGGCACAGTACAAACCATTGACACTATAGTCGGCAGCGATGGGCATTGGGCTATTGAAGTGTCAACAGCCCTTGCGCAAGGTGACTTTAGCGTTGTTGCCAGCATTACCGATGGGGCAGGCAACGAGAGCACCGCAAACAGCAGTGGTAATGTGGATACTATTACGCCAGTTGTCACCGTTGATGTACTGGGCTTGGGTAACGACAGCACGCCAGTGATCAGCGGTACCTCAACAGAGCCTGCAGGCACGGTTATAAACATTGTTATTACCGACAATAACGGTGATGAACACCCAATCACCGCCACCGTGGATGCAAATGGTGATTGGCAAGCAACCAGCCCTGAATTACCAGATGGAAGTTACACAGTGCAAGCCAGTATCACCGATGATGCAGGCAATACCGGCGGCGCCACACAATCAGGCACCCTTGATACTCTAGCACCGACATTAACACTGGATACAGTGGGTGCAATTAATAACAGCACGCCAACAATTAGTGGGACATCGAACGCGCCAGCAGGCACGGTTATAACGATTAACGTCACGGATGCAGATAATACAGAAACGTTCATCGCGACAGTGCAAGCCGATGGCAGTTGGTCAGCGGATGTACCGAACGCGCTAACTGATGGTCCACTCACTATCGAAGCAAGCGTAAGCGACAGTGCAGGCAACACCACTACATTAAGTGAAAANATTGAAGTAAGTGTACGCGACAGTGTCGGCAACGAAACCACCGTGAGTGACACCAGTACCATCGACACGCAAGCGCCAACGCTCACCATTCAAAACGTGGGCGATGTCAGCGATTTAACACCAGAGCTTCAGGGCACCAGTAATGAAATTGGTGGCACCGTAACGCTCACTATCACCGACAGCACAGGTGCTGTGCAAACCATTGAGACCCTAGTTGGCAGCGATGGTCACTGGAATATTGAAATTCCAGGTGCCCTTGCACAAGGTGATTTTACTGTAAGCGCGAGTATTACCGATGCGGCAGGCAATGAGAGCACCGCAAACAGCAGTGGTAATGTGGATACTATTACACCGGTTGTCACCGTTGATGCACTGGGCCTTGGCAACGACAGCACCCCAGTTGTTAGTGGTACCTCAACAGAGCCTGAAGGCACGGTTGTAAACATTGTTATTACTGACAGCAACGGTGATGAACACCCAATCACCGCTACTGTGGATGCAAACGGTGATTGGCAAGCAACCAGCCCTGAATTACCAGATGGGGGCTACACTGTACAGGCTAGCATCACCGATGCGGCAGGGAACACCGGCGGCGCAGTTCAATCAGGCACCCTTGATACCTTAGCACCGACATTAACACTGGATACCGTGGGCGCCACTAACGACAGCACCCCAACAATCAGCGGAAGCAGCAATGCGCCAGCGGGCACAGTGATAAACATCAGTGTAAGCGACGGCACCACAACAGAAACGTTTACCGCAACAGTGCAAGCCGATGGCAGCTGGTCAGCAGATGTGCCGACAGCATTAGCTGATGGAGAGCTTACTATTGAAGCAAGCGTCAGTGACAGTGCAGGCAACACCACCACGTTAAGTGAAACCGCAACACTCAACACCACTGCGCCAAGCATCAGTATTAATACACTGGTTGATACCAACGACACCACCCCAACCATTAATGGTACAAGCGATACGGCAGATAACACCACCATTAGCTTAACGTTTGAAGACAGTGCAGGGAATATTACGACAGTTGATGCGACCGTAACGGGTGGAGTATGGAGTGTCGATGCACCAAGCGTACTAGCCGAAGGTGAATATACTGTCACCGCAGAGGTAGACGATGGCCTAGGTAATATCGGCAGCGCCACCGAGACAGGCGAGATTGACTTAACCGCACCAAGCCTTGTTATCACCGACAACGGTGTAGGCAACGACACCACGCCAACGATTGCAGGTACCAGCGATGCACCGCAAGGCAGTGAAGTAACGATTATTGTCACTGACAGCAGTGGCACACCGCAAACAATGAGCGCCACCGTACTAGCCAATGGCACATGGTCAATTCCTGTACCGGCAGCCATTGCAGAAGGTGGATACACCATCAGCGCAAGCGTGAGCGATGCAGCAGGCAATGACACCATCGCCACAGGTGCTGGTGAAATAGATACCATTGCACCGACACTTATACTTACCAGCCCTGGTTCAAGTAATGACATCACCCCGACATTTAGCGGCACAAGCGATGCGGTTGAAGGCACCGTTATTAACTTCACCGTAGTGGATGATTTAGGCAATACACAAACGTTCACCACCACGGTTGATGAAGATGGCAACTTCTCAGTCGAAGTGCCAACAGCGATAGCAGAAGGACCGTATAGTATTGAAGCTAACATCAGCGATGTGGCAGGTAACAGCACCGATATTACAGGCAATGGCACCATTGATACCACTGCACCAAGTGTGAGTGTGGATGCGCCATTATTAACAAACGACAGCACACCGACGGTTACTGGCACCAGTGATGCGCCTAACAGCACCATCACGGTTACGTTTACCGATGCAACAAATGCTACTCAAAGCATTGATGTACAAACCGATGCCAATGGTAACTGGAGTGCGACACCAACAGGCACATTAGCTGAAGGTAATTACAGCGTCAGCGCCAGCATCACCGATGCAGCAGGCAACACAGGCACGGGTACAGACACTGGCGAAGTGGATATAACCGCTCCGGATCTTGAAATTATTCCATCGTTTTTATTAGGAAATTTGGTTTCTCTTTCGGGGGATTCTGATTTACCAGGAGGCTCTGTAATCACTATTACAGAGTACCTAGTTGGTGGGTTAGTTGGCGCAACTTATACAGCGACAACAAATCCTGATGGTACGTGGGGGCTTGCAAACATAACAGTACCTTTACTAAATCTTGCCTATGTAACTGCCAGTGCAACGGATGCCGCTGGTAATGTTAGAACAATCAATACACTTGATTTTGATAACGTAGCGCCAGACCTAACAGTTAGTGTCGATGCTTTATCTAATGACAGTACGCCAGTAATTAGCGGCACCACCGATATGGGGCAAGGCACTGTAATTAATATAACCGTGACTGATAGTGAAGGAGAAAGCCAAGCGTTTACTGCGACAGTTCAAGCCGGTGGCGACTGGTCTGTTGCTGTACCTGCAGAGCTAGCGCAAGGTCAATATACCGTTGTTGCAGAGGTTAGAGACAGTGTTGGCAACTTAACAACGCAGCAGGCTCAAGGTGAAATAGACAGTGTTGATCCTACATTAATTGTGAACGAAGTTAACGCGACAATAGATACAACACCTACAATTTCAGGCACAAGTAATGAGATAGGTGCAGATGTAAGCATTATTATTGGTGGTCAAACACTAACAGCAACTGTGGGTACTGATGGCAATTGGCAAGTAGATGTCCCCGTAGCACTTGTTGATGGTGATTATACGGCGCAAGTAAGTATTACCGATGATGCTAATAATATCAGCAGCACGACTATTGATTTAACAATTGATACCCAAGTACCTGTTATTGTACTTAATGATATAACTGTATTTAACACTAATACACCAATTGTAAGTGGTACTTCAACTGAACCACAGAATACGGTGGTCGATATAGTCATTACAGATAGCAATAATGACACACACATTTTAACCGCAATAGTTGATGCTAACGGCGATTGGCAAGTTACGGCGCCAAGCTTGCCAGATGGCAATTATGATGTAGAGGTAAGTATTACCGATGATGCTGGCAATCAAGGTTTGGATACAGGCTCGAGCTTTATTGATACTCAAGCACCAAGTATTACTATAAATGCATTAGGTACAATTAATAACAGCACGCCAACTATTTCAGGCACATCCAATGAACCTGAAAACACGAGTATTACAGTAACTGTGACCGATGGAGATAGTACCGAGACTTACACAACTGTTGTTGGTGCAGGAGGTGCTTGGACTGTAGATATTACAGATGTACTGACTGATGGTGAAGTTACAGTTTCTGCAAGTGTTACTGATGCCGCAGGGAATGAATCAGTTGCAAATAGTACCGCAACTTTAAATACCAATGCGCCTACAATTAATATTAATACAATTGTTGATACGAACGATCAAACACCAGCAATATCAGGCACAAGTAGTGCAATAGATAACTCGGTGATCACAGTCGTTATAACTGACGTTAATAACGTTTCACATACTGTAACTACTTCGGTAGTAGGCGGGATTTGGAGTGTTGATGCGACAACTATTCTTCCTGAAGGTGAGTTTACTGTTTCGGCAAGTGTAACTGAAGGAGGATTAACGAGTAATGCAACGGGCGGTGGTGTTATCGATTTAACAGCACCAGCACTTAGTATTACGCCGCTTGTAACTTTAAATGACACAACGCCAACTATTTCAGGTACAACCACTGCACCACAGGGCGCATTAGTTATTATTTTAATTACTGATAGCTTAGGTGCAGAGCAGACGGTTAATGCTACTGTTGGTGCAAATGGCACATGGTCAGTCGCTGCAAGTACAGAGTTGAGTGAGGGCATTTACACGGTTTTAGCTTCAACCACAGATACTGCCGGTAACCCTGTAAACACAAGTACTACAGGGGTAGTTGATATAACTGCGCCAGTTGTAACTATTAGCGATATTGTTGGAAGTACAGACCTAACCCCGGGTATTTCTGGAAGTGTGACAGGTGCCAATGTGGGTGATGCTGTTGCAGTGGTATTTACTGATGCACAAGGTAATGAGCATACTGTAAATACAACAGTTCAAACTGGTGGTGTATGGTCTGTAGAGGCAACTAGCTCTCTATCACAAGGAGATTATTCAGTTGAAGTCTCTGTTACTGATAGCGCGGGTAATACCGGGGACGCAACAAATACAGCAACCATTGATACAATTGCTCCTGAAATTAGTATTAATCAAAGTTCATTAATACTAACTCAAGATAGCACTCCATTGATTACAGGTACGTCTAACGAGGAAAATACAAACGTTATTGTTACCTTTACTGATTCTGCTGGAGTTTCTCATCAAATGACCGTTCAAACCGATGGCAATGGAGACTGGCAAGCGGCTGCTAATAATATTTTAGCTGACGGTGTTTACAGTGTTAGTGCAACTATTAGCGATGCTGCGGGCAATACTTCGGTTGACAATAAAACCGGTGGTGAGGTTGATACCGTGGGACCAGAGCTAACAATTGTGCCTTCGTTCCTATTAGGTCAGTTGGTTTCTTTATCTGGTACATCTGATTTGGGCGAAGGTAAAACCGTTACGGTTACTCTAGAGCTTGCAGGTGATTTACTCGATTTAACATACGATGTAACCACAGATGCAAATGGTGATTGGGAGCTATTAGGCCTAGCCGTTAATGTTATTGGCTTATCAGTTATTGAAGCCTCTGCAACCGATGATGCGGGTAACACCACCACTATTACGACTGCTGATGTAGATGCTTCAACCCCAGTACTAAATGCAGTAGTTGACTTTGCTACTGGTGAGGGCGATTTACCAATAATTAGTGGTACGACCGACCAAGCACCAGGCACTGAAGTGCTAGTTAAAGTGGTAGATAGCGGAAATGTAGTACAAGAGCTTAGGGCTATAGTGCAAGCCGATAATACGTGGGCTGTACAGGTTCCTCAATCATTAGCTGAAGGTACATTTAGCGTAACAGTTGACGTGTTAAGTGAGGTCGGTATTACTACCACGCAACTACTTACCGCAGTGGTGGATACAATATCGCCAACACTTGGCTTACAGGTTATTGGCACAACATCAGACTCCACGCCAATAATCCAAGGTACCAGTGATTTAATTAATGGTGTTGTTGAAATACAACTAGATGGCGGCACTGTACTAACTACTACAGTTGATGCTTTGGGAATATTTACACTTGAAGTTGATGCATTATCTGAAGGGCAGCACGTTGCTAATGTGAGTATTACTGATGATGCAGGAAACGTAGTTACCGATACTCTCGAGTTTGTAGTGGATACACTAGTACCAGTGGTTGATATTTTACCATTGACTATTAGCGATACCGATATATTAACTATTTCAGGCAGTTCTGAAGAGCCTGAGGGTACAGACATTGACGTAACTGTTATTGGTAGTAATGGTGATGAAACAGTATTTGATGCTGTAGTTGGTAGCGACGGCACGTGGTCTTTAGTAACAACTAGCTTATCAGATGGTGTATATGATGTGTATGCGAGTATTACTGATGCCGCAGGTAATACTGGGCAGTCAGCCATTGAACAAGTAACTATAGACACCATTCCACCAGTGTTAGTAATAGATGCGTTCGGAGTACTTAATACTCTAACACCAACAATTACAGGCTCTAGCGATGAGGAAGTAGGGAGTTTAATTACTGTAAATATCACTGACTCAACAGCCGCAGTACAAACAGTTACTACTACTGTTTTAGGAGATGGCACTTGGTCTGTCATTGCTTCTTTATTACCTGAAGGAGAAATTACAGTTGAGGCCATAAGTACCGATAGCGCTGGAAATGAAGCAACAGCAACCCAAACAGGCACTATTAGTACAACCTTACCTGGTTTGTTAATTAATCAAATTGTAGATACAAGCGATACAACGCCCACGATTACAGGTACCACGGATGTATTAGCAGGTGATGTACAGGTAGTTATTACCGATAGTAGCGGTACAGCAACGACATATAACACCACAGCCATTGCCGGTGAATGGACTCTAATACCTACAACACCATTAGCTGAAGGCGCCTTTACTGTAAGTGCTACAGTTGAAGACTTAGGGCTTTCAAGCTCTACAAGTCTTGGTGGAATAATTGATTTAACACCACCAACAGTTGAAGTTGATCAATTACCTGTAACCAATAACCCGCTACCGACGATAACAGGTATAAGTGATGCACCAGCAGGTACAAATGTGAGTGTTGTTATTACCGATGCTAATAATGATTCACAAACTGTTACCGCTCAAGTTTCAGGAAGTGGCACATGGTCAGTAACAGCTACCACCGCGCTTAGTGAAGGTAGCTTTAGTGCTACTGCGACAGTGAGTGATGCTGCAGGTAACTCATCAAGCGATACAATGGTGTCAAGCACAGACTACACTGCACCAACTATAGTCATAGATCCAATATTGGTAGGGCAAGATACAACGCCTACTGTTACGGGGTCAGTTACTGGAAGCTTTGCAGGTGCAGCGGTTATAGTTATGTTTACTGATTCAGCTGGTGCCACTCACAATGTTCAAACAACAGTTGGAGCTGATGGAACTTGGAGCGTGACATCAGCAGAAGTACTTCCTGAGGGCAACTACAGCGTTGATGTAAGCATTGTTGATGGTGCAAGTAATACTGGTACGCAATCATCAAGTAGCGCAATTGACTCAGGTATTACAATTGATTCAGGATTGGTACTAACTACAGATCAAAACCCAGTTATAACAGGTACAGCCGCTCCAGGTGAGTCAGTAACGGTGACCTTTAGTGGCGCTACAGAGGCAACTGAAACAGTATTTGCTGATGCATCTGGTGAGTGGAGCGTAGCAGCTAATACTACCTTAGCTGATGGGGCTTATACAGTAACAGCTGTAGCGACCGATAGTTCTGGAAACGCAACATCAAGCGGTAGTTTATCTGGATTGGTTATTGATAATACACCGATCAACTTTACAGTAGAACCTGAGTACTTACTTAATTTATTGGGTACAGGGATATTGGTTGGTTACGAAGGTACATCTGATGGCGGTGAGGGAAGTAAGGTCTATATTTTCGACTCATTAGTTTTAGGCATTGATTTAGTATTAACTTCAGCGCCATATGCAGTTGTAGATGCTCAAGGTAATTGGGACTCTACTAATTTAGATCTGAATCTTTTAGGTTTACTGGGTACAGGTCTTGAAAACACGCATTTCTATACTGTGGACGAAGCTGGTAATTATCAAGTTAAAAATGGAAATGATGTATTTATAGAGTCAGGCAATATTTACGATAGTGGAGCAAGCGCTGCTTCTGGCGATACAATCCCTGCATCATTTAGCGAAGAGTCGGCTCTAGGCGATACAATTCCTAATGAAGTTTCAAGCAGCAACGTATTAAGCACTGAAACGATTGATTTAGGTAACTTGAGTGGTCTATCAACACCTGAGCAAACGGTGCAAATGAGTTCGGCAGAACCGCTTAATATTAATGACGTAATCATTAGCGAAGATGCAGAGCAGCTTATAGCGCTAAATACGCTGGTTGAGGATGAAGGCTCTGCAATTGCTTATACTCCAGCTCAAAGTGGGGGAAGCATTGATGCAGCAGCACCTGCGGTTGATGTGCAAAATCAATCGGAAGAGATGATTAAACACTTAATTGAAAGTAGTAATAATCAAACGGATATTTAATATTAATAGAGCCCTCTTAATTATTTATTAAGGGGGCTTATATTATTAAGCAAATTGATATTATTTATAACGAAATTTAAGAATAAAGGACATTAAAAAAGCCTTATTGATAAATCAATAAGGCTTTTTTAATGTAAAATTTTGGGCTTAAGCTTTTAAATTACGAACCAGTTTACTCTCGGTATTTACAGATTTACCGGCTTGGTCGTAGGTCATTGACGTTGGTGCGCCAATTAATATCTCTTTTAATTGTTTAACACTTAGTTGCGCTTGGCGGGCAGCATGAGCATTAACATTATTTTGTTTTTGGCATTGCGCAAGTTGAGTTTTAACTTGGCTTATTAGCTCAGATATTTCAGGGTTTTGTGAGTCGTTACTGGCAATAAGCTTACTTAGCTCTTTATCTAGAGTGCTTAGCTTAGTTAAAAAAGACATTTTTTGTTGGGTAATTTCTTTTAAACCAGCACCACGTCGTGAAGCAATAGCAGTAAGCTCGTCGTTTAATAGCGTATGCAAAGAATCTAAACAACTTACTTGTTGGTTTAGTTTTACGCTAATTAAACTATTATGATCAGCCATACACGTTAAACTCAAAATCAGCTAAGTTTTTAGCAAGCTTTTCACTGTCCACTTGGTATTTACCTTCAGTTATTGCTTTTTTTAGCTCAGCAACTTTATCGCTATCAAAGCCAGACGATTGCTGTGCTTTATCTTGAAGCGTTTTTAATTGCTGCGCTTGCGGCGTCAAGCTTACAGAGTCACTTGCTGCTTTAGGCGAAGGAGTCTGCGTCGCTTGTGTATTTGCGTTATCTTTTTTTAAATCAACTTGTTGTTGCTTTGCATTTGTTAACGCATTAGCTTGTTGATTACTGCCATTAACTTGATTAACCATAATAATAAACCCGTATATTACCCAACTTATGCCATGTTATCGGCATATACGTAGGATACTTTAGTATAAATCTAAATTAAATATTCACCTGAACAGACTCTACACCATCTACTCGCGCATTTAAAACTTTACCTGATTTTTTGTTTTTTATTTGTATCTGTTCGCCCAAAGTACCGTCTTCTAAAGCAATACCTGTGGTTTTAATTCTAAGGCCTCTAAGGTTAGCGTAAATATTAACAGAGTCACCTTTACACACCATACAAATTTGGTTTAGTAATACTGGCATACCACTTCTAATATTTCGTTTACTTCTGCTGCCTATTAGCATTGTGGGGTCATCTAAGTACTGTATGCGTACAAAGTGAGTTGGTTTCATTTCAATACTTAAATGCGATTTAGTTATTACTTCACCGCGGGTTAAATTAGCAGTGGCAACAACAACTGGAGCCATTTCAACAACTCTTACATGAACGTATTGAGCCCACGTTTGCGCATCATTGCACTTGGCTTGTAAGGTTACTTGGCGGTTAAATGGTGGCTCATCGGATGTTGATAATTCAAGTTCAGTATTACAGACACGATCAGGAATGCGACTATCTAAAGGCAGTGCACTTAATTGAGTATTAGTATTTTGCAATGTACCAATCTGCTTAGCTATATAAGCAACGGCCATGTCTTGTAATAAATCTTTACTAAACACTTTAGCTTGCAAAGGGAATACAAAGCACAAGCTAGTAACAAAATAAAAAACACTGTATCTTCTGATTTTTTTTAACAAACTCATAATGTTTCGACTATGCTTATGGTTTCAAACAGGGTATAAATATTTTGCGTCAAAAAGTAGACGCACCCGCGATGTTATGTAGCTTTATAAATAGAAAGCAATTATCGTTCCGTATTATTTGTTTTCTTTAGGAGATTTGAATGGCAGGCATTTTAGACTCAGTAAACCAACGCACACAGTTGGTTGGGCAGAACCGCCTAGAATTACTTTTATTTAAGCTCAGAGGGCGTCAGCGTTTTGGTATTAATGTATTTAAAGTGAGAGAAGTGCTGCAATGCCCTCCACTAACAAGCATGCCAAAATCTAATCCGTATATTCGTGGTGTTGCACATATTCGTGGTCAAACTATTTCAGTAATTGATTTATCAATGGCTGTAGGTGGGCGCCCAATCGACAACATTAAAGACAGCTTTATAATCATTGCTGAATACAATCGCTCTGTGCAAGGGTTTTTAGTGGGCGGAGTTGAACGTATTGTAAATATGAATTGGGAAAAAATAATGCCACCGCCATCAGGCGCCGGACGTTATTCATATTTAACAGCAGTGACCGAAATCGAAAATGAATTAGTCGAAATTCTCGATGTAGAAAAAATTCTCAACGAAATTTGCCCAGTAAACACAGAAGTAAGTGCTGAAGTTGCACAAAGCGGCGATATTCAAAAAGATTTAGGCGAACGTATCGTATTTATTGCAGATGACTCTGCTGTTGCGCGTAATCAAGTTAAACGTGCCCTAGAGCCGTTAGGCGTGCAAACAGAGCTTGCCAAAAATGGTAAAGAAGCACTTATAAGATTAAAAGAAATAGCAGAGCTTGATTGTAAAAACGATATTACTGAGCGAGTAGCATTACTCATCTCAGACGTTGAAATGCCAGAAATGGACGGCTATACCTTAACAGCTGAAATAAAAGCAGATCCCAAACTTGCACCTTTGCATGTTATTTTGCATACCTCTCTGAGTGGTGTTTTTAACCAGGCGATGATTGAAAAAGTCGGGGCAGATGACTTTATTGCTAAATTTAACCCTGACGAATTAGCAACAGCGGTTAAAAAGTGGGTTCATTGTGATTAACAAAAATAGGTGCTACTAACTTGAATAATAAAGATTTGCAGCAAAGTGAATACGACCAGTTTCGTTCGTTTTTAGAGCAGCAATGCGGCATTGTTTTAGGTGAAAACAAACAGTATTTAGTTAAAAGCCGACTTGCTCCGTTAATGACTCGATTTAATGTGGGATCTTTATCGGAGTTGGTTAGTAAAACTCTCGGGCCTCACGAGCGGCAATTAAGAGCCGCTGTGGTTGATGCAATGACCACAAACGAAACGTTGTGGTTTAGAGATCAATACCCGTTTGAGTTGCTCCAAAATAAGCTTTTTCCTGAGTTTAAAGACTTAAGAAGGCCTTTAAAAATTTGGTCTGCTGCCAGCTCATCAGGACAAGAACCCTATTCAATAGCTATGTCAGTAGCTGAATTTAATACTAAGCAACCTGGTGTGCTTCGTATGGGTGCACAAATTATTGGTACCGACATATCTAATACCATGCTTGATATGTGTAAAAATGCAGAATATGACGCGCTTGCACTTGCCAGAGGGTTATCTGCAGAGCGTCGTAAAAAGTTTTTTAAAGACAGCGGCAATGGTATGGCACAAGTAAACGATACAATAAAAAAACAAGTTAGTTTTAGGCACCTGAATTTGCTTGATTCTTACGCGTTAATGGGCAAATTTGATATTATTTTTTGCCGTAATGTACTTATTTACTTTGCGCCTGAAATAAAAGCTAAAATTATTAATCAGTTTGCACAAGCATTAAACCCAAAAGGGTACTTATTTTTAGGAGCGTCAGAGTCCTTGACTGGCTTAAGTACTGAGTTCGATATGGTTAGATGCAACCCCGGTATCATTTACCAAAAGAAATAATTAAGTTAATTCATTTCCCTAAAACGACGCACCAAGCGTCGTTTTTCTATTTAGATACATAGTCTTATAAAAATATAACACTTCCTAATATTAATGGCTTATTTTTTGCTTTATTCATGGGTAAGTCAATTTTTTGGAGAAGGTTATGGCTATCAGTTTTGATAAAGCATTAGGTGTGCATCCGCAAGCCATGTTGATCCGTTCACAGCGAGCAGAATTAATTGCAACTAATATAGCTAACGCTGATACGCCTGGCTATAAAGCAAAAGATATAGACTTTGCCTCAGCTTTAAAAGCGGCAAGGTCAACCCAGCAAAGCGGCAATACTATGGTAAGAACTAATGATAAACACATTGGTGGAGGTACTCATAGTATGGGCAGTTCAGAATCATTTCGTTTGCCAAATCAATCAGATACAGGCGATGGTAACTCGGTTGATATACAAGTGGAACGAAACTTGTATACACAGAATGCTATGGAGTATCAGGCCAGCTTGCAATTTTTAAGCGGCAGATTCAAAGGTCTGAATAAAGCTCTCGGTAGTCAAGGATAAAAATTATGAGTTTATATAATGTTTTCGATATTGCAGGTTCGGGTATGAGCGCACAAAACGTTCGCTTAAATACTACAGCTAGTAATATTTCTAATGCTAATACCATTAGTTCATCTCAAGACAAAACGTACCGAGCGCGCCAACCTGTATTTGCGGCTGAGCTAACAAAAGCTTCAGCATCAGCAAGTAACCAGCAGGGCTCCGCAGTTGGTGTTAAAGTTTTGGGCATTGTTGAAAGTAATGCACCATTACAAATTGAATATAACCCAAATCATCCAAGTGCGGATGAAAATGGCTATATCTATAAACCCAACGTTAATGTTGTAGAGGAGATGGCAAATATGATTTCTGCCTCTCGTTCTTACCAAACAAACGTGCAAGTTGCTGATGCAGCAAAGCAAATGCTAAGTAAAACACTGTTGCTAGGGCAGCGGTAACCGAGGGTAGGTTATGAGTAACGATATTAGTACATCTTCATCCTATTTAGACTCTATACGCTGGCAAGAGCAACAAGTTGCTACCAGTGATACTGAGAGTGATGCGTTAACACAAGAAGACTTTTTCTCTTTGTTAACTCAGCAATTATCGTTTCAAGATCCCAGTAACCCTGCGGATAACGATCAAATGATTGCTCAAATGACGAGCTTTACAATGGCGCAAGGGATCAGCGATTTAAATTCAAATTTTGATAGCTTAGCGTCATCTATGACATCAAATTCAGCATTGCAAGCATCAACACTTGTTGGCAAGCAAGCTTTACTTGAGTCAAACACCCTGGATTTAAATGAAACGGGTGATGCCAGAGGCTCTGCAGTGGCAGAAGAAGCCGTTGATAACTTAAAAATTAAAGTGACAGATGCATCAGGTCAACTAGTGAGAACTATTGATATGGGTTCTCAATCAGCAGGTGCAGTACGTTTTGCGTGGGATGGCAAAAATGAAGCCGGTGAGCGTTTACCTGAAGGTGAATACTCAGTAACCGCCGAAGGAAGTACTGACGGCGAATTTTCAAGCTTGCCCATTGCTACATTCAAGAACATTGAAAGCGTTAATATTAATGGCTCAAGTGGCATTATTATTAACACTAAAGAAGGTGCGGTTAGGCTGACAGATGTAGCAGAAATCGCGTAATAAATTTTAGTATTTTTCGCCTGCTAGCAGGCCACAGACTAACAGGTTAGAGGTGAATTATGAGCTTCAATATTGCATTAACCGGCCTTGCTGCCGCGCAAAAAGATTTAGACGTAACGGCAAATAATATTGCAAACGTTAATACCACAGGTTTTAAAGAGTCACGCGCTGAGTTTGCCGATGTTTACGCTTCATCAGTATTTAGCTCTGGTAAGACTAAAAATGGTGACGGTGTGCAAACAACCATGGTTGCGCAGCAGTTTCATCAAGGCTCACTACAATTTACAAATAACTCACTTGATTTAGCAATCACTGGTGAAGGTTATTTTGCGATGACCGATGATTTATCTTCGCAAGATTTAACATATACACGTGCAGGTGCATTTAAGCTTAACCAAGATAACTTTATGGTTGACGCAAAAGGTAACTTTTTACAAGCATTCCCAGTTGATTCATCTACAGGTGATACAACGTCGGTAAGTTTGAGCACAACTGATCCAATTCAAATCCCTGATTCGTCTGGTTCTCCTCGCGCAACAGAAAATGTATTTTTGTCGTTTAATTTAGATGCAACGGCGGATCCATCAGGTCTAGATTTTGACCCTGCTTCTAGTGGTACTTATAACTCATCTACGTCAACAACGGTATATGATTCACTAGGTGAACCACATATTTTACAATACTTTTTTGCTAAAGAAGATGATGCCGCAGCAGGTGGTACAGATAACAGTTGGGAAGTATACGCAACACTCGATGGCAAAGTAGTTGATGGCACAACTGGTGGAGAACAAACCGCGCCTTATACACCACTGACTACCCTAGGTTTTAACTCAAGTGGTTTACCATCAACAACAGGTGGTGTGGCAAATACAAATACAACTACTTTTGATGAAATACTACTGCCAGCGGGTTCTGGTGCTGGTTTATCAACATTACTAGACAATGGTGCAACTTTCCCAGGTACTGGTATTGAGCTTAACTGGCGCGATGAAAATAACACGGCAGGACGTATCCCAACTCAGTATTCTAGCGGTTTTGAAGTAAAAGCACTCGATCAAGATGGCTCAACAGTTGGTCGTTTAGCCGGAATCGATATAGGAACAGACGGTAAAATTGTCGCTTCTTACAGTAATGGTGACTCAACATTCCTAGGCCAAGTGGCTATGGTACGTTTTCCAAATTCACAAGGGTTATCACAAGTGGGTGATACAAGCTGGAAGCAAAGTATTGATTCAGGTGAACCTGTAGCGGGTGAAGCTGGTTCGGGTACGTTTGGTGGAATTAACTCATCAGCACTTGAGCAATCAAATACTAACCTTACTAATGAGCTTGTAGACTTAATTACTGCACAGCGTAATTACCAAGCAAACTCACGTGCGCTTGAAGTTAACTCAACTATTCAGCAAAGTATTTTGCAGATTCGATAAGCTAAACCCTATTAAATATATTAGGCTGCATTTTTGCAGCCTTTTTTATAAGTCCTCTTTGCAAGCCCTTCTAAATACCTCTCAATGTTGCGTCAAATTTAATCTGGCA
The DNA here is from genome assembly GCF_015864265.1 of Pseudoalteromonas sp. NZS37. Taxonomy (NCBI): domain Bacteria; kingdom Pseudomonadati; phylum Pseudomonadota; class Gammaproteobacteria; order Alteromonadales; family Pseudoalteromonadaceae; genus Pseudoalteromonas; species Pseudoalteromonas sp. NZS37. The sequence goes on along the minus strand of NZ_JADYXL010000001.1, from coordinate 137,061 downwards.
TCTATTTTGCATTTGTAAGTTCAGAGATTTTTTATGTGAGTCGATACTATGGACAAAATGGTCTACATTGCGGCCTCTGGCGCTAAGCAAAGCCTACAAGGGCTTGCTTTAAAAGCCAATAATTTGGCAAATGCAAATACAACGGGTTTTAAAGCTGACTTTGCGCAGGCGCGTTCTATGCAAGCGTTTGGCGAAGGTTTGCCTACACGTGTATTTTCAATGCAAGAGCGTCCGGGTTCTAACATGGTATCGGGTGGCATTGTTCAAACCGGGCGAGACTTAGATATCGCGATGAGCGATAACGCATGGCTTGCTGTGCAAGATGCCTCCGGTAATGAAGCTTACACAAAAGTGGGTACGTTAAACGTTACTGCTCAAGGCATGCTCGTAACCAGTCATGGTCGTCAAGTTATTGGCGAAGGGGGACCTGTTATTTTACCTGTCCCAGTCGAAAAAATAGGGTTTAGCCAAGATGGCGCTATTCAAGTTCGACCACAAGGCGCTCCCGCTAACTTTTTAGAAGAAATAGACACGCTTAGAGTAGTAGAAGCAAATAGCTCACAGCTCGAAAAAGGTAACGATGGTTTATTTAGACCAAAAGCAAATGTAACAGTAGATACCTCTGCCAATGTAAAAGTTTTAAGTGGTTCGCTTGAAATGTCTAATGTGAACCCTGTTCACGAAATGGTCGACATGATAAGCCACCAGCGCCAATTTGAATTACAAGTGAAATTAATGAAAACAGCTGAAGAAATTGACGAGCGTCAAGATCAGTTATTACGCATAGTTTAACTTTAAAGTGAGGACACGATTATGAATCCAGCATTGTGGATCAGTAAAACTGGGCTAGACGCTCAACAAACCGATATATCGGTTATCTCAAATAATTTAGCGAATGCGAGTACCGTAGGCTATAAAAAAAGCCGCGCTATATTTGAAGATTTACTTTATCAAAATATTAATCAACCAGGTGGTCGTTCATCGCAAGATACCGAAATGCCATCGGGCTTAATGTTAGGTGCGGGTGCTAAAGTTGTAGCTAACCAAAAAGAGTTTACGCAAGGCAACATGTTGACCACCGAAAACTCACTAGATTGGATGATTTCTGGTGAAGGTTTTTTTGAAGTACTGCAACCAGATGGCAATATTGCTTACTCGCGCAATGGTCAGTTTACTACCGATGGCGATGGACGAATTGTAACATCGGGCGCAGGTTACGTTATTCAGCCAGAAATGAATGTACCTGATGACGCGCAATCAATTACGGTTTCGCAAGACGGCGAAGTATCTGTACGTGTTGCAGGCCAAGCTGATAACGTGGTCATTGGTCAGCTTACTATTAGTGATTTTATTAATCCGTCGGGCCTTGAGCCAATCGGTCAAAATCTTTATACCGAAACCGCTGTAAGTGGTGCGCCGGTACAAGGTAATCCTGGTGTTGAAGGGTTAGGTAGCATTATTCAAGGCTCACTCGAAACTTCAAACGTAAATGTAACTGAAGAGCTCGTAAACCTAATTGAAACTCAGCGTATTTACGAAATGAACTCAAAAGTAATTTCGGCCGTTGACGAAATGATGAGTTATATCAATCAACAGCTTTAATAGAGTAGGGGGAATTATGCGTAATATTATTTTATTTACAGCGGGCACATTATTTTTAAGTGGCTGTATGTCTACGCAAAATAGTGAAGTAGTGCAGGACGACCCTTACTACGCACCTATGTACCCCGAGCCTATTTTAGAGCCGCTGGTAGCCACAGGTTCATTGTTTAATACTCATACATCAAACGACTTATATTCTGATAAAAAAGCGCTACGTACTGGCGATATAATTACGGTTAAATTGCAAGAGTCTACTCAAGCAACAAAAGCCGCTAAAACAGAAACAGACAAAGAAACCGACGCAAGCTTAGACCCCGTTATTGGATTAGGTGGTCTACCTGTAAATATAGGTGGCGATAGTATTCAGTTTGGTATTGGTAGCGATTCGTCGTTTACGGGCGACTCAAAATCAAACCAGTCAAACAGCTTAGTGGGTGATATTTCGGTTAATGTAATGCGCGTTTTACCTAACGGTAATTTAGTTATACGCGGCGAAAAATGGCTAACGCTTAATACCGGTGAGGAGTTTATTCGTTTAGAAGGGCTAGTACGCCCTCAAGACGTAAGCGCCGATAATACGGTTGAATCAAACCGTATTGCTAATGCACGCATTCAATACTCAGGTAAAGGGCAAACGCAAGAAGCGCAAAGTCCTGGTTGGCTTACACGTTTCTTTAGCAGTTCGCTGTTTCCATTTTAGAGGGTAACAACATGAATAGCCTTAAAGCTTTATGTTTAGTTGTGTTATTAGGTTGGCAGTTTACTGCCAGTGCTGAGCGCATAAAAGATGTGTCTATGGTTGAAGGCGTACGCTCTAACCAATTAGTTGGTTATGGCTTAGTGGTTGGTTTACCAGGCACTGGCGAGCAAAACTCATACACACAACAAAGTTTTAGAGGCATGTTGAACAGCTTTGGTATTACGCTACCTTCAACTCAAAGTCCTAAAATTAAAAATGTTGCCGCTGTTGCTGTGCATGCAGAATTACCTGCATTTAGAAAGCCCGGACAAACAATAGATATTACGGTTTCTTCTATTGGTAGTGCAGGCAGTTTACGTGGCGGTACTTTACTACAAACCTTTTTAAAGGGTGTAGACGGTAACGTGTACGCTATTGCACAAGGTAGCTTAATTGTCGGTGGCTTAGGCGCACAAGGTCTTGATGGTAGTAAGGTTGTAATTAACACCCCTACAGTTGGTCGTATACCAAATGGCGCAACAGTTGAACGCACTGTAGAAAGCCCATTTATGCAAGGCGATTACATTACCTTCAACTTAAACCGCCCAGACTTTACAACGGCAAAACGCCTAGAAAAAACAATTAATGACTTAGTTGGCCCAAATAGCGCACAAGCAATAGATTCTGTTTCTATTCGTGTTATAGCGCCACGCGATGCATCCCAGCGTGTATCGTACTTATCGACACTCGAAAACTTAGAATTTAAACCAGCTGATATGGCCGCTAAAATTATAGTTAACTCGCGTACCGGTACAATTGTCATTGGCAAAAACGTTAAGCTTCAGCCTGCGGCTATAACTCATGGTGGCTTAACAGTAACAATTGCAGAACAACAAAATGTGTCACAACCAAACCCGCTAGCAAACGGTGATACAGTTGTCACACAGCAAAGTATTATTGATGTAAACCAAGACGACTCGCGCGCCTTTGTATTTAATCCAGGTGTAAGCCTTGACGATTTAGTTCGCGCAATTAACGAAGTAGGCGCAGCGCCTGGTGACTTAATGGCTATTTTAGAAGCACTAAAAGAAGCCGGCGCAATTAACGGGCAGTTAGTTGTTATATAAATAACCCAAGCCAATAAATAACGTATTACTTAAGCCCTATTTTTTGAAACTAGGGCTTTTTATTTACAACAACTTAAGTTTATTATTTTTATCTTCCTCGTTTTATCGGTAGTGGCTCAATTTTTGCATTTTTAACTGCATTATTCATTTTGTGTCAAAAAGCCGATGGAAACTAACCACCTCGATAAGCAAAACTTTTTTGATTTAGGCAACTTAGATTCACTTCGTAAAGAAGCCTTAACCAGTGGCGATGCATCAACTGATGCCTCTAAAGCTGCGCTCAAAAAAGCGGCCGCACAATTTGAAGCTATTTTTACGCAAATGTTGCTCAAAGGAATGCGCAAAGCTAACGAAGCATTTGAAGACAAAGACAGCCCATTTAATTCAAGTGGCGTAAAGTTTTTTGAAGAAATGCACGATCAGCAACTTTCAACAGAGCTTTCATCAAATGGCTCGTTAGGCCTTGCCGATTTAATTGTTCAGCAGTTATCGCCTGAGTCTAAAAACTTTATGCCAGGCTCGGTGCTTAGAACAACCAACGATATTTTTAGCGATACGCAAGTCGGCTCAGCTCTTCCTCATGAGCAAAAAAATAAGCAACCCGATCTTATCGTTAATAACACTAAAGCCGATATTGCTGAGCCTAAGGTTAATACTGCAGAGTCTAAAACCGATAGCCCAACATTTAAAAATGCAGAAGAGTTTATAAGTTCAGTGTGGGAACACGCTAAAACTGCAGCGCAAAAAATTGGTTTAAACCCAGCGGTAATGGTTGCACAAGCGGCACTTGAAACCGGTTGGGGTAAGCACATTATTAATAAAAGTGACGGTGGTAGCTCAAATAACTTATTTAATATTAAGTCAGATAATAGCTGGGAAGGCGATAAAGCAAGCAAAGTAACGCTTGAGTTTGAGCAAGGTACACCCGTTAAAAAACAAGCCAGCTTTAGAGCCTACGATTCAATTAAAGATAGCGTGAACGACTTCGTTGATTTTTTAACGCAAAACCCACGCTACAAAGAAGCATTACAAAATACAGCAAAACCAAATGACTTTTTAGATTCATTACAAAAAGCAGGTTATGCAACCGATCCAAATTATGCCAGCAAAATAAAAAAAGTGCTCAATAGCAGTCAGCTAAAAGACATTGCGGCAAACGTGATCCGCCAAGGAGTAGAGTAACATGTCGTTTAATTTATTAAACATTGCCAGTTCTGGGGTTAGAGCAAGCTCGGAGCTACTGCAAACGACAAGTAAAAATATCGCCAATGTAAATACCGTAGGCTATGTGCGTGAGCGTACAGAGTTTACCACTATGGTTGATAACCAAGTGGGGCGAGGCGAAACATACCGATTACTAAACGAGTTTGCTCAGTCACAGCTAAATCGTGACACCTCTAATAAATCGTTTTTCGATCAGTTTATTACTGAGGCAAATAGAGTTGATACTATTTTTTCTGAAGAGTCGAACAACCTTTCGACCGGAATTAACTCTTTATTTAATAACGTGCAAGAAGCGCTAAATCAGCCGTCATCTACCGTTGCCCGCTCATTAGTAATGACAGATGCGCAAAGCTTAATTGATCAAATGGATAGACTTTCGGGCATCGTGCTTGATCAAAAAAGTGTAGTGAACGAGCAGCTCGAAATATTTTCAGATGAAGCAAACTCACTAATTCAAAGTATTAGCACGCTAAATCAAAATATTGCAGCAGTTAATGGCACTAATAACGCCGCAGATGCGAGCTCTACCTATAACGAACGCGATAAAGCAATACGCGACTTATCAGAGCTAATAGACATAGAAACGCTTGATGGTCCAAATGGCGAAAAACTCGTTTTTATGGGCACAGGCGAAGCGGTTGTTATGCAAAATGGCGCATTTAACTTATTTTCGATGACAGGCGACCCCGATCCTAATTTTAAAGAATTCACGCTTGACGTTAATGGTGGCAAAGCAGTGCCGCTTGAAGTTGATGTAAGTAAGCTTAAAGGAAAAATTGGCGGCTTACTTGCTTTTAGAGATGACATATTAGTCCCTGCGCAAAACCAAATTGGTCAAATGGGCTTAGCGATAGCTGATGCATTTAACGAACAAAACAAATTGGGTATGGATGCAACAGGTCAGCTAGGGGGTAATATTTTTAATATTCCTACCGTTGGCGCTTATGCGTATCAAGCTAACACAGGTACAGCCGGTATGACTGCAACGGTAGAGCCAGGTAAGGGCAGTGAACTCCCTGCCAGTGACTTTATTATTACCTATACAGGCAATGCTAATGAAGTAAGTATTCAGCCTATAGATAACAAAGGGGAGCCGCTGGGGCAGCCTTCACTTGCTGATATATCGACAGGTGTTATTGATTCATCGACTATAACCTCAGGCGAATCATTTGGCCTTCAAGTGAATGTATCTGGGGCAGGTGTTGAAGGCGATCAGTTTCAAATAAAGCTTAATTCAGATGCCGCTTCAAGTATTACACTTGCAACAGGGCGCGCAGAAGATTTAGCACTAGCATCGCCAATTCGTACTGCTAACGATTTAAATAATATAGGTACCGCTACTATTTCAGCGGGAGAAGTAACAAATGTTACCTCCGGTGGATTTACTTCAACACCAAGCTTAACAAACGGTGAAATAACACTTGTTAAAACAGATAATGCTAACGAATATCAAATTACAGATAATAGCGGAACGAGTACGTTTACTATTACGCCTCCAGCAAAAGGAATGTTATCGCAAGCGGGTGCCCCATTCGATACCTACGGATTCGATTTTGATATAGAAGGTACACCAGCAACAGGCGACACCTTTACACTTGAGTTTAACGAAGGCGGCTTTGATGATAACCGTAATGGTTTAAAATTAGCTGATTTACAAAATGGTGAGTTAGTCCGTTTAAATGTAGAAACAACAGTAACGGCCGACAACCATAAAACCTTTAACCAAGCTTATTCAGGATTAGTGAGTGATATAGGTGTGATAACTGGCCAAGCAATCACAAGTGGGGCTGCATTTGATGCTCTAGCACAGCAATCTGAGGCATGGTACGAGTCGTTATCGGGTGTAAACCTTGATGAAGAGGCCGCAAATTTACTGCGTTTTCAACAATCATATTCAGCATCAGCACAAGTTTTAGCAGCAGCTCAAGAAATTTTTGACACCTTATTAAATGCGGCGAGGTAATTATGCGTTTATCAAATAATTTAATGTACCAAAACAACATAAATAAAATACTCGACAACCAACAAGGTGTTGCAAATGCTCAAGAGCGAGTAACAACAGGTGAAAAGTATTTAACCACCTCAGAAGCGCCAGCTGCTATTTCGCAAGCTATGCTGTATTCAAATAAAATACAAACTAATGAGCAATACACTAAAAATATCGACCAGCTTAGTAATAGATTAAATAGTGAAGAAACTATATTAGAAAGTATTAACTATGCTATACAAAAAGCACAAACATTAACAATTCAAGCAGGTAACGGAGCATTAAGTAAGTCTGATTTAAGTTCTATAGCTTCAGAATTAGAAGGGATACAAAGTAGTATACTTGACCTAATGAATACCCGTTTAGAAGATGGGAAATTTATATTTTCAGGTTACCAAGACAATACGCAACCATATCAGTTTGACTCAGTTGCAGAAGAATACACTTATAATGGCGACCAAGGTCAGCACCAAATAACTATAGCTGAAGGTGTATCAATTAAATCAAGCGATAACGGCTTTGATACGTTTGAAAAGGTTGATGCGCGGTTAAACGTAAAATCTAACACGGCAAGTGTTTCAGGCTCTATTACAGCGGCAAGTGTATATGTTGACGGCCAAGCTGAGTTTGATAAATTTCATCAAGCAAATTACAACGCAGACCCAGCAGCTTCGGCAACAGCAAATACATATAGTGTATTAGTAAGCCCAGGTGCTACAGCAACAGATCCACAAACCTACGAAATATACCGAGACGGCGCAGCACTAACCCCCGCAGTAACTGGCGAAGTTAACGATGATACAATTGAATACGCAGGTATGACGATTGAATTAGAAGGCAGTGCGCCTGGACAGCTAGATATTAGCCTTGAAAAACCAGGCAAAGAAAATGTACTTAATACATTACAAGCACTTATTGCAGGCCTTAACGATGGCACACTTGAAGGTGAAGACTTTCAACAAGTACTTGCTGATGGAGTTGTACAACTGCAGAATGCAGGTGAACAAGTTGTATTTACCCAAGCAAATTTAGGCGGGCGGCTAAATGTAGTCGATAGAATTACAGCTTCAAACTTGTCGATTGACATACAAAATAAAAGTAATCGCTCTAACTTAGTAGAAGTTGATATGGTTGAAGCAATTAGCGAATTGACTAAGCAAGAAACTGCATTGCAAGCATCGCAGGCAACTTTTGGGCGTTTATCCAACCTTTCATTATTTGATTATTTGTAAATTCCGTTATTAGAGTTATTAGCTTACTAAAAGGTAATAACTTGCCTCCTCGCATATAGAAATAAGTGAAAGTGAGCGGCAAAAATATGTCACTTACTAATAACTCCCTTATAAAAATATGTTAATTCAAATTCATTCTACTGCCTGTCCGGATATATCAATTAAAAACAGTTACTTAAGTTTTTTTGTTAGTTGGCATGACTCATGCATTTAAATTAACAAAGATAAACTACAAATAGTGGTTCCTGCTTAAAGCATATAGAACCGCACCTTAACACTAGGAGATGGTAAAATGGCCTTAACAGTAAACTCAAATATTGCTTCGATAAACTCTCAAAGAAATCTAGCAAACTCAACGAATGACCTTAGTACTTCGTTTGAAAGACTATCATCGGGTTTGCGTGTAAACAGCGCAAAAGATGATGCCGCTGGTTTGCAGATTGGTTCTCGTTTAACTACTCAGGTAAATGGCTTAAATCAGGCTGCTAGAAATGCAAACGACGGTATATCAATATCACAAACGGCTGAAGGAGCTTTAGATGAAACAACAAGTATGTTGCAACGTATGCGTGTTTTATCAATTCAATCAGCTAACGGTTCTAATAGCGATGATGATAGAGCTGCGCTGCAAAAAGAGTTCCTCCAATTAAAAGAAGAAATAGACAGAATAGCTGAAACAACGACATTTGGTGGAGTAAACGTTCTAAATGGTACTTATTCTGCTGAGTTTCAGGTTGGTGCAGATGCAAACCAAACCATTTCAGTTTCAATTGCTACAAGTATGGGGGCTACAGGATTGGGAGTTAACGCTGACACTATCTCGACAGCGGCCGGAGCACAAATAGCGATTGATAGTATAGATGACGCATTAAAAATTGTTAATGATGTTAGGGCTGATTTAGGTGCCAAACAAAATCGTTTTAGTTCTACAATTCGAAATTTAAGTAATGTTGCAGAGAACGTATCGGCTTCTAGATCGCGCATTATGGATGCCGATTTTGCTGCGGAAAGTGCTAGCTTGGCTCGAAATCAAGTATTGCAACAAGCATCAAGTACTATACTTGCTCAGGCAAATCAGCAGCCTCAGATTGCATTATCATTATTACAGTAACCATTGTCTTCTAATTAAAGCTAGGTTTTACCTAGCTTTAAAGCTTTAGAAGATAAAAATAAAAAATAAAGCTAAAAAACATTAAAGTAAATAAATCTAGCGCCGATAACTTAATTGAATCAGGAATCACAGAGCAAAATACGTTTAACGTTAAGCTTGATTCCCATCTAGTTAAATTATTAGGAGGCTATCATGGCTTTAAGCGTAAATACAAATGTAATGTCATTAAACTCACAACGTAACTTATCAAACTCTACAAACGATTTATCTACGTCATTCCAGCGTCTATCTTCTGGTTTACGTGTAAACAGCTCTGCTGATGATGCAGCTGGTTTACAAATAGGTTCTCGCTTAGAGTCTCAAATGAAAGGGTTAGACCAAGCGGCGCGTAATGCAAATGATGGTATTTCAATAGCTCAAACTGCTGAGGGAGCGTTAGATGAAACAACAAATATGTTACAACGTATGCGTGTATTGTCTATCCAATCAGCTAACGGCTCTAATAGCGCTGATGATAGAGCCTCTCTTCAAAAAGAGTTTACTCAATTAAATGAAGAAATCACTCGAGTTGCAAGTACTACAACATTTGCAGGTGTTAAAGTGTTAGATGGTAGTTATGGGGTTGAATTTCAAGTTGGAGCTGATGCAAGCCAAACTATTTCAGTTGCAATTGCTACAAGTATGGGAGCAAACGGATTAGGTACTGATACTTTGAGTATAGGTAATGCGTCTACTTCACAGCTTGCTATAGATGGTATAGACGCAGCTCTGAAAACGGTTAATGATGTACGAGCTGATCTAGGTGCAAAACAAAACCGTTTTAGCTCAACGATTCGCAATTTGTCTAATGTATCTGAAAATGTTGCAGCTTCACGATCTCGCATTATGGATGCTGATTTTGCAGCGGAAAGTGCCAGTCTTGCTCGAAACCAAGTTTTACAGCAGGCATCAAGCTCTATGTTAGCGCAAGCTAACCAACAACCACAGATTGCTTTGTCTCTTTTATAAAAAAAGCTTATTTAAGAAAAGCTTTGTATACTGGAGATATCTGGTAGACAAAGCTTTTTTTTTGGGAGAAATTAAATGGAGTCAAATAGCGCTGATTTAAACAAACAGAACTTAAATATCAATTTAACTTCTGTTTTAAGTGAAGGGCGGCAACTCACTTTAAATGCCAGTGATGAAAAATTAGAACAAGAGGTTCAAGTTAGTCCTAGAGAACTTATTTCGTTACAAAGTTTGCAGGAGTCAGTTTTAAAAATAGAATCACTATCTCAACTTCAATCTAAACAGTTTAAGTTTAACATTCATGAAGAATCTAAAAAATCATTTGTTGTAGTGACCGATTCTGAAACAAATGAAATTATACGTCAAATACCAAGTGAAGAAGTGCTGGAGCTAGCAAGCAAAATAGACAAATTACAGGAAGAAATTTTTGGAACTTCGCTAGGTTTACTTTTTGACCAAGAAATTTAGGGGCTAAATTATGGCTAGTATTACATCTGCAGGGGTAGGTTCAGGTTTAGATCTTGAGTCTATAATTGAAGTAACTATTCAAGCTGAAAGCGCAGTTAAGACAAACCAACTCAACGCTCGTGAAATAAATTACACAACAGAGCTATCAGGTGTTGGAACTTTTAAAGCGGCCCTCGATACATTTAATGATGCACTTGCTAAACTTGGCGATGATGAAACGTACAATTCTAGGCTTGTATCATTTGGTAATGGTTTAGAGGAGTCAGAGCAAGCATTTGAAGTAGAAGTAGGCAGCTCTATGCAATCTGGAGACTTTTCTGTCGAAGTGTTGCAATTAGCAAAGGGCTCTAAATTACAATCTGTAGCATTAGGTGCTTCCAATAGCACTATTGGCACTGGCAATTTAACGTTTAATGCAGGTGGTTCTGAATTTACAGTAAATATAGAAAGCGCAGATACCCTCGAAGATATAAGAAATAAAATAAATAAAGAAAGTGAAAACTTTGGTGTTAGTGCGAATATAGTAAATAGTGACTCTGGCGCAGTTTTAACATTTAGCTCTTCCATTTCAGGTGACGGTAATACACTTACAGTTACATCAGATGATGATTCACTTGCTGCCATAGCAACGAGTTCTCCTAGTGGCAGTTCAGGCATGGTTATTCAACAACAATCACAGGACGCAAAGGCATTAATTAACGACCAGACTGTAAGTAGCTCCACTAATGAATTAAGTGATAAAATACAAGGTACTACAATAACTCTTAAATCAGTAACTACTCAACCCCAAGAGTTTAGTGTTTCTGTAGATGAAGGAGTTGTAAAAGAGGGTTTGCAAGAGTTTGTTGATGCTTATAATGTTCTTAAAGGGCAGTTAGATACGGTGTCAAATGCTTCATCTGGGTCTTTAGCATCAGACAGTACTGTTAGAACTGTGGAACAACAATTGCAAAGAATGTTTACTAATGATCTAGGTGGTACTACAGAGATACAGTCATTATTAGAAATAGGTATTAACTTTAACCGTGAAGGTGAGATGGAAATATCAACATTAGGTATTGGCACATTACAAAGTGGTGAAGAGTTACTAAATAGTACGATCTCTGATAGGTATAGCTCATTACAAAGCTTTTTTAGCAGTGAGGATGGTCTAGTAAATAAGGTCGATAGCTTAATTGAACTTTACACCGGTAGTGGTGGATCTTTATTAAAAAGAGAAGAAAGTCTTAATGTGTCTTTAGAAAAAGTTGAAACAGACAGAGAAACTTTGAGTGAAAGGCTTATAAACCTTGAAGCATCACTACGAAGCCAGTATGCGTCTTTAGATAGCATAATTGCACAATACCAAACTTCTAGCTCTTATATTTCAAGTATATTAACAAGTGTATCAAGTGATAATTAATAGGAATAATATGAACTTACGTGTAAATACCTATAAAAAAGCTCAAAAAGAACTTTCTCTTTCAGAAGCCAATCCTCATCAAGTTATTCAAATTTTGATGAGAGAATTTTTAACTCAAGTATATCAGGCTAAAGTTTTTATTCAGCGTTCAGATATTGAGTCTAGAAATAATAGTATTAAAAAAGCAATTGGTATTATAGGTGGATTAAAAGGAGGATTAAATTTAAAGCAAGGTGGTGATATAGCTGATAATTTAAATGCTCTTTATGATTATTTAGTTATTAGATTATCAGAAGCGAATACACAAAATTCGATATATATTTTAGATGAGATAAAGGAGTTGTTTTCGCCTATAAAAGAAGCTTGGGATGGTATTACAGAAGAAGATAAACAAAAAGGTTTTGCACTTTTAGAGCAAAGTGGTTCGTAAGTGGATAAGTCTCTCAATTACAAGGCGATGCAGCTTAGTGAGTGCCTAAAAAACTTACTTAAAGATGAGCGCTCTATGACAAAGGCTGAAGACTATAGCGGTTTAGCAGAGGTTATTGAAAAGAAAAACAACTTGTTAGCCGAATTACTTGAGCTATCCAGTAGTCTCGAACCAGAAAGTAAGGCGTTTGTCAGTAAGTTTATGGTACAGCTCCAAGCAGAAACTCAAAAGCATTATGACTTGTTAGGTGATGAAAAAGTAAGGCTGCATATGTTACTTATCTCAATGCAAAAAAAGAAAAAACAGCTAAAAGCTTACTCAATAGTTAAGGAAGCGAGTAATTATGAATGACCTAACATTGGCTATAAATGAAAAGTTAGAAGAACTTGAGCGCTATCAATCATTTTTACAGACACAGATTGAAAATAGAAAAAAATACGAGGTTAAATTAAAAGATTTTATAAGGCCTGATTTTGATTTAGAAAAAATGTTTCAATCTAATATGTTAGCTTTTGAGTCTATTTATCCTGATATTTACAATACTTTTTTAAATTATCAGCTCTCCCGCTTTGAGTTGCATATGGAAGACGGGAAAGTTAATGTTTATGACACTAAAGAAAAAGTAAACCTATATAAACATGATATTTATCAAGATTCATATGTACAGTATTTAAGCTTTCAAGAAAACCCAGTTGTGCTAAAAAATAAGTTTTCTGTCCGCGAAAAAATCAGTGATGGATTTATTCATAGTCATTTTTTAAATGAGCTTGCTATTAATTTAAAACAGCAGAGCGAGCAAAAGAAAAGTAATCGATTACCTAAGGTTTTGCCAACTTTAATGCTAATGGGAATAGGTTGCGGTTATCATATTCACTCTATTTTAAGTGACCATATAGTGAAAAAGCTATATATTTATGAGCCTCATATTGACCTTCTTTATTTAAGCTTATTTTTAACCGATTGGTCACACATTTTTGAGCAGCTTAATGTAAATAACACTGAATTACATTTTAGCGTTGGTGAGTTTGATACTGAACTGGGTATTAGTAAAGAAGTGGAATCGGTGTTTCAACGCTTCGGACGCTTTTTCTCAGGATATAGCTTTTTATATAAACATTATCATGATGACTATCTCGACCGTGTTACTAAGCAACTTTCACAGCAATTTGTTGGTAATATTTTAGGGTTTGGTTTTTATGATGATGCAATTTTGAGTATTGAAAACTTCTCAAAAAACTTTGACGTGCCTTTTCTTAGGCCTGATAGCTTAGAGAAGTTAAAAGATATACCTGTCTTCTTAATTGCTAATGGTCCATCATTAGATAAAGACATACAATGGCTGATTGAGCATCAGGATAACGCAATTATTATAAGTTGTGGCACGGCACTCAGTGCTTTGCATCAATATGGATTAAAGCCAGACTTCCATTGTGAGATGGAGCGCTGCCAAGTAACACATGATGTATTAGCTTCTTTTTACGATAAAGAGTTTTTTAGTGATATTACCCTTTTAGCTTTAAATACTGTTTTACCTTCTGTGTTTGCTATGTTTGAAGATAAAGTGCAGGGCGTGAAATGGGGAGAAGCAAGTAGTAAAATTTTTGTACAAGGTCTAGGGCTGAAAGAAAAACCGGCTTTACTAGTAAATTGTAATCCAACCGTAAGTAATTGTGCGTTGGCTTTTTGTGAAAAAATAGGTTTTACCGATATTACCTTATTTGGTGTTGATATGGGTTATAAGTCTGAGCAGCATCACTCCAAAAACAGTGTGTATTATAAGGGCGACCAAGACTCTGGCTTATATAAACACAAAGCAAAATATAAACTAAAAGGTAATTTTGATCCTGATACCTTTGTAGAAACAGATGAGATATTTAAGTACTCTCACTCTGTACTTGAAAGAACATTAGCGCAAAATCCGCATTTAAAGATAAAAAATTGCAGTGATGGAGCCTGTGTTGAAGGTGCTAAGCCAACTCAGACCGACTCATTAGTTAGTACGCCAATAAAAAATAAAGCAGCACTGTTTTCAAATATAGCTGACAAGATTAAAAGCTCAGAAACTTATACAAATGATGCTTTTGCTGCGATCCACAACGATGTACCGCTGTTTTTAGATTTGTGTAATTTATTTATTGAGCAACTGTCAAGCCAACCGGCTTCTATTAATGCAGTGTTAGAGGTACTAGACGAGCAACTTCGTCGCCTTTCAAGTTTTCATAACACGACGATTAGCTACTTTGATGAGTTGTTACGCGGCACACTTTTACACACTCACTCAATGTTAATAAATTCTTTGTATAGCGACCAGGATGAACAGTTAGCAATAAATAACTATTACACTAGTGCGCAAATAGTTTGCAACTACCTTGAAGCTATAAAAGAAAATTATACTGCTAAGTTTAGTTAGCGCCACTTTAAGAGTTTAGTTTTGTAAAGTTGGTTACAGTTTTTGGGGTTTGCACCCAAAGTGCGACTCTTAGTTAGTGGTTTAAATAAAAAATTTAAACTCAGGTTATGCAAATATTGAACTCTGTATTTAATTAAAAAACTAAAGTGCATTTAACCTAGTGTCTACCATTTGTAATTTACTTTGGTAGGCGAAGTAATCTTTACCTACAGATAATTAATATATTAATCGAAAAGTGTCTGTTTTTTGGCAGTTTATGTCAAAAAACTGCCGCTATCACTTGCATCCATGCTGAACTGGCTTACAATTTAACTAATTATACAAATTAGTGAAAGTACGGCTCGCTAAATATGATCTTGATTTTAGATAATAATAACAACCGCGCAATAGGATTAAATGCTTCGCTTGGCTTTATTGGTGAAGCTGCTCAACTATTAAGCGAAGACTGCTTTGAACAAGAATGCAAAAAATATCAGCAGCAAGAATGCATGATTATTTTAGGAGCGTTGCAATCACTTGACCACGAAAGCTTAATTAAACGCTATCCAACATTACCGTTTTTATTAATTGGCGAAACGCTAAAACCACTATTAAGTATAGCTAATGTGGTGGGGCTTATTTGCGAGCCATTTAATCACGAAGTGACAACTCAGTTACTTCACGACTGTCAGCAGTATCAGCGTATGCTGCCTAATGAGCATAAGCATACTAAACCGCATAAGATTTTTGATGGACTTGTTGGTGAAACAGAGGCCGTAAAAGATGTTCGCTTTTTAATTGAACAAGTGGCAAAAACCGACGCTAATGTTTTAATTTTAGGCGAATCAGGCACAGGTAAAGAAGTGGTTGCCCGTAATGTTCACTTGCTTTCAAAGCGTATTAATGGACCGTTTGTACCAGTTAACTGTGGTGCTATTCCTGCAGAGCTGCTCGAAAGTGAACTATTTGGCCATGAAAAGGGCGCGTTTACTGGTGCTATATCGGCTCGTAAAGGGCGCTTTGAACTTGCTCAAGGTGGAACGCTATTTTTAGATGAAATAGGCGATATGCCACTGCAAATGCAAGTTAAGTTGCTGCGAGTATTGCAAGAACGCAGCTACGAGCGTGTTGGTGGCACAAAGGCTATTCAGGCTGATGTACGCGTTATTGCGGCCACGCATCGTAACTTAGAAACAATGATTGAAGAGGGGAGTTTTAGGGAAGATTTATATTACCGCTTAAATGTATTTCCTATCGAAAACCCATCGCTGAGTGAACGTGCTGATGATATACCGCTGCTTTTAAAGGAGTTAATGCGCCGAGTTAACGACCAGACTGGTTCTACCGCTAAGTTTACAGAGCGCGCAGTTGAGAGCTTAAAAGAACATGCTTGGCCTGGTAATATTCGTGAGCTTGCTAACTTAGTGGAACGTATGGTTATTATGTTTCCTGAAAAAGTGGTTGATATTCCCGATTTACCTAATAAATATCGTTACATTGAAGTTGAAGCATACGAGCCAGAATATCCTGAAGAGTTAATGGAAAAAGACGCCTTTAACGACATATTTAGCACCGGTTTTAGTGATTATGAAAGTGAGCCAGATGCTGAGTTTAGCCAAACGGGTAGTGGGCTATTGCCAGATGATGGTATTGAACTTAAAGATTATTTAGCAGAGCTTGAAATTAGCTTAATAACCCAAGCGTTAGAGCGCTATGATTACGTTGTAGCTCGCGCTGCAGAAATACTAGGTGTACGCAGAACAACACTCGTTGAGAAAATGAAAAAGTATAATCTTTCAAGAGATTAGAAGTGCGAAAATGGTGAAATACTTTTCGTTATTTATTATTCATTTGTGATCAATCACTTTACGGGCTTTGCCCGTCACGCAAGCAAGCTTGGCGTCTACAAGATAAACACAAACTTAAACCTTGGCGGTAGACGCTAGACTTGCTCGCGTGAAAAGCGTAGCTTTTAATCATTTAAATAAAACGCTATTTCACAAAGAGAAAAAACGAGGCTAAATGAGAAACCATAGTCAACTTACGCGTTACTTCTCTATAGCGCAGCGTCTCTTAACCTCTTTGTGAACAAATCACTTTTATGGTTATAAATCACTTACTACTAAAAGCCTCAATAATTTCTTCTTTTCTAAAACAATCATTACTGTGATCGTTAACCATACCGCAGGCCTGCATATGAGCGTAAACCGTTGTAGGGCCTAAAAACTTAAAACCCCGTTTTTTTAAATCTTTAGCAAATGCAGTTGATGCCTCTGTAATTGCTGGGTAGTCCTCAACGTTATTTAAATTACTTATAATCGGCTTATTACCCACAAACTGCCATTGGTAGTTACTAAAACTTCCAAATTCTTCTTGTATTTCTATAAAGCGCTTTGCGTTATTAACAGTTGCCGAAATTTTTAAGCGATTGCGCACAATACCCTCATCAAGCATTAGTCTCTCAACGTCATCTTGTGTGAATTGTGCTACTTTTTTTACATCAAAATTAGCAAATGCTTTTTTATAACCGCTGCGCTTTTTTAAAATTGTGTACCAGCTTAAGCCTGCTTGCGCTGATTCTAGAGTGATAAATTCAAACAGCTTTGTATCATCATAAAGGGGGACGCCCCATTCTTCATCATGGTAAATAACGTAGTCGGGTTTAGTGGTGTCGAGCCACGGGCAACGGCACTTTATTTGCTCACTCATTATTATTCCTTTTTGCGTGCGTCATTTTTATGTCGCTCAAATTATTGATGTAACTTAATGATAAGTATGTAAATAAATTTTGGTATAAATCGTGCATTTAGACATGTATCTACATCAATTCGAGATTTGATTATGGCCCTTGCTAGCGTGCTAAAACCACAGTTTTTTTCTGCAAATCAGTATAACCCATGTTTACTTCAAGAGGAGTACATTGGTGAATTAAGCGATCTGCGCAAGCAAGCAAGTTGGCTTTCGCATTTGGTTGATACCATGCCAGCAGGCGTGGTTGTACTTGATGGCAAAGGGTTGATTGCAAAAGCGAATCAAATAGCGATTGATATGCTTGGCGAGCCACTTGAAGGCGAACGCTGGTTTAATGTTATTCAGCGCTCTTTTAGGCCACATCAAGATGATGGTCACGAAGTGTCTTTAAAAGACGGGCGCCTAATAAAACTTGATATTACCGCTTTAGCCCCAGAGCCTGGGCAACTTATTTTAATGACGGATTTAACCGAAACTCGCCGTTTACAAAAACGTGTTGCACATATGCAGCGATTAAGCGCGCTGGGTAAAATGGTTGCGTCACTGGCGCATCAAGTACGTACGCCGCTCTCTGCCGCTATGCTTTACGCGGCTAATTTAGGGTCTAAGCGCTTACCCGAAGCATCTCGCGATAACTTTCAAACAAAGTTAATGTCGCGTTTAAAAGATTTAGAAACTCAAGTAAACGACATGCTGTTATTTGCTAAAAGTGGCGATCAGCAAGTTGTTGAGCAAGTTTCAATGCAGCAGCTTTTAACAGAAGTTAAAGCCGGTGCTGATGCGATGGTCGCACTTAATGAAAGTGAGCTGGATGTAAGCTTACCAGAGCCAGATATACAAATAGTCGGTAATAAAACGGCATTGGCCAGTGCTATTCAAAATCTTGTGCACAATAGTATTCAAGTTATTGGCGGCGGTGCAAAAGTAAAAATTAGCGCACAAAGAGATTTAAAAGATTTAGATATGGTTCGTATTAGTGTGAGCGACAATGGCCCAGGTGTTGATTTAAGCCAAAGCGATAAAATTTTTGAACCATTTTTTACTACCAAAAGTCAGGGCACAGGTTTAGGGCTTGCTGTAGTGAGTTCGGTGGCTAGTGCGCACCAAGGCCGTGTTGATGTGACCAATAATACGCAGGGTGGTGCCTGCTTTAGCTTGTTACTGCCTATTAAGGCAACATCTAAACTAGAGGGGTCATTATGAGTAACACTATTTTAGTTGTCGAAGATGACGCTGGGCTTCGTGAAGCCTTAATAGATACCCTTGAAATGTCGGGTATTGAATGTGTTGCAGCCAACAGTGCTGAGCAAGCAATGTTACTGCTTAAAAAAGATCAATTTTCGCTTGTTGTAAGCGACGTGCAAATGGGCGCAATGAGTGGACTTGATTTACTACGCAGTATTAAATTAAACCACCCTGATTTACCTGTATTGATGATGACGGCGTACGCCACAATTGACGATGCGGTAGAAGCCATGCGCCTAGGTGCAATTGACTACATGGCTAAACCATTTGCACCTGAAGTGCTGTTAAATATGGTGAGCCGTTATTTGCCTGAAAAAGCAAAAGAAACCGACGGACCTATTGTTGCCGACCCAACTAGTATTCAATTATTAGAGCTTGCGAGTAAAGTAGCACGCTCTGATGCAAGTGTAATGGTACTTGGCCCAAGTGGTTCGGGTAAGGAAGTACTTGCGCGTTATATTCATGATAAGTCGAGCCGATGTAATGAGCCATTTGTGGCAATTAACTGTGCGGCCATACCTGAAAATATGCTCGAAGCCACGTTATTTGGTTATGAAAAAGGGGCTTTTACGGGCGCGATTCAAGCATGTCCGGGTAAGTTTGAGCAAGCACAGGGCGGGACTATTTTACTTGATGAAATTACTGAGATGGACTTAGGGTTACAAGCTAAACTTTTACGCGTACTGCAAGAGCGTGAAGTTGAGCGTTTAGGGGGTCGTAAAACAATCCAGCTCGATGTACGTATTTTGGCAACCAGTAATCGTGATTTAAAAGAAGCCGTGTCTGAAAATCAGTTTAGAGAAGATTTATATTACAGGCTTAATGTTTTTCCACTAATGTGGCGACCATTGTGCCAACGCCCAGGCGATATTATTGTATTGGCTAAGCATTTAATTGAGCGCCATATAATTAAAAGCAAAGAGCCTATGGCGTATTTAGATAAAGCTGCCGAGCAAAAGTTACTGGCTCACGCGTGGCCTGGTAATGTGCGCGAGCTTGATAACGTTATACAGCGTGCACTTATACTGCGAAGTGGCGATACAATAAACGAGCATGCTATTTTTATCGAAAACTTAGTATCTAATAATTTTGTTATGGAGCCATCATTGGCACCAGCGCAAACAGTATCGCCAACAGAATTAGCTCACGCAGATAAAGGCGTTGATAAAAGTACGCTAAGCTCGGCATACTACGATGAAAAAGCACCTGTTGAGGCTGAACCTAAGCAGGGCTTGCTAGCGGCAGATACCGGTAGCTATAAAGATGAGCTTAAAGACAAAGAGCATCGCATTATTTTAGAAACCCTTGCACGTTGCCAAGGCAAGCGTAAAGACGTTGCCGAAACGTTGGGCATAAGCCCACGAACTTTACGTTATAAACTAGCGCAAATGCGCGATTTAGGTATTTCACTTCCTGCATAACCTCCTATAAACCCTAAGTTTGCGCTGCGAACTTAGGGTTGTCAAAACTCTGACTAACACAAATTAAAGTTAACCTATTGTATTTTAATGATTAATTATTTGGCATGCTTTGTGCTTTATTACTTGTAAGAGTTCACTGCGTGTCAGAGATAAATTATGAAAATTCAAAACAGTGCTGTATTTCAAGAAATGCAATCAATGGCTTTAGAAGCCGGCCGTAATAATCAAATAAATAAATTGCCGACTCAAGTTCAGCCTACTTCTACTTCCCAGTTTGGCGACATGCTAAGTGATGCACTAAATACAGTGCACGGTTTACAGCAAGATGCAGGTCAAAAAGTAAAAGCGGTTGAAATGGGTGATCGAAGTGTATCGCTTGCTGAGGCGATGATTGCTTCTCAAAAATCGTCAGTTGCTTTTGAGGCTACAGTACAGGTTCGTAATAAACTTGTTGAAGCTTATAAAGAAATCATGAACATGCCTGTTTAATTAGGTAGTGGAGAATTATTGTGGCGCAATCTAACCAATCTACAGACCTAGCACTTGCTGGCGGCGGTATCGACCAAAGTGGTGGTGATGATCAACAAGAACAAAAGTCAGGCTACTTAAGTGCTTTAAATGGTGTTGATGTATTGCGCCAAGTAACATTGGTTATAGCATTGGCTATTTGTTTAGCTATCGCGATTTTCATTATTATTTGGGCTCGTCAGCCAGATATGCGTCCGTTAGGTAAAATGCAAACTGAAGAGCTTATTCAAACGCTCGACTTTTTAGATGCGCAACAAATTGAATATCAACTAGATGGCAACGTTGTATCGGTTGATGAAAGCGAATACCAAAATATTAAATTGTTAATGACCCGCGAAGGATTAGAGCAAGGGCCAGCGTCGGGCTCTGACATAATTATGCAAGATATGGGCTTTGGTGTAAGCCAACGCTTAGAGCGCGAACGCCTAAAACATGGCCGCGAGCAACAACTTGCACGCACCATTGAAGAACTTAACAACATTACTCGCGCTAAAGTATTGTTAGCTATTCCTAAAGAAAACGTATTTGCCCGCAGAGAGAAAAAACCATCAGCTACCGTTGTATTAACACTTAAACGTGGGCGCTCACTTGACCGTGAAGAAGTAGATTCTGTTGTTGATATGATTGCCTCGGCAGTACAGGGTTTAGAGCCTATGCGAGTTACTGTTACCGATCAAAATGGTCGATTACTAAATTCAGGTTCGCAAAGCTCATTAGCAGCACGCTCTCGTAAAGAATACGATTTAGAACGTAAGCGCGAACAAGAGTACCTTGAAAAAATAGACAGTATTTTAATACCGGTTGTTGGGCTTGCAAACTATACAGCTCAAGTTGATTTGAGTATGGACTTTAGCTCGATTGAGGAAACTCAAAAGCGTTATAACCCAGACCTACCAGCGGTTAGAAGCGAAACCACATTTGAAGAAAATAACATTGGCGGCCTAGCTGTTGGTATTCCAGGTGCGCTTACAAATCAGCCACCGTTAAACTCGAACATTCCTGAGGTTGCGGGGCAAGGTGGTGCAGGCACAGCTACATCACCAACACGCAGCCACAAAGAAGCAACGCGTAATTATGAACTCGACACTACAATTTCTCATAAGCGCCAGCAAAGTGGTGTAATACGTAGAATAAGCGTATCAGTTGCTGTTGACTACATTGCTAAAGTGGGAGAAAACGGCGAAACAACCATGACTCCACGTTCGGTAGAGGCATTGTCAAATATTCGTCGCTTACTGCAAGGTGGTGTAGGTTTTGATATGCAACGTGGTGATGCACTTGAAGTCGTAACAGTGCCGTTTGTACGTGAAGAAACAAATTTAGCAATAGAAGTGCCACTGTGGGAACAAGACTGGTTTATGAAAATAGCTCGCCTTGTATTAGGCGCCTTAGTTATCATTGTATTGATAATGGCAGTAGTAAAACCAATGCTTAAACGCTTAATTTACCCAGACGATACACTAGAAGAATACGACGAAGATGCATTAAGTTCAGGCGTAGATATTGGCGACAATACGCTTGATATGCTAAATAAAGACTTTGATTCTGCTTCGGTTGGTTTCTCAAGTGATGGTACACTGCAGTTACCGGATTTACATGGCGACGAAGATTTACTTAAAGCAATTCGTGCCCTTGTAGCTAACGAACCAGAACTATCATCACAAGTAGTCAAAGCGTGGTTAACAGAAGATGACTGATCAAGAACAAAAACAACTCCCGCCAGCCTTTGATGTTGATAAGCTAGATGGGGTAGATAAAGCCGCTATATTACTTTTGAGTTTATCAGAAGAAGATGCCGCGCAAATCCTTAAACACTTAGAACCTAAACAGGTACAAAAAGTGGGTATGGCTATGGCTGGGTTACAGGACTTATCACAAGCTAAGATTAGCGCTGTACACAACTTGTTTATAGAACAAATTCAAAGCTTTAGTACCATTGGTTTTCAGTCAGAAGATTTTATTAAAAAAGCGCTTACTGCAGCACTTGGTGAAGACAAAGCCGCTAGCCTTATTGACCAAATTGTTATGGGCTCAGGCGCTAAAGGTTTGGATTCATTAAAATGGATGGACTCTAAGCAGGTAGCAAACATTATTCGTAATGAGCATCCACAAATTCAAACCATTGTATTATCGTACTTAGAGCCAGAGCAGTCTGCTGAGATTATTGCTCAGTTCCCTGAAAAAGTGCGCTTAGATTTAACCATGCGTATTGCAAACCTTGAAGAAGTTCAGCCAGCAGCACTGCAAGAGCTAAACGAAATCATGGAAAAACAATTTGCCGGCCAAGCAGGTGCACAAGCCGCTAAAATGGGGGGCTTAAAAGCAGCTGCAGATATTATGAACTACCTAGATACCAACGTAGAAGGGCAGTTAATGGACTCTATTCGTGAACATGACGAAGAGATGTCGCAGCAAATTCAAGACTTAATGTTTGTGTTTGAAAACTTAATGGATGTTGAAGACCGCGGTATTCAAGCAATCCTACGAGAAGTACAACAAGACGTATTAATGAAAGCAATTAAGGGCACCGACGATGCGCTTAAAGACAAAATACTGGGCAATATGTCTAAGCGTGCAGCCGAAATGCTTGCTGATGATTTAGAAGCTATGGCACCGGTACGTATAAGCGAAGTAGAAGCGGCGCAAAAAGAGATTTTATCAACAGCGCGTCGTTTATCTGACTCAGGTGAAATTCAGCTGGGCGGCGGCGGTGGCGAGGAGTTCCTGTAAACCATGAGCAAACTCAAAGGACGCACACTTCACGCTGATGAAGCAGATGAATTATTAAAAAACTGGGCTATTCCAGATGTAGCACCAGATGAGAGCAGCTTTGGTAATCGCTCTACGGCTTACGGCACACCGCTTAGTGAGCTGTACAAAAAAGAATTAGCCGAAGAAATGCCTATTGATGAGCCACAAGAACCAGAACTCCCTGCGCTTACCATGGTTGAGCTTGAACGCATTAGACAAGATGCGTACGAAGAAGGCCTTAAACAAGGTCATGAGCAAGGCTACATAGACGGCTTTGAAAAAGGCGTTGGCGAAGGTAAAGAAGCAGGTTACAAAGAAGGGTTAGAGCAAGGTAAAACACAAGGCCTTGATGACGTAAAACCATTAATTGAAGAGCAGTTAACAAGTTTAAAAACCATTTTAGAGGGGTTAACTGCACCGCTAGATAAAGTGGACGAACAAGCTGAAAAGCAATTAGTACAACTTGCTAGCATGTTGGCGGAAGCTGTTATTTATCAAGAAGTAAAAACATCGCCTGATGTAATTTTACATACGTTAAAGCAAAGTATTGATTCACTTAATGCGGAGCAAGAAAAAGTACGAATCCATTTAAACCCCGAAGACTTAGAACTCATAAAAGAGAGCTACGGCGAACAAACCATTATTGATAATAACTGGCAATTAATGGCAGAGCCCACTCTTGAGCGCGGTGGCTGTGAAGTTAAAACAGCGCAATCGTCACTCGACATGACCCTTAAAACACGTGTCAAAGAAACGTTGGATAGTTTTTTGCATAATAGTGGTATCTAACTATTTTATTGGCGTGTTATGTCAACTCAACGTGCACCTTTAAGCGAACGCTTATCTCAATATCAACAACATATTAAAACCCCGGCGCCTGCTGTGGCAGGTATTTTAACGCGTGTTGTTGGCCTTACCCTTGAGGCTAGAGGCTTACGTGCACCCGTTGGTAGCCAATGTAAAATAGAAACTATGAACGGCTTTGTAGACGCTGAAATAGTCGGTTTTAACGATCAAACTTTGTACTTAATGCCTAACGACCACATCTCTGGTGTATTACCTGGTGCGCGTGTTATTCCTCAAATAAATAATTTAGGTTTGCCTGTAGGGATGAGTTTATTAGGCCGCGTGGTGGATGGTTTAGGGCGACCGCTAGATGGCTTGGGTAAAATTAATGCTGAGCATCATTTAAAGTTTGCGCAAAATACTATAAACCCGCTTTCAAGAAGACCAATCACTAAGCCTATGGATGTAGGTGTGCGTGCTATTAACTCGGTTATCACAGTAGGGCAAGGCCAGCGTATGGGCTTGTTTGCAGGCTCTGGTGTGGGTAAATCAGTACTTCTCGGTATGATGACCCGAGGTAGCGAAGCCGATGTTATTGTTGTTGGCTTGGTGGGGGAGCGTGGCCGCGAAGTAAAAGAATTTATTGAAGAAATACTCGGTGTAGAAGGACGTAAACGTTCAGTTGTTGTCGCAGCGCCTGCTGATTCATCACCACTTATGCGTTTAAAAGGCTGTGAGAGCGCCGTAACTATTGCAGAGTATTTTAGAGATCAGGGTTTAAACGTATTATTGTTACTCGATTCGGTAACACGTTACGCAATGGCACAACGTGAAATTGCACTTGCTGTTGGCGAGCCGCCCGCTACAAAGGGTTATCCGCCTTCGGTGTTTGCTAAATTACCTGCGCTGGTGGAGCGTGCTGGTAATGGCGGTGAAGGGCAAGGTTCAATTACTGGCTTTTTTACGGTGTTGAGTGAAGGCGATGATATGCAAGACCCTATTGCTGATGCAGCGCGAGCTATATTAGATGGCCACATTGTACTATCGCGTGATTTAGCAGACAGCGGGCACTATCCCGCTATAGATATAGAAAAATCGATTTCGCGTGTTATGCCTCAAGTCGTTTCTGAACCACACATGCAACAAGCCCGTGTACTTAAGCAAGTTTATTCAATGTATCAACAAAACAAAGATATGATTACTTTAGGTGCTTATCAAAAAGGGACCGATCAAATGCTCGACCAAGCCATAAATATGATGCCAAGAGTAAATGCATTTTTACAACAAGGTATGCGAGATGTCATTAGTTACGATGATGGTCTGCAAGGTCTTGCTCAGTTACTAGGACAAGCATAATGGCTAAAAACAAACTCGATTTATTGCTCAAAATTGAAAATGATAAAGAAGAAAATTTGCGCATGAGTTACTTACAAGCTAATCAAAACTTGCAATCGAATCAACAAAAACTACAAGGTTTAAACAATTTTAGACTTGAATACTCTCAGCAGTTACACCTAAAAGGTAAGTCGGGTTTATCCAGCGCCGGGTTTGGGCAGTACCATGCTTTTATAGCTAAAATTGAAGAGGCAATTCGCCAACAAGCAAGTACCGTAAATACAGCTAAGCAAGTTGTTACTCAACGTAAAACTCTATGGCTTAAGCAGCAAATTAAAGCTAAAGCAGTTGCCAAACTAATCGAAAATCAAAAACTTAAAGCAAATGCGTTAATGGCTAAAAATGAGCAAAAAATGTTAGATGAATTCTCAGCTAATCAGTTTTTTCAACGTCGTAAAGCTTTGTAATTCAGGCACGTTAATTGCTTTGTTACTTAGTGGGATTCAACTTTTGGCGGTATGCGGTGGCATATTGCCGTAATGGTATTAGGTGATTTATGGCGATGAATAACATTTCGTTTTTAGTTTCTTCTGAAAAAGATTCACTGTTAGCTTTTAAAGACAATAGCTTAGCTAATGGCGGAGAAAATTTAGGCGATGAATTTTTAAGTCAGCTAAACGAAGCGCATAACTCTATGGAGCCTTTGCTTAAAGGCAATAAAAATCCCGATGCCGAAAACTCTATTGCCATACCTAAGCATAAACAGCCAGAAGAAAATGAAAATCTGAGCGTAAAGCTAGATGAAGTAATAACTGACGAAGTTACTTTTGTGTCTGTTGAGATGCTTGATCAAATTAATTCAGCACAAGCAATGAGCACTTCGGTCAATAAGCCTTTTGAGACAGCTGAAAATACAGAGCTAGCAGCTACACAGGTAGAGAATACAGAATCAGAAAATACAGAATTACAAAGCACACCAATAATTGCATCCACCAATACAAGTGATGAAGTATCGGCTAAAGAAGCGAATACAGCCAGTGTAGTGCAAAATCCAATTGCCACTAATGTAGACTCTAAAACGGCTAAATTAACTGATTCAAAAAGCGATAACTTGAGCACCCCACCTTTAAATTCGTTACCATTAAATGAATTCAAGCATCGTAAAAGTGGTGTTGCTGAAGCTATTGAAGGGCCATTAAATTCTATAAATAAAAAGCCAGATGACAGCATTGGCCCTATATTAGAAAAACCTGAAGTTGCCTCAACCTTAATTAGTTCTAAAGAGCAAATAGGACAAAATAAGTCTGCTGATGAAAATAATATAGTTTTGCCAACACTCACCGACAAAGCGGGCGTTACTCAGTCTTCTTTAGTCGCAACTGAAGCTGATAATAATGCAGCAATAGATACGTTAATGACTAAAGATGCAAGCTTAATTAAAGCTAATAATGTTATTGCTAGTTTAACGCCGGAGCAGCGCTCACAACTTAACGCGCAAGTTAAAGTATTAGAAAATACTGATTCAGCCAGTAACGCAACTAGTAGCACTTCAAATCTTAAGCAAATGCTTGCGCAATTTATTACTGATAACGAAAAAACGCAGAGCACAGTAACAAAACACTCTTTTAGCGCAGAAATCAATTCACTTAATACAACTGAAAAACAAAGCTTATTAACGCAATTAAACGCTTATATTAAAGCAGAGCAGCCTAAAGGCGAGCAATTGGAAGTGCTTAAGCAAACAGTTAATGAATTAAAAGCTTCAATTGAAATAGGACTTGCCGATACCGCTAAGACCGACTCAAAAACGTTTGTGGCGTCAGAGACTCCTAATACAGTATATAATCCACAAAAGTTAAGCTTAAAGACATCGACAAACGAAGGGGCTGATTTAAATAAAGCTGTAACAACCTCAACTAAGGGTGATGATTTATTAAAATCACTTGAAGAATTACAAAAAGATGGCCTTAAAAAAATAACTGCAGAACAAACTCCTGCACGCGTAGCACAAGTATTTACGCAAATTACAGCAGCTCTAAATACTCAGCAAGTGAGCACATTAAGCCAATACGACTCATTAAGTTACGAGCAGAGCTTACTTGATACCCAAATAATACAAACTCAACAATTACAAAGTACATCGCAAGTTAAGCAAGTAAGTATTGATCCTGGTGTAATGCAGGCAATTAATATTGTTAAAAGTGATGCAGCTAAATTACTGCAAGAGCGCGTTAGCTCAATGCTGAGCATTAATAACAAAGAAGCAGAAATTCGCCTAGATCCTCCCGAAATGGGCAGTATGCAAATACGTATTCGTAGCGATGCAGAACAAGCACATATAAACTTTGTAGTACAAAACCAGCAAGCCAAAGAAGCACTTGAACAATCAATGCCGCGCTTACGTGAAATGTTAGCGCAACAAGGATTAGAGCTTGGTGAAAGTACTATTTCTTATGGGCAATCAGGTGGTGAAACTGCTGAGCAAAGTGAGAGTGGAACCCAAGGTAATTTAGCTAATAATAAGTCAGTTAATGATGAAAACGACGAGCAAGCAAATAACACTGCACAAAGTTCTCGACAACAAACTTCATCATCAATAGATTACTATGCCTAAGTGCTGCTATTATAATAACTAAAACAAGCAAGTACCTTTGCGATTAAAGGAATCATGATGGCTGAAGAAACAAGTTTAGAAATTGAAGAAACCGGTAAAAGCAAAAAGAAACTAATAATAATCATAGTAGCTGTACTACTTATTGTAGGCGGTGCTGCAGGTTACTTTTTTATGTCGGGTTCGGATGCGCCAGTTGAAACCTTAGATGAAGAGACTGCGATGTCAGCAGATGCACCCTCTGCTGCAGTTGGTGATTCAGCTGAAATAGGCAGTGCTTTATATGTGTCAATGCCACGCCCATTTGTATTTAACGTTCCCGGTTCAAGTCGCGACAGAATTGTGCAAATTAAAGTACAGTTACTAGTACGTGGCGAAGTAAATGAAGAAACAGCCAAAAAACACATTCCACTAATAGAAGGGACGCTATTAAGTGTGTTTTCTACTACAACAGCTGATGAGTTAAGTACGAGCTCTGGTAAAGAAACACTTCGTTTTTCTGCACTTGAAAAGGTACAAAAAGCTTTAATGGATGTTGAAGGCAGCAAAGTAATTGAGCGGGTATTGTTTACCGGCTTTGTGATGCAATAAGGGGTTAGCGTGAGCGATTTATTATCCCAAGACGAAATTGATGCGCTATTACATGGCGTTGATGACGTTGAAGAGGAAGATATACACGACGGTGAAGATGGCGGAGGAAGTACGCTTCAGTACGATTTTTCTTCGCAAGATCGGATCGTACGTGGTCGTATGCCGACGCTGGAAATTGTTAATGAACGCTTTGCTCGTCATATGCGAATTAGCCTATTTAACATGATGCGCCGCACCGCAGAGGTGTCTATTAACGGTGTGCAAATGATTAAGTTTGGCGAGTATATTCATACTCTATTTGTTCCAACCAGTTTAAATATGGTGCGTTTTAGACCTTTAAAAGGCACTGGCCTGATTACCATGGAAGCACGACTTGTGTTTATTTTGGTAGATAACTTTTTTGGTGGTGACGGGCGTTATCATGCAAAAATCGAAGGCCGAGAATTTACCCCAACAGAGCGCCGAATTGTACAAATGCTCCTTAAAATAATCTTTGAAGATTATAAAGAAGCTTGGGCACCGGTTATGGATGTATCGTTTGAATACCTCGATTCTGAAGTAAATCCAGCTATGGCTAATATTGTAAGCCCAACTGAGGTTGTGGTTATTAGTTCTTTCCATATTGAGCTCGATGGCGGCGGTGGCGATTTTCATATTGCACTTCCGTATTCAATGCTTGAGCCAATTCGAGAGCTGTTAGATGCGGGTGTTCAGTCTGATACTGAAGATACTGATTTACGTTGGAGCAAAGCGCTTCGCGATGAAATAATGGATGTAGAGGTTGAAATATCAACTCAGTTACTTGAAGTTGATTTAACCTTAAAACAAATTATGGAACTCAAAGCCGGTGATATTATTCCGGTTGAAATGCCTGAGCATATAACCGTGTTTGTTGAAGAACTACCTACATTTAGAGCCAAAATGGGTCGCTCTCGCGATAATGTTGCGCTTCAAATTAGTGAAAAAATTAAACGACCTGATTCAGTTAAATCTGAGCTGCATGTATTTACCAAAGGCGGCAAGAAAATTGACTCAGATGCAGAATTAGCAGAACTAGAAGATGATTTACACCTCTCTGACGGTGTAGACTTAGACTGGTAATTGATTAAAAGGTTAAAAGTATGAGCGATGATCAAGACACAATGGATGAATGGGCAGCAGCATTAGCAGAAGCCGAAGCTCCAGATGATAGTAGCGAAGCACATGTTGCAGAGCTTGATGAGTTAAGTGATTCAAAACACGAAATGAGTGGCGATGAAAAACGAAAACTCGACACTATTTTAGATATCCCCGTTACTATTTCAATGGAAGTAGGACGCTCTAAAATTAATATTCGTAACTTATTGCAACTTAACCAAGGCTCTGTTGTTGAGCTTGACCGTGTTGCGGGCGAGCCGCTAGACGTGCTAGTTAACGGTACTTTGATAGCCCATGGTGAAGTAGTTGTAGTAAACGACAAGTTTGGTATTCGCTTAACTGACGTGATAAGCCAAGTAGAGCGGATCAAAAAACTACGATGAGCTTATTAGTTGCTTTAACGAGTTCCGTTTTTTCAAAAGCAGATGTGGCAACACCTACTGGAGATATACTCTCTATGGTGCTGTCGCTTGTAATGGTGCTAGTACTAATTATTGTGCTGGCATTTTTTGTTAAAAAGCTTAATCCAAATTTAGCAAACAGCGATGAATTTAAAGTAGTCAGAAGTCTACCTTTGGGTTCTCGCGAGCGTTTAATGGTTGTTGAGATAGATAATGCTCAGCATTTACTTGGTGTAACTCCCCACAGTATTAATTACTTACACAAGTTAGAAACTCCATTAAGTGAAAAAGAACTACCTGAATTAGCTAAACGATTTGGTAAACTTTTAAACCCGCAATCAAACCAAAATAAAAAGAATTAAACCTATGACAAAGTGGCTGCTTATTATTTTTGCCATGGTGTTTGTACCAAATGTAAGCGCAGAAGGAATTGATGCGCTTACTATTACAACAAACGCTGATGGCACACAAGATTACTCAGTAACGTTACAAGTTTTAGCAATTATGACGGCGCTGAGTTTTATACCGGCTGCCATAATTATGATGACCTCCTTTACACGAATAATTGTTGTACTCGCCATTTTGCGCCAAGCGATTGGTTTGCAGCAAACACCGTCGAACCAAGTGTTATTAGGGATGTCGCTTTTTCTAAGTATTTTTATAATGTCGCCTATTTATCAGCAGGTAAACGAGCGAGCTATAGAACCTTACTTAAATGAGCAGGTTACTTCAGTACAAGCTTTAGAGCTGGCTAAAGAGCCAATGAAAGCCTTTATGCTTTCTCAAGTGCGTCTCAAAGACTTAGAAACGTTTGCTAAAATTGCCGGTTATGATCAGCTAGATTCGCCGCAAGACACACCGTTAATAGTGCTTATACCCGCCTTTGTAACCAGCGAATTGCAAACCGCATTTATAATAGGGTTTATGTTTTTTATCCCATTTTTAATTGTTGATTTAGTGGTCGCCTCGGTATTAATGGCGATGGGTATGATGATGCTTTCACCCATGATTGTGTCCTTACCGTTTAAAATTATGTTATTTGTACTTGTAGACGGCTGGAGCTTAGTGATGGGTACCTTAGCCAAAAGCTTTGGTTTAGGGACTTAGTATGCAAAGCATTAACATGACCCAACAATAGGAGTACAACATGGAACCGGAAATTTTTGTTGATATCCTAAGTGACGCTCTTTTTTTAGTTATTAAGCTGGTGTCTGCAATTGTAGTCCCAGGCTTAATTATTGGTTTAGTTGTTGCCGTGTTTCAGGCTGCAACGTCTATCAATGAACAAACATTGAGCTTTTTACCTCGTTTATTAATTACCATTAGTGCGCTTATTGTGGGTGGGCATTGGCTTACTCAAGAGCTAATGGACTTTTTTACTCGCCTAGTATTACTTATTCCTGAAATTGCAGGTTAAACGTGGAATACCCCTTTGCTGTCGTTATTCAATGGTTGAGCGATTTTTTGTTGCCGCTGGTACGCATTAGCTCAATGATTATGATTATGGCTGGTTTGGGGGCTAAAAATGTTCCTACACGTATAAAAATGGGTTTATCGGTTGTTGTAACTTTTGTTGTAGTTCCTGTTTTGCCCCCAGCTACATTCACTAATTTATTTTCGTTTGAGATGATTTTAGTCGTTATTCAACAAATGCTGATTGGTGTTGCTATTGGTTTTGCATCTATACTTTTACTAAATACTTTTGTATTAGCAGGGCAAATACTCGCGATGCAAACCGGTTTAGGTTTTGCTTCGGTTATTGACCCTTCTAATGGTGCGAGTGTGCCTGCTGTGGGGCAGTTTTTCCTTATTTTGGCCACCTTGTTATTTTTTGCTTTTAACGGGCATTTAATGATGATTCAAATGGTAGTGCATAGTTTTCAAGTGCTACCCATTGATGGCACATGGTGGTCTGTAGATCATTACTGGGACATAGTGACCTGGGGCGGCTGGATGTTTACTACAGCACTTGTACTCTCACTTGCACCGCTTACCGCGATGCTCGTTATTAATATGTCGTTTGGTATTATGACGCGTGCAGCACCGCAATTAAATATTTTCTCTATTGGTTTTCCGTTTACCTTGGTAGCGGGACTTATTATTATTTGGGCGACACTAGGTAACTTTGTTTCTCAGTTTGAGTTTCAATGGTTAAAAATGGTTGAGCTAATGTGTACTTTAGTTGGTTGCTCACCTTAGGAGAAAGTCATGTCTGAAGACTCAGGACAAGAAAAAACAGAAGAACCCACATCCAAAAAGCTTGAAGAATCTAAAAAGAAAGGCCAAATAGCGCGCTCAAAAGAGCTAGGTACTATGTTTGTACTTATTTTTTCGGCTATATCGCTTTTGATGTATGGGCCAGAAATTGGCAAAGGTTTATACAATGTAATGGGCCGAACCCTTAGCTTAAACCGCAACGAAGCCTTTGATACCACTAAAATGTTTGCCGTATGGGGAGAGGTTGCAGACGCTTTAATGTTTCCTATGGCTATGTTTGTATTAATTATAGTTTTGGCTGCATTTATTGGTAATACGTTACTAGGTGGTTTTAATTTTAGCTGGGAAGCCGCTGCACCTAAAGCAAGTAAAATGTCGCCAATGAAAGGCTTTAAACGTATGTTTGGCCCGCAAGCGGCTATTGAGCTTGTAAAGTCACTTTTAAAATTTGGTTTGGTTGCAAGTTTTGCTATATTTTTAATTAATACCTATTTTGATGAAATACTGCATTTAAGTTTAGAAAGTGCACCAGGTAATATTATCCATGCCTTAGAGATTTTAGGCTGGATGTTTTTAGGTCTTTCGTGCACTTTAATTATTATTGCGGCTATTGATGCACCATTTCAAAGTTATAACCATAACAAACAACTTAAAATGACAATGCAAGAGATTAAAGATGAGTATAAAAACTCTGAAGGTGACCCACAAATAAAAGCGCGTATTAGGCAAACACAAAGGCAAATGTCGCAAAACCGTATGATGCAAGATGTCCCTGACGCTGATGTTATTGTTACCAACCCAACTCACTACTCTGTAGCATTAAAATACGATACAGAGCGCGCAGGTGCGCCTATAGTACTTGCTAAAGGTATTGATGAAATGGCGATGCAAATTAGAAAAGTAGCAATAGGGAACGAAGTACCTATTTTAGAATCCCCCATGTTGACCCGAGCGCTTTACCATACGGCTGAAGTAGGAGAGCAAATACCTGATCAGCTATTTACTGCTGTAGCGCAAGTTTTAGCGTATGTATTTCAGCTTAAGCGCTTTAATAAAGGGCGCGGTAAACGTCCAACTAAGCTCAATAACAAGCTCCCAATCCCCGATGCCTACAAGTATTAAACCGTTAACTTAGTAACTTGGAATAGTTATTGCTAATTCTACGTAGTGTCAATTTTTTGAAATTGTAGAATTATGAGTTTTAAAGCGGTATTACAACAACTTAACAGAGACAAAAAAGACTATGCCAAAGGGGTAGGTACTCCTTTACTTGTGCTTGCTGCCTTGGGAATGGTGATTTTACCGTTACCGCCATTTTTACTCGATATTCTTTTCTCCTTTAATATTGCCCTCGCATTAGTGGTTTTACTCGTGACTGTTTACACGATGAAGCCGGTTGAGTTTGGTATATTCCCCTCTGTATTACTAATCGCTACGATTATGCGTTTAGCGCTTAACGTTGCCAGCACTCGAGTTGTATTACTTGAAGGTCATAATGGTGGTGATTCTGCCGGTAAAGTAATTGAAGCGTTTGGCTCAGTTGTTATTGGTGGTAACTACGCAGTTGGTTTAGTCGTATTTTTAATCCTTATTATTATTAACTTTGTGGTAATTACCAAAGGTGCTGGGCGTATTTCTGAGGTATCTGCACGTTTCACCCTTGATGCAATGCCGGGTAAACAAATGGCAATCGACGCCGATTTAAACGCTGGTTTTATCAGTGCTGAGCAAGCGCGTGACCGCCGCGAGGAAGTAACTCGCGAAGCTGATTTTTACGGCTCAATGGATGGTGCGAGTAAATTTGTAAAAGGCGATGCCATTGCAGGTATTGTTATATTAATCATCAATATTGTTGGTGGTTTATTTGTCGGTATGATTCAACATAATTTGAGTTTTGGCAACGCAATGGAAGTATATACATTACTTACCATTGGTGATGGCTTAGTTGCTCAACTCCCTTCTTTACTGCTTTCAATTGGTACCGCGATTGTTGTAACACGTCAAAATGAGTCGCTCAATATGGGTGACCAATTTAAGAAACAACTAGGTAACGAAAAATCACTCTTTATTGCTTCAGGTATTTTGATCATCATGGGGTTAGTGCCTGGTATGCCGCATTTTGCTTTTTTAAGCTTAGGTGCGTTACTGGGTTATTTAGCTTACTACACACAGCAAACTAAGTTAAAAGCCGCTGCAGCAGAAGCTGAAGAAGCCGCCAGTGGTGGAAGCGCTGCAACGGGTATTGCTAATAAACAAGAGCAAAAAGAACTTGGCTGGGATGACGTTCAACAAGTTGATGTAATTGGCTTAGAAGTAGGTTACAGATTAATTCCATTGGTAGATCAATCTCAAGGTGGTGAGTTACTTAATCGTATTAAAGGTGTACGTAAAAAGCTTTCTCAAGAACTTGGTTTTTTAGTACCACCTGTTCATATTCGCGATAACTTAGAGCTTGATCCAAATGCTTACAGAATAACGCTAATGGGTGTTTCAACCGGTGAAAGCGAACTTAAACATGGCGACGAGCTAGCAATTAACCCAGGGCAAGTATTTGGCCCAATTAAAGGGGTTGAAACTAAAGATCCTGCGTTTGGCCTTGATGCAGTATGGATCAAGCCTGATCAAAAAGATGAAGCGCAATCACTAGGTTATACCGTTGTAGATTCAGCCACGGTAGTCGCCACTCATATTAGCCAGTTATTAACTAACAGTGCGGCGTTGCTACTAGGGCATGAAGAAGTTCAAAACCTGCTTGATATGCTTGCTAAAAGCCATCCTCGCTTAGTAGAAGGACTAGTACCTGATGTGTTGCCATTAACTGCAATTGTAAAAGTACTGCAAAATTTATTGAATGAAGGTGTAGCTATTCGCGATATGCGCTCAATTGTTCAAACCCTTGTTGAGTATGGTCCGCGTAGCCAAGACCCTGATGTATTAACGGCTGCAGTGCGTATTTCTCTGCGTAGGTTAATTGTTCAAGATGCGGTTGGTATGTCATCAGAAATCCCTGTCATAACCTTGGCACCTGAGTTGGAACAGATGTTGCATCAGTCATTACAAAATGCAGGCGATGAAGGTGCCGGTATTGAGCCTGGACTTGCAGAGCGACTTCAAGTGTCATTGACACAAGCGCATCAAAATCAAGAAATGGCCGGTGAACCTTCTATATTGCTAACGTCAGGAATGTTACGCACTGTGTTATCTCGTTTTGTTAAGTACACCATTCCAGGATTGAGAGTGATGTCTTATCAAGAGGTACCAGACGAAAGACAGATCAAGATTGTTAGCTCTGTAGGCCAACAATAAGATTTTAACAGGGGTTGAATCATGAAAATTAAACGTTTTTTTGCTAAAGATATGCGCACAGCACTTAAAGAAGTTAAAGATGAGCTAGGTGTTGATGCGGTTATTATGTCAAATAAGAAGCTGGCTAACGGTGTAGAAATTGTAGCGGCAGTTGATTATGACAAAGCAGCCCCTAAAGTAGCAGCGCAACCACAACGTACTGCAGAGCCGCGTGCTCAAGCACCACAGCAAAGTATGCATAATTTTGTAAAACCAGAGCCTCAGCGTGCCAAACCAGAGCCGCAGGCAAAAGTGGCTGACAGCCTACAAGCTTTATTAGAGCGCCAATCACCGCGTCCTCGCTCCCCTGAACTTGCATCAATGTTTTCACAATCAGGTATTGATACTACCGATAACTATCAAGAACCAGTTATGGAACAGCGTACTAAAAATATGTTTGCTCCTGAAAATGCAGCGCCAGTTCGTCCACAAACTCAAGCGGATAGCTTAGGTTTTGATGATTTAGACAGCGACTTTGATGATTTAGATAGTCCAGCAACGGCTCGCCAACAAACACCCAATAATGAAAGCGAAGAAATGACAACAATGCGTGAAGAAATGAACGCAATTCGTCAATTGCTTGAGCATCAAGTATCGGGCTTAATGCAGCAAGATATGGCGCGTCGCGATCCAACACGCGCTTGCATGGTTGACCGCTTAGTCGGTATGGGTATTGATAAAGAAGTAGCGCAACAAATGGCATGTTTTGTACCTGATGATGTATCTCGTAAGCAAGGTTGGAAAGCGTTGTTAACGATGGTCGAAGATCAAATGCAAACAACCAATAATGAAATACTTCGCCAAGGTGGTGTATATGCGTTAGTGGGTCCAACAGGTGTTGGTAAAACAACAACAGTTGCTAAGCTTGCAGCTTTAGGCGCACAAAAATATGGCGCTGATAAAGTGGCCTTAATAACTACTGATACATACAGAATTGGTGCTTATGAACAGCTTGCTACTTACGGCCGTATTATTGGTTGTGGTGTAAAGCAAGTTAAAGATGCTAATGAATTAGCTGAAGTTTTATATCATTTACGAAATAAACGTCTAGTATTAATTGATACAGCAGGTATGAGTCAGCGAGATTTACGTTTAACTGAGCAGTTAAACACGTTAATGCGTAACCAACGTGTGGATATTCGCAGCTACTTAGTACTAAGCGCAACGGCACAAATTAATGTATTACAAGAAACAGTACGTCACTTTAAAAAAGTACAGTTAAGTGGTTGTATTTTCACTAAGTTAGATGAATCATTAAGTTTGGGTGAGATTATTAGTATTGCGATTCAAAATCGCCTTCCAATAGGGTATCTTACTAACGGTCAACGAGTGCCAGAAGATATTCGTGTTGCAAATGCTGAAAAACTAGTGAAAAAGGCTGAGCAGTTATATTTAAAAAGAACAAAAGCACAACATTCAAGGCACCAAGCAGTGGCGCCAAGTACAGTAGGGATGTATGATTAACACAGTATTAGATCAAGCAAGCGGCCTGCGCAAAATGAGTCAAAACAATAACAACGGCGTAAAAGTTATCGCTGTAACCGGTGGTAAAGGTGGGGTAGGGAAAACAAATGTTTCTCTAAATACTGCTATTGCACTAGGGCAACAAGGTAATAGAGTATTAGTGCTGGATGCTGACTTAGGTTTAGCAAACTGTGATGTGATGCTTGGTTTACGTGTAGAGCGCAATTTATCACACGTTTTGTCAGGTGAATGTGAGCTTGACGAGATTTTAGTTGAAGGCCCTGCTGGTATTAAAATTGTACCCGCTACATCGGGCTCGCAAAGTATGGTTGAACTATCGCCATCTGAGCATGCCGGGCTAATTCGTGCATTTAGCGAATTGAATACCGAATTTGATATTTTAATTGTAGATACAGCCGCTGGTATTTCAGACATGGTGCTAAGCTTCTCACGAGCAGCACAAGATGTAATGGTTGTAGTGTGCGATGAACCAACATCAATAACCGATGCTTACGCACTTATTAAAGTATTAAGCCGCGAGCACGGTGTTTATAAGTTCAAAATTGTTGCCAATATGGTGCGCAGTATGCGTGAAGGCACTGAATTATTTGCAAAACTATCTAAAGTTACCGATCGCTTTTTAGATGTTTCAATGGAGCTAGTAGCAACGGTTCCTTATGACGAAAATATGCGCAAAGCAACACGTCGCCAAAAGGTGATTGTTGAGCTCTTTCCAAGTTCGCCAGCCGCTCTCGCGTTTAAAGCGCTGGCGACAAAAGCAGTTAAATGGCCAATACCAAATCAACCATCTGGGCATTTAGAGTTTTTCATTGAGAAACTAGTAAACGGCTAATTATGACAACATTGGTGAATAGAGCTATGGGATATCAATCAACACAAAACTTAAATGTGATTGTTGAGAAACATGCATCACTTGTTAAAAAAGTGGCATGTCATCTAATTGCTCGATTACCACCTAGCGTTCAGCTTGATGATTTAATTCAATCAGGAATGATAGGTTTAATAGAAGCTTCAAAAAACTTTGATGCAACAAAAGGCGCAAGCTTTGAAACCTTTGCCGGTATTCGTATTCGCGGGGCTATGCTTGATGAAATGCGCCGTGGTGATTGGGCTCCTCGTTCAGTACACCGTAAAAGCCGACAAGTTGCAGAGGCAATTACTGGGCTCGAAAGCAGTCTGAATCGCGAACCAACAGATACAGAAGTTGCTGAAAAACTTGAAATTTCACTCAATGAGTACCATCATATTTTAAATGATGTTAATACCAGTAAAGTATTAGGCATAGAAGACCTTGGTGTAGATGAGGATGTTATTACTCCCGTAGGCCAAGATTTAGCGCTAGACAAACCTTTTAATAATGTTAAAAATGATCGGTTTAATGAGTCTTTGCTAAATGCAATAAAGTCATTACCAGAGCGTGATGCGATGGTACTTTCTTTATACTATAACGATGAAATGAATTTAAAAGAAATAGGACATATACTCGATGTAAGCGAATCGCGTGTAAGTCAGATACATGGTCAGGCGATGATTAAGCTTAAAGCTAAAATCAATGACTGGATAAACTAGTAGTAAGTAAACTAAGGTTAATACCTCACTGGGGGATGTTTTGGATAAAAACATGAAAATTCTTGTAGTTGATGATTTTTCAACGATGAGACGAATTATAAAAAACCTATTACGTGACTTAGGTTTCACTAACGTTCAAGAAGCTGATGACGGGTCTACAGCTTTGCCTATGTTACAAAATCAAGTGTTTGATTTTGTGGTTACAGATTGGAATATGCCGGGAATGCAAGGTATTGACCTTTTAAGAGCAATTCGTGCAGATGATAAGTTAAAACATATCCCTGTACTGATGGTAACGGCAGAGGCTAAAAAAGAACAAATAATAGCTGCAGCGCAAGCTGGCGTTAATGGTTATATTGTTAAGCCATTTACGGCTGGAACATTAAAAACTAAATTAGAAAAAGTATTTGAACGCTTAGGCTAATGATGGGGGAGAGGCTTATGTCAGCACCAGCTGCGCCTCAAATAACGTTAGAACAAGCTCGTCAACTCGTCATTTATTTAGAAAACGATGAGCAAGATAAAGCTAATCAGTTGATTTTAGAGACAGCTTCGCAAGAGCAGTCTAAATTATTTGCTGAAGTTGGGAAGTTGACTCGTCAACTGCACGAAGCACTTAAAAGCTTTGAGCTTGATACTCGCTTAACTAACATAACGACAGATGCGATTCCAGATGCTAAAAAGCGGCTTAATTATGTTATAGAAATGACAGAAAATGCGGCTAATAAAACAATGGATGCTGTTGAGGCTAGTTTACCTATAGCTCAGCAACTTGCAGATGAAATATCTCATATCAAACCGACATGGGATCGTTTAATGAGCCGGGAGATTGAGCTTGGTGAGTTTAAACAACTTTGCCATAGTATCGATAAGTTTATGAATAACTCTCATCATAAAACGGATGAGCTTCAAAGCTTAATGACAAATGTACTAATGGCTCAAGACTATCAAGACTTAACAGGTCAAGTTATTCGCCGTGTTATAGAACTTGTTAGAGAAGTAGAAGAAAGCTTACTTCATCTTTTAACAGCGTTTGCTGAACAAGATGACAGTGACAACACAGCGAATAAAGTAGAACAACAAAAAATAAAAGAACCAGTTGCCACACAAACTTTAGCAGGTCCTGAAGGCCCTATTATTGATAAAGAATCGCGTAATGATGTTGTGTCTGATCAAGATGAAGTCGATGATCTTTTATCAAGTTTGGGCTTCTAAGAGGAGAGTAACTGCATGTTTGAAGTCGATGAAGATATTTTACAAGACTTTCTTGTAGAGGCAGGAGAAATCCTAGAGCTTTTATCTGAACAGTTAGTTGAACTGGAAAATAATCCAGAAGATACCGAGTTACTAAATGCCATATTTAGAGGCTTTCACACTGTAAAAGGTGGTGCAGGCTTTTTAGCTATGACAGAACTTGTTGATGCTTGCCACGGCGCTGAAAACGTATTTGATTTACTACGTCAAGGCGTGCGAACGGTCAATTCAGAGTTAATGGATGTTATTTTACAAGCGCTCGACACCATTAATGAAATGTTCGCGACTATCCAAAATAGGGATAAGCCAGAACCAGCAGATCCTGAGTTACTTCAAACCCTCCACATTTTGGGCCTACCTCCAACAGAAGCCGAGCTTAACGGAGTCGCTTCAGAAACTGACGTTGAACAACCTCTTGATGAAGTAGTTGATACGCCAATAGCTGATGAGGAAGATCCATTTGCATTTGATGAAATGTTTAGCGGAACTCCTTCGGTTAGTGATGCTGAAATAAACGAAATCACTGAAGATGAATTTGAAAACTTACTTGATGAACTACACGGTAAAGGACAAGGTCCTGCAGTTGAAAAGCCAGTAGCAAGTAGTAGTGATTTTAATGGTGATATTACTGATGATGAATTTGACAGCTTATTAGACGAGTTACATGGAGTTGGCAGTTTTGGTGAGGTTGCCAGTAAAGCACCTGAGCAAAGTAGTGTAGTTAAAGCACCTGTAGAACCAGCTAAACCAGCGTCAAATACTGCTAATTCATCAGATGATGAAATTAGTGATGATGAATTTGAAGCGCTTCTTGATGAACTTCATGGTAAAGGCACTGCACCTAAATCAATAGAAAGCACTCCAGCTGTGAAACAGCCCAATATCCCAGCTAAACCAGCTGCAAAAGCGAGTGTGCCTGTAAAAAAACCAGAACCTGTAAAAGCACCCGCTTCTAAACCGGTAGAAAAACCGGTTGCTAAAGCAGCGCCAGCAACGCCTAAAAAATCAGCGCCACCAGCAGCAGAGACGACAGTTCGCGTAGATACAAAACGACTTGACCAAATTATGAATATGGTTGGTGAGTTAGTACTTGTGCGAAATCGTTTGGTTAGTTTAGCGACCAATTCAGACAGTGAAGCAATGGGTAAAGCAATCTCTAACTTAGATGTAGTGACTGCTGATATTCAAGGCGCGGTTATGCAAACGCGAATGCAACCAATTAAAAAGGTATTTGGTCGTTTCCCTCGCGTAGTACGCGATTTAGCACGCAGCTTAAACAAAGACATTGACTTACAACTTGTAGGTGAAGAAACCGATTTAGATAAAAACTTAGTGGAAGCACTAGCCGATCCGCTTGTGCATTTAGTTCGAAACTCAGTTGACCACGGTATTGAAATGCCAGCTGTTCGTGAGGCTGCCGGTAAGCCTAGAACAGGTAATGTTACTTTATCAGCGTCTCAGGAAGGCGACCATATTTTGTTGACCATTAAAGATGATGGCGCTGGTATGGATGCTGAGAAACTGAAAAAAATAGCAATTAGTAAAGGCGTACTCGACCACGATCAAGCGAGTCGACTTTCTGACACTGAAGCATACAACCTCATTTTTGCACCTGGCTTTTCTACAAAAGAAGAGATATCTGATATTTCAGGTCGTGGTGTTGGAATGGATGTGGTGAAAACTAAAATCACCCAATTAAACGGCTCTGTAAGTATTCAATCTGAGTTAGGCGTAGGTACCATTTTAGAGATAAAAGTACCACTTACCTTAGCCATATTACCGACCTTGATGGTAATTGTTGGCGCACAAACATTTGCGTTACCACTTGCTGGTGTTAGTGAAATATTCAACTTAGATTTAACGAAAACAAATGTGGTTGATGGGCAATTAACAATTATTGTGCGTAAGAAGGCAATACCGTTATTCTACCTCGAGCACTGGTTAGTTAAAGGCTCAGATCGCTCACAGCGAAAAGCAAAAGGCCATGTAGTTATTGTGCAAATTGGTACGCAGCAAATTGGTTTTGTTGTTGACTCATTAATTGGCCAAG
This sequence comes from Pseudoalteromonas sp. NZS37, assembly GCF_015864265.1. NCBI lineage: Bacteria > Pseudomonadati > Pseudomonadota > Gammaproteobacteria > Alteromonadales > Pseudoalteromonadaceae > Pseudoalteromonas > Pseudoalteromonas sp. NZS37. The sequence continues at coordinate 94,925 of NZ_JADYXL010000001.1, read as the reverse complement.
AAGAAGTTGTAATTAAGCCGCTTGATGCGTTACTTCAAGGAACACCAGGTATGGCAGGTGCTACAATAACTTCGGATGGTGGCATTGCACTGATTTTAGACGTTCCAAACATGTTAAAACATTACGCAGGCTAATAATAAAGTAGGTATATATTTAATATATACCTACTCATAAATTTAATAAGAGAGCTAAATGGCCGTTAAAGTTTTAGTTGTTGATGATTCAAGCTTTTTTCGCCGCAGGGTAAGCGAAATTCTCGAGCAAGATAGCGACATACAAGTTATAGGCTTTGCTGTGAATGGCAGAGAAGCTGTTGAAAAAGCAGCTCAGCTACGTCCAGATATGATAACTATGGATGTCGAAATGCCTGTGCTTGATGGTATTAGCGCAGTTAAAGAGATAATGGCGAGTAATCCAACGCCTATCTTAATGTTTTCATCACTAACACGTGATGGCGCAACAGCAACGTTTGATGCGCTAGATGCTGGAGCAATGGATTTTTTACCGAAAAAATTTGAAGACATCGCTCGCAATAATGAAGACGCTATAAAGCTTTTACAAAATAAAGTGAAAGATATAGGGCGAAGACGTTTACCGCGAACGTTTAAAGCTGCAACACCACCTAAGCCAGTAATATCAAGTAAACCGATAACAAGCTCACTTTCGCAAAGAACAAACACACTAACGCCTTCGATAAAACAACCCGATAGAAGCTTTCAAAGAGCAGCACCTACAACACCGTCAGGTTCTAATGTTGCCTCAATGCGAGCAAGTGGAAAGCAATACCAGCTTGTAGCTATTGGCACTTCTACAGGTGGCCCTGTTGCACTACAAACTATACTGACTCAATTGCCAGCTAATTTCCCTCACCCTATTTTGCTTATTCAGCATATGCCTGCGGCTTTTACACCTGCATTTGCGGCACGTTTAAATGGTCTGTGCCAAATAAAAGTGAAAGAAGCGCAACAAGGTGACCGCTTACAACCAGGAACTGCTTATCTAGCGCCTGGCGGACAGCAGATGATGGTAGAAGGGCGTGGTGCAAATAGAACTCTGCGCGTATTTGAAGATCATAGCGAGAGAATAAGTTATAAACCGAGTGTAGATGTAACTTTTGCCAGTGCAGCAAAAACGTATCAAGGCGATGTGCTTGCTATCGTTTTAACAGGCATGGGCGCTGATGGACGTGACGGTGCAAGAATGTTAAAACAAACGGGTGCAACCATTTGGGCACAGGATGAAAAAAGCTGTGTTGTTTATGGAATGCCTCAAGCCATTGCTAATGCGGGGCTTTCGAGTGAAAGTTTAGCATTAAGCGATGTTGCAGCACGTATCAAGAGAGAGGTAGGTTGTGGATAAACTCTCAATATTTGGACTATTTGTAGCACTTGGTGCAATAGGTTTAGGTTACTCTTTAGAAGGCGGCGTTGTTTCTGCTTTATTTAATGGTCCTGCCCTTATTATTGTATTAGGCGGCACGCTTGGTGCTGTTATGTTGCAAACATCAGCAAGTACCTTTAAAAAAATGCTAAATATGAGCTCTTGGGTTTTTGTTGCGCCACAATATGATATTGAAGATGCAATAGAGCAAGTTAAGCGATGGTCTCATAAGGCACGTCAAGAAGGTTACTTAGCGCTTGAAAACGAAGCGCTAGCTCACCCAGATGCATATGCAGCAAAAGGTTTAAGCTTGCTTGTAGATGGCTGCTCAGAGCAAAAACTACGTGACACGCTTGAAATTGATTTACTGCTAGAACGCGATCGCTTGCTTGAAGCCGCACGTGTTTATGAAGCGATGGGGGGCTACAGTCCTACCATTGGTATTTTAGGTGCTGTGCTTGGTTTAATACAGGCAATGTCGTTTATTACCGACCCACAAATGCTTGGTGCAGGCGTTGCAACGGCATTTATCGCGACCATTTATGGTGTTGGTTTAGCTAATTTATTGTTTTTACCTATGGCAAATAAGTTAAAACAGCGTGTAGAGCAAAAAATGCTTTACCATGAAATGCTTGCCGAAGGTGTGATTGCGATAAGCGTTGGCGAAAGCCCAGTAAATATAGAATTAAAGCTTGAAGCCTACCGTGTAGAGCGTCCTAATTTAGTGGACGAATAACATGCTACGCCGACGACTTCGTCACTCTGCTCCTAAAAGTCAACATACAGAGCGTTGGCTTGTATCGTATGCCGATTACATGACCATTATGTTTGCTTTTTTTGTGGTGCTGTATGCGATAGCGATCAACAAAGAAGAACAATTTCAAATATTGTCAGACTCCCTTGAACACGTTTTTGATAAATCTGCCCGCCAGCACTCCCAGCAAGGTGAGGGCGTCAATGGTAATGGAATATTGACTGATAGAGTGACACCTGAACAAGAAGTTCTTTATGGTGAAAGTATTTTAAAAGAAGAACAAGGTCCAGAGTTACTCGACGGTCAAAGTGATACAAGTAACATACAACAAAAATATTTAGGAAAACCACTCGATAGCTTACTTGCTAAGCTGCAGTCAGCGCTTATTGATGAAATTCGTGATGGAGAAGCCAGTTTAGAGCTTAATCAAGATTGGCTGATTATAGAGCTAAGCTCAGGTATGTTATTTTCAAGTGGTAGCTCAGTTGCACACTCTAGGGCAAAGCAAGTCGTCAAAATTGTTAAAGATATTATTGCTCCAGTAGATAACTATATTAGGGTGCGTGGCTATACTGATGATGAAAGTATTCGCAATGAAATATTTCGCTCAAATTGGGAACTCTCGGTTGCTAGAGCAACATCTATTTTAGTAGAGTTGGAAGCATTAGGTATTAATTCTGCCAGAATGGCGATAGAAGGTTATGGTCAATATTCACCTTTTGTAAGTAACGATACAGAACAAGGGCGAGCAGAAAATCGTAAAGTTGTTATTGCACTTTCTAAGTATGGTTTACCGCCAATACAAGACATTAAAGGTGATGAACAGGCCGTCAAGCCAGTAGTGGCAGAGCCTGAAATTGAGCTCCCTTCAGATGACGATACAATAAAAATAATTCGTTTGCCTCATGGTGGTATTCGCATAACAACGCGCAATGAACAGTAATTAGGATGTAATGTGAAGATTTGGACTGTCGCAAATCAAAAAGGTGGTGTTGGTAAAACAACAACAGCAGTGAGCCTTGCTGGTATTTTAGCTTTGCAGGGTAAGCGTGTGTTGCTTATTGATACAGATCCTCATGCATCACTCACTTATTACTTTGGCATTGACTCAGAAGATTTGGAAGTCAGCGTATATGATATTTTTGCGCGTGGCACGAGCATGCAAAGTGAAGAGATACTTCAAGCTTTATGCCCATCAACACTTGAAAACCTAGATATTTTACCCGCAACAATGGCGATAGCCACGCTTGATAGAAGCATGGGTAATAAAACAGGTATGGGATTAATACTAAAAAAAGCGCTTGCAAAAATCAGTGAACATTACGATTATGCCATTTTAGATTGCCCCCCAGTTTTAGGGGTGTTAATGGTTAATGCGCTTGCAGCAAGTGAGCGAATTTTAGTGCCAGTGCAAACGGAATTTTTAGCACTGAAAGGGCTTGATAGAATGATGCGCACTATGGAATTAATGCAAACCTCTCAAGCGAAAGATTATCAATATACTATAATCCCTACTATGTATGATAAACGTACTAAAGCATCGTTAGAAGCATATAAAACACTGCAAAGTACATATGGTGATAAAGTCTGGCCAGGTGTGATACCGGTAGATACTAAATTTAGAGATGCAAGCTTTGCGCAAAAAGTGCCTGTAGAGTATTGTCCTCGTTCGCGTGGTGTATACGCATATAAAGCACTGCTAGAATATTTAATTGAACAAGGTTAATGAATGAGTAAGCAATTATTTGCTAATGAAAAAGTAATGAAACAATACCTAGGGGCTTTGTTATGTGAAGACGAGCCTGTAGATAACCTTGAGCCAGTCGCAAAATTACTTGAGCAAATGCCACACGACTCGCAGCAAGAACATATTCATTTAAAACCAAAAGAACAGATAAAAGCGGCAGAAAAAATATTTGATCAAGACTTACTTAATTCTGAAATTAAGCCAATAGTTGAACCGATATTTGAAGCCGCAAAAGTTAATAAAGCCATTGACGATGAAGTAATAGAGCCGATAAGTACGATTACAGAAGAACCAGAACCACAGATTGTAACCACTAGCCAATCTGACTATTTTGATGGTGAATTTCAGGCATTATTTTTTGAAGTTGCTGGTTTAACATTGGCTGTGCCATTAAAAGCATTAGGCGGTATACATCAATTAGGTGAAGTAAATCATTTATTTGGTAAGCCAAAGTGGTTTAAAGGCGTTATGCTCAACAGAGAAGAAAAGCTTAATGTTGTTGATACTGCTCGTTGGGTAATGCCAGAAAAGTATGATGATAAATTAGAGGCGTCTTTAGATTATCAGTATTTAATTACCTTAGGTGATAGCCAGTGGGGCTTATTAGCTGAAAAGTTGATAAATAACATTACATTGAGTAAAGAAGATGTAAAATGGCGTACAAATAAAAGTAAGCGCCCATGGCTTGCTGGTGTTATAAAAGAAAAAATGTGTGCTTTAATAGATGTAGATAATTTAAATATATTATTAGAGAAAGGCTTAGATAGCCGTCAGTAGTAATGACCATTACGGGGTAATAGCATGAATCAAGATAAATTACTGTCAGCAAATAAAAACGCAGATAATAATGATGAAATTTTACAGTGGGTTACGTTTAAGCTAGAGGAAGAAACCTACGGCGTAAATGTAATGCAAGTACAAGAAATACTTCGTTATACAGAGATAGCCCCTGTACCAGGTGCACCTTCTTACGTTATTGGTATTATTAACTTACGCGGTAACGTTGTAACTGTTATTGATACTCGTGCACGTTTTGGTTTGTTAGCTGCTGATGCAACCGATAATTCTCGTATATTAATTATTGAAGCTGAAGAACAAGTTATCGGCATTTTAGCCGACAGCGTATCTGAAGTCGTTTATTTACGCAGCTCTGAAATCGATAGTGCACCAAATGTTGGTACTGAAGAAAGTGCTAAGTTTATTCAAGGCGTTTGTAATCGTGATAATGAGCTACTGATTTTAGTCGATTTAAACAAGTTACTCAGCGATGATGAATGGGATGAGTTAAGCGATATATAAGCTTTACCAAATAAATTATGCTGTTACTTAGTATAGCTATATCAGCGTTAGCGGTAGGTCTTATATCGCTTGCGCTAATAATTGCATTAAAAAACAAACAAGTGAATGAAATTAATGCTGTATTACAGCAGCTTAAAGATAGCTCAGAGCAAACTCATATTTTGCGAAGTGAAATTTCAGAGCTTAGAACAGGGCTTTTAAGTATTGGTAAGCGAGTGCTTGAGGTTGAGCAACAAAATCAAGATTTAATACAACAACAAGCTGCGCAAAAATACGATGACCCTGATGCTAAAATTTACTCTCGTGCAGTAAAAATGGTTGAGTTAGGTGCGGACCTCGATGAGGTGATACGCGAATGCGAATTACCGCGAGCAGAAGCCGAATTACTATTTTCACTACATAAACAAAAAGGCGCTTAGCGCCTTTTTAGTTATAAGCGTGTAAATAATCTCACGCTTTAATATTTAACTTACCTTGAAAGTCTTGCCAGCCTGGCGGAAATTGACCTCTTAATACATACGAAAACGCAATAAGCTCTGCAATTACATAATAAAGCTCTTTAGGGATTTCTTCCCCTAAGCTTAAATGCGACAACGTTTTAGCAAGCGCTGCATCTTCGTGGATCATAATTCCTTTTAATTTTGCCGCTGCAATTATTTCGTCAGCTAACTCACCAAACCCTTTTACGCTTACAGTGGGGGTGTTGCCAGCTTCGTATAAAAGCCCAATGGCTGACTTATTAATAGGTGTATCACTCATTACTAAACCTTAATATTAATAATTGCATGAGATTTATAAAACGCCTGATTATTTGCATCACCTCGCTTTAAGTTGAGCTCTCCAACCTGTAAACCATGCTTAGCTAGTTTGGATCTTAAATTATCTAAGTGAGGGTGAGCAATTGCGCTTACTTCTTGGCTTGAGGCTAATAGCTGGCAATCGAGTGCTTTATCCATTAACTCAGCGGTAATCTGTAACTGCCCAATCTGTGCATAATCAAAGTTTAACCTGACAAACCATACATTTTTATCTTCTAATTTATCTGCGCTTGGCTTTTTATATTGTCCCAATGTTATTTCTGTTTGGGCGGCCTCAGGCGGCAATTTCATTGGTAATAAAAATTGCGCAAGCGGGTTTGTGTCTGGTTGTTGATTTGGTGTTGAAACACTTACTTGGGTAAGTGTGTTTTTAACTTGTACGATTTCGCTAGCCAATGCTTGAACTTGAGCTTGCTGCAGTTGCTCAAGTATTTTTGCTCCCGCGTTTCCTGTTTTAAAAGTAGGTATGAGTACTTGTAAAAGTGCATCTAAGCCAGTTTGGTTATTAAAGCTTATCGGTGTTACTGATTGGCTAATTATAGGGGCTGCTAAAATACTCACTGCAACTTGTTCAAGTCCTTTAGTGAAGCTACTTTGTAGTATATCACCCGTTAATTGAGATGGTTGTAAGGTGGCTAATACTTCACGCCGTATGGTCGCAGGGTTAATATTATTACTTGAGACCATGCGATTAAATGCTTGGTTAATTAAGCGAGTTAAATCGGGCGTTTCTTTTGTTGCTCTATTTGTAATGTCAGTAATTTGACTACTTAAAAGCTGTTTGTTACCAGCTACTCTATCCGTAGGGATTGTGGTATCAGGAAGCTTTAATAGTGTGCTTAATAGCTTTGCTTCTATTGGTTGTAGCATTTGACTACGAGAGGCAATATTAGATAACGGCTCTGCTAATGGGAGCATGTTTTTAATCGAGGCTGAGTTTGCACTGTTTTGATTGTTGCCGTTTATTACTGGTTGCACTGAAGAGGTTATTTGCCCTTTAGTAACAATTTCACTTGTAGGCTTAATTAACGTATCAACTTTACTGTTAGTACTAATATTCAGAGCACTCAATTGACTCGCGTTTAAATTACTTGGCTTAGCGCTCGCCACTTCGTTTTGAGTAATATTATTTGGCGTTGGCGTTGGCGTGTTAGCTGTTGTTATATTTGTAGATGATTGCCAAACACTAACACTTCCTTTTATTTGCTGAGTTAATTGTACAAGTGGCGGAAGTCTTGAAAAGTGCTCTGGTAAAGTATTGCTCGTATTACTATTTAACGCAGTACTTACATTTTGGGTAATGTTAACTCTATTTAACGGTGATACTGTTAATTGCATAACTAAGCTCGGCCTTTGTATCGCAGATGATCCAGACGGCGGCATTAACTCAGATTTATTTGCTGCTGCAAAGGGCTTACTTTCAAAATATTTAACTGCATCATTAATTCGCGTTTTTAAATCACTAAAGCTATTTTGTAGCCACGACTTTATTGGGCTATCAGGTGTAAGCAGTGGGCTTGCTTTAATAGTGGACGCAGAAAAATGTATTTCAGGGACACTGCTTTTTTGAGCTAAAAGTATCTCGTTAAACGGTTTAGAAAATGAGTTATTAAGCGTTACTTTTATATTATTAGTAGCGGTTTTAATAAGTAATTTATCAGCCTGATTTACTAAATTTACTTTAATGGGGGTGTTGGGTAGTTCACTAACTTGTTGATTAGTAATAGGCGTTGTAAACGAACCTGACTTTTGAGGATGAGTCAAAATAGCTAGTTTAGGTGTTGCTTGAAGTTGCGCACTAGGTAATAAGGCCACGAGTAATTTAGTAAGTTTAGTTTGGCTAAGTGGTTGCGTATGAACCGTATCAGCAAAACGATTAATAACATTAAGCTGTGCGCCTTTGTTAGTAGTGCTAACAACTACTTTTAAAGGCTGCTCGGTTAAAAGTAACTGCGCTACGTCTTTATTTATGGCAATACTGGCGTTAAGTTTATCAATTACTAATTTTGGGGTAGGGGACATAACCACTTGTAAATCCATTGGTTTGCTTTGTACCTCAGTGCCCGTGCTTACATAATTTAATAAACGCTGTAATTGTACTGGTTGATTTAAAGTAAGGGTTGTAGTGTTTGGCGTGATGTTGAGCTGTTTGCCATCGGGACTAAGTTGTATGTTAGCACTGGCTATTTTTTGTAAATTTTGAGGTGCGCTTGTAGTGCCAAGTCTTAATGTCTGCCAATGTTTATCAATAAATACATCAAGCGTAATCGAGTCTTTCGAAAATTGAATGTTTTTAGCCGCAAGTACCTCATTAGGTAATTGCGATAACTCATTGGTTTGAGGGTTTGTCGATTGATTGATAACCAATGAATTAGATAATGTTATTTGCGTTGGCGTATTCATTATTTTAAATCAAGTTTTCTCTATTTTAAGTGAATCGATTTTAAAGCAATATTCGTATTACCCTATCATTATGGTAGACTAACGCCTAATTTTTGGCAGAGAGAATCGTCATCTTGTTACACATTAAGTCCGTCACCTGCATCAAGCAAGATCGTTGTTTGTTTGCGGATCTTAATTTTAGCCTTAATAGCGGTCAAATCATGCAATTAGCGGGTCCTAATGGGGCTGGTAAAACATCGCTATTGCGTATTATCGCAGGCTTTTCTGTGCCTGATGAAGGGGCTGTTTTATTTCAAGAACAGCCTATATCTAAGTATTACGAAGAGTATGCCAGAGAGCTACTCTTTATAGGCCACAAAACAGGTGTAAATACTCAGCTTAGTGCAGTTGAAAATGTTCGTCATTGGTTACAAATTAATGGCTACATAAATCAGCCTGACTTGTATCCCATTTTAGCGCAACTTGGCCTTGTTGGACTTGAAGATGTACCGGTTAGAATGTTATCTGCTGGACAACAAAGACGTGTAGCTTTGGTTAGGCTTTGGTTAAGTGATTCTAAATTATGGGTACTTGATGAGCCATTTACCGCGCTTGATAAAAGCGGTGTTGCTTTTTTGCAGCAGCGATTTACTGAACACTTACAAAGCGGTGGTGCTATTTTATTAACGACTCACCAAGACTTAACGACCCATTTTAGTAACTTGCAAACGGTTACACTGGAGTATCGTCACTAATGACTCGTCAACATTCTTATTGGTTGCTATTTAGTGCGGTATTTACCAAAGATGTAAAACTTGCGTTTCGCCAGCGCGCTGAAATTGTAAATCCTATTTTGTTCTTCTTAATTGTAATTTCATTATTTCCGTTAGCAATCGGGCCTGAGCCTGGTTTACTAGCGAGAATGGCACCGGGAATTATTTGGGTTGCCGCATTACTTTCTACCATGCTGGGCTTGGATAAACTGTTTAGAGATGATTTTAATGATGGCTCATTGGAGCAGTTAATTGCATCGTCTTACCCGTTATCGTTAACCGTACTTGCTAAAGTGGCTGCTCACTGGGTGGTAACAGGTTTACCGCTTGTATTAATGACGCCGCTATTTGCATTGTTGTTAAACCTAGAAAGTACGGCGTTAACAGCGACTGTTTTAACATTATTATTAGGCACTCCACTATTGAGCTTTATTGGCGCAATAGGCGCAGGGCTTACTGTGGGATTACAAAAAGGGGGTATTTTGATGAGTTTACTCGTACTGCCTTTGTATATTCCTGTTTTGATTTTTGCAACGTCGGCTATCGATACCAGCTCTATGTCGCTGGATTATAGCGGGCAGCTTGCCATCCTTGGTGCAATGTTACTTATTGCTATTATTAGCGCACCAATTGCCATATCGTCAGCTTTAAAAGTGAGTGTAAGTTAATGTGGAAGTGGTTACATCCCTATGCTAAAGCAGAGCGTGCATACCAGTTATGCAATACGTTACTGCCTTATTTTGCCGTAGTTACTGTAGTTAGTATGATTGTTGGATGGGTATGGGGGCTTGGTTTTGCACCTGCCGATTACCAACAAAAAGACAGCTACCGTATCATTTTTATTCATGTTCCTTCTGCCATTTTGTCTATGGGGGCTTACTCATCAATGGCTATTGCAGCTGTTGTTGCACTTGTATGGCAACTACGAAATGCCGAACTTGCCGTTATTGCTATAGCGCCTGTTGGTGCTTGTATTACAGCTATAGCGCTTATTACTGGCGCTGCATGGGGTAAACCTATGTGGGGTGCTTGGTGGGTATGGGATGCGCGTTTAACGTCTGAACTTATTTTATTATTTTTATATCTTGGCGTGCTTTCGCTTTACCATGCATTTGAAGATAAGAAGTCAGCAGGGCGTGCGGCTTCCATTTTAGCGATTGTGGGCGTAATCAATTTACCTATTATTCATTACTCAGTTGAGTGGTGGAATACGCTACACCAAGGCGCAAGCATTACAAAACTAGACACTAAAGCAATAGACCCAAGTATGTTTTGGCCACTTATGGTTAATATTTTAGCCTTTGCTGCTTTTGTAGGAACAGTGACTTTAATTCGTCTTAAAAATGAAATTTTACAACGCGAAAAGCACCGACCGTGGGTGCGTTTGTTGTTAAATAAGGGGTAATTATGCAGTTTGACTCTTTTTCTGATTTTATTGCAATGGGAGGCTATGGGTTTTATATCTGGCTTTCTTTTGGTACATGCGCTCTTATTTTACTCGGTATTTTAGTGAACTCTTTAAGAGATACCAAACGTATTATGGCTTCAGTTGAGCAACAAATAATACGTGAAGCGCGAATTAAAAAAGCTAAACAGGAACAAGCCTCATGAATCCAAGACGTAAAAAGCGCCTATTGGTAATTATTGCCGTACTGTTTGGTATTGGTGGATCAATTGGTTTAGTGCTTTATGCACTTCAAGAAAATATTAATCTTTTTTATACGCCAAGCGAACTTATTGATGGCAAAGGGCCTAATAAAGAAAAACCATTCATTGGCCAAAAGCTACGTATTGGTGGCATGGTTGTACCAGGCACGGTTGAGCGTAATGAACAGAGCTTACAAGTAAGCTTTAAGCTAATTGATACAGGTCCATTAGTGACCGTGCGTTATCAAGGCATATTGCCAGACTTGTTTCGTGAGGGGCAAGGCATTGTAGCGCAGGGCGTATTAATCGAACCTAATGTTATTGAAGCATTTGAAGTGCTTGCAAAGCATGACGAAGAATATATGCCAGCAGAAGTTGCAGAGGCAGTTAAAGGTATTAAGCACGAAAAACCAAAATACAACTTAGATAGTGGTAATTAGCTATGATCCCAGAAATTGGTTATTTTTCTTTAACGCTTGCCATGGTGCTAAGCGTTTTACTGTGTATTTTTCCTCTTTGGGGCGCGCATACCGGTAATCTTCGATTAATGCGTGCAGCTCCCTCTTTAGCAATTGGGCAATTCGCTTTTGTTTTAATCTCTTTTGCAGCACTTATTTACGCCAGTGTAACGGATGATTTTACCGTATCGTATGTGGCATATCATTCAAGTAGTACGCTACCTTGGTATTACAAAATCACCTCTACATGGGGCGGCCATGAAGGCGCTATTTTACTGTGGTTAGTAATGCAAGCTGGTTGGACTGCCGTTGTTGCTGCGCGTTCTAAATCACTCCCTTGGGTGCTACGTGCCCGAGTATTGGGCGTACTTGGTTTTTTAGGTGTAGGTTTTATGATGTACACCTTACTACTTTCAAGCCCGTTTGAGCGCCTACTTCCTTATTTCCCGGTAGAAGGGCGTGATTTAAATCCGTTACTTCAAGATCCGGGCATGATTATTCACCCGCCATTACTCTACATGGGTTATGTAGGGCTATCAGTTGCTTTCTCTTTTGCTATTGCTGCGCTATTAACTGGCAAGCTTGATAACACGTGGGCTAAATGGTCACGTCCTTGGACAATGACTGCGTGGGGCTTTTTAACACTAGGTATTACAATTGGTAGCTGGTGGGCATACTCAGAACTTGGCTGGGGTGGCTGGTGGTTTTGGGATCCAGTAGAAAACGCATCATTAATGCCATGGCTTGTTGCGACCGCATTACTGCACTCGTTAAGCGTAACTGAAAAACGCGGTGTGTTTAAATCGTGGACCGTATTACTTGCTATAGCAGCATTTTCATTGAGCTTATTAGGCACATTTATTGTGCGCTCGGGTATTATTGTATCGGTACATGCTTTTGCAACAGACCCTGATAGAGGCTTATTTATACTCGCCTTTTTAGGCATAGTTGTAGGTGGTGGCTTAGCGTTATATGCACTGCGTGTATCGCAAGTACATAGTGAAGGTCGATACAAGTTTGTATCACGCGAAGTGGCGTTATGGCTCAATAATATATTTTTAGTAGTTGCTACATTAATCGTATTGCTGGGTACTTTATTACCTATGGTTCATAAAGAAATGGGCTTGGGCAGTATTTCTATTGGCGAACCGTTTTTTAATAAGATGTTTGCAATAATTTTAGTGCCGTTTGCTATTTTGATGGGGATAGGGCCATTTTTACGCTGGAAGCAAAATAAATGGGCTTTCTTACAAAACAAAATATTAATGGGCGTATTAGCCAGTGTAGTGATTACCTGTGCTTGGTTGTTTTCAAGTTACGATTTAGTAAAACCACTTACGCTACTAGCCACTACGCTTGCGGTTTGGATTGCAATATCAACTGGGATCGACATTTATACTAAATCTGCTGTACACGGCACCTTAAAAGAAGGTTTAAAACGCTTAGGTGTAAGTTACTGGGCTATGGTGCTTGGGCATATTGGTATTTCGTTTGTTATTGCAGGTGTAACGCTTACATCAGCATATTCAGTTGAGCGTGACGTATCGATGAAACAAGGCGACACAGTTCAGCTTAACGAGTATGAATACCGCTTTGATGGTGTTAAAACTATTCGCGGGCCGAACTACAGTGGTCATGCTGGTGTTGTATCGGTGCTTAAAAACAATGAGCTAGTAACACGCTTACACGCCGAAAAGCGTAAGTATGATATTGGTATGCAGTTTATGACCGAGGCGGCAATAGATGCAGGCTTTACACGTGATTTATACTTAGCGTTAGGTGAGCAGTTGAGCCAAGGTGCATGGTCACTTCGCATTTATCATAAACCGTTTGTTCGTTGGATGTGGATTGGTGGTGTGCTTATTTCCCTAGCTGGATTTATGATTTTATTTGATAAACGCTACCGTACATCAGCTAAAACAGCGCGTAGAGCTGCATCGGAGAATGTTTTATGAACCGTAAAATTTTAGCTATTGCGCCGCTTTTAGTATTTGCTTTTGTGTGTGTATTTTTATACCAAGGCCTTTTTGCTAATCCTCGTGAAATTCAAACGGGTCGGTTAGGTCAAGAAATGCCAGCATTTAATCTACCTGATTTAATGCAAGACAATAAGCCGTGGACTAACGAGTCTTTAAAAGGCGAAGTTTACTTACTAAATGTATGGGGTACTTGGTGCCCAACATGTTTAGTTGAACTTGGTTATTTAACTAAGTTACGTGAGCAAGGCGTTAAAATTATTGGGCTTTATTACGTACAAGGTTACGACGCTGACTTTGATGGCCCTTTTGATATGCAATCACTTCGCACCGAAGTGAGCGATATGCTACAACGTGCGGGTGACCCATATCAATTTAATATCTTGGATTTACATCGTACTTTGTCGTTGGATTTAGGTGTTTCGGGTGCGCCTGAAACATTTTTAGTCGATAAAAACGGCACTATTTTGTTGCATCACACGGGCGATATAAACCCGCGAGTATGGCGAGCCAAATTTGCGCCAATTATGCAGGAGCTTAAATAATGAAATGGTTACTACTTACGCTTAGCCTTTTTGTAAGCATCAGTGCGTTTGCAGAGCAAGATCGCTATCAATTTGATAACAACAAACAAGCAATATTGTTTGAAGAGCTAACTAAAGAGCTGCGCTGTCCTAAGTGTCAAAATCAAAACATTGCGGATTCTGACGCTGTTGTTGCTAAAGACTTGCGCGATAAAGTGCTCGTATTGGTTAAAGAAGGTAAGAGCAAAGACGAAGTGATTGATTACATGATTGACCGCTTTGGCTATTTTGTTCATTACGACCCACCAGTTACACCAGCGACTTTAGTACTTTGGGTATTACCTGTATTAATTGTCATAGTCGGCTTTGGTTTTATTGTTATTCGCCAGCGAAAAGCATCAGTAAAACAAACGTGGAGCAGTGACGACGAAATGCTGTTAACGAAGCTAATTGAACAAAATAAACGTCAGGAGCAAAGTTAAATGATTTTAATGTGGGCGTGTTTTGCTTTACTCACACTGGTTGCTCTTGGGTTTGTGATGTTGCCTTTTTTAAAAAAAGAGCGCGTTCAAACAATTACTCATAACGCCAATGCTGAGCTAATTAGCATTTATGAGCAGCGTTTAGTTGATTTACAAACCGATTTAGATAATCAGCGTATTGATACCGTAAATCATGCAGAATCAATTATTGAATTAAAACGCCGTTTATTGAATGAGTTATCACCAGAAAAATCACTAAACAGCAAAGGTAATAATCGTATTTTTGCTTTAACTGGTGGCGCATTTGTTCTTGCTCTAACAGGTGTTTTTTATGGTTTAACGGGTAGCCAGCAGCAAATTTCGGCTTGGCATGATGCAATGGATAATTTAGCTGATTACGGCGAGCGTGCTGTAATGCAAAAAGGTGAGCCGCTTAGCCAAAATGAGCTGCAGGCTTTTGCATTGGCACTTCGTACAAAGCTTAGCCGCTCAGGTGATGACGAAGTCGCTTGGATGCTACTTGGACGAGTTGCTATGTCGCTTAATGAATTTGACATGGCGCAGCAGTCATTTGATAAAGCACTTCGTATGAATCCTGATAATATGCAGGTACTTATTAGTTACAGCCAAGTTTTATTGCTAGAAGGTAGCGAAGCTAATATGACCCGTGCGGCAGGTATGCTCTCAAAAGTACTAAAAGTAGAGCCTACCAATTTAGATGCAATTTCGTTATTAGCACTCATTGCTTATGAGCGTAAAGATTGGCCTCAAGCCAAAGCTGCATTTGAAGTTTTACTTGCGAGTATGGAAAAAAATGATTCTCGTTATAGCATGATCTCTGAGCGTATTGCTGATATAGAGAAGCAAATGCGAGCGGAAGGTTCTGTTATGCCAGTTACTACAACGGGTGCTATTGCAGTTACAGTCGACATTGCAAAAGAGCTTATAGATAAACAGCCAAAAGACGGTATCTTGTTTATATTTGCAAAAGCAGCAAGTGGTTCGCCAATGCCATTAGCTGCTGTTAAACTCGCTAAATATTCATTTCCAATTACAGTTGAGTTGAGTGATAGTAGTGCAATGGTTGCAGGGCTTAACTTATCTAGTGCAGAAAATATTATTATTTCGGCGCGTATTTCTATAGATGACTCGGTTATGCCAAGTTCTGGTGAGCTAGAAGGTCATTCAGAGTCGTTAAAGCGTGAAAGTGTAAGTGACTACCAACTTCAAATTGATACATTAATACCTTAAGGACGTTAGATGTTAAAACACAGTTTTACTTTTTTATGTTTATTGATACTAGCCGGGTGTGCTCAAGTACCACAAAGCAAAGTAGATGACAGAGATCCGCTGCAAAGTATTAATCGTCCGTTATACGACTTTAATATGGATGTACTGGATGCTTATTTATTGCGCCCAGTTGCTGTAGGTTATGTTGAAGTAACGCCTGTACCGGTAAGAAATGGTATTGTTAATTTCACAGGTAATATTACAGCACCTGTCGATATGATTAATGCGGGTTTGCAAGGTAAGCCGGGTAATGCAAGTGTGAGCTTAGCGCGTTTTTTAGTTAACTCTACGGTTGGTATTTTTGGTATTTTTGATGTTGCCAGTTCACTTGGTCTTGAAATTGTAGATGAAGACTTTGGACAAACGTTAGGTGTATGGGGCGTGGGTGATGGCGCTTATTTAATGCTACCTGGCATGGGTCCTACAACAGCACGTAACCTGACCGGTGATGTAGTCGACAACTTTGTATTACCTGAAGTTGCGCTAACGACTCCACAAACTATTCTAGTGTTTGTTTTAAAAGCAGTTGAGGCACGTGCATCATTAATCCCACAAGAAGGGTTATTAAATGATTCACTTGATCCGTACTTATTTGTAAAAGATATTTACTTCCAGCGTCAAATTTATGAGCTGTACGATGGCAACCCACCTATAAAAGAAGAGCCAGCTGATTTTGATGAAGACTTTTTAGAAAGTTTATAATTGAAAAGCCACTCATAAAAACGCCAGCTAAATGCTGGCGTTTTTATTTGCTGTTTATATATTTATTTTTCGTTCACTACTAACTGCATTTGTTCATTAACCCAAGCTAGCGCTTCATGATAAGCATCGGGAACTTTTTCACCTAGATTTAGTTCTTTCGTTAGCTCGTTTGCAGCTGACCAGTTTGCTTGCTCGTAGTATTTAACTAAGTTTAAATATTTTGCTAGCAAGCCTTCATCGTTTAATAGCGCTGCTTTTATGTCATTAGAAAGTGGAAGCTTTTTCATCACGCTTTCCATGCTCTCATCCAAAATTGCATCCATTAGCGACATCATACCGGTTAAAAATGCCATGCCGGTATCTTTAAACTGCCCATGGGATATAGCGAGCAATTCAGCAAATCGAGCGCGCGTAAGCGATAGCCTTATTAGCTCTACAGGTTTATCTGCTGATACTTGTGCTGCAAACAGTAGTGACAATAGCTTTTTAATTTCGTTGGCGCCAAGCACTATAAGAGCTTGCTTAATGGTACTTATTTCTGCGCGTCTTGCAAATGCGGCAGAATTTGAATACCTAAGTAATTTATAAGATAGGTTTACATCACGTTCAAACACATCAGTGATTTTCTTAAGATCCATATCAACACTTGATGTTTCGTAAAGTAATTCAGCTAATGCCATTTCTGATGGTGGTAGAGCCTTACTTTGTACCATTTCAGGTTTTGAGAAGAAAAATCCTTGGAAATAATCAAACCCAAGCTCTAAAGCTTGTTGGTAAATTTCATAGGTTTCTACTTTTTCGGCAAGTAACTTAATATGTGAGTGCGGTTTTAAATCGTTTAGAACCGTTTTTATTGTATCTATATCGGATGCTAAAAAGTCTATTTTAATAATATCAATAAATGGGTAAAAATGACGCCATACAGGTTGATGAATGTAGTCATCAAGAGCAATAGTGTAACCTTTATCTTTTAAATCTTTAACGATAGCTAATAAACGCTTACCAGGCTGGATAGTTTCAAGTATTTCTACAACTATAGTGTCTTTACCTAGTAGTGTAGGGTAACCCTTTGATAGTGTTTCTAGGGTGAAGTTTATATAAGCAGGTTTATTGTCGGTTAAATCTTCTAAACCAAAATTAAACTGGCTACCCTCTATAAGTCGTGTTGTTGCTTCGTCACCATCTATATCGGGAAATACGTTATCAACGCCATCACGAAATAAAAGCTCATAACCGATAAGTTTTTTATCTCTATCTAAAATCGGTTGACGTGCAGCGTAAAAATACATAAACAGTTCCGTAAGAGTGATGTAATTGGGTATTGTAATAATATATGGCAAAAGATTCAAAATAGCATTACGTATATTTGCATGATTAATAAATTATCATTATAAATTAAGGTGTTTCTTCTATTTAATTTATTATATTTTACCAATTCGCTTTAAAATTATTCAACATGAGTATTTTTGTATCAGCTGGAAGCAACAAGTTGGAGATTTTATTGTTAGGCATGATATAGTCAGCGAGAATGGTTTTTATCCTAATAGTGTCTTTATTATAATATTTTAAGAGTCAATATTCGGATCAAGAGCCTGTTATTAATAATTATGCGGAGGCTAATTTGGAAACAGGAATGATTATTTCACTAGCATTATATTTTGTTGTAATGTTAGGTATCGGACTATATGCATATAAGCAATCTACTGGCGATGTATCAGGTTACATGTTAGGTGGACGAAATCTATCACCAAGTGTTGCTGCACTATCTGCAGGTGCATCTGACATGAGTGGCTGGATTTTAATGGGCCTACCTGGTGCGATGTTTGTTACTGGTTTTAGTAGTACATGGATAGCAATTGGTTTGGTGATTGGTGCTTGGTTAAATTACCTGTTAGTTGCACCTAGATTACGTGTGTACACTGAAAAAGCAAATGACTCTATAACAATCCCAGATTACTTCTCAAATCGCTTCAATGATAAGTCAAACTTATTACGTGTTGTATCAGCTGTTGTGATTATAGTCTTCTTTACTCTTTACACGTCATCTGGTGTTGTAGCCGGCGGAAAATTGTTTGAAAGCTCATTTGGTTTAAGTTATGAAGTGGGTTTATACATTACAACGGGTGTCGTTGTTTTATACACTTTGTTTGGTGGTTTTTTAGCGGTTAGCTTAACTGATTTCGTGCAAGGTTGTATTATGTTCATCGCGCTGATTCTAGTGCCTACCGTTGCATACTCTTTACTTGAACAACCTCTAGAATCTACTTTACATAGTGTAAATCCAGATATGCTTAACTGGATTGGAGCAGGCTCTGCATTAGGTATTATTTCTGCAATGGCATGGGGTTTAGGTTATTTTGGTCAACCACATATCATCGTTCGTTTTATGTCGGTACGTAGTGTTAAGGATATGCCTAAAGCTCGCCGTATTGGTATGACATGGATGATTGTTGCTGCCCTTGGTGCTGTTGGTACTGGTATATTTGGTGCTGCTTATACTTATGAGAATAATATTGTAGTTGAAGATCCTGAAACGATTTTCCTAATTCTTTCTGAGTTATTGTTCCATCCACTTATTGCTGGCTTTTTACTAGCTGCAATTTTGGCTGCTATCATGAGTACTATCTCATCGCAATTGCTAGTAAGCTCAAGTTCATTGACTGAAGATTTATATAAAACATTTTTACGTAAAGATGCTAGCGACTTTGAATTAGTTACTGTTGGTCGAATTAGCGTTGCATTTGTTGCCCTGTTTGCAATTTATTTAGCGTACGATAGAGATAGCTCTATTTTAGACCTAGTAAGTAATGCATGGGCAGGCTTTGGTGCTGCTTTTGGACCTCTTGTATTGTTTAGCCTTTATTGGAAACGTATGAATTTTGCTGGCGCCTTATCTGGTATGTTAGTAGGTGCGTTTACAGTGCTTGTTTGGATTTATGGTCCGTTTACTATTAATGGTGAAAGTTTAAGTAGCTTTATGTATGAAATAGTACCTGGCTTTATTTTAGCGAGTATCGCAATTGTTGTTGTTAGCTTAGTAACAAAAGAGCCAGAGCAAAACATCACTGCTTTATTTGATGAAGTAGAAAAAGAGCTTTAAATAGCAATTACTATTCATTTTAAAATGAGTAGTAAGTAATACCAATCCGCGATAATACTTAATCATTTTGCGGTGCTAAACGTGTTGCTACCGGCGTTAAAAAATTATCATTTAGAACAACTAAATATCAATTTTTTGCCTAGCTATCAACACGTTTTTCCACCCTCAAAATAGATCACTTAATTAAGCGAATTGGTATAATAAAAAAGGGAGCAACTAAGTTGCTCCCTTTTTTATTTAGTTTGTCCCGTCCGAGGAGAGGGCAATCTACGAGTTAACTTGCTTTTTTATCGTTGTTATCTTCAATTGACGCAACGTTATCTGACTTTTTACTTTTTGCTGGCGCTTTGGTAACAACTGGATCTTTGCCGCCCTTTAATATGGTCATAAAGTCATCTTTGCTTTTCGCTATTTCTAAAGCAAGTGATTCAATTTGTTGCTCACTAAGCGGTACGTCTACCTTTTCTAGCATTAGCTCAAGTGATTCTGCTATATCGAGCATCTTGTCATAAGCATCAGCTTCTTTTTTGGTAGTAAACGTCATACGCTCGACTCCGTTTCGTTCTACAACATATTTAACAACAACAGCCATGATTTCTCCTGAAAAATTGCTTGGCACCGTGGTTTGTAAAAACCATTAGATTACTGTTTTTATGTACAGTAATGGTTTGGGCGTAAATTTGCAAGCGCGAAGTATTAATTTTTAGGTGTCTTAAATTTGACAAAAAACGGTAACTTTACTTTAGTTAAGCAATCACTTGTTGTACCAGCTGCATTTTCAGGATTTCGGATCATAGTGATAATGCGTTTAGGTACACTTTAAATGATGAGCTTTTCAGTTCCTTACTTTTTGGTTTTCCTAAGCAACATTCAAAATTAAGAAAAGAAGAATAGGGACAAGTTTGATGAAAACGTTAAAAAATTTATTCATAATAAGCTTATTATGCTTACTACCTGCAACTACCGTATATGCACAATTATCGGAAGTAACTAAGCAAATGCCTCAAGTTGAGACAATTAGTATAAATAATGCTGATGCAGATATGCTTGCTAAGCTACCGGGTATAGGTAAGAAAAAAGCGCAGGCAATTGTGGATTACCGTGAAGAAAACGGCGAATTTAAAAGCGTTAGTGATTTATCGCAAGTTAAAGGAATTGGTAAAAAACTATTAGCCAAATTAGAGGGGAAAATTTCACTTTAATAGCAGTAGATAACAATCAGGGCGCTATGCGCCCTGATTAAATTGTTTTAATGCATCGCTTAAGTGTTTTTTAGCAAAGTTGATTTCAATAGGTGTTGTTAAAAGTGGGTAGCAAAGTCCGCCGAGTATCAAAAACGGGATTAATATCCAACCTTTAAATACCGTGAATATTAAAAATAGTGGACTTAGTAATATTAATTTAATAATACGCAGTAACACTTTATCAGTTGGCGATAACATACTTAAAGAAAGTGCTATTACGTCTTGGCGCTTGCGTACTTTTAGATGTTTAAGCTCATCTAATTGGCTTGAAAAAAATGTAAACATATCAAATCGACTTTTTAATTAATAAACGGCCAATAACTATAATAAATAGTGTTAGTGAGAAAATCCCAAATATAATTTCCATCCAAGCAGGCATGCTCAAACCAACAAACTGCCAATCTATATTTCCACAATCCCCGGTCGCCTGAAAAAAGCTAGGTATCCATTCATGTAACGGCATAAACGATGGGAAGTTTGGTTCAAACTCACAGCTAAATGCAAAAGGGTCTGTGGTGGTTTGCATATCAATATGCTCGCGAGCAATTAAATATCCCCAAACACTCGATACACCCCAAATTACATACGCTAATATACGAACTGCTTTGCTCTGTGGTTTAGTCGAACCTACGATTCCTGCGCCTAATAGACCCAGTACGGCTGTACGTTGATATATGCACATTATGCAAGGCGCCAATCCCATTTGGTATTGAAAGAAAAGGGCGGTCACTTCAAGTAAAAAAACGATAGCTGTAAATAAAAGCCACGGGGTACGTTGGGTGGGTAATTGGGCAAGCCAGTTCATAAAAATTCCGCGTTTAAATAAGACGTTAGATTATGACCTAGGATAATGTATGCGGCAACAAAAAGGAAAAAAAAGCTACCGAAGTCGCTTTTTATAAGATGAAATTATTGACCACTCAATGCAGCCTCAGCAGAGGCTACATGACGCTCTACTTAGTTCCCATTGATACATAAGCTTAGTTATATCGCTTACTTATACTACATGGTACATTGCCTAATCAATTCTTTAAAGTTGCGGTTAGAACGCTCTGTTGCATAGGTGTTCCTTTTTAATGTACTTATGTGTTTTAAGTTGATTAAGCTAGGTATGGTGTAAATAAAAAATACCAATAATTACAATGTACCTACAATGAATATTGCTCTGTATATTTATACATTGTAGCTATATTAGAAAAACCTAAATTTTATTATTTATTAATCTTTAATTTCTACTCATTTGCTTATTAATATACCTGACTTTACTTGTTAGTTATGCTTCGTCTGGTACAATCAGTCAGTTATTCGTGTAAAACGATGAGTGTTGATTAATTCGAGTGGGAACTGGATGAGAATTTTTAAAGCGAAAAGCCCAGCAGGATTTGCTGAAGAATATATAGTTGAATCTATTTGGAACGGCGATTTCCCTCCAGGTTCAATTCTACCTGCCGAGCGAGAACTTTCAGAGTTAATTGGTGTAACAAGAACGACCTTGAGAGAAGTATTACAGCGTTTAGCACGTGATGGTTGGTTAACAATTCAGCATGGTAAACCAACAAAAGTAAATAACTTTTGGGAAACGTCTGGCTTAAATATTCTTGAAACACTAGCGCGCTTAGATGAAGACAAGATGCCTGAGCTGACAGATCAGCTTTTATCTGCACGTACTAATATTAGTGCTATTTATACACGTGCTGCAATTAAGTTAAATCCTGAACGTGTAATTGAAATTTTATCACAAAGTCATGAGCTAGAAGATACTGCGCAGGCATTTGCTGACTACGATTACAAAGTTCATCATGAATTAGCCGTTGCGGGTAATAACCGTATTTATGTATTAATACTCAACGGTTTTAGAGGCTTTTATTCAAAGATTGGTTGTCATTACTTCTCTGATGCTGGAACTCGTGAACTTGCTCGTCAGTTTTATAAAGATTTAACAATCTTGGCAGAAAATAAAGAGCACGATGGTGCTATTTCGATGATGCGTAAATACGGTCATCAAACAGGTGAGATTTGGCAAAAAATTCGAGGCGATATGCCCTCAGATATAATGGATTAAATTTAAACGAGAAACCTGCATTTGCAGGTTTTTTTGTAGCTGTAAAAATTAATACCGCATTATATGAATTTTTAAACAATTTAATGTATTAAGCTTTCTTCAGTAACGTCAAAAGTTCTATCTAATTACAACGCAATTTACACTTCAAAATAGACCTATTATTCAAGCAGATTAGTGCAAGTTGTAAGTGTTCGTTATTTTCGATTGCTCACATCGTTAAATGCGATTGTTCTTTTGTAGTGAATAACTTTAGAATGCCAATTAATTATATGTGTGCGCTATTGGTTTTTAATTTTTAGCGCCCATATAAGTACCAGCATTGCGAAAGCAATTGAAAACAAACTCAAAATATTTGGAGAATAAAATGGGTGTATTAGTAGGCCGCCAGGCACCAGACTTTACCGCTGCAGCTGTTCTTGGTAACGGTGAAATTGTAGATAGCTATAACCTTCATGAAACAATTAAAGGTAAAAAAGCAGTTATCTTCTTTTACCCACTAGATTTCACGTTTGTATGTCCTTCTGAACTTATTGCATTTGATAAGCGTTTTGAAGAGTTTCAAAAGCGTGGCGTAGAAGTAATTGGTGTTTCTATCGATTCACAATTCTCACATAACGCATGGCGTAACACTGCTGTTGCAGACGGCGGTATTGGTAAAGTTCAATACGCACTAGTTGCAGATGTTAAACACGAAATTTGTAAAGCGTATGACGTTGAGCATCCAGAAGCAGGTGTTGCATTTCGTGGTTCATTCTTAATCGACGAAGAAGGCAATGTACGTCACCAAGTAGTGAACGATTTACCACTAGGTCGTAACATCGACGAAATGCTTCGCATGGTTGACGCGCTAGCGTTCCACACTGAACACGGTGAAGTATGTCCTGCTGGTTGGACTGAAGGCAAAAAAGGTATGGACGCAAGCCCTGAAGGCGTTGCTAAGTTCTTATCTGAAAACGAAGGCGAGCTATAATTTAGCCCTTAGTTTTAAATAAAAAAACCGCCAATTGGCGGTTTTTTTGTGTCTTTTATTTAGAAAGAAAAGCTTACTTTAGTGTACAAGTAGCGGCCACGAGGGTTATGCACAGCTGATGCATAACCGTATAAATCGCCATCGCCATCACCAATTGCAAATGGTGGCTCTTCATCAAATAAGTTATTAACACCTAAAGATATTTTAGCTGACTCAGTAATACGGTACGACGTTTGTAAATCAACAAGCGTTTGCGAGTCAATCATACGTGAAGTATTGCTATCAAAGTCTAAATTACCATCAAAGTCGATATCAGGCGTATCTTCAAATTCACCTACATAACTGATATTTACATTGGTGTTAAACTCACCAATTTCCCAGTTGGTTGAGAAAATAAAGCGATGCTCTGGGTAGCCATATTCACCCGTGTAATCACGACCATCTTTTTCAAACTTATCTTGATATGCCCACTCTAAATTAAATTTAAGTAAACCTAAGTCATCAAGAGAGTGGTTATAGTTTGCTGAAACATCAACACCAGATACTTCCTGCGATGATAAGTTTTTAAATGTGCTGTGTATTTTTTGTATTGTGCCTAAGCTTGCTCCGCCTGTAGGAGCTAAACGAACACATACGGTACTATTTTGGTTACCACATTCTGCAGCATAAATAGGACCAAATTCTTCTTCATCGATTTTATTATCTTGAGTAATGCTCCATACATCAACACTTAAACCAAACTCAGCTGTTGGTGCCCAGATAACGCCCACGTTCCATGATTCTGACTCTTCTGCTTGTAAATCAGGGTTACCAGAGAACTCAATGTTGTAATCAAGTGCTTGGCAATCTAATCCTGTTTGTTCACAGCGCTGTGTATCAACAAAAAATTGGCTTTTTTGTGATGGACCTAAGCCTATTTGCGCTAACGAAGGCGCTCTAAAGCCTTGCGCCCAAGAACCACGAACCGTTACTTCATCAGTCGGTGCCCAGCGCAGAGCTATTTTTGGATTTGTTGTTGTACCAAAGTCGCTATAATCATCGTAACGACCGGCTAATTGTAGTTCGAGGTTTTCAGCAAGTGGGATTGAGAACTCAACATATGCAGCGTATTGTTCACGATCAGCAGAAGCTGATACTGATTCAGTACCAAATATTAAGCCACGTTGAAATTGATCATCAGGGATATCATTTACATCTTCTTCACGGTACTCAATACCGGCGGCCATCATTACAGCTTCGCCACCAAAACTAAACGCTTCACCTGTAATGTTAGCGTCAAAAGAGGTCATATGAGACTCACCGCGACGCACTAAGCTAGTTGTGATTCTGTCAATTACAGCTGGGTCGTTATATGTGCCACCGAATGGATTATAGTTACCGGCATCAATTTCTTGTTGTAAGAAATCGGTGCGTACCCAGCCTTGTGTACGATCGCCTGTTTGTAGTGATTTACTGCGACCTTTTTGTACCGCTGTCTCCCAGCTCCAATCGTTTATTTCGCCTTTTAACCCTGCAACAAAGCGTAAGGTGTCTGACTCAATGTCCCATTGGCGAGCGCCTGCATCTACTGTACGGTAACGACCAATTTGAATGTCTTCACCAAATGGATTGTTTGGGTGATTAGCGGGTACCGTAAGGCCTGCATCTTCATCAAGTGGTGTTGGTGCACCTGCAGCGACAGAGCTGTTATGCTGAACAGCCATTTCTAAAAAGCCAGTAATGCCGTTATCAAAGCGGTATTCAAATTGTGAAATAGCGCCTACACGCTCAGATGCTGGGGCAACATATCCATATGGGCCGTAATCAAATAAACAGCTACCACTTGAAGTTGCATTTTCAGCAGGACAGGCAGGGTCGATTGTTTTAACGCCATCCACATAAAAGTAGCCTGGGAAACCACGAGATGAACGGAAATCTTCACCACCATAAGGTGCTTGGTTTGCAGTTCCAAGGCTGCCCATTTCATCAGAAGAAAGAGATGTGTTTTTAAAGTAATCGATAATAACAGATGCACTACTTTTTTCGCTTGTTGTACCCCAAACTAGGCTTGCTGTTGTTTCTTCATAATTTGGACCATCCGTACCGCCATAGCCTAGGTTAATCTCAACACCATCAATATCTTTCTTTAAGATAACGTTAACTACACCCGCTACTGCATCTGAGCCATAGATAGCTGAAGCGCCATCTTTTAGTATGTCGATACGCTCAATAGCAGAAACAGGAATACTGTTAATATCTACAAATGAGTTGGTGATACCTTCAGCAAAGGCACTAATTGATACACGGCGACCATTAATTAGTACCAGTGTTGCATCGGCTCCTAAGCCACGTAAGCTTACTGCAGCTGAACCGTTAGCTGTTGAATCTTGGTTGTTACCACGAGTAGAGAAAGTACCGCTACCTGCTACAGGCATTCTTTCTAGAAGTTGCTGTAAATTATCGTAACCCATGTTTTCGATTTCAGCTCTACCGATTGACTGTACCGGAGAAGGTCCTTCAATATCAGTTCGCTTAATACGAGAACCAGTAACCTGAATTCGCTCTACTTTTTTAGCTTCTTCTGCTGCGTAGGCTGTTGTTGTAAAACCTGCTGATAATGCGAGTGTTGCGCCCACAATAATGCTTGGTGTAAATGCAGTTGATTGCTTCATCCTTAAGTCCTTGTTGATATATTATAAAATTATTTGCTTAACAAGCGCGGGTATTAATATCATGTAACTTAAGTGTTAGCAATTAGCTTAATTTGTGATTTAAGTATTAGTTTTAATGCTTTTTTGTGGGTTTTATGACCTTATTTATACTTTGTTTTCTAGGTGAAACTAAGCGTGAATAGGACATAGAGTTAATAATTGTTATATAGCTAGATGAAGCCATGTGTGGAATAGCTAGTGATAGAAATAATTTGTAATAATTTATTTCTATAAATTAAAACTTATGTTTGTTTTTCTGCTTTTAATTTATTCAATTATGTAATACCAATTCGCAGTAATACTTAATCAATTTGAGGGGTTAAAGTTGATGCTAAAGGCATTGAAATTTTCTGATTTACGACTGCTAGATACAGGAGGTGGGGTAATGCAGGAGCAATTGCTGATAATGGCTAAGTAATACCAACCTGCATAAATCTTTGATCAATTTAACGAATTAAATTGCACTATAACGTCGTTAAAAATTTTTTATTTAGAACAACTAGATATAAAAATTTTTGCCTAGTTCTAGCGTAATTTTCTTAACGTTAAATAGACCCCATATATAAGCAGATTGGTATAACAAGTTTTGTCTTGTTATCGACACGATTTTCTTATCTCAAAACAGATTACTTAATTAAGCGAGCTGGTATTATTTGAGTTTTTATATAGGTGAAATTAAAAACGCCTAATAAATTAGGCGTTTTTAATTATGCTTTATGCTTCATTAAGCGTTCTTTTTCACGCGACCAGTCTTTATCTTTACCGTCTTCGCGTTTGTCGTGTAGCTTTTTACCTTTTGCTAGATGAAACTCAAGTTTTACCCAGCAGTTTTTCCAGTACATCGCTGTAGCTATTAAAGAATAGCCATCGCGCTCTGTAGCACCGAATAAACGGTCAAGTTCGCGTCTGCTTAATAGCAATTTACGATAACGTAGCGGGTCGCAAATTACATGGGTCGAGGCACTAATAAGTGGCTGAATCTGACTGCCAAGTAGAAATGCTTCGCCATTTTTAAGATGAATATAAGTTTCTGTGATATTTACTTTACCAGCTCGGATACTTTTAACTTCCCAGCCTTGTAGTTCAATACCTGCTTCAAACTTATCGTGTAAAAAATACTCATGTCGCGCTTTTTTGTTTAGCGCGATGGTATTACTTGTCGATTTTGATGAATTTTTCTTAGCCATAGTGCCCTATAATATACGTAATGTGAGATGTTTTACATCGATTTTTTTAATAATGCTTTTAAAAATTTAGCTTTAATTTAAGCCGCATGAAAATTTGGGGAAACGCGCAAAGCTTGCTAAAATTCGCCCACACAGTTGGGAGTGAGTATGCCACAAATAGAAAAAAGTGCGCTGGTTATGTACAGCACTAAAGAGATGTTTGATCTAGTTAATGATGTAGAAGCTTATTCACAGTTTTTACCAAATTGCTCAGACTCAAAAATTGTTTCACAGCACGATAATAACATGACCGCGAGTTTAGAAATATCTAAGGCGGGTATAAAAAAGTGGTTTACCACCGAAAACACCTTTGTTGATGAACAAACCGTGTTACTGCGCCTTGTTGATGGTCCGTTTAAGACGTTAAAAGGGCGCTGGCATTTTCAAGAGCTCGACGCCAAAGCATGTAAGGTTCATTTGCACCTAGAGTTTGAATTTTCAAGTAAGTTAATAGAGCTTGCCTTTGGAAAGATTTTTAACGATGTAGCAAAAAATATGGTGAGTGCATTTACTCAACGTGCAAAACAGGTTTATGGAGCGCGAGTATGATTAATGTTGAAGTGGTCTTTGCATTACCGACCACGGCCACGTGTTTATCAATTGAAGTGCCACAAGGGACTACAGTCGAGCAAGCTGTTATTCAGTCAGGTATTATAGAAAAGTGCCCAGAAATAGATGCCACATCGCTAACGTTAGGTGTGTGGAATCGAACTGTAAAAGCTAACTATGAATTAAAAGACGGTGACCGTATAGAAATATACCGTCCATTAATTGCAGATCCTAAAGATGCCCGCAGAAAACGTGCAGAAAAAGCAAAAGAAGAAGGGCGTGCAAATAAAATAACGGGTGGTCGCCCACTCGAAAAGTAATACCAATCGGCATAAACTTCGAACAATTTAACAGATTAAATCACACGCTAACGTCGTTTAAAATGGTAAAAGCTTTTTAAGTAAACCAATAAAAAAGGTGAGCCATGCTCACCTTTTTTACTACCTGAGGCGTTTATTGCTCTAGCGGTGTAGTAAAGTTTTCAGGTTGGTCATAATCACCTGAGATTGAAACTAACTTTTCATTTTCAAAGTTAATTACTAACTCTTTATTTTGTTCGTTTTTACGGCCTTTATTAAAGCTGTAAATATAGCGCCAAGTATTGTTATCAAAGGCGTCCTCGGCAATAGGTCTACCTAATACATAAACAACTTGCTCTCGGGTCATATTTACACGAAGTTTTTCAACATCCGATTGCTCTAAAAAGTTGCCTTGTGGAATGTTAATTCGGTATACCCAGCTAGAGCAACCTGCTGCTGAGCTAAGTGTTAAAGCGACGATAAGCCAAAGAGAAAAAGTTTTTAACGACTGCATTGTTAGTTGTGATCCTTATTTTTTATAATCTGCATGATACCGATTAGTCACTGAAGGTAAAACCCTTTTAAGCAATTGTTTTATGTTAAGGGCGTTAAGGTAATGTTTTGACCACTGATAATGAAAAAAGTTTACAGCATATTGAAACGAATATTTTAAAAACTGAGTCTACTTGGTTTTTATATATAGTTGAAACACGATTTGGTCATTGGTACACAGGGATCACGACTAATGTTGAAAAACGCTTTGCAACTCATCAAGCTGGTAAAGGGGCTAAAAACCTTAGAGGAAAAGGGCCTCTTTTACTTATCCATCAACAACAAGTAGGTAATAAAAGTGAAGCAAGTAAGCTTGAGTATCAATTAAAAAAGCTCCCTAGAGCTAAAAAGGAAGCGTACGTTTCAGCATTTAATACTGGCGATAGCAAAAGTACTTAGTTTGTGTAAATTAAGCATATTCGTTATGAGCAAAAACTATCTTCGAATATAGCTTATGCTCATAGCTGGCGTGTAATATTAGAGTCGCTTAGCGATGCTTTTCAAAGGTAGCTACAAGCGCATCAAGTGTTTGTGCACTGTTGGCTAAGTCGCGAATCGCTTGCTCTGTATTGATTTGTTCGCTCATTGCTTTATCGCTAATTTCGCTAATTTGCTCAATATTACGACTTACATCGGCAACCACATTACTTTGCTGCTCAGTTGCAGTCGCTATAAGCGTAGCCATATCGTTTATTTGATTTGCTGTTTCGGTTATCGTATCAAGTAATTCAACAGAGCTTTGCATTGCACCAACGCTTTGCTGAGCTTTATCTTTCGATTGGCTAATATCATTAACTACATCATCAGATATTTTTGTAAGCTCTTCAATCATAGATTGAATTTCGGTGGTTGATTGCGATGTACGGTTTGCCAGTGCACGTACTTCATCAGCAACAACAGCAAAGCCGCGTCCGTGTTCACCTGCGCGAGCAGATTCAATTGCAGCATTTAAAGCAAGTAGATTAGTTTGATCCGATATGCCTCTAATTGAGTCAACAATACTTGCAATATCAACCGTTTTTTTAGAAAGCAAAGTAACTTGCTCTGTTATGCCATCAATATCGCTGGCAAGGGCTGATATAGTTGCTTGGCTTTGGAGTACTTGTTTGTGACTTTGAATGGTGTTTTCGCGGCTGTTATCGGTTAACTTAGCTGTATTTGCTGCGCTTTGCGCTATTTCTTGTACTGTAGCGCCCATTTCGTTGATTGCTGCTGCGACAGATATTGTTTGTTCTTTTTGGTTGTCTATTGCTTGGGAGTTCCGTTTTGCTTGTTCAAATACATGATCAGAGCTTTTTCTAATATCGTGACTTTCGCTGGCAACTTGAGTAATCGCTGTTTCTATTTTATTTATAAACTGGTTAAAGCCGTTACTTAAATTGTTAAGCTCTGGTTGGCTCGATTCTGGTAAGCGGTACGCTAAATTTGCATCGCCTGAGCCTAGGCGTGAAAATAACTCAGCCATTTTAGAAAGTGGAGATGAAAGTGAGCGAGCAAGCAAATAACTGATTAAACTCGCAACCAATGCTGTAATTACCGTAAAAGTAAATATTTGCCATTGGAGGGTGTTTACGCTTGCGAAAACTTCACTTTTTGGCACTTGAGCTACAACATATAAATCGGTGTTTTTAATAGGCATAGCAGCTACAAGTGTCGGTTCGCCATTTAAATTAATTTCTTCTAGTGCAAAGCCATTACTATTAAATAGTTGGCTGTGGATATTTGCAGTATACAAATCATCAATATTTGCTTTAGCTACTTTACTTGCATCTTTATGAAGCTGAATCAATCCACTTTTATCTGCAATGAATACAAAGCCTGTTTGCTCAATTTTAAATTGCTGTAATAACTTTTGCATATCAGTGATGCTTTTTGCAAGACCTGCTAAACCAGTACCATTAGCTTGCTGATGATTTACAAACATTTTCACATCATTGGCTGACTCTTGATAAATACTGATAGAGTAAGGTTGTTTTGATTGCTTAAAAGCAAAGAACCAGCCATCGGCTGCATCGTTTTTTAACACACGCAAAAACCCATTCTGGTTCCAGTACTGTGCAGTGTCTCTATTTGCCCAAGATGCTGTGGCTAAATCGTATTGCTGGGCAACGCGATTTAATTCTTTTAATAGTAATGTATCGTCTTGGTTGTTTGATTGAGCCCATTGTAAAATAAATTCGTTTGATGATAGTTGCTGAGCAGCACCGAGTAACTCGTTGATTTCACCGCCTATGTGATTGCTGATTGTTTGCAGTTTACTAGGGAGCTCTGACTCAATCATACGTCGCTCAATAATATCCTCTGAGCTGTGTAGGGAAGTCAAACCAATCAGTGCGGCTACGCATATAGCAATAACACTGCCTAAAGCTGTGATTTTTTGAGTGATCGAAAGATTTTGTATCGTCATGATATTAATTAATTTTACAACTAAATAGAAAAACATATTAGCACATTATTTATTTGGAACTAAATATTGGCTAAGCAGAATAGGCAAAGATATACCAGATTGGTTAAAGTTTTATTAACAGGCATAAAAAAGCCCACATGCAAAAAGCATACGGGCTTGGTTTCTAACAAGCGAAACATTTATTGTTTAGGGTTAAACAATCTTTTTCATTGCTGACATGTAGCCACGTAATTTAGCACCTACTTTTTCAACTGGGTGTTCGCGCAATGCTGCGTTAATTTGAATTAATGTTTGGTTATCAACTTGGTTACTGTGCTCGCCAAGGCCTTTACCGATAATGTCTGTATCAACGTTTTTCATAAAATCAGCAAGTAATGGTAAACATGCATGGTTATATAAATAACAGCCGTATTCTGCAGTATCAGAGATAGTACGGTTCATTTCAAAAAGCTTTTTACGCGCAATAGTATTGGCGATTAATGGCGTTTCGTGTAATGACTCGTAGTAAGCTGACTCTTCGATAATGCCGGCTGCTGTCATGGTTTCAAATGCAAGTTCAACACCTGCCTTAACCATTGCTACCATTAAAATACCGTTATCAAAAAATTCTTGTTCTGAGATTTCTACATCGCCAGCAGGGGTCTTTTCAAAGTTAGTTTCTGCTGTTTCTGCGCGCCATTTAAGTAAGTTTACGTCATCGTTATTCCAGTCTTCCATCATAGTGCGTGAGAAAGTGCCGTCGATGATGTCATCTTGATGCTTATTATAAAGCGGACGCATAATTAGTTTTAGCTCTTCACTTAGTTCAAACGCTTTTACTTTTGCTGGGTTTGAAAGGCGGTCAAGCATGTTAGTAACGCCGCCATACTTAAGTGCTTCGGTAATTACTTCCCAGCCGTATTGAATTAGTTTTGATGCGTAACCCGCATCAACGCCTTTTTCTACCATTTTATCAAAACATAAAATAGAGCCAGTTTGTAACATGCCACATAAAATGGTTTGTTCGCCCATTAGGTCAGACTTAACCTCAGCAATAAATGATGATTTAAGTACACCTGCGCGATGTCCGCCCGTACCCGCTGCATACGCTTTAGCTTGTGCTAAACCAAGACCTTGAGGGTCATTTTCTGGGTGAACTGCGATCAGAGTTGGCACACCAAAACCGCGTTTGTATTCTTCACGTACTTCAGAACCAGGACACTTAGGCGCAACCATGATTACGGTAATGTCTTCACGTACTTGCATGCCTTCTTCAACAATATTAAAGCCATGAGAGTAAGCAAGTGTAGAGTCTTTTTTCATAAGTGGCATAATCGCACTTACTACAGCGGTATGTTGTTTATCTGGCGTTAAATTAAGTACTACGTCAGCGGTAGGAATTAATTCTTCATAAGTACCAACAGTAAAGCCGTTTTCAGACGCATTTAAAAATGATTGGCGACGCTCAGAAATAGCTGAAGCACGTAATGTGTAAGAAACATCTAAACCAGAGTCACGTAAGTTTAAGCCTTGGTTTAAACCTTGTGCGCCACAGCCTACAATAACTAGTTTTTTACCTTTAAGTGCGTCAACGCCATCGGCAAATTCGCCTGCGTCCATAAATTCACATTGCGCTAATTGCGCTAATTGTTCGCGTAAAGGTAAGGTATTGAAATAATTCGCCATTGTTAGTGTCCTATAAAGTCATGTTTGTTAGATGCGCAAGGTTTGTTGCGCTTACAAACACCATATGTAAAATCGTTGCTTGCGTAAAATGATATATTTGAATTAAAATGTTTCATAATATGAAATACTGGGTTTGGCATGGATCATAAACATTTAAACTACTTTTTAGCACTGGCTAAAACACTTCATTTTGGACGCGCAAGCGAGCTTTGTCATATAAGCGCACCCACTTTGAGCCGCAATATAAAACACTTAGAAGAAGAGGTAGGTGTTGCATTATTTGTACGCGATAACCGCAGTGTTAAATTAACGCGTGAGGGTGAGTCGTTTATTGATTACGCCACAGCAACGCTTGCTAATTGGCAGCGTTTTAAAACGAATGTGAAAGACCCACAACAACATATTTACGGCAAAGTAAGTATCTATTGCTCGGTTACTGCATCTTATAGTTTTTTACATCAAATATTAGAGCAGCTTCGTGCGCAGCATCAGTATATAGAAATAACATTAAATACAGGCGACCCTGCACTTGCTATAAACCGTGTGTTAGATGGGCATGAATTAATGGCTATTGCAGCTAAGCCAAATAAGTTACCGGCGCAAATTGCTTTTGTAGATATAGGGCATTCTCCACTTTTATTAATTGGACCAAAAATTCAATGCCCGATCACACAAAAACTAACGCAGAATGGTGATGACATTAATTGGTCTGATTTAGAATTTATAGTGCCAGAACAAGGTTTTTCTCGCCAAAGGTTAGAACACTGGTGGCGCAAAAATAATATTCACGGGAAAATTTACGCACAAGTTGCTGGGCACGAAGCAATGGTATCTATGGTGAGCTTAGGATTAGGTGTCGCAATGGTCCCTAAAATAGTGCTAGATAACAGCCCGCTGCAAGATAAAGTACAAATACTAACACCAAAAATGCAAGCGCCTGATGGGTTTGATATTGGTTTGGCAGTATTAAGGAAAGAGTTAAATGACCCTGCAATCAGTGCTTTGTGGAATATTGCGCAAACTTTAGATGCAAAAGCGATTTAATGCGCGCAGAGAATAAGCAAGTTAGTTAAATAGTATGAATATAGGTTGCGTATAAGTTTACTATTACTTAACATTGAGCGCTAATAATAAAAACAATGACGCTTGAGAGTTTATTTATGAACCACGCCGTATCACTTGCTCATTCTGCTCAATGCCTAAAAAAGGCGATTCCTTTGATGGTAAAATACCGAATGCCGGTTACACCCATCAACTATGCAATTTGGTACTGTTATATTCAAGGAAACAAACCTTCATTAAATGCTGAGTTAGACCATGTTATTGCTCTGCAACAAACATGTTCACAAGACAAAGCAAAAGAAATTTTTGATAAACATTTAACGCAAGACGATCTCGTTTTTTTTCAAGAAATGACTGAAAAATTTCATACAACTATGGAGCAAGTTCAGCAAGATATAAGCACAACGCTTGATCACTCTAAAAGCTTTACGACGAGTTTAGTTGACTCACAAAATGAATTAAATATGCTTGTTGATGTAAACTCTTACAATGAGATACTAGGTTGTGTTGAGCGTTTAACCGACGATTCTATTGCAATGCAAGATTATGCTCGGGAGTTTCAGACTAAATTAGCCGTTGCCTACAATGAAATAAAAGATTTAAAAGAAGCACTCAATATTTCAAAGGAAGCAGCCGATACCGACACGCTTACGGGTTTTTATAATCGAGGTAAGTTTGATTCTGATATTGTAAACTTTTGCCTCGAATACTCAGAGCAAGCGCAAGAAGACTCTCTTGCCGTACTCATTATGTTTGATATTGATCATTTTAAGCGCTTTAACGATGATTTTGGCCATCAAAAGGGTGATGAAGTGCTTAGGCTAGTTGCTAAAAAAGTGAGAGAAAATACAACTGAAGCTGCAAATGTGTATAGATATGGTGGCGAGGAGTTTTGCATAACAGCCTACTTTGACACTATTAACGATATAATAGCATTTGCAGATTGTATTCGTTTAGCAATAGCAAAATTGGCGATTCGTAAAAAGCATGATGTAACTGCAAAACGTGCTATTTCAGCAAGTTTTGGCTTAGCAATTTTACGACCATTTACAAATAGTTCTGTTTTAGTTGAGCGTGCAGATAGAGCCTTATACATTGCCAAAACACATGGACGAAATCGTATAGAAATAGCCCCTGATATTTAATAAGTACCAGAGGTTTTTGATTTATTTGGGTTAAAGCCGCTCAATTTAGGGCGATTTAATCCAACTTCAGTTTTGGTAAACAAGCAGGTAAAACCCAATAGAGCTGTAGCGAGTTAGCTCTTAGTAATTTTTTATTTGAATAATTGCATTTGCTACGTTGTGCCTCATTTTCAAAGTATCTTAAAGTACTATTAGTCAAAAACTACACAAGCAACTCAAAGTACAATCCTTAGACACAACTACCTTGAAAGATAAATAGTCCGAAAAGCATAAAGTTAACATTTTTGTATACAAATTGTGAATAATTGTAACCAGCTAGAGCTAGTTTAAAAAGACCTTGCTAGTATGGGGAACTCACTTATTTTGATACTTTGATTTACGCTGATGCGGTATGCCTTCTCATTATTAACAGCTCTATGTTTTAGCACTTTGTTTATTTGCCTTTCGGTGCAAGCAACACAGGCAAGCAAGCATGCTGACGATTATACAGAGCAAGATATAACAACCGATCGTCTGCATTTGAGTTTAAGCGTGGGGGCTGGAGTTATAACCAACCCTTTGCATGGTGGAGATAATATTCCGCTCGTGCTTATTCCTCAAGTTGCGTTTTATGCAGAGCAATGGTTTTTTGATAATGGCCGTCTTGGTTATTCATTTTTGCAAACCCCTAAGCATCACTTTAATCTAGTTGGTGAACTCAACTCTGAGTCTCGCTTTTTTATAGACTGGCACCCTAAAAATGTATTTACACTACAAAGCAGTGCTCTCAACAATCAGTTCGTAATGCAAGATGAAGCCTCGTCCTCTCGCTATGTTGATATTGATAATTTACATAAACGGCAAATTGCACTGGATGCGGGTATTGCATATCACTATGTAAATGAAGACCATGTTTTTTCGGTTCAGGCTCTGCATGATATAACCGATGTTTATCGAGGTGTACGCGCAGCATTACAGTGGCAGTATCATACTGTGATAGGAAAGCTCAAAATAAAGCCAACACTTGGAATAAACTATAAATCTGCGGAACTAAATAGCTATTTTTATGGACTTAATGAGGGTGAAACTCAATTTGGCAAAATAGACGTTGGTAGTAGTTGGCAACCTTATGCTAAAATCGATGCCCGTTGGCCTCTGAGTAAGGCTGACTCTCTTCGTTTTCATGTAGCATATTACGACTATTCGGCTATGGATGGCAGTCCGCTCTTCGAACGTACTTATTCAATGACTGCATTTATAGGATTCGATCGTACTTTTTAATATGAAGTATTTAATATTAGTTGTCTTTATTACCACTTTTTTTAGTGGTTTTAGTGTGGCACAAACCCCTTTTTTTAGCGTTTCTCCAAAAGTCTGCGTTGTCTCTGAACAGCAGGGTTTTTGCGATCTTGATTTACAATTTAAATGGCAATTAAACACCTACAGTGATGTCTGTTTGTATCAGCAAGAGCAACGGCTTCAATGCTGGGAGCAACAACTTTCTGGGCAATTTAATTATAAAGCGCGTGTTCAGGTGGAGACCATATACTCCTTAATCAATCCTCATACGGGTGTGTTAATAGCAAAAACACAGGTTGAAGTACAAAGCGCCCATGCTAAAAAAAATAGGCGTAGGCTTCGCTCTCCGTGGAGCTTTTTTTAATTTAGGAGCAACTAATGCCAAAAATTTTACTTGTTGAAGATGATCTCGGTTTACAACAACTAACAAAAGATTACCTTGAACATAATGGCCTTGAAGTCGAAGTATTAGACCGTGGTGACGAAGTGTTTAATTACTTAGAAAACAATACACCCGATTTAATGATTTTAGACGTTATGCTGCCAGGTAAAGATGGCTTTAGCGTTTGCCGCCAA
This sequence comes from Pseudoalteromonas sp. NZS37, assembly GCF_015864265.1. Classification (NCBI taxonomy): domain Bacteria; kingdom Pseudomonadati; phylum Pseudomonadota; class Gammaproteobacteria; order Alteromonadales; family Pseudoalteromonadaceae; genus Pseudoalteromonas; species Pseudoalteromonas sp. NZS37. The sequence continues at coordinate 57,868 of NZ_JADYXL010000001.1, read as the reverse complement.
GTAAGAGATAAATTTACTCTACCAATTTTAATGTTGACTGCTAAAGGTGAAGATTTCGACCAAGTACTTGGCTTAGAGCTTGGCGCTGATGATTATGTAATAAAACCAGCAGAGCCACGTGTATTACTAGCGCGAATTAATGCATTACTGCGTCGTGGACAACCCATGGTAAAATCAAGCGAAGAGCTCCAGTTTGGTGATTTAGTCATTGATAAAACAAGTCGTATTGTAAAACTAAGTGATTCGGAGATTGTATTAACTTCGCACGAGTTTGAGTTACTATGGCTATTAGCGTCAAATGCGGGTGAAGTACTAAGTCGAGAACATGTGCACCAGCATATGATTGGTCGCCAATACGATGGACTTGATAGAACTGTGGATGTACGCGTATCACGAATTCGTAAAAAATTAGGCGACAACAGCGATAAGCCGTATCGTATAAAAACTGTATGGGGACAAGGCTACTTATTTGTTTCTGATGCATGGGATCTTTAGAACTATTTAAGGTTAGTCGGCTTTAATGGGAAAACTGTTTACCAGCTTATATTTATATATCATCGTTTCTTTGTTTGTAGTAAGCGGTGTTATAGAGCAATTGTGGCCTTACGAAGAGTCGCAACAACAGGTCTTCTTAGATGATGAGTTTGGGCAATCACTCTGGTTGCTCTCACAAACTCCAAATGGTCTTAAAAAATTAAAGCACAACTTTGAAAGTAAAGTGATTGAACGACGTGATTTAATACTCCCTCAAAAACAACAATCGCAGCTCAACCAAAACCACTACTTATACTTATACGATAAGCAACAACGCATTGTTTGGTATGTAGATCTCGGTAATGATTCATTACTTCAAGTAGGACCGGTAGGTGTATTAACGCAGGAATCATCTTCTGTTTGGCCGTATTTATTACTACTTATTATTGTAGGTATACCTGTTGGGCTGTGGAGCTTTTTACTATGGCGCGACTTTGCAAAGCTACGTAAAGCGTGTGAAGCGGTAGAGGGTTTGCAAGACTTTCAACTAAATGACTCTTCTAAGTCTTTCTTTTTACCTATTACTGATACATTAAAGGTAATGCAGCAACGTATTGAGTTTTTACTTAGTGCGCAGCAAGAACTTACCTCATCGGTGTCGCATGAGTTTAGAACACCACTAGCACGTTTAAAGTTTGCAATTGTAATGCTGCAAGAACAAATGCTTGACGAAAAAGGTGAGAAATACTTAATAAACATGCAAACAGACATTAGCGAGCTTGAGTCACTAGTTTCTGAAATGCTCGAATACGCGCGATTAGACTCTCAACAACCTAGTTTACAGCCAATAAACTGTGACTTAGCTGGGCTGGTAAAAACAACTGTTGAAAAGCTAAACTTTGAAGCCCGAACAACGCTCTCCGTAAACCTCCCTGAGCATTTAAATTATTACTGTGATAGTCACTTTATGGCGCGAGTATTTCAAAATTTAATTGGCAATGCGCTCAAATATACCCATAAACAAGTCAAAATTACATTGCTACAAGAGACAAAATACATCGTATTGATTGTTGAAGATGATGGGGAGGGGATAGCTCCCGCTGAGCGAGAAAATGTATTTAAACCTTTTACTCGACTAGATAAAAGTAGAGGCAAGGATACCGGTGGTTTTGGTTTAGGACTCGCTATAGTTGCTAAAATTGTGTCGTGGCACCAAGGAGAGTGTAAAGCAGAAAGCTCAAGCTTAGGTGGTGCTAAATTTATTGTATATTTACCCCTCAAATTTAAGACATAAAAAAAGCGCCTAAAGGCGCTTTTTTTGCGGTTAAAAACCAAAATCAACAAGTAGCAATATAATAGACCGCAGGTGCTTAAAAAAGTTCTCAACTATTTTTATTTTTTTCAAGTAATGGCATTAACATTTGCTCAAGGCCATTTAGTTTTACCTCATACATCATCGCAAGTTGACTACCTAGTTTTGAGTCAGGAAACCCTTGCTGATTAAACCAGACTAAATAAGGCTCTGGGAGTAACAACAATGGCCGTCCTGCATATTTTCCAAACGGCATTGTAGTATTTATCGCTATTTTTAGTTGTTTTGGATCCATAAAAACTACTTATGTATTTAAAGTATGCGTAAGTGTAAGGGATTTTAGAGATATAAAATAGGCTGTGACGGGCAAGAAACAGCCTATTTTGCGAGGGAGTAGGCCCTCTGATTTAATAATTTTATGTTGATTGATATAAACCTAGTTGAACTTTAATTAGCTGGGATCTAATTAAGTTATTATTAGAACATGGGTTCTTATTTAACCAACACAGTTAGTCTACCTGTTTTTCATTGTTGTGGTGAATTGGCTTGTAAAGGAATGTAAATAGAATTGCTTTTTATTTAAAAACTAATAACAAAGCCTTAATGGATTAAGGCCTTGTTATTTATAGACGTTATAAAAAGTAATTATTCGTTAAATAGCTCTTGTTTAACGTGCTCTGCAAAACCACTACCGGCTTCTAGGTAAAAGTTATAAGTAGAATGAACACCCATTTCTTCTAGTTCTTTTTGTTGATCAGGGTAGTTTGCAATAGCTGTTACTTGGCCTTTATAACCAGAGGCTTGTAGTTGCTCTAAGGCAAAGATATTTTGCATATGCTTTGGCATCGCAAGCATAACCATTTCTACTTGTGAGTGATTTACTCGTTGCCAAAAGTCAGGGTCGGTTGCATCAGCAATTAAGACGTTGCGGCCTCTGTTAACGTGCTTATCTACCACCTCAGGTTTTATATCTATACCTGCAACAACATTTGGGTGAGTCGCGTTGATAGTCTCATAAGCACCAGTACCAATACGTCCCATACCAAAAATGACTATTCTAGTATCGTTAAGGTTAACAGGTAGCTCTTCAGCTAAACGAGTTTTGCTTTCGAACTTTAATAACCAGTGCTCAATTTTGACGTACAACTCGTTTGAACGTTTATTTAATGGGGAGGCAATTATAAAGGTAATAGAAACAGCAATTGCCATTACAGCTAGCCATTCAGAGGTGATCATGCCTGTAGTTGCAGCCACTGCACATACAATTAAACCAAACTCACTGTAGTTAGATAAGCTAAAAGCAGTAAGTAATGATGTACGCGCGCGTAGTTTAAATATATTAGTGAACACATAATAAAGCGCTATTTTAACGGGTAATACTAAAATAAGTATAATAGCAACAATCAAGGAGTTAGTGGTTAGCTCTGCGCTCAAACCAATACTTAAGAAGAAGCCAACTAGCAATATGTCCTTTAAATTAAGCAGGGATTTTGATAGCTCGCCTGCTTTTTTGTGAGGGGCAAACATCATTCCTATTATTAGTGCACCTAAATCGCCTTTTAGGCCTGCAAATTCAAATGCATGATAACCAGCAACTAGAGCAAAGAAAAAACCAAACAATGGTAATAGTTCACCATGTTTAGATCGGTTCAATACGCCATACATTACAGGTCGTAATAAAGGCAAAGCAATTATTAGTGCAATTGCCCATAAATTTGGGACTTTGCCGGTGCTAATAGCTAAAAAGATAACAGCAAAGATATCTTGCATTACCAATATACCAATGGCTATTTTACCGTGTAAGCTTGCCATTTCTCCGCGTTCTTCAAGCACTTTTACTGCAAATACAGTACTTGAAAAGCTAAGCGCAAACCCAACTAATAAAGCACTTTGCCAACTTAAATCAACAAATAGTGGAATAGCGAATACGCCAAGTAACAGCATAAAACCACTAAATAACGCACTGCTAAAAATGATATGCAATGTTGCAGGTGCCCAAACTTGAGGTTTAATTAAACTGTTAACTTTAAGTTTCAAGCCAATACTAAAAAGAAGAAGGGTAACGCCAAGGGCTGCAATTGTATCGAGCAACTCTGTACTTTTATAACCCGATAAATTTAAAGCAAAGCCTGCTAATAAAAATCCAATAAGAGGAGGTAGTTTTAATTGATAAACGGCAAAACCACAAACAAACGCGGCAGCAAAATAGATTAGTTCCATAATTCTTAATATCACTTCATTTGGTATTGCAGTGTAACGAAAAATTTATGCCATTGAAAATATAATAGACCTAAAAATGAACGCGTCTAATCAATTACTTGCCTTGCTGCGTATGAAAAATGCGCATTAAACACTTATTTAATCGTAAATAGTATGTAAATAACATTTTTTCACTGACATTAGCTTTTAAATATGGTTAAGATGCGATAACGAAGAAGTTTAAGCCGGAGCAAATAATAGAGCAGCTCAGCTTAAGGAGAGAGATATGTTTAAAAAGATTTTAGCGTCGGTAGGTATTGGTGCTGCAAAAGTAGACACTATTTTAGAAACTGAACACCTACAACCAGGTCAACTTTTTAACGCACAAATAGTTATCACAGCAGGGGATGTTAGCCAAGATATCGCAGGCTTAGATTTATTATTAATGACTCGTGTTAAAGTTGCGGGTGATGATGGCGATTATTTTACTAATCATGTAATTGAGCAATGGCGAATTACAGATATTGGTACAATTGAGCCAGGCGAAGTTAAAAACATCCCTTTTGAAGCACGTCTTCATTCTGAAACACCTATTACAGAAATTAATGCAGGTTATAATCAATCGCATGTATGGCTAGAAACAGGCCTAGATATAGACTTAGCACTTGACCCAACAGATAAAGACCATTTACACATTTACCCTAATGAAGCGGTTAAAACGTGTATGCAAGCGATGGAAAAGTTAGGTTTTAGTTTAATGAAAGCTGACGTAGAAAAAGGCCACTTACGGGCTTCAACTTTTCAGTCATTATCTGGGTGTTACCAAGAACTTGAGTATAAGCCTAATAGCCGCAGCTTATTTGGCATTCAGGAGATTGAATTATCGTTTGTACCAGAGGCACATAAAACACATGTGCTTATAGAGCTAGACAGAGCCTTTAAAGGCGATGGTTATGTAGATTTGACCATAGAGCACGATCATGTGAATCTATCGCAGTTGTGTGATCAGCTAGAGCGCTTATTTACTTAGTATAAGCTAACTAAGCTAGCGAGTGATTTTAATAAACCCAGCCTAAGCTGGGTTTTTTGCTTATAGGATTTAATATGCAGTTTAAATGTGAGCAGTTTGACGCTCTTGATACACAGACTCTTTTTACTATTATGCGTGGGCGGGTTAATGTATTTGTTGTAGAACAAAAATGTCCTTACCCTGAAATTGATGATGTAGATATTGCTTTAAATACACAGCATTTATATACATTGGATAATGGGCAACTACAAACTTATGCGCGTTGTTATGACAAAAGTGAGCAATACAGCGCAATAGGTCGCGTGCTAGTGAGTGAAGGAGCGCGTGGTAATGGGTATGCTACTTTACTTATTACTGAAGCTATAGACTGCTGCAAAGCACAATGGCCTGAGCGAGATATTTATATAGGTGCACAAACTTACTTGCTTGATTTTTACCGCTCTTTTGGCTTTGAGGATTATAAAAGTGAATATTTAGAAGACGGTATACCTCATCAAGATATGATTTTAAAACTCACTAAATAAATCCAATTTAAGCAGCTATAAAAAAGCCCACTAATGTGGGCTATTTTAATTTAAGACTATTTTAAGGTATTATTTAGCTCAAGAGTGAGTGTAAAAATACCATACCAATAGCAAGTGGACACACAAACTTGGTATACCAAGGCCATATTTTCCAAAACAATGTGTTATGGACCTCAGGATTACCTTCTTTAATTGCTTTAAGTAATGAGCCTCTGTACCAAATCCAGCCTACAAATATACAACACATCAGGCCAAGCAAAGGTTGAGCTACTTTTGTAGTTAAAGTAATCACTAAGCCAAATAAGCTACTAAGGTTACACACAATTGTAATGCTAACGATAGCAATTAAAGCTCCAATCAACCAGGTTGCCTGAACGCGTTTCATCCCAAAGCGTTCTACAGTGTATGATACTGGCGCCTCTAACATTGAAATAGATGACGTTAAAGCGGCAATACTCATTAACGCAAAAAATGAAAAGCCCACAAATAAGCCAACTTCGCCCATTCCATCAAATAAAGCAGGGAGTACCTGAAATACTAACGTATCTTCAGAGAGTAATTTACCTGTTGAGGCCGAGAATATTTCAACGCCTTGAGCTTGCGCTACATACATAGCCGGAATAATCAGTAAACCCGCTACAAAGGCTATAAATACATCAATAAGGGTTACATAGGCACCTAAAGAAACAAGATTTTCTTTTTTGCTAATGTACGAGCCGTAAATAATCATTACGCTAGTACCTAGCGATAAAGAGAAAAAAGCTTGTCCTAGTGCGCTAACTAATAGTTTTGCGTCAAAAATAGACGAAAAATCAGGAACTAAGTAAGCCTTTAAACCTTCCATTGCGCCATCTTGGGTCATTACATAAGCAATAAGTGCAAATAAAATCCCCAAAAGAGCGGGCATTAAACGTTTTGACCATTTTTCAATACCGTTCTCAACGCCTCTACTGATAATAGCGACAGTTAGTACGATAAAGACGAGAGTGAATATAATGTTTCGGGTAAGTGATTGTTCACTTAGCCATGTCGATGCTGTGTCGGCACCGACAAGAGTAGCTATGGGTTCAGCTGTAGCGCTGAGCATCCAACCGGCAACAATCGCGTAAAAACTTAATATAAAGCCAGCACATAAAATACCGCCAAAACCAACAATAAAGGCAAAGTGTTTTTGCCATGGCTTATTAGATATTTTTTGAAGTGATGAAACCGCGTTTGCTTGGCCATGACGACCAATCATAAGTTCAGCCATTAAAGCGGGGTAGGCTAAAAAGAACGCAAGCACTAAATATGCGACTAAAAATGCAGCACCGCCATTACTTGCTGTTTGTGTAGGGAATCCCCAAATATTGCCCAAACCAACGGCAGAACCCGCGGCGGCCATAATAAAACCAAAGCGAGAGCTGAACTCGCCTCTAACTGCGCTCATATTATTGTACTTCTCTATTGTGTGACGGCGGTGACAATCTACTGGAAATGTTAAAAAATAAAAAGTGCTTATTTGCTGATCTAGCACAATTTAATAAGTAAAGTGTGTGTTATAACCATCGATTTTAATTGTTGTTATCGAGTCGTTTAAAATAACGAGTTGATTTTGTTTAATAATTGTTAATTACAGTCTGTAACTATTGCTTTACGAATTATGATGCTGTGCAATAGTGAGAGTAAAACACGCACCACCTAGCTGGGTACTTTTACTTACTTTAACACTGCCATGATGCCAGTCGGCTACTTTTTCAACAATAGCTAGACCAAGGCCGTAACTTTTATCAGCTCTGTTACGGTGATCTTCTTCCCTAAAAAATGGGCTAAATACATTACTAAAATTTTCTCGAGCGATACCCGGGCCGTCATCTTCTACTGTTATCATAAGCTGTTGCTCGTGTAACTTTGCGCTTAAGTAAATATGTTGGCTTGCAAAATCACATGCGTTAGTTAATAAATTAGTAATTGCGCGAGCAAGCCAGTGAAGATCTGCATTTATTATTTTATCGGTACTATTGAGTTGTACGTTGAGCATTTGCATTTCAAGCTTAGGTGCAAGTTGCACTAAAATATCTTCAAGGTAGGACTTAATGTTTGTTGATGAATAGGTCAGCTTATTAGCATTTTGCTCTAAAGTAGCAAATGCTAAATAGCTACTAAGCATCGATTCCATATGGTCTAAATCATTTTCCATACGGGTTAAATACTGTTTTACTTTTTGCTCATCATGGCTATCTAATGCCGCATCTAAACCAAATCGCAGGCACGCGATAGGGGTGCGTATATCATGAGATAAACTTGAGGCCATTAGCTTGTTTTCGGCGACAAGTTTCTCTATTTGGCTGGCCATGCGGTTAAAGGTAAGCTCTACGTCTTTTATGTAAGTAAAATGCGATACTTTTATTCGGGCTTGAACATTACCAGAGGCAAACTTTTTAGCGGCTTCATTTAACACGGTTAATCGTTTAGCTAAGGGCGCAATAATAAACCCCATAAATACACATAGGCCTGCGTAAAAGAGTAAGGTTAATATAATGTCGTTATGTTGCTCGCTATCAAAAATTTTATCTAAACGCATTGATAAGTGAAAAGGATTTAAAACAGCGCTGCTATAAAGCATATAAAAGCCTTGCTGATCTTCTAAAATCAGCCCACCCGGCGTGTGCATTTGTAATAATAAAGAAGGCGGTAAAGCAAGTGATTCATTAGGTTTGTAATCAATTAAAACATCAAACTCTAGCGCCAGTTGTTTTACATAATCGCTGCGCTCAGATGTGGGTATGTTAGCTAACTGCTTGCTAAAACCCATGATCATTTTACTTTGCTGACTAAATTCATCCTGTGGGGTATGCGCTTGTTGACTAAAAGCATCAATAAGCCAGCCCAATACCACAATAGATAAAAGTGCACTGCCTAGAAGCGATATATAAAACTTTTTCATTTATTTATTCATCACTTTATTACCACGCAGTAGAAACAAGTAAATATCCACGGCCCCAAATAGTTTTAATTTTTTCAGGGTTTTGTGGATCATCATTAAACTTTTTACGAAGTGCAGAAATAAGTACATCAACACTTCTATCAAGCCCATCGTATTCTCTGCCTTTGGTTGCTTTAAATACAGCGTCACGCGAGACCACTTGGCCTGCATTGCTCGCAAGGTAATGAAGCAGTAAATACTCAGCACTTGATATGTTTACGTCTTGCTTGTTGAGTTTTACATTTCTAGATTCGGTATCAATACTAAGCGCACCAACATTAATAACACTCTCGTTAACGTGTGGGGTATTTGGCTCATTATTTTGGCGAAGGGCTGCTTTTATACGCGCTAGCAATGCACGAGGGCGCACAGGTTTCATTATGTAGTCGCTTGCACCTACTTCTAGACCAATGACCTCATCCATTTCTTCATCGCGTGCGGTGAGCATTATGATGGGCGAATTATAAAAACTACGAAGTTCTCTACACACGCTTATACCATCTTGCCCTGGAAGCATAATATCAAGGAGCACGATATTTGGATTTAACGTTTTGACTTGGCTAATTACTTCGTCACCTCTGTGACAAACATGCGTTGTGTAGCCTTGCTCTGTTAAGTATTCAGCAACCCATTGAGCAAGTGATACATCGTCTTCAACGAGTAAAATAGTGCCATAGTTATCCATGAAAATATCCTTAATGCGATTGGTATTAAAATAGTCGCCAGCGGCGCTTTTTTTGCCTGTTTTGATATACCCATTGAAGCTTTACTTCGGCAATACTAATTATTTTAGAGGTATTGCTGTCAAATAGTTCAAATGAAATACTTTGCTGTGAATCAAATGCATAATTAAAGGTACCGCTCTGTTGCTTGAGCCAACATTGCATTATGTACTTTGAGGTGGCGTCACGTAGGCAGTAATTACCAATGATAGGTTGCTCCCACGTTAGCGTTACGTCAGCATAGCAATTTCGCCCTTCGCGCAATGCAACGCAGGTGTCTGGAACTGCTATAAGTGCTTCAGGAGGTTCCTGAGCTTTAACAGTAAAAGTACTGGGGAAGATCAGTAATACACAGATCCATCTAAAATACATAACGTAGGCCTACCTTGGCTTTGTGTTGATATCCTTGGGAAATAATTGGACTGTCGTCAATCTCTTTTGAAAACCATGTGGTAAGCCAGCCGGATAAAAACACCCAATCTTGGCTTATTGGGTACTCAGCATGGAACTCAAAAATAATACTAGTACTGGCATTGCTGCTATAAACCGGGCGAAGGCTGGTGGCTTCATCGCTATCAATACCAAAGTAATAATTGGTAAAGTCAGCAGAGTAGGCGCTTAAACCAACACCAGATCTAAACTCCCAGTTTCGCCATGGTAAAATGTGACTAAAAAAGCTGTTTATAACCCAGCCATTGTGCGCGCCAGATACATCATGAAGGTATTCAAAAGAGAATTGAGAATTTTCAAATCGACGAGAAAGTCGAAGGCCGACGTCAAAGTCGTAATTACGTTTTTTTATACCTTGGAGTTCTTTTATAACACCATGGTTATAGAATCCGAGGCCTTTTTCGTCAAATCCAGCTTGAGTATTTGTGCCTAATATATCTAGGCCCCAATCAAATTTATCTATAAGACTGTAGCCTATTACAAGGCCGCCACTGAGTTGATTGTGATCGAAATCAAGGTAAAATTTATCGTAGGAAACAGCAAGACTTAAGTCGAGCTCAACGCCTTTATCGTAAGACTCAATGCCGACAAGGTAAGAATCTTCAATATAAAAGCCCGCACCAGCACTCCAATCCCACGCAAAGCCTTGGGTTGGCTCTAACGTATTATCTGCATAATAGCGGTTACTTGCCATACTCGACGTGCTAAAAATGCAGCAAAAAAGCAGTGTTATGCTCAGTAAAGTATGGTTAAGCAAAGCGTTTCTCATCCCTTAGGGCCTAATTATTATTTGTTATTAAGCGTAGTATATTGTTAATTCGTTCCTTTAATCTGTAAAAAAATGTAGTAAGTGTTAGGTCTGTTGATCTTTCAAGGTTAAATTTGCAGCAGTCTGTTTGGTATTTAGGTAAGGCAGAGCCTATGCAGTGTGGCTATTCCCCATAAATGGGCGATAACGTAGCATTAATGCCAAACAGGCGCTGCCCAAAGGGTTCTTCCTAGGGGCTATTTACTCTTTGTTGCTCGGTTTTGACTTAGCCCACTAGGTTACAAATCTCGCGCCGCGATTAAATAGCCCCTAGTTTGAACAAATTTTAATCCGTAAAGATCAACAGACCCTAATTTACTGAACTTTAATTTTATCGATTAATATACTACTCAAGTAAAACTGCATCATAGGTGTTAATGCACTTACTTCTGTTCTATTACATGGACCGCTAAGTTTAGTAAGGCTAGATAGTTTTGACAACGTTTTGTACTGAGGGATTTGAATATCTTTGCCAAGTCTTTCAATACGGGCCTCGTCAGTGTTTTGCTGATGAATAAAAGCGACAACCTCAAGCTCATTTGTTATTTTTTGCTCTTCGGTGAAATTGTAAATTAGTGGTTCACGATGAAAACTTGCACTGTCGATTGAAGATTTAGCAAACCAAACAACATCACCCGATGACTTGTGCGTGAGACGCATACTAACTTGTGCAAATATTGCAGCGCACTGCTGTGTTGGGTATTGCTGGGCAACATTTGAATATAAAGTAAATGGCTTCTCTGGTTGCTTTATTGCGTACTTAGTATCGTCTGTGAAAGTTAAATCGAGTTGCTGAATAGTCAGTGTGTAGTCACTGTTATTTTTAGTTGTTACTTTTAGTTGTTTATCGTTCAGTGCTTGGCTAATTTGCGATAGAAGTTTATCGGTTACGCTTGCCTTATCGGTAATGATTTTTACTGTTTGGTTTCTAACTACTTTATGTGCAGGAAGTTGAACCGATTTAACTTTTGGAGATGAGTGCTCTGTAGTGTACTCAAGTTGATAGGTCTGACTTTTTAATGTTGGCTTTAATGGCATAGCCAGTGGTTCGGCCGGTTGCTTTGTAATAGCACAACCAGTTGTTAATAAAATAAAAAGTGACACAACTAAAAAACGCATAAGTACTAAACACTCGCTTAAAACCAAATAATCGTCGTATTGTACGTTAGTCCAAACAAAACTTCATGATATTATCTGCGCAGATGTAGTTAAAAAGATAAAATTTATAAAAAATGAAGTATCTCAACTCTTTATTGTATTGCCTATCTGCTTTGTGTTTGCTGTTTAGTTCTGTGGGTTTTGCAGCAAAAGCGGATCCTGATTGGGATGCATTTGTAAAAAAGTACGGCCGTTACGCACAAAAAAAATTAAAAAGTAAAGGTATACCCGGTGCAGCGCTTTCGATTGTAAATATAAACAATTCAGATTACATCCACACCATGGGCGTAACTAAATCACGAAATGGACAAAAAGTTAATAAGCATACTCGGTTTAGACTCGCGTCTGTTTCGAAGACATTTGCAGGCTCGTTATCAGCTAAATTGGCTGCTAACGGCCTACTGGAATTAGATAAGCCTGTTAGCGAATACATAACTGATTTTAAAGGGACTGTTTATCAAGATGATTTAAAGGTGTTTCATCTTTTAAGTCATTCAAGTGGATTAGTTCCTAATGCATACGACAATTTAATTGAATCTCGTATGGATTACCCAGGTATTGTTGAAAAGCTGCTTAGCGTCAAACCAATTTGCAAACCCGGCGAATGTTATGGCTATCAAAACGTTATGTTTAGTCTTATAGGCGATGTGATATTACAAAACACCGAAAAAAGTTACGGACAGTGGTTACGAGAAGCTATTTTTGAGCCATTAAAAATGAGTGATGCGAGCTTAGGTTTTGAACAAATGGTGCATGACAATAATTATGCTCTACCTCATGTGCGGGGTAAAAAACGCTGGTATAGCGCTAAGCTTAAAAAAAATTATTATAAAGTGGGACCTGCAGCTGGTGTGAACGCTAGCGCAAGTGATATGGCTATTTGGTTAAGAGCGCAGCTGGGCCAATATCCTGATATTTTGTCATTGGATACTCTAGCAAAACAAACACGCCCTTATACACATACAAAAAAAGAAATGCATCGCAGGGTGTGGAAAAAACACCTTAATGAAGCTTATTATGGGTTAGGTTGGCGCGTTTATAACTATGCTGATGAAACACTTTACTATCATAGTGGCTGGGTGCAAGGTTATAGAAGTGATGTGGTTGTATTTCCTCACTTAAATATTGGTTTTAGCTTAATAGTTAATGCTGAAACCGGTGTAATCAATGAGCTAACGACTGAATTTATCGACAGGCTATTAGAATACAAACGAGGTAAAAAAATATGAATAATAAAATAATATTAGCAATCACTTTTTTAGTCATGTCATTCAATTGTAGTTTAGTGTTTGCAGCACCTGATGAGATATATTTGTTTCGTCATAGCGAAAAGTTAACGGGTAAAAATCCAGCGCTCTCAGAGGTGGGAAAGGCACGTGCAAATAATTTAGTTACTTTTTTCAAAGAGTATCAAAATATACATATTTTCAGCAGCAACTATAAACGCACGTTACAAACAGCGGCCCCTTTGCAGGCATATTTTAATACCGACGTAAATGTGTATAACGCAGGTGAGCTAAGTGATTTAAAAAATGAGTTACTAAAACTAAAAGGTGTAGTTGTTGTTATTGGGCACAGTAATACAACATCGCAACTAGCCGAGCTACTTTCGAATGAAAAAGTGCCAGCAATGAGTGAAACACAATTTACTCAGTACTTTATATTGAATAAGAAGCCCAGTAGTAATGGTAGTGAATATGATGTAACCCATCATAAAATGAGTTTTTGATTTAAAACGTTAAATAATAAAAAACCAGCATTAAGCTGGTTTTTCAATTTAAACGCACTAAATCCTTTAACAGGAATAATTAGTTACGAGGTAAATGTATTTTTTTCTCAACGCTTTGACGATAAAGCACAATAGTGTGACCTATCGTTTGTAGCTTAGTCGCACCAGTTTCACGTACGATTGCTTCAAAAATTAATGCTTTTGTTTCACGATCGTCAGTTGGAACTTTAACTTTGATTAATTCGTGAATTTCTAATGCACTTTGAATTTCTACTACTACGCCCTCGGTTAAACCGTTAGAACCTAGTAAAACTACAGGCTTAAGGCTATGTGCCTGACCTTTTAAAAACTGCTTTTGTTTGTTTGATAATGTCATGTTTATACAAATTTTGCTGAATATGGCTTGAATTAAGGGTATTCTAACGCCATCTAGAGAATATTACTAATTAGTTGCGTGTTAATTTATGACAAATAAAAAACAGTCAGCCAGTTCACAGCGATGGCTGAAAGAACATTTTGATGATAAATATGTTCAAGAAGCGCAAAAAAAAGGCTGGCGTTCCCGAGCGGTTTTTAAATTAGATGAAGTACAAAATAGAGATAAAATACTTCGTCCAGGTATGACAGTTGTTGATTTAGGGGCGGCTCCAGGAAGTTGGTCTCAATATTTGGCTGAAAAAGTAGGTGACAAAGGCCAAGTGATCGCGTGTGATATATTGCCGATGGATTCACTTGCGGGTGTTGACTTCTTACAAGGTGACTTTCGTGAGGAGGCTGTATTAAATGCGTTGTTAAAACGTATTGATGGTAAAAATGTTGATGTGGTACTCTCTGACATGGCACCAAATATGAGTGGCAATAACTCAGTAGATCAAGCGGGTAGTATGTATTTGGTAGAACTTGCGCTGGATATGTGTAGTCAAGTACTAAAGAAAAATGGCGCATTTATTGTTAAAGTTTTCCAAGGAGAAGGCTTTGATCAATACTTGCAAGATGTACGTAATAGTTTTAAAGCAGTGAAAATACGCAAACCTGATGCCTCACGTGCCCGTTCTCGGGAAGTATATATAGTAGCGACTGGATACAAACTGTAGTACAGTTGCTTGGCGTTTAGTTGAATTTAAATTAATTGGATACAAGAGGTTAACCCCTTGAGCGATATGGCGAAAAATTTAATACTATGGCTGGTGATTGCAGTTGTGCTGATGTCAGTCTTTCAGAGCTTTAATGGCGGCGAGCAAGTTGATCGTCAAACAAGTTACACTCAATTTGTAAAAGATGTCCGCAGTGGCTCTTTACAAGAAGTTATTATCGACCGCGGTACAGGAAATATTACTGGTACTAAGAGCAGTGGTGAGCGTTTTCAAACAACGATGCCAATGTACGATGAAGACTTAATAAATGATTTACTTAAAAATGATGTAAATGTGAAGGGTGTACAACCTGAAGAACAATCATTCTTAGCAAGTATATTTATTTCTTGGTTCCCGATGATACTGCTTATAGGTGTATGGATATTCTTCATGCGTCAAATGCAAGGCGGCGGCGGTAAAGGCGCTATGTCATTTGGTAAGAGTAAAGCTCGCTTAATGAGTGAAGATCAAATTAAAACAACGTTTGCTGATGTTGCAGGTTGTGATGAAGCAAAAGAAGATGTTACTGAGCTGGTAGACTTTTTACGAGATCCTTCTAAGTTTCAAAAACTTGGCGGTAGTATTCCTAAAGGTGTACTAATGGTTGGTCCTCCAGGTACCGGTAAAACGTTACTTGCGAAGGCTGTTGCTGGTGAAGCTAAAGTACCATTTTTTACAATTTCTGGTTCAGATTTTGTTGAAATGTTTGTGGGTGTTGGTGCGTCACGTGTACGTGACATGTTTGAGCAAGCTAAAAAAGCGGCGCCTTGTATTATCTTCATAGATGAGATTGACGCTGTTGGTCGTAAACGTGGTGCCGGTATGGGCGGCGGTAACGACGAACGTGAGCAAACGCTTAACCAAATGCTAGTAGAAATGGATGGTTTTGGTGGTAATGAAGGTATTATCGTTATCGCAGCAACTAACCGACCAGATGTATTAGACCCTGCATTACTTCGTCCAGGTCGTTTTGACCGTCAAGTTGAAGTAGGTTTACCTGATATTCGTGGTCGTGAGCAAATACTTAAAGTACACATGCGTAAAGTGCCATTAGGCGATAACGTAGAAGCTGCTCTTATAGCACGTGGTACTCCAGGTTTCTCTGGCGCGGATTTAGCAAACTTAGTAAACGAAGCTGCACTTTATGCAGCACGTGGTAATAAACGTGTTGTAAGTATGGCTGAATTTGATGCTGCTAAAGATAAAATCATGATGGGCGCAGAGCGCAAGACCATGGTGATGAGCGAGCAAGAAAAAGCAATGACAGCGTACCATGAAGCTGGCCATGCAATTGTTGGTCGTATGGTGCCAGAACATGATCCAGTTTATAAAGTATCTATTATTCCACGTGGCCGTGCGCTGGGTGTAACAATGTATTTACCTGAGCAGGATCGTGTTAGTCATTCAAAAGAGCTTTTAGAATCAATGATTTCTAGCCTTTATGGTGGCCGTATTGCTGAAGCGCTTATTTACGGTGCAGATAAAGTAACAACGGGTGCAAGTAATGACATTGAACGAGCTACAGATATAGCGCGTAAAATGGTTACACATTGGGGTTTAAGTGAAAAACTAGGCCCGTTACTTTACGCTGAAGATCAGAACGAAATGTATATGGGTGGTGGCGGTAGTCGTTCATCTAGCATGTCGGACGACACGGCAAAAGTAATTGATGCAGAGGTTCGATTACTTTCAGATCGTAACTATCAAAGAGCAGAAGAAATATTAAAAGAAAACATTGATATTCTTCACTCAATGAAAGATGCGTTAATGAAATACGAAACTATTGATGCTAAACAAATTGATGATTTAATGGCACGCCAACCAGTTCGTGAACCGCGTGATGCACATGACCGTCATGAAGCTAAACCGGTAAAAGCGGAAGAACCTCAAGAACCAGTTGCTGATGAAAATCAAAAGACTGATGATTCATCAAAAAAAGATGAAACAAACCTTGATGACAAAGCTGAATAATCGTTAAAATAGTAATGAAAGCCCCGAACTTCGGGGCTTTTTTGTATCAGCTATTTAGAAAAAGAATAAAGGTTGGCAATGACTAACATATTAAAGCTTCCGAGAGGGCGTACGCTTAATCTTGAAAAGCCCGTTATTATGGGAATATTAAATGTAACGCCGGATTCATTTTCTGATGGTGGGCAGTTTTTAGATCCTAAAATAGCGCTAAAACGCGCAATGCAATTATTAGATGACGGTGCGACAATTTTAGATATAGGGGGAGAATCTACTCGCCCAGGCGCGCCAGATGTTAGCTTAGAAGATGAACTTGCTCGAGTAATCCCCGCTATTAAAGCGATACGTCAGCACAGTGATTGCGTTATTTCAATTGATACCAGTAAAGCACAGGTAATGGAACAAGCAATACTTGCAGGGGCAGATATAGTCAATGATGTTAGAGCTTTACAAGAAATAGACGCCTTAGAAACGGTTGCGCAGTATGAAGATGTAGCAATTTGTTTAATGCATATGCAAGGGCAGCCCCGCAGTATGCAATCGTCACCTCATTACGATAATTTGTTTGCAGATATAAGTATGTTTTTTAGTGAGCGTATTAAAGCATGTGAAACAGCTGGGATTAAGTTTGAACGACTTATTCTAGACCCAGGTTTTGGATTTGGAAAAACGCTTAGTCATAACTATCAAATATTGGCTAAGTTTGACGATTTTAATAAATTAGGTTTGCCATTATTGGCCGGATTATCTCGTAAATCGATGATAGGTAATTTATTAAACAGAAATACAAATGAACGGTTAGCGGGCAGCTTAGCGGGTGCGTTAATCGCAGCGCAAAATGGCGCAAAAATTATTCGTGTACATGACGTAAAAGAAACCGCAGATGTACTTGGTGTATATCAAGCCTGCGAACAAGGAATTTCACAATGAAAGAAAGAAAATATTTTGGCACCGATGGCGTGCGTGGACTTGTAGGCGCTGCTCCAATAAACCCTGAATTTGCAATGAAGCTAGGCTGGGCTGCTGGGCGTGTATTATCGCAAAGTGGTACTAAAAAAGTAATTATTGGTAAAGATACGCGTATTTCGGGCTATATGCTTGAAACCGCACTTGAGGCTGGTTTAATTGCTGCTGGTATTGATGTTGTATTATTGGGTCCTATGCCTACACCGGCCGTTGCTTATTTAGCGCAAACATTTCGTGCTGAGGCAGGTATTGTAATTAGTGCCTCACATAATCCGTATTACGATAACGGTATTAAGTTTTTCAATGGTCAAGGCTTAAAGCTTGATGATGCAGTAGAACTTGAAATTGAAGCGATGCTTGATGAGCAAATGACATGTGTTGCTTCAGATAAATTAGGCAAAGCATCGCGTTTAGTCAGTGCGGATGGCCGCTATATAGAGTTTTGTAAGAGCCAATTCCCGCAAGGCCTGTCTTTAGAAGGTCTTAAGATTGTTGTCGATTGCGCAAATGGCGCTACTTATCATATTGCACCTTCTGTTATGCGTGAACTTGGCGCAGAAGTAATAACACATGCGTGTGAGCCTAACGGCGTTAATATCAACCATGAATGTGGCGCTACTCACGTAGATACCCTTAAACGTAAAGTGCTTGAACTTAAAGCCGACGTAGGTATTGCATACGATGGTGATGGTGACCGCGTGATGATGGTTGATCATAATGGCCGTGTTTTTGATGGTGATGATCTGGTTTATATTATTGCTTGCCAAGCAGCCCAAGATGATAATTTGGGTGGTGGTGTAGTTGGTACTGTTATGTCTAACATGGGCCTTGAAAACGCTTTAAAAGCAAAAGGTATCGAGTTTGCTCGCAGTAAAGTGGGTGATCGCTATGTTATGGAATTACTACAGCAAAAAGGCTGGAAAATTGGCGGTGAAAGCTCAGGTCATGTACTGAATCTAGACTTAATTAGCACGGGTGATGGTATTATTTCAAGCTTACAAGTACTTGCTGCTATGGTTGCACAAAATCGTACATTGCAAGACTTAGGCGCTGGTTTTACCAAGTATCCAATGAAGATGATTAACGTGCGTTATACAGCTGGAACTGACCCGACAAAAGCACCAGAAGTGCTTTCAGCTGTAGCAGAAGTAGAGCTTGCTTTAGGCGATAAAGGCCGTGTTTTACTGCGTAAGTCAGGCACTGAACCTGTGGTTCGTGTTATGGTTGAAGCCGAGCAAGAAAAGATTGTAATAGACAGCGCTCAAAAAATTGCAGCTGTTGTAGAATCTATGAGCAAACAAACTGATTAATAACAATAATCTCTTGTAACTTTGGGCGAGAAAAGTTAATATCTCGCCCGCTTTCTAATGTGGAGTGGATAATGGCAATACGCAAGGCGATGGTCGCAGGCAACTGGAAAATGAATGGCTCTTTAGAGTTAGTTAAACAAATGTCTGACGCTATTAACGATGTAAAATCACAAGAGATGGACATTGTTTTATTTCCTCCATTCCCACTTGTACCAGCAATGGTAGCTAGCGGTGTTTCTACAGGAGCTCAAACTGTTTCTGAAAATACACCTGGCGCATTTACTGGTGAAGTTGATGCGCAGCTTATAAAAGATTTAGGTGCAACTTACGTACTCGTTGGTCATTCTGAACGCCGCAGTATTTATAACGAAAGTAATGCAACAGTCGCTGAAAAGTTTGCTAGAGCACAGCAAGTTGGGTTAACACCAATATTATGTGTAGGCGAGAGCGAAAGTGAGCAAGAAAACGGCCAAACCGAACAAGTAGTTGCTGCACAAATTGATGCAGTAATAGAGAAATTAGGTGTAGCAGCACTGAAAGATTCTGTGATAGCATACGAGCCCGTTTGGGCCATAGGCACAGGTAAGACTGCATCGCCAGAGCAGGCACAAACTGTTCATAAATTTATCCGTGACAAAATTGCATCACTTGATAGCAATTTAGCACAAGGGCTTACCATCTTATATGGTGGTAGCGTTAATGAAAAAAATAGCGAATTATTATTTGCACAAACAGATATAGATGGCGGCTTAATTGGCGGCGCAAGTCTAAAAGCAGAATCTTTTACTGCAATCTGTAACAGTGCAAAAGGGACTGTATAAGATGTACGAAATTTTATTAGTAGTTTATTTAGTTGTGGCTTTGGCTCTAGTTGGAATGGTTTTAATTCAACAAGGTAAAGGCGCAGATATGGGTTCTTCATTTGGCGCTGGTGCATCAGGCACAGTTTTTGGTTCGTCAGGTGCAGGTAACTTTATGACAAAAACAACCACAAGCTTAGCAACGGTATTTTTTGTATTAAGCATTGTGTTAGGAAACCTAACTGCTGGTCAAATTAAAAAGACTGACGAATGGGAAAACCTAGAAGCAGCTCCAGCAGTAGAAACAGTAGTTCCTGTTGAAGAAGATGTTCCAGTAACATCTACTAAAGAGCAAAGCTCTGACGTACCAAACTAATTTAGCGTAAAGCTATCGTTAAACGATTTATAGTCCTCAAATAAATCACATGTTTAACAATTAAGCGAAAGCTTAAAAAATGCGGATGTGGTGGAATTGGTAGACACGCCACCTTGAGGGGGTGGTGCTTTAGGGCATGGGGGTTCAAGTCCCCCCATCCGCACCAAATTTAGAAACCAGTAGCAGTGATGTTACTGGTTTTTTTGTATCTGTAATTTATTGTGATCGTTTTATGAGCGATGTGTGTTTATTGTTAAATAATTCTTCTATTTGTTAGAAAAAACTAGAAATATTACAAATTTAGCTCACACTTATAGATATCAAGCCGATAATAGATATAGACAATAAAATAAGGTAGCACAGTATGGCTTCAGGCTTCTCTTTTCAAAACCTAAGCATAACAAAAAAAATACATGCAATAACATGCATTGCGGTAGTGGCTTTCATAGTGATCGTATTGATAAACTATTTAGCTATGAATGATAATAAGGTTTCTCTCGATGAAATGAGTAACTCATCGTATAAGGTTGTAAAAATAACGTCGCAAAACGTAGGGCTTTTAGAAAAACTTGATGAACTTTATACCCAAGCGGTTACGTTTGGTGAGCAAGATCTTATAGTTAAAGCAGACGAGGTATATCAAACTTTAGAGTCTAATATTACCTTAATAACGCAACTTAATAACTCCTACATTAATAACGATATTATTAATGAGTTGTCAGATTATGAAAAAATATCCTCAAGTATTGCTACAGGTATGGTTAACGGTACTGCTGATTTTAGTAAGATTCAGCAACAAGCGCAGCTTAAAACAAGTTTATATGGATCTGTCTTAGAAAGTTTTAAAGGCGCTCAACAAAAAGCGGATAATCGTTTTTTTGAACTGGTTGCCAACACTAAAGCGCGCTCTGATGAAGCATTAACTCTAATGTTAGCTGTATCCATTATTTCATTAATTTTATTATTGTTTATGGCTATTTGGATTGCTAAGAATATAGGTTCATCTGCGAGTGATGCAGCTAACAACCTTAGTTTATTAGCAAGCGGCAATGGTTCTTTAAGCACACAGCTATCTGTTAACTCAGAAGACGAAATTGGCCAAGTCTCTATTAATTTTAACGCATTTATTTCTTTACTAAGAGAAACAGTTCTTGAAGTTATTGCTGTATGTGAGCCTTTAATGGAAAACTCAACACGACTAGTTCAAGGTATGGAACAAGCTGAGCGTGCTACAACAAAGCAAACCACAGATGCTGAAATTGTTAAGCAATCTATGGAAGAAATGAAGCAGAGTGTTGGTGATATATCAGAATCTGCAGCTAACGCTTCTCACGCAGCTGAAACGGCCGAGAAAGAAGTTGAACAAAGTCGTACACAAGTACAGATGTCAGTTACCGCTTCTCGTACGCTCAGTGATGAAATTAATCGAGCTGCAGGGACTATTAATAAGCTTGCGGACGATACAAAAAATGTATCGCAGATTTTGAATGTAATTACGTCTATTGCAGATCAGACAAACTTACTTGCTCTTAATGCTGCTATTGAAGCTGCACGAGCAGGTGAACATGGAAGAGGCTTTGCTGTAGTGGCAGATGAGGTTCGTGAACTGGCTTCTCGCACTGCACATTCTACTAATGAAATACGTGAACTATTGGGATCATTAACGACTGCCGCAAATGAATCTGTTGCTGCTATGACTTCAGCACGTGATATGGCAACAGATAATGCTACAGCCGCAGAAAAAACAGGTATTTCAATAGAGAAAATCGCAGAGCAAATGTTAGAAATTAATGGTATGAATTCGCAAATAGCAGCAGCAACTGAAGAACAAACATCCGTTGCAGCTATGGTAGTAGATAATGTGTCAAATATGCATGTATCGTTCGAAGATACTATGGACTCACTACTTGCTGTACGCGACGTAGCCAAAAACCTACATTACCTATCTGATAACCTATTAGATGCAACCGCTAAGTTTAGAATCGAGTAAAGCTTAGTACTGAGCCAGTATAAAAATCTACCCTAGGGTTGATGCCAGTTAGTTAACCGCTGACTGGCTTTTTTGTTTGGATATCTGGTTTGACATACCTAGTATATGTCCACTCTCGCTTTATTAGTAATATGTGATGCTCTACTTTAGCTTACTATTGCTCTATTTATTTAGGGATGCTCCCTGAGTTCTCAATAAACATAGTCTGAATTAAGTTAATAATATTAATTGCACACGTCGTAACACTCAGTTGACAGAAGTCTTCTGAATTGGGTGCGTAGCTATTGGCTAGAGAAAGTGTTGTAGTGGGTTGCAAAAAAAAGGCCTCTGAATAAATTCAGAAGCCTTCATAAAGGAACCCGAAGGCCGGTTTATCGATTAGTTAAATATTTCTCAACCTATCTGTATTAACCTCTGGGTGGTTTTTTATATCAATTTCACTGCTAAAAGGTCGCAATAACTTTTACTTTATCGGTCACTTTAGCGCTATCAACATAGCCAATTGCATTTCCATTAGCTGCAACAAAATCAATAACAGCTTGGTCAGATGTTAGTTTTTCAGGCGGGGTACCTTTACCTGTAAATACAAGCTTTGACCAATATGCATTTAACTGACTGCTAGACTTACCCACTACTTTGTCGTTAAATTCATCAGCTACAGATGTACCGTCTTGATTTATAGGATTAACTTTATCGCCATTACTAAATGACTTACTTTTTCCCAGATAAATCTTTTTTATTGTGTCAGCATCTACAGAGCTAGCATTGCTTGGATTAATAATCACAGCAACTTCTGCAAATACATTAATTGAGCACAATGAAAGTGCACTTACTAAAATTAATTTTTTCATCATAAGCTCCAATTAAAAGACAAGATCTACACCAACAGCTACAACATCCGTCTCTGTATCAGTTATGTCATCTTCAAAACGACTAAAGTCGATCTTGAAAGCAGCTGAAGGATGAAAATCATAACGTGCACCAATTGTGTATACGTTACTTTGTGCACGAAGACCTTCAAGAGCACCATTTACAGCTGAATTTAAGGTTGGTATTGACTCAATGGTATTAAAACGTGATGAGTCATGTTTGTCATCATTATCTTCATAAGTAAAATGAACAATTACACTGTCAATACGGTAACCAACTGATGCGTAATACTGTGACTGTTCTGGTAGTATACTGTCTTCAACCTCAAATTGCGTATATTCGGCATCAAACAAAAAGTTTTCATAATCAACAGAAAAACCAACGCCAACGAAGCTCGTTTTATCTTCTTCAGTGATTAGGTCATTCGCAGTATTAGTTAAGCCACTATCAGACAATACACTTACGAGACCAATTAGGCCGCTATCCTCTGATGAAATGCTAGTGTCGGCTACAATGTATGCAGCTCGCGCACTGAACCAGTCGTATGATAGACTCCAGTTTATACCGCCTAAATTATTTAATTCAGCAGGTAATTCTGTTCCAAATACGTCAATATCACCATCGAATGCACCATAAAAGCCTTGAAGCGTAGAATCCCAATCACCCAATTGAGAGCTGTAAACTACACTAACTCCTTCATAAGTTGAAAATGGGATACCGTATACTGATTTTGGCGGACGTACCCAGCGATAAGCATAACCTACATCCAAGAAATCAGAATACTTGTAAAAAGGAACACGCATTTTACCAGCGCTAAATTGCAGTTCATCGCTGTATTCATAAGTAACGTATGCCCATTCGAATGTAGCGTCAAAGTCATCCTCTCCACGCGCAATAATTTGAGCCGTAGCTGTTAGCTTTTCATGTAGGTCTGCAGATAATTGTAAAGCGAATTTACTCTCATTTTTAAAAGAGATATCGTCATCATAGCCGTACAAAGTACTGTCACTATCCAGACTTTTACCACCGACAATTGATGCAAAACCATTAATTCTTACCTCAGCACTAGCATAGCTAGATGCTAAAACTGCACATACAGCCACTGCTACAGATAGCTTTTTCATATGTTGTTCCTATTTGTTATTTAAATGTTGATTTCTTTATTAGTATAAGTGCATAACGAGTATTTATCTAATGAACAGAATGGTTTAAGGTTTTTATTTAATTTTTAGTCAATATTATTTTGTTTTTTAAATTAATCAGGTGCGAATGTTTGTGTTTAAAAATGTTTAGCCCTGTCTTCGGGTACAAAAATATGCCTCCTGTAACTTATTTTTATAATTTTATCTGTAAGCCATCAGAGCTGTATTTACTGCTACATAAAGTTGCTATTACTTAACTCTATGTATTTCACATAAGTTACTTGGTTTAAATGTTTATATTTTATGTAAATATATAGTCGAAATTATTAATAAGTAAAGTTAGCTATAAGCAAATAGCAACTTTCTAAACGGAAGTTTTATTATAGGATTAAATTTTTTTTAGCGAGATTGTCCAAAGGAAATAGCGCTCATGAAGAAGCTAACTTTTTTTTTATTATGCTGCTTTGCAATGAATGCATACGGTTACGATGAAGTAAGTCTTTTGATAGGTTATATCTCGCTATTTAGCGTCTCCATTACACAAAATAATACTTTGCAGTACTTTCAGATGACCTCGTGAGTATAAAACTAGTGATTAATTGTAATTCACCTATGGAGAATCAAGCATTCTGAAAGTGGTGGCCTTCGTTATCAGTAATTACTACTCTAGGGCCTGGTCCATTATTTGCTGGAGATCTGAAAGTTTGTGGTGCCGGGCCACTGCTTTATACAATAAGTAATATCAATACCTTGTAATTATTTCAGGTATTAATAAATAGTAAGGAGAAAAGTATAATTTTTATTTGCAGTATTAAGTTCGAAAAAGTGGATTTTTGATATTGACTCGACATGAAAGGCACTTCCAGAGTGCTGTTTAAGAAAAGAAAGTTGCTGGTTGTATAGGGTATTTAAGTGGGTCCAACTTTGACTTTATGCTTTCAGTTGAAATAATAATTCAGAGTCAGAGTCAGAGTCAGAGTCAGAGTCGAGTAGACACAATAAGGTTTCAAGTAAGCCCGCTTAACTATTGATCTTATTTAAGTTTTTTTGACACCAAAGTAATGCTTGCTGCTTATTTTTTACAGCAATTTTTTGGTAAACCTTGTGTAGGTGGACTCGAACAGTAGCTTCACTTATAAATAAAGTGTCGGCAATTGCACTTGAATGTAAGCCAGAAAATAATAAGTTTAATACTTTCATTTCCTTGCAGGTTAAGTTGTTTGATTGCAGAGTAGTTTGTTGTTCACTCGCTAGCATTTGCCTCATCCAATCATCGGTTACTGCACGAGGGAACCATAACTTTCCTTGTTCAATGGCTTCTAATCCTTGTTGAAGTAGTACTTCGTCAGTACCTTCGTAAAACAATCCTTTTAAATTTGGCCACTCTTTTAATGCTAGTACATCGCATTCTTTTGGTACATCAAAAATTACCAGTCCTTGGTGACCATTTTTAAGCATGAATTGATTAATAAGTTCATAATTGGTAATGACGTTTAAAGCTTGATAATTAACAAGTAAAACGTTGAAGTCAGCTGCAACACAAAAAAGTGAAGTGTAATTTGGATTTGTGAAGCATTTGAGGCTTTTATCAGCTGTGTTT
Organism: Pseudoalteromonas sp. NZS37; assembly: GCF_015864265.1. Lineage (NCBI taxonomy): Bacteria > Pseudomonadati > Pseudomonadota > Gammaproteobacteria > Alteromonadales > Pseudoalteromonadaceae > Pseudoalteromonas > Pseudoalteromonas sp. NZS37. Next base: position 32,342 of record NZ_JADYXL010000001.1, on the reverse strand, counting down.
TCAATATTCATAATATTCTATCCATAGACTACATTTTAGTACTATATTCTTATTTTTAGTTAATTTCAATGATAGGAGAATGTGTTGTAGCTCTTTTTTCATACACTAAAGTACATGTGTAAAGTACGTTTTATGTACTTTTTAAAATTGTATTTATGCGGTTTTTTGTTTTAAAACAGCTTTTTAGTGAGGTTGATATTAATGTTCTTTATTTATGATAATCCACCTAAAGCCAACAATGCCTAAATTGCTTTTATTCTTTATGCATTTATTTAAATAATTTATACATTTCTTCACAATTCTGTCATATAATACCCATCCAGAGGAAAGATGCATTACGCATCTTTTTTTATGCCTGAAATTTATACTTTTAAGTATAAATGCATAACTAAATCACACGGTATCCTTTGGAGAATATTTTGAAATTACGTAACCTCTCACAGTTAAGTCTAGCAATTTTTGCTGCACTCACTACCTCTGTAAACGCCGAAGAAACTAAAAAAACAGCTAAACAAGACGCATTTGAAAAGATAGAAGTCACAGCTCGTAAACGTACAGAGAGCCTGTTTGAATCTCCAACCGCTATCACTTCAATTGGCGCTAACCTAATTGATAAAGCCAATATGAGTAACCTAGAAGATATTGGTAAATATGTTCCAAATTTAAATATTACCCGCTATGGCGTGGGCAATTCTGCGCATGCGTCTGTATTTATCCGCGGTATAGGTTTGCAAGATCACATAATAACTACCGATCCGGGTGTGGGTGTGTATCTTGATGGTGTGTACTTAGGTCGTCAAATGGGTTCTAACTTATCATTACCTAATGTTGAGCGTGTTGAAGTGCTTCGTGGCCCACAAGGTACTTTATATGGCCGTAATACATTAGGTGGCGCTGTAAATGTAATTACAAAGCAACCTGGTGATGAAGGTATTGTTACTACTGCAGCTAAGCTGGGAAGCCGAGGACGTATTGCCGGTGATGTTTATTTTAATAACTCACTAACAGATGATGTAAGTATGTCTGCAAGTGCATCGTACAAAACACGTGATGGTGTGGGCGAAGCTGTTAATTTAGCAAACCCAGAAAAAGAAATTGGTGAGGAAGAAGAATTTAGTGGTCGTGTTGCACTTAAATGGCAAGCAAATACCGACTTAGCATTCACTTTTTCTTTAGATGGTGTTGATAACGAATCTGGCCAATCGCCTTATACAATTGAATTGACAGACCCACTAGACTCAAATGATGTTTTTAATGGCGACTTCCCATTATTGACTCAAGATTTAATTCCATCAGACCCTGATGATTTAGGCACAACTGTTGCGGGTATTGAATCTACCTCTTACTCAGGTTGGGGCACATCGTTTTCAGCCGATTGGGCAATTAACGATACTTATACCACTAAGTTTATCTCAAGCTACCGTACATCTGAGTATGAAGGTGGCCTAGATGATGATGCATCACCTTTAAACTTGTCTGAGTTTCCAGAGGAGGGCGGTGCTGATCAGTACTCATTTGAAGTTCAGCTAAATGCAACATTCGATAATATGGACTTTGTATCTGGTCTTTACTTTTTTAATGAAGATGGCTTTACACGTTCAGGCCCGTTTGTATTTAGCCCATTTAATACACCTAATGGCTTGTTGAATGATGGTGTAACAGAATCATTTGGCGGTTACGGCGAATTTGAAATTAACCAAGAAACTAATTCGTATGCAGCATATATAAATGCCAGCTACGATTTAACTGACGATTTAACGGTAGGTGGTGGCCTTCGTTATTCAAAAGATGAAAAAGATGCAAATGCTATATTCCCATCATTTCCAACTCGTAAATATGTAAGTGCAGATTTTGATGCGGTTACGTGGGATGTAAATGCATCTTATCAGCTTAGCAATAATATGAATGTTTATGGCCAGATTCAAAAAGGCTATCAAACAGGTGGTTTTCCACCGCGTCCATTTGGTGGACCAGATCAATTTGTATCGTTTGACGAAACAAAAGCGATTAACTACGAAATGGGCTTAAAAGGCCAAGTACACGAAAATGTATCTATGATGCTTGCGGTATTTGTGACTGATTACACCGATTTAGCATTACCGTTTTCAGATCCAACAGCGGGTGGTGGCTTTGTAACAATTGTAGAAAATGCGGGTCAATCTAAAGCGCAAGGTATTGAGCTTGAAACAACTGTTGCTATTACCGATGACTTTACTATTCGTAGTGCAGTTGGTTATTTAGATTCTGAAATAACAGAAGTGGCTGAGGGTGTACAAGGCATAGGTAAAGGCGATTCACCAGCACTGACGCCACGCTGGACTGTCATGGTTGCACCTTCTTACTTTATGGATTTAGAGAGTGGCGCAACACTTGCGTTTAATGCTAATTATTCGTATCGCAGTGAAATGCAAGGCCAATCAGTTTACAACCAAAGTGAGACCATTGATTCTCGTGAACTAGTTGGTTTTAATATTTCGTACACTAATCCATATGGCGATATGGAAGTTACACTATATGGTGAAAACGTTCTAAACGAAGTTTACGATGTTGGTCGCCTACAACAATCAGGTTTTGTTGGTGTAATGCGTAGTAATGACCGCAGTGAATTTGGTTTGAAATTCAAAAAAGATTTTGAGCTATAAACTAAAATCAAGTAAATAAAATTCAATGTAATTGAAGTTTATTTTTCATTAACAAAGGCCGAATCATGCTGTGATTCGGCCTTTATATATTCAATAGTAAAATTATTATCCACATAATTTAAATCCCTAATTTAAATTGCTGATTTAAAACAATCAACATAACCACTTTTAAGTATTTGTATCAGCTAAAATGCGCCTTTTTAGTTTGTGTAAAGGCTTGGTTGTTCGTTACAATGGCGCCACTTAATTGCCAAACGGACTCAGTGATGAAAATTCTTGCCGATCAAAATATGCCTTTAGTTGAGCAGTACTTTGCAGACTTTGGTGAGGTTGAGCGTTTTGATGGTCGTAAATTAACGCCTGAACAATTAATAAATGTAGATGTACTCCTTACTCGTTCAGTGACTAATGTTAATCATGAACTATTGGCACAAGCTAACAAGCTGAGCTTTGTGGGCACTGCCACAATTGGCATTGACCATATTGATACGCAATTACTACATGATAGAAATATTGCTTTTACCAGTGCTCCTGGTTGTAATGCAGTTGCTGTAGCTGAATATGTAATTAGTAGTTTATTTGCATTAAGCCAAGAAAATGCGCGCCCATTGTGCGGTCAAACAATTGGTATTGTAGGAATGGGTAACATTGGCACGTGTTTGTCGCAAAAATTAAAAGCATTAAATGTCGACGTACTGTTATGCGATCCAATTAAGCACGAACAGGGCTTACTACAAGAGCATGTAGCGCTTGATGAGTTATTAGCGCAATCAGATGTTGTTACTTTTCATGTTCCACTTATTAAAGGTGGCGAGCACAAAACGCTGCACATGATGAATAAAGAGCGATTACAAGCACTTAAGCCAGGAACCACGCTAATTAATGCAAGCCGAGGCGACGTAATTGATAATCAAGCATTGCTTGAGGTAATGGAAGCTGGGGCTGATTTAGATATAGTACTTGATGTATGGGAAAAAGAGCCCAATATTCAAACTGAATTACTAGAGCATGTGCGTTATGCCAGTGTGCATATCGCAGGGCATACACTTGAGGGGAAAGCACGAGGTACACAAATGTTGTATCAAAAATTGTGTGACCTAAAAGGTGTAGAGGTGAGTAAATCGTTGGATGATTTTTTACCAATACCTGCTATTACAAATGCAACTGTTACGCAAAGCCTAAGCGAGCAAGATATTGCCCGTTTGGTGCATTTAATTTATGACGTACGCCGCGATGACGGAATTTTACTTCGTCATTTAGAAGGTGAGGGCTTTGATAGTTTACGTAAAAATTATCCGGTAAGGCGAGAATTTAGCACCTTATTCCTACAAGGTGATAGCCCACAACTTGCAGCACTTAGTCAACTTGGCTTTAGCATAGCTAAATAATTATTTAACTAACGATGTTGTTTTAATGTCGTTTATAGAGGAAGAAATATGTCGCAAAAATATAACGTTGCCGTACTTGGCGCTACTGGTTTAGTAGGCCGTCAAATCATTGAAACGCTAGCAGATCGTAAGTTTCCTGTAGATCAGCTTTTTTTACTTGCGAGCAGCCGCAGCGCAGGTGAAGACATAAAGTTTCGTGGTGAGACCATTGAAGTAGTTGACGTTGAAGGCTTTGATTTTAGCCAAGCGCATATAGGTTTGTTTTCTGCTGGTGGTAGTGTATCTGAAAAATATGCTCCTATTGCTGCTGATGCCGGCTGTATTGTAATCGATAATACATCGCACTTTAGAAATGATTTTGAAATCCCACTAGTGGTGCCAGAAGTTAATGCTTCAAGCCTAGCTGATTTTAGGAATCGTAATATTATTGCTAACCCTAACTGTTCAACTATTCAGATGATGTTAGCACTTAAACCAATTTATGATGCTTACGGAATAGACCGTATTAACGTATCTACTTACCAAGCTGTATCGGGCGCAGGTAAAGAAGCGGTTGATGAACTTGCAAAGCAAACAGCTAACTTGATGAATGCACGCCCTATGGATAATAAAGTATTTCCAAAGCAAATTGCATTTAACGTTATTCCTCAAATTGATAGCTTTGAGGATAATGGCTATACACGCGAAGAAATGAAAATGGTAAATGAAACTCATAAAATTTTGGGTGATACCACTATTGCAGTAAATCCTACATGTGTACGTGTTCCCGTGTTTTTTGGTCACTCAGAATCAATTAATATTGAAACGCGCATGCCTTATGACTTTGAACACGTTAAGCAACTTTTAAAAGACGCGCCTGGTGTCGAGCTAATTGATGATGAAGGTGATTACCCTACAGCAGTGTCTGACGCTAGTGGTAACGATACTGTTTATATAGGCCGATTACGTGCTGATATTTCTCATCCTCATGGATTAAACATGTGGGTTGTAAGTGATAACACTCGCAAAGGTGCTGCAACTAACAGTATTCAAATTGCAGAAGAGCTTATTGCTAATTACATGTAATAGTTAATAGCGCTGAACACATTTTAGAAGCGGTAAACATTATTTGTTTGCCGCTTTTTGTTTATAGAGCTTGTCAGTTTTTTGCCGTTTATTTTTAAAAGTATAAAAACTGATTGATAACACTCAATAAATTAATATTTATAAAGATGTTTTAAGGCATTTATTTTCAAGGTGTTGCGATGGATATTAAGCCTTAACTGGTTTATAGTTTGTAATTGGAATAGAGCTTGCAATAAAAATAGATTGTAATAATAAATGCGAGTCAGTCATTTGGCTGATAACAGCAATAATCAACAATATTATGCACTTAAGCTTTAAGTGTTTTGTTAATATTTAAATATTAAAGGATCAGCATGCGCGGTTTAGTTACACTTATTATATTAGCGTCTGCATTGATAGTAACGCCAGTTTACTCTCAAGACAGTACCCAATTAAAGGGGCCTAAAGGCGTTGACTATGGTGCGCAAGGGCGATCTATTGGGCCAATTAAACCAACAGACACACTTTGGCGTATAGCGGCTAAAGTGCGCCCAGATAACTCCGTCAGCATTTATCAAGTTATGCAGGCCTTGTATAACAAAAACCCCAACTCATTTTTAGAACAAAATCTTAATCATATTCAAAATGGTGCCTATTTAAAAATCCCTACTTTAGCCGAAATAAAAGGTGTAAATACACAGCTTGCAAAACAACGCTCAGAGCAAGATGATGCATTATGGGAAAAGAAAAAAAATGGCACACTTACGCAAAGCGAAATTACCTCAGCACAAACAAAAGTAACCCAAGCTCGTAAAGTCGACGTAGACGATGCCAAAAAAGAGATACAGAAAGAATTAAATGAAATAAAAACAGAGCAAAGTACTAAGCTGGTTGAGTTACAACAACAATTTAAAAATTCTGTAAGCAATGTAGAAGAAATTTTAGTTGAGAATAATAATCTTAAAAAACAATTATCAGGTATTTCAAACGAACTCGAAAACTTACGCTTACAGTTAGGACAAGACAGTGAAATTCAAAATCAATTAAAAGAACTAATTGTTAAGCAAAACGAGATTATTGCACAGCAAAAAAAACAAGAGATAGTACCAAAAGAATCGTTTGATTTAAGCTCATTATTTTCAAATCCGATAGTGCTGGGTTTATTAATGTTTATTCCTGGGCTACTGATTATTTTTGCAATTGTTATGTTTTTACGCAAACGAGCAAGTAATCAAGAAGAGCCACAAAACGATGATGACTTTTTACCACAAACCCCAATTTACACTGGCGATGATGATTTAGGCCCAAGTTTAAATGACGATCCAATTGTACCCGACCCTTTAGATGACTTGAGTGTTCAACTTGATGATAATCTCGAAAATGATATGTTGCCTGATGATGATTTAGATGACGGCCTAGATGATTTTTCAGGTGGTGAGAATTTACTCGATCAGGATGAGCTTGAAAGTCTACTAAGTGATGACATTGTTTTTGATGATGAAAATACCGATGACGATGATGAACTCGATATTTTTATGCAGCAAGGGTTTGATCAACCTTCAGATGAAAACGCTGAAGATATTGATTTAGACTTATCTGATGACTCAATAAACAATGATGAAATTATAACTAATGACGATTTAGATAGCTTGTTTGATGAAGACGATAGTCTACCTGAGTTTGATGCACAGCAAACAAGCGAAGCTTTAGAGGATGATAGCTTAGAGTCTCATGATGAAATGGCGGCTTTAAGTGAGGAGCTTGCAGATGATGATAATTTTGATATAGATGAATTATTAGATCAAACATCAACAGAATTAGATACCTCAAATAACACTTCAGCTGAACTTGATACAAGCGACGACTTTGATTTAGACGATATAGATAGCTTAATTGATGAAGCGAATGACCCAAAAAGTGATGTGGTAGATGACTCAATTGATGCAGAGTTACTCGACGAAGATGAACTTCTAGAAGAAAGCGACGATTTTGATTTAGATGACATAGATAGCTTAATTGATGAAGCAGCGGTTGACACTGCAGATGATTCATTAGTAGAGGAAAGCGACGATTTTGATTTAGATGACATAGATAGCTTAATTGATGAAGCAGCGGTTGACACTGCAGATGATTCATTAGTTGAGGAAAGTGATGACTTTGATTTAGACGACATAGATAACCTAATTGATGAGGCAGCAGTTGATACTGCAAATGATTCATTAGTTGAGGAAAGCGACGACTTTGATTTAGACGACATAGATAGCTTAATTGATGAGGCAGCAGTTGATACTGCAAATGATTCATTAGTTGAGGAAAGTGATGACTTTGATTTAGACGACATAGATAACCTAATTGATGAGGCAGCAGTGGATACTGCAAATGATTCATTAGTTGAGGAAAGTGACGACTTTGATTTAGACGACATAGATAGCTTAATTGATGAGGCTGCAGTAGATACTGCAGATAAATCATTAGTTGAGGAAAGTGACGACTTTGATTTAGACGACATAGATAACCTAATTGATGATGAACTAAAAAATTCAGATGTAAGAGATTCAGAAATTGATAATGCATTAGCAGACTCAGTTGAGGATTTAGCAGATGCTCAAGAAGAATTAAATGTTGATGATATTGAGTCGCTTGCTTCATCATTAAATGAAGAGCCTGAACTTACAGAAGAGCCTAAGCTTGAAGAAGAGCCAGAGCTTGAAGAAGAGCCAGAACTTGAAGAAGAGCCGGAGCTTGAAGAAGAGCCAGAGCTTGAAGAAGAGCCAGAGCTTGAAGAAGAGCCAGAGCTTGAAGAAGAGCCAGAGCTTGAAGAAGAGCCAGAGCTTTACGATGAGCCTGAACTCGCAGAAGAGCCTGAGCTTGAAGAAGAGCCTGAGCTTGAAGAAGAGCCTGAGCTTATAGAAGAACCTGAGCTTGAAGAAGAGCCTGAGCTTATAGAAGAACCTGAGCTTGAAGAAGAGCCTGAGCTTGAAGAAGAGCCTAAGCTTGAAGAAGAGCCTGAGCTTTACGATGAGCCAGAGCTTGAAGAAGAACCTGAGCTTGAAGAAGAGCCTGAGCTTGAAGAAGAGCCAGAGCTTGCAGAAGAGCCTAAGCTTGAAGAAGAGCCTAAGCTTGAAGAAGAGCCTAAGCTTGAAGAAGAGCCTGAGCTTTACGATGAGCCAGAGCTTGAAGAAGAACCTGAGCTTGAAGAAGAGCCTGAGCTTGAAGAAGAGCCAGAGCTTGCAGAAGAGCCTAAGCTTGAAGAAGAGCCTAAGCTTGAAGAAGAGCCTAAGCTTGAAGAAGAGCCAGAACTTATAGATGTAACGGTTGATGATTTTTCAGACACATCAGAGTCGCTTCTTGATCCTGAAGATGCACTTGAAGAATATACAGATGATACTTTAAAGAGCGTTGATGAGCTTTTAAGTGAGCTACAACAGGCCACTGATGACGACTATATAGAAACACCTGATTGGTCTTTAGATGAGCTTGATGATGATCTTGAAGAAATAGAAGTTGATCTTGGTGACGATCCGCTAGCGGGCGACGATGACTCAGATCTTACTGAAATTGAAGAGCAGCTTGATAGCGAGCTTGTAACGCCAAGTGAAGAGTTGGATGAATATCCTGAACTTGAATTAGACGATGATCAATCATTATTAGAGAATGAGCCTTCGTTTGAGCCGCAAGAGCTTAAAGGAGATGCATCGGGTGATGAAAATGCAGTAGCACTTAGTCAAACAGAGAAAGATCTCGCAAATGCGCTTATGGCAGATGGTGATTTAGATAGTTTAGAAGATGATTTTGATGATGAACTATTAATTGATAATGACTTCTCTGAATTAGAAACTGAAACGGAGATTGAAGATGAGTCGCTTGATGATGATTTACTTCAAGAAATTAATAATGAGGTTGATTCTGTTGAACCACCAAGTATTGAAGATGACATCAAACCTCTTAACCTTGATGAAGTTCAAGAAACATTAGAAAGTGAGTTGCCATTTACCCCTGAAGAATTACAAGGGGATGATTTAGATGGTGAGGCACCGGGAGTCGCTTCCAGCCAAGCTGAGCAAGATTTAGCAAACGCACTTATGGCAGATGCTGATTTAGATAGTTTAGAAAATGATTTTGATGATGAGATTTTAATTGAAAATGATTTTTCTGAATTAGATGCTGAATTTGACGAAGATAGTTTAGAGCAAGCGCTAACTGATGAGTTATCAGAGGAATCGCAAGAGCAAACAAATGCAGAGCGCGAAGCACAGTTAACAAGCTTAGATGAAGTGGGTAGCACTGATATTAGCTCTGACGACGAACTTGATGAAGAGTTTATGTCGAATTTGACGCAAACTGATTTTGATTCATTACTTAGTGAGTTAGCAGAGCCTGAAGACTTAAGTGTTGATGACAGCAGTGAATTTGATGTTGACTTTGACAGCTTGCTAAAAGAAGACTTAGAGACAGATGATTCATTAACTACAAAAGAGTCACTTGTTGAAGGTAGTGATGTTGAGCAACTTGATAATGACGAATTTGTAGATATTGATTCATTATTAGAAGAAAGTGACGACGCTGAACTTGAACACGAACCTTACACCGACGTTAATATGGATGTCGGTTTGAGTGAGTTTGATGCATTACTTGCAGGTGATAACCCAACGGATGTTGATGCTGAAAGTGGTGGCTACTCAGCTAAACTTGATTTAGCGCGTGCTTATATTGAAATTGATGATTTTGATTCTGCGCTTAAAGTTATTGAGGATGTCATTAACAAAGGTCCTGAAGAAGTTCAAGAGGAAGCACTTAGCTTAAAAGCTAAACTAAAATAATTAAAATGTTTATAAGAACCCGTATCTAGCTTAGCTAAATACGGGTTTTTTTATGTGTATTGGTTTGATTACGACAGGTCTCCTTTTATTGCATCGTTAGATAGCATAAAATGCCTCGTTCATTAGCACAGTAGGTAAAACGGTAATTATGCGAGTAGCACTTGGAGTTGAATACAACGGCGCACGTTATAGTGGTTGGCAGCGTCAATCACATGTAAATAGCGTACAGCAAGAAGTAGAAAAAGCGTTGTCGCGTATTTGTAATCATCCTGTTGAAGTTATATGTGCAGGGCGTACAGATGCTGGTGTGCACGGTACAGGCCAAGTAATACACTTTGAAACGCAAGCCGATCGCGATATGGTCGCATTTACACTAGGTATGAATACTTTAATGCCTAAAGATATTGCTATTCGCTTTGCCCAACCGGTTGCTGATGACTTTCATGCCCGTTTTAGTGCTACAGCTCGTCGTTATCGCTATGTTATTTATAACTCCCCCCTACGAGGTGCGGTATTAAACGAGGGTGTTACGCATTTTCATCATCATCTTGATGAAACAAAGATGCAAGAGGCGTGTCAGTACTTAATAGGTAAACACGATTTCACCTCTTTTAGAGCGATACATTGCCAAGCGAATACACCGACAAGAACAATTCATCATCTGTCGGTACAGCGCCAAGGTACTTACGTTATTATTGATATTAAAGCGAATGCATTTTTACATCACATGGTACGTAATATCACAGGCAGCTTAATGGATGTTGGTTTACATAAACAACAACCTATATGGATAAAAGAGCTACTCGATTGTAAAGAACGCGCAAAGGCCAGTGCTACCGCTAAGGCTGCTGGTTTGTATTTAGTGGATGTTGACTACCCTGAGCAATTTAATATTCCTCAAACACCTCTAGGCCCTTTATTTTTACCTGATATAGATGTGGTATAAGTACTTTTTATGAGCACTTTTAACTACTAAGACCAGTTTTTTATACCGCGTTAGTGTAATTCATGTTTTAATTGAAAAAATTTGTCTGCTAATTGCTATTAGCAGGCTCGCGACACAGAACAGTATTAAGAGAGTTGCAAATGAGTTGGCTAGAAAAAATCTTACCTAAAACGACAAAATCATCAGGTCGTAAAGAAATCCCAGAAGGTGTTTGGGCTAAGTGTACATCGTGTGATTCAATTTTATATAAAGCTGAATTAGAAAAGTCATTAAACGTATGTCCTAAGTGTGACCATCACATGCGTGTTAGTGGCCGTAAGCGCCTAGAGCACTTTTTAGATGAAGGTGATCGTCAAGAGCTTGGTACACAACATGAGCCTAAAGACATTCTTAAGTTTAAAGATTCTAAAAAGTACTCTGACCGTATCAGTGCAGCCCAAAAAGCAAGTGGTGAAAAAGATGCACTTGTAGCTATGAAAGGCCGATTAAAAGGTATTCCAGTGGCAGCGGTAGCATTTGAGTTCTCATTTATGGGTGGTTCAATGGCTTCTGTTGTTGGCGCTCGCTTTGTTGATGCTGTTGATCAATGTTTAGAGCATAACATGCCGCTTATTTGTTTTTCTGCATCAGGCGGAGCACGTATGCAAGAAGCGCTTATGTCGCTTATGCAAATGGCTAAAACAAGTGCTGCACTTGCAAAAATGACGGAAAAAGGTCTTCCATTTATTTCAGTAATGACCGACCCGACAATGGGTGGTGTATCTGCATCACTTGCTATGCTGGGTGATATTAACGTTGCTGAACCTAAAGCGTTAATTGGTTTTGCGGGCCCTCGTGTTATTGAGCAGACTGTTCGCGAAACATTACCTGAAGGTTTTCAGCGTAGTGAATTTTTGCTAGAACATGGTGCAATTGACATGATTATTGACCGCCGTGAAATGCGCGATACCCTTGCACGCATTTTAGCTAAATTTATGAACTTGCCTTCTACGGAACAAGAGCATAGAGTAGCGTAAATTTCAGCTTTACTGATTACACGCTATGACAAAAACAATTCCTAGCCAATCATCAAGCCTTGATGATTGGCTTTTTTATTTAGAAAGTGTTCACCCCGCTAACATTGCAATGGGCCTAGAACGAGTTGCTAATGTTGCCAACAATATTGGCCTTTTAAACACTCCAAGTAAAATTATTCTTATTGCCGGTACAAACGGTAAGGGCACCACTGCACGTTGCTTAGAGTCGCTATTGCTAGCGCAAGGTTTTAGCGTGGGTACTTACGCATCTCCTCATTTAATTCGTTATAACGAGCGTGTACGAGTTAATGGCGAAGAACTGGCAGACCAACTTCATATAGATGCTTTTCACCAGCTTGAGCAAGGCCGTAAAGACACTCCTTTGACTTATTTTGAATATGGTACTTTGGGTGCGTTGGCAATTTTTAAACGCTGTAAGGTCGATTATGTATTACTAGAGGTTGGTCTAGGCGGGCGCTTTGATGCTACAAATATAGTAACTCCCTTTGCAAGCGTGATCACCACTATCGATTTAGATCATAAAGAGTACCTAGGTGATACACGAGAGTTAGTGGCTTATGATAAAGCCGGTATTTTTCGTGAAAATACGCCTGCTATTATAGGGGATTTAAATATTCCTCACACAATGACTGATTACGGCAAAGAAATTAATGCCAATATGACGTTGTCGGGCAGTGACTTTATTTTCAAAGAGAATGCTGAGAGCTTTAATTGGCAATATAAAGAACATAATCTTGTAATAGATAAGCCAGCAATACCGTGTCAAAATGCAGCAACTGCGTTAACTGCGCTAAGTGTTTTAAGCTTATTACCAAGTGAGCAAGTCATACGAAGTTGCCTCGCTAATTTAGTTGTAGAAGGGCGGTTTCAGCAGTTAAGCGCTGAGCCTTTAGTCTTTACTGATGTAGCACATAACCCTGAGTCGGCGCGTTATTTAGCCAATAAGTTATCAAGCTATAAAGATAAAGGCTTTAAAATTCATGCATTAGCCGCTATGCTTGCTGATAAAGATAAAGTGGGTGTACTTAAAGAAGTAAGTCACTTGGTCGATGAGTGGTCATTAGCGAGCTTAAGTGGTCCGCGAGGCGACACTGCAAGTAATTTACAAAATGCGCTGCAGGGTATATCTCATCATAATACTATCAATAGCTATGATAGTGTGGCACAGGCACTGAGTGTAATTTTACCAAAACAACAAAGTGATACTATGTTGATTGTATTTGGTTCATTTTTTACAGTGGCCGGCGCTATTAATTACTTTAAAAAATAGAGAGGATGTCGGTGAACTCAAGTTTTATTAATCGCTTAGTCGGAACAAGTATAGTAGTGATCGCAGCAATTGTGTTTATCCCTAATATACTCGATGGCGAAAAAGTGCATTATAAAGAAGGCTTTAAAGCGATACCTGATCGCCCTGAGTTCAAAACAATCGATCTTCAAGAGTCAATTGATGAAAACATGACTAATGCTGAGCCACTAAAACAAGATGAAATTGAAGATATTCAAGCTGACGATGAAGCTTTTGAGCAGCAAAACGCTATGGATGAAAGTGACTACGCTGTAGAGAATAAAGTTGTTGAAGCGACTATTGAACCCAAAGCTACACCGATCACTAAGGCACCGGTTCAGGCTAAACCAAAACCTATTGCGCCTCGTAAAAGTGATGAAAACCTAACAAGTATGGCTTACGTTATTCAATTAGGTAGTTTTTCACATGTTGCAAATGTAAAAGCATTACAGGCTAAATTAAAAGTTGAAGGGTTTAAAACGTTTACTAAACCGATTAAAACCCCAAATGGGACGTTAACCAAGGTATTTGTTGGTCCTTCGCTTGATAAAAATGAATTACAAAAGCAGCTTCCCCAGCTGAAAGAGCTTACTAAATTAAATGGTAAAGTTACGCAATACGAAGTAACAAAATAATTATAAAAGGCTTGTATCACAAGCCTTTTTTTATTTATTTATATTTGTTTTTATCATTATCTTTATCTCACAATACCCATTCTATAATGTTAATTTTTTGTATTGACTACAACCCAGTAATCTCCCGTTTAAACTTGCATACTAACGATGTTTGGGTATAGAATGCGCCCCAAATTAGCGACTAATTGGTTCTTATGATCTGGGTTGATTACGCCATTATTGGCATCATTGCATTGTCTACCATCATCGGTTTAATACGCGGCTTTGTAAAAGAAGCAATGTCATTAGCGGTATGGGCTGGCGCCTTTATCATCTCTAGCTTATTTTACCAATATTTAGCTTCCTTCCTAACAACCATTTCTGAACCCCTTTTAAGAAATGCTGCGGCCATAGCCATATTATTCTTTGCGACGCTACTGTTAGGCGGTTTACTAAACTATATTTTAGGTGAGCTTGTACATCGTACTGGTTTATCGGGTACCGACCGTGTCTTTGGCATAGTGTTTGGTGCTCTACGAGGCGTGTTGGTCGTGAGCGCGTTACTCTTCTTTCTTGATGCTTTTACTGGTGCACCCAATACGCACTGGTGGGGCAATTCTATTTTGATTCCAGAATTTGGCTTTGTTGTTGAATGGTTCTTTTCGTACCTAGAAAACAACTCGAGCTTTTTAAATTCAGTAAACCGTTAATCGGCGAGGATAAATTACATGTGTGGTATCGTTGGAATAGTCGGAACATCCCCTGTGAATCAGGCGATTTATGATGGCTTAACTGTTTTGCAGCACCGTGGTCAAGATGCCGCGGGTATCATTACCATTGAGAATAATACGTTTAGCTTGCGCAAAGCAAATGGCTTAGTGAAAGATGCCTTTCACACACGTCATATGAAACGACTACAAGGTACAATTGGTCTTGGCCATGTGCGCTATCCTACAGCAGGATCTTCAAGCTCATCTGAAGCACAGCCTTTTTATGTTAACTCACCGTTTGGTATAGCACTTGCCCATAATGGCAACCTTACTAATGCAGAAGCTTTAAAAGAGCAGCTATTCTCTGAAGCACGTCGTCACGTTAATACAACATCAGACTCTGAAATTTTACTTAATATCATGGCACACGAATTAAGCAAATCTGATAAGTTGCATTTAGACCCTGAAGATATTTTTACTGCGGTAACCGAAGTAAACAATAAAGTAAGCGGTGGTTATGCAACTATTGCTATGATTATCGGCCACGGCATTGTTGCTTTTCGCGACCCTAATGGTATTCGCCCACTTGTATTTGGTAAACGCGAAACCGAAAAAGGTACTGAGTACATGTTTGCCTCAGAAAGCGTTGCGTTGAAACCGGACGGTTTTGAGTTTGTACGTGATGTTGCCCCTGGTGAAGCTATATATGTTACAGAAGAAGGTGAATTCCATTCACTTAGTTGTGCTGATAAGGCATCTTACTCGCCGTGTATTTTTGAATTTGTTTATTTTGCTCGACCTGACTCAACAATAGACCGTATGTCTGTGTACGCAACACGGGTAAACATGGGGACTAAACTAGGCGAAAAAATTGCACGTGAATGGGCTGATAAAGATATTGATGTAGTTATCCCAATCCCAGAAACTTCATGTGATGTAGCACTGGAAATTGCACGTGTGCTTGATTTACCGTATCGCCAAGGTTTTGTTAAAAACCGTTATATTGGTCGTACATTTATCATGCCTGGCCAAGAGATGCGTAAAAAATCAGTGCGTCAAAAGCTAAACGCAATTGATCGCGAGTTTAAAGGTAAAAACGTATTATTAGTTGATGACTCAATTGTTCGTGGTACAACATCAGCACAAATTGTTGAAATGGCCCGAGAGTCTGGCGCTAAAAACGTTTACTTTGCATCAGCTGCACCTGAAATACGTTTCCCTAATGTGTACGGTATTGATATGCCTTCAGCAGCTGAGCTTATCGCTCACGGACGTGAAGTTGAAGATATTAATGCAAGTATTGGTTCTGACGGTTTAATCTTTCAATCGTTAAAAGATTTAATTGCTGCGGTTAGCCAAGAAAATCCTGAAATTACTAAGTTTGAAACTTCAGTATTTGATGGCCAATATATTACTGGCGATATTGATCAAAACTATTTAAATCGTATTGATAAGCTACGTAACGATTCAGCAAAAAGCACCCGAGAAAGTGCGATGTCTTCAGGTTTAGAAATACACAACCAAGACGAAAACGAAGCTGATTAATGATTAGTTAATAAAAAGTCGTTACACAAAAAAAAGGAGCTAATTAGCTCCTTTTTTGCGAAGGAAAGAAAGGGAACATTTCTATCAAACACGACTCTTTATTAGGTAAACTTTATTAAGTAAACATTGGGCTAACAATCCCATTAGTCCAAAGCATAGCTGTTACAGCTAAAATAATAACCAGTAATATTAATCCACACGTTACTACCGAGCTGGCGTAAATAAAGCCACGCTCTTCTGGGATATGCATAAGTATTGGTACGCCGGTGTAGAGTAAATAAACCGAGTAAGCCAGTGCAATAATTCCAATACACACTACAAACCAAAGTACAGGCCAAAAAGCGGCGAGTGCCGACATAAACACTGGTGTTGCAGTATATGCTGCAAGTTCAAGTGTTTGTGTAAATGTAGGTTTAGAGCCAAATGTAACCGCCATCCAATGGGCTAAATACGCCAATGCAAAAACACCCGCTATTAATGCAAAATACATTGCACCTGCAATTAGCAGTGCACTATCGTGCGTTAAAAATACGGGATTGCCTGCACCTATACTCCATCCTAAATAAACAGATGAGTAGTAGCCCATTATTGAAGGAAATAAAGCAATCAGTAAAATATGCGACAAACTATAGGTTAAACTTTCATGGCGATTATCTATTGTTTGCCATTCTTCAAGTGGGTGAGCATAAATGCCCCAGAGGTGATTTAGTATCATAGTACTTACTCCATAAAAGGAACGTATTATTGTTTTGGTTGGTTTATTTTTATACAGTCTATGTACAGTTATGGTTCACTTATTTTGCAAAGTCAAGTTAACTCGGTATTAACATTTAGACGCAGATCAGGGCTTTGATTTATCCCAAGCAAAATTTCGTGTTAAAATAATGGTCTATCAAATTTATTTAGTAATGAGCAGTCAACGTGCCACATAGCCAACTTTTAGAGCCGATTAATAACTTTTTATTGTGTACCACCCCAGAGCAATGGGTAGAGCAAGCAATTAAAAAAGAAAACTTATCAGTCATTTTAATAGATCACTTAATTTGTGAATTAAAAGCAGCTCAAAGTGCGATGTTTTTAATACGTAAATACGCGGTAGATAAAGAGGGTAGTGATGCATTACTCGAGTGGCTAAAGCCATTTGAAACGCTTATTTACAAACGAGAAGGGAATTGGCGCGATCTGGCTGCTAAAAATAAGCTCACTAAATCAATAATTCCTAAATCGAGTTCTCCATACGGGCAAGGTCTAATCGATAAAATGGTTTTGCTGATAAAAGAAGAGCTGCATCACTTTTATCAAGTGCTCGAAATTATGGACGAGTACGGTGTTGAGTATCAAAGTATTACACCATGTCGTTACGCAAAAGGCATGCTCCGTCATGTTAAAACGTTCGAGCCCAATGCATTAGTCGATAAGCTAATAGTAGGCGCTTATATTGAGGCGCGTTCGTGTGAGCGTTTTGCAAAGCTTGCACCGCATGTTGACAAACGTTTAGGTGATTTTTATATTTCGTTGTTACGTTCAGAAGCGCGTCATTACCAAGATTATTTAACTTTAGCGCAAGAAATTGCTGATTTTGATATTACCGAACGCGTAAACTTTTTTGGTGAAAAAGAAAAAGAGCTAATTTCTACAACCGATACTGATTTTAAATTTCACAGCGGTGTTCCAATAACGCAAAGCTAATTTTCTTTTAAGAAATTAATATACTCTGCTATTTTCTGATTGCTGAAATTATGTTTTTTCATAATTTTAGCAATGCATCCATTTTTAGTTATTATATCAATTCCTCTATTAAATTTTTGTAAGTATTCTTTGGCTCTATAATTTGATTTAGAGACAACTAAATATAGTTTATGAGAAGCAAGATCTGGCGATAAGTACTCAATATTATTATCATCTGAATCTTCGGTTTTAGTGTGTTCAAGCCAATAATTTCCAACCTCTTTAGTACCCGCGACTAAATCAATACGCCCTTGTTGTAGTAAATATAAGCTTGTAGGAAGGCTTTTAGTGGACGTTATTGCCAGCTCCCTATTTCTAGCAAACTCTTGGCTTACAACGGCATTGTCTTCTATACCAATACTATAAGGTGTTAATGATTGAACTGTACCATCGAAATTAATAACACTCTCTTTTCGTTTGAAAACTCCTGAGTGAGCAACTGCAAGTGGACGAGAGTAGTAAAAAACTTCATTTCTTTTTAATGAATAAAAAGCACCTAAAATAGCGGTTTTTCTGTTTTTTTCTAATAGCTTTAGGGCGCGGTCCCAGGTCGTAAACTCGGCTTCGCTATTAATACCTTGCGTTTTAAGAGCTGATTCGGCTATTTCATATAGCCAGCCATTACTAGGTAGGTTTTCGCTAAAATAGGGAGGGTAGTTTTCTGTAACAATTTGCCATGTTTGCTTGCTAAATACTTGTGTAGGAATGGCAATTACTACGATGAAAATTAACAGCTTAATCATTCAACCTCTCACTATTATTCATATATATAGATAAATAATAGTCAGAATTTTAAATTATGCGAAAGGCGTGCTAATTAATTCTTGTGATTGAGGGGTAACGACTAAATAAGAGCCTTGGGTATACCAGTCACCTAGCACTGTGCGAGTAAGTGTTTGTTCATTAACTTTATACGTATGAACATTAGGGCGGTGAGTATGACCATGAATCATATTCGTAACGTTATGTTTGGCAAAGGTGGCAAGTACAGCCTCATCGACAACGTCTAAAATTTCGATAGGTTTATCAGCTTGGCTTAACTTACTTTTTTCGCGGGCATTACGCGCTATTTTTTTACGATACCAAAGCGGCATTGCAAGCATCAATTTTGGCCACCACCAACCACGGCTCTTTTTACGAAAGTTTTGATATTCAGTGTCTTGAGTGCACATTTCGTCGCCATGTAAAATAACGGTAGGCGTGCCATATAAATCAATGACTGTTTGTTCATCGAGTAATGTCATTGCGGCCATGTCGGCATATTGCTTGCGCATAATGAAATCACGATTGCCATGTATAAAATAAACAGGTGTGCCACCATCATTAACGGCGCTTAAATGTTTTGCTACATCGGCACTCAGTGCAGTAATGTAGTCATCTCCAACCCATACTTCAAAAAAATCACCCAAAATATAAAGTGCATCTACATCTTTATTTAATATATGTGTATTTAAAAAGTCAAAAAATGCAGCGCTAATGTCGGGGCGGTTTTCGCTTAGGTGTAAATCTGCAATAAAGTAAGTTTGGCGAGTCATAGGTCAGTCTATTCTAGTTTTAAAAAAACGGGCACATACTAATAGTATACACCCGCTTATATACTCACATAATATGAGTAAACGTTACTAGTTAACAGTAACGCTTTCTATAATCACATCTTCAAGAGGTACGTCTTGGTGAAAACCAGTACTACCTGTTGCAACTGCTTTAATCTTATTTACTACGTCCATGCCTTCTACTACTTCAGCAAAAACACAATAACCCCAACCTTGCGATGTTTCGCTGCTGTGGTTTAAAAAGTCGTTGTTGTTCACGTTAATGAAAAACTGTGCTGTAGCTGAATGAGGATCAGGTGTACGTGCCATAGCTAAAGTGCCTACTTTATTAGACAGGCCATTATTCGCTTCATTCTGAATTGGGTCGTTTACTTCTTTTTGTTCCATACCTGGAACAAAACCACCGCCTTGAACCATAAAACCATCGATTACGCGATGAAAGATAGTGCCGTTGAAAAAATCAGCATTTGCATACTCTAAAAAGTTTTTAACTGTGTTTGGAGCTTCTTGCTCAAACATTTTAATGGTGATGTCACCAAAATTAGTGTGTAGAACAACCATGTGTTTTCCTATATCCGGTTTAAATATTGGCGCTATTTTATCGTAGTTGGCTAAGATTAACAAAGTAGATGTTTGGTTTGTTATAAAGCGCTAGAGCAGGGGCTTTTCAAGTGGTAACATAACTGTTCAAGTAAATAGTCAAGGACTCAAAGTAAATGGTAAATATATACAACACACTCACGCGACAAAAAGAGCAATTTAAACCTATGGTCGAAGGGAAAATCGACATGTATGTGTGTGGTATCACCATTTATGATTACTGCCATATTGGACACGCTCGTACTTTTGTTGGTTTTGACGTTATTGTGCGCTACTTACGTCATATTGGTTACGATTTAAAATATGTACGTAACATTACAGATATCGACGATAAAATAATTAAGCGTGCGAACGAAAATGGTGAGTCAATAAACGACTTAACTGTGCGCATGACTAAAGCGATGCATGAAGATTTTGATAGCCTAAATATGCTACGCCCAGATATTGAGCCAACAGTTACAAGCCATATGGATGAAATTATCGTTATGGTTAAGCGCTTGATTGAAAAAGGCCATGCCTATGTTGCAGCCGACGGCGATGTTTTGTTTGATGTATCAACGTTTGAGCAATACGGTGCACTTTCTCAGCAAGATTTAACTATGTTGCAATCAGGTTCTCGCGTTGAAGTGGCGCAAGATAAAGACGATCCACTTGATTTTGTGTTATGGAAAAAAGCAAAAGCAGGTGAACCATCATGGTCATCACCTTGGGGTGAAGGGCGTCCGGGTTGGCATATTGAATGTTCGGCAATGAGCTCAAAGCACTTAGGTGAGCATTTTGATATTCACGGTGGGGGGTCTGATTTACAGTTTCCACATCATGAAAACGAAATTGCACAATCGTGCTGTGCAAACAACGGCAAGTATGTAAATACATGGATTCATACTGGCATGGTTCAAGTAAACAAAGAAAAAATGTCTAAGTCGTTAGATAACTTCTTTACAGTGCGTGAAGTTTTAAAAGCATACGATCCTGAATCTGTTCGTTACTTTTTAATTTCAGGTCATTACCGCAGCCAACTAAATTACTCACAAGAAAATTTAGACCAAGCGCGTTCATCACTTGAGCGCATTTATACAGCGCTTCGTGATGTCGAACCGGTAGAGTGCGATTTAGAAGGTAATGAGTTTGTTGCTAAATTTAGAAAAGCAATGAATGACGACTTTAATACACCAGAAGCACTACCTGTGTTGTTCGAACTTGCTAAAGAATTAAACCGCGTAAAAGAAAGTGACGCAGTTCAAGCTGGGCAACTTGCGTTTATATTACGCAGTATTGGTAACGTTTTAGGTGTTGCTCAACAAGCACCGGAAGCCTTTTTACAAGGCGGGCAAGATGACGACGAAGTTGCGACAATTAAAGCATTAATTGTAAAACGTAATGAAGCACGTGCGAGTAAAAACTGGGCTGCTGCTGATGAAGCACGTGATGCGCTTAATGCGTTAGGTGTAATACTTGAAGATTCAGCCGGTAAAACAACGTGGCGTAAAGCGTAAGCGTTTAAAGTAATTCACGTTCAACTAAAAAAGGGTTGCCAAATGGCAACCCTTTTTTGATTTTTTAACAGCTTAGCTGTGATATTTCTCACACGCTTCAAGTGTGTTTTCAATTAAGCTCGCGACCGTCATCGGGCCAACGCCACCTGGTACAGGTGTAATAAAATGCGCTTTTTGTTCAGCCACACTGTATTGAACATCACCGACTAATTTACCCGTGTCTAAACGGTTAATGCCTACATCGATGACTATAGCGCCTTCTTTTATCCAATCTCCAGGTATAAACTCAGGTTTACCTACAGCCACAACTAATAAGTCAGCGCGGCGAACATGCGTTTCTAAGTCTTGAGTAAACTTATGGCATACTGTGGTAGTACAACCCGCTAATAAAAGCTCTAACGACATTGGACGACCAACAATATTTGACGCGCCAACGACAACTGCATGCATCCCTTTATAACGTACACCCGTTGAATCAAGTAATGTAATAATACCTTTAGGGGTACATGGGCGAAGGGCAGGCATACGCTGTGCTAATCGACCAATGTTATATGGATGAAATCCATCAACATCTTTATGTGGGGTAATGCGTTCTAAAATCTTTTCAGCATCAAGACCTTTTGGCAGTGGTAACTGCACTAAAATTCCATCAACTTCGGCATCATTATTTAGCTCGTCAATTAAATCTAAAAGAGTTTGCTCTTGCGTGTCTGCTGGTAAATCAAATGATTTGGAGATAAAACCTACTTCTTCACAGGCTTTACGTTTTGAACCAACATAAACTTGGCTTGCTGGATCAAGTCCAACAAGTACTACTGCAAGTCCTGGTGCACGTAAACCATTTGCTACACGTTCACTTACGCGTTCTGCTACAGCGCTACGTACTTGTTTTGCGATTGCCTTACCATCAATGATGTTTGCCGTCATGGGTGACCTTTAATTGGGGTTAATTAACTAGATACCGATACTCTAAAAACGAATGCATAATAAAATAGGGGTAAAAATGCTAATAAAGAAAACATACTCTTTATTTAACTCGTTTTATAATGTGCCTACTATTTTCGCAGAAAAGCATAGCAGCGCCAAGTTGCTTTTAATGTATATAACATTTGAGTTATTAAATAGTTTAAATTTCAGCCTACTATTATAATATTTAACCATTGTGCACTAAAAATGAGCACTTGATTGGTTTTATTAAAAAAACGTTTGACCTAACCCCGTCAAATCACTATTATGCACCCCGTTGTCAACGAGGTCACTCGCTAACAATAATAAGTTTCGGCGATTAGCGCAGTTTGGTAGCGCACTTGGTTTGGGTCCAAGGGGTCGCAGGTTCAAATCCTGCATCGCCGACCATTTTTATAATTTATTATAATCGAATAGCTTATTGGTAAACTATGAAGTTTTCGATGCGCCCATAGCTCAGCTGGATAGAGCAACGCCCTTCTAAGGCGTGGGTCGAAGGTTCGAATCCTTCTGGGTGCACCATTTGAAAACATGTAAATATAGCGGTGATTGTAGCTCAGTTGGTAGAGCCCCGGATTGTGATTCCGGTTGTCGTGGGTTCGAGCCCCATCAGTCACCCCATTTACAACGAATATCGGCGATTAGCGCAGTTTGGTAGCGCACTTGGTTTGGGTCCAAGGGGTCGCAGGTTCAAATCCTGCATCGCCGACCATTTTCTTAAAATGGTCTTAAACTCTCAGTTTAAGTGTTCAGTATGAAAAAAGAAGTTAACTCTTCAATGTCGGCGATTAGCGCAGTTTGGTAGCGCACTTGGTTTGGGTCCAAGGGGTCGCAGGTTCAAATCCTGCATCGCCGACCATTTTCTTATCTAATAAGAATAATAAGTAAATTCCTCTAAGTTATAAATCTAAATCTGTTAGCCTATAATTCTATTAAATAATTTCTACTTTAATCCATTCAATGCCTAGTTAGCCTGTTTTTTATTCAGTTAGTCTCTATAGTCCCTTATCTAGTCCAAATAATTGCCCCCTATACTCGACTATCATAAATATTAGGTTATAATGCCGCGTCTATTGTTTAACATAGTGCCCGAAGGGCAAAGCAGCAATGGTATCTCATGGTAGCGACGGATGCTTTTAAGCGTGAAAAACCGCTTAAACTTTATCAAGACTCATGCAGATCACTTTGTTTGTAAAGGAAGGCGAACAGTCGCCAAAATTGAATATTGAGGTAAATCATGCAAGTTTCTGTTGAGACGACCCAAGGCCTTGAGCGCCGTATAACTATCACCGTTCCTTCAGAGAACGTTGAGACCGAAGTAAAAAAACGCCTACAACAACTGTCAAAAACACAGCGTATAGATGGTTTCCGTGCTGGTAAAGTTCCAGTATCTGTAATTAACAAGCGTTTTGGCCCTGCAGTTCGTCAAGAAGTTGCTGGCGAAGTAATGCAACGTAATTACATTGAAGCAATCGTTTCTGAAAAAATCAATCCAGCTGGCGCGCCTACATTCGCACCTAAATCACTTGAAGCAGGTAAAGATTTAGAATTCTCAGCAACGTTTGAAGTTTACCCTGAAGTTGAAGTTCAAGGTTTAGATAAAATTACTGTTGAGAAACCAGCGGTAACAGTGACTGACGAAGATTTAGCTAACATGCTAGAAACACTTCGTAAGCAACACGCAGCGTGGGCTGATGTTGATGCAGCTGCTGGCGAAAACGACCGTGTAACAGTTGATTTCGTAGGTACTATCGACGGTGAAGTATTTGAAGGCGGCAAAGCTGAAGACTTCCCATTAGAACTTGGCCAAGGTCGTATGATCCCAGGTTTTGAAGATAACATCGTAGGTAAAAAAGCAGGCGAAGAAGTAGTTGCTGATGTAACTTTCCCTGATGATTACCACGCTGAAAACTTAAAAGGTAAAGCGGCTCAATTCACTATCACAGTGAAAAAAGTTGAAGCGCAAGAATTACCAGAATTAAGCGAAGAGTTTGCAACTAAATTCGGTGTTACCGAAGGCGGCGTAGACGCGCTTAAAGAAGAAGTTAAAAAGAACATGACACGTGAGCTAGACCAAGCGGTTAAAGCAAGCGTTAAAGACCAAGCAATCAAAGGTCTTTTAGCTAACAACGAAATCGAAGTGCCTAAAGCACTTGTTGATCAAGAAGTTGATGCTCTACGTCAGCAAGCAGCTCAACGTTTTGGCGGCGACGCTCAAAACATGCCAGAGCTTCCAGCTGAATTGTTCCACGAGCAAGCTGTAACACGTGTTAAAACTGGCCTTTTATTAGGTGAAGTGATTAAAGCTAACGAGATTAAAGTTGATGACGCTAAAGTTGAAGCATTAATCGCAACGGTAGCTTCTGCATACGAAGACCCAACTGAAGTAGTAGAATACTACAAAGGTAATGATCAACTTATGCAGCAAATGCGTAATGTAGCAATGGAAGAGCAAGCTGTTGAAGCTATTTTAGCTAAAGCAGTTGTTACTGATGTTGAAAAAGCATTTGATGACATCATGAATCCACAGCAAGGTGCTTAATAAGTCATTGACTTAAGCTCTCGCTAACGATTAAATGGCTCGTGCTACTCTGTTTATACAGCGTGCCCGGGCCATTTTAGTTTTTGGCTCTAAATTTGCGAAAAACGATAACTATGCTTCCTTATAATAAGGATAAGTATAAGCGCATAAGGAATTAAATAAGTATGAATACTGGTATTACAGATCCCCTAAATGCATTGGTCCCAATGGTTGTTGAACAAACACCGAAAGGCGAGCGCTCGTATGATATTTATTCGAGATTATTAAAAGAGCGTATTATCTTTTTAACAGGTCAAGTTGAAGACAACATGGCAAATCTGATTTTAGCGCAAATGCTATTTTTAGAATCAGAAAATCCTGATAAAGATATCTTTTTATACATCAACTCACCAGGTGGTTCAGTAACTGCGGGTATGGCTATTTACGACACAATGAACTTCATCAAACCAGATGTAAGTACAATATGTGTAGGTCAAGCTGCAAGCATGGGTGCTTTTTTACTTACTGCTGGCGCTAAAGGTAAGCGTTTTTGCCTACCAAACTCACGTGTGATGATTCACCAACCATTAGGTGGTTTCCAAGGTCAAGCATCTGACTTTGAAATACATGCTAAAGAAATTCTGTCTATTAAAGATAAGCTTAACCGCTTAATGGCTGAGCATACAGGCCAACCATTAGATATTATCTCTAAAGACACAGATCGTGATAACTTTATGAGTGCCACGCAAGCTGTAGATTACGGCTTGGTAGACTCTGTGTTTACAAATCGCGACAAAAAGTAAGCGCTTGGCGAACAGGATTGCCTGTTTGCCACTTTGAGTTACTATGCGAAAACCAATAAATTTTGGTATAGTTAAAGCGTATTGAAATAGCCGCCAACAGTTTTGGTGGCCAACGTAATAAAATGAGGTAGCTGAATGTCTGACACTCCTACAGACGGCGACAAAAGTAATAAATTGTTATACTGCTCTTTTTGTGGCAAAAGCCAACATGAAGTGCGTAAATTAATTGCAGGCCCTTCAGTATACGTTTGTGATGAATGTGTAGAGTTGTGTAACGATATTATCAGGGAAGAGATCAAAGACATTGCTCCTAAGCATGATACGTCTGACAAACTACCTGTACCAAAAGAAATTCGTAAACACTTAGACGATTATGTTATTGGTCAAGATCATGCTAAAAAAGTATTGTCTGTTGCCGTTTATAACCATTATAAACGTCTACGTAACCAATCGACTAAGCAAGACATTGAATTAAGTAAAAGTAATATTTTGCTTATCGGCCCAACAGGTAGTGGTAAAACATTACTTGCAGAAACATTAGCGCGTCTACTTGATGTGCCGTTTACTATGGCCGATGCCACTACATTAACCGAAGCAGGTTATGTAGGTGAAGATGTTGAAAACATTATTCAAAAGCTTTTACAAAAATGCGATTACGATGTTGAAAAAGCGCAACGTGGCATTGTTTACATTGATGAAATTGACAAAATTTCTCGTAAATCAGATAACCCGTCAATTACACGTGATGTATCGGGTGAGGGCGTTCAACAGGCGCTACTTAAACTGATTGAAGGCACCGTTGCTTCTGTTCCACCGCAAGGTGGTCGTAAACATCCACAACAAGAGTTTTTACAAGTAGATACTTCTAAAATCTTGTTTATTTGTGGTGGTGCATTTTCAGGCCTAGATAAAGTAATTGAGCAACGTAGCCATAAAAATACCGGTATCGGTTTTGGCGTTAGCGTGAAAGAATCTGCGGCGAGTCGTTCTTTAAGTGAAACTTTTAAAGACGTAGAACCAGAAGATTTAGTTAAATACGGCTTAATTCCTGAGTTTATAGGTCGTTTGCCAGTAGTTGCTACGTTAACAGAACTTGACGAAGCTGCTCTTGTGCAAATATTGAGTGAACCTAAAAACGCGATTACTAAACAGTTCTCAGTATTGTTTGGTATGGAAGACGTTGAACTTGAGTTTCGCGATGATGCCTTAGCTGCAATTGCCCACAAAGCAATGGAGCGTAAAACAGGTGCACGTGGTCTTCGTTCAATCGTTGAAGGTGTGTTACTTGATACTATGTACGAACTTCCTTCAATGGATGACGTAAGCAAAGTGGTTATTGATGAAACCGTTATTAAAGGTGAGTCAGACCCAATCTTGATTTATGAAAATAATAAACAAGATAAAGCTGCATCAGAATAGTTTTTAAGCTATTTGAATGAAAAAAGGAGCCTTAGGCTCCTTTTTTTATAATTAATTTAATCGAGTATGGGAAAATTGTTGAACTTTAATTAGGTTATCCCCATATACTTGAGTAATCTTTAAAATAAATGAAGTGCGAAGAGAAACTATAATGACGCTTGAGAGAACCGACCGAGTCGAAATCCCAGTCCTTGCACTGCGCGATGTTGTGGTATACCCGCACATGGTGATCCCGCTTTTTGTTGGCCGTGAAAAATCAATAAAATGCCTAGAAGCGGCAATGGACAAAGACAAACAAATTTTCTTGGTTGCACAAAAAGATGCAACTGTAGATGAACCAGAGCAAGATGATATTTATCGTATCGGTACTATTGCCACTGTACTTCAGTTATTAAAATTACCAGACGGTACAGTTAAAGTTTTAGTTGAAGGTACACAGCGCGCACAAATTGAAGAATTTGTAGATAACGATGACTTTTTTGTTGCTAATGCTCAATTTATTGAATCTGATTCGGTAGATGATAAAGAACAAGATATTTTTATTCGTAGCGCAATTAGCCAGTTTGAAGGCTATGTAAAGCTAAACAAAAAAATTCCACCTGAAGTACTAACTTCAGTTTCAGGTATTGATGAGCCAGCACGCCTTGCCGACACAATGGCAGCCCATATGCCGCTTAAAGTACCTGAAAAGCAAAAAGTGCTCGAAATTTCAAGCGTTACAGAACGTCTTGAATATTTAATGGCATTAATGGAAGGCGAAATAGACTTACTGCAAGTTGAGAAGAAAATTCGTACTCGCGTTAAAAAGCAGATGGAAAAGTCTCAGCGCGAGTATTACCTCAATGAACAAATGAAAGCCATTCAAAAAGAGCTGGGTGAGCTTGACGATGTACCTGACGAATTTGAAGCACTTAAAAAACGCATCGAAGAATCGGGTATGCCAGCAGAGGCACAAGACAAAGCGACGACAGAGCTTAATAAGCTTAAGATGATGTCGCCAATGTCTGCAGAAGCGACTGTAGTGCGTTCATACATTGACACATTAATTAATGTGCCATGGAAAAAACGCTCTAAAGTGAAAAAAGACTTAGCGGGCGCGCAAAAAATTCTTGATAGCGATCACCACGGCTTAGATAAAGTAAAAGAACGCATTATTGAGTACCTCGCGGTCCAACAGCGTACTAATAAGCTTAAAGGACCAATTTTATGTTTAGTTGGGCCACCAGGTGTTGGTAAGACATCACTTGGGCAATCTATAGCGCGTTCAACTGGTCGTAAGTATGTGCGTATGGCGCTTGGTGGCGTACGTGATGAAGCTGAGATTCGTGGTCATCGTCGTACATATATTGGTTCAATGCCAGGTAAGCTAATTCAAAACATGACAAAAGTGGGCGTTAAAAATCCATTATTTTTGTTAGATGAAATCGATAAAATGTCATCAGACATGCGTGGCGACCCAGCTTCAGCACTATTAGAAGTGCTTGATCCTGAGCAAAACAGCCACTTTGCCGATCATTACCTTGAAGTAGATTACGATTTATCTGATGTTATGTTTGTAGCAACATCAAACAGCTTTAACATTCCTGGCCCATTATTGGACCGTATGGAAGTTATTCGTTTATCGGGTTACACCGAAGATGAAAAGCTAAACATTGCAAAAGAGCACTTAATTACTAAACAAGTAAAACGTAACGGCTTAAAAGAGTCTGAAATAGTTATCGAAGATAGTGCAATTATTGGCATTATTCGTTACTACACACGTGAAGCGGGTGTACGTAACCTAGAGCGCGAAATTTCAAAACTATGCCGTAAAGCAGTTAAAAATATCTTACTTGAAAAAGACACTAAAACAGTGACTATCAATCAAGATAACCTAGAAGACTTTTTAGGTGTGCAACGCTTTGATTATGGTAAAGCTGAAGATGGCGACCGTATTGGTCAAGTTACAGGTTTAGCATGGACAGAAGTTGGCGGTGATTTGCTAACAATCGAATGTGCGGCTGTACCAGGTAAAGGTAAACTTACTTATACCGGTTCACTGGGCGATGTGATGCAAGAGTCGATTCAAGCGGCAATGACGGTAGTACGTAATCGCGCAGATACATTTCGTATTAATAGCGACTTTTACGAAAAACGTGATATTCACGTTCACGTACCAGAGGGCGCAACACCGAAAGATGGTCCTAGTGCGGGCGCAGCAATGGTAACAGGTCTTGTATCTAGCTTAACGGGTAACCCTGTACGAGCAGATGTTGCAATGACCGGTGAAATTACGCTACGTGGTGAAGTACTTCCTATTGGTGGCTTAAAAGAGAAATTATTGGCGGCGCATCGTGGTGGAATTAAAACAGTAATCATTCCAAAAATTAACGAACGTGACTTAAAAGAGATTCCAGAGAACGTGCTGGCAGGTCTTGATATTCACCCAGTTACTTGGATTGACGAGGTGTTAAAGCTTGCTTTAGTGCATCCTGTTGAGAGTTTTTCGGTCGAAACACCTAAAAACCAAGAAAAAAGCTAAAAAAAGTGCTTTTTAGGGCTTTTCAAATCTAAACGGTATGATAAGTTAAGCACTGGTTTTCAAGCCTAGCCCTTATGGGGCGTAGGCTTAAGAAAAATATAATCATGTGAGCATTAAAAGTTTGCTCTACAATTTTCAAAAAAGTGATGTTAGTTTAAAAAACCATCGCTCTTGATAATAACAATGAAAGAGGATGATATTGTGAATAAATCTCAATTAATCGATCAAATCGCAGCTGATGCTGACATTTCTAAAGCGGCTGCAGGTCGTGCACTAGATTCATTCATCGAATCTGTATCTGGCGCGCTAAAAGAAGGCGACTCAGTTGCACTTGTTGGTTTTGGTACTTTCTCAGTACGTGACCGTGCTGCACGTTCAGGCCGTAACCCGCAAACTGGTGAAACAATCCAAATTGCTGCTGCAACTATTCCAGCTTTTAAAGCCGGTAAAGCGCTTAAAGACGCAGTAAACTAATCACTGTTTTAAACACATTAGTTATGGCGAGTGTAAAGTTACTGATTCACCACAACAGATGAATTAAGTAACTTTACCGCCAGTTACTTCAAGTGAAAAAGCGTATCTGGTAAGATACGCTTTTTTTACATGTGACAAGGTAAAATACCTTGATCAAAAAGAGATAAACAAATGCTTGAGAAAATCAGAGAAGGTTCGCAAGGACCTGTAGCCAAAATAATTTTAGGCGCGGTGATTTTATCTTTTGCCTTAGCAGGGATCGGTAGTTACTTAGGTCAAACCACAGAACAACCCGTTGCTGAAGTAAATGGAATTAAAATTAGTCAAACCGATTTTAACCGTGCTTACCAAAATGAACGTAGCCGTTTAGAGCAACAATTTGGTGAATATTTTACACAAATTGCCGCTGATCCAAATTACATGGCGCAAATTCGCCAAGGTGTAGTTGACCGCTTAGTACAACAAGAATTGCAATCACAGCTAGCGGCTGATTTAGGCCTTCGCGTAAGCGACGAAAGTGTACGTAAAACAATTTTAGAACTACCGTACTTTCAAATTGGTGAAAAATTTAATAACGATCGTTACTTACAAGTAATTCGTCAAATGAACTTTCAACCAGATGCTTTTCGTGAATACTTACGTAAAGATATGACACGTAGTCAGGTAGTATCTGCTGTTGCAGGTACAGACTTTGCCCTAGAGAGTGAGCTTAAAAGCGCAATTGCTCTGCAGCAGCAAACTCGTAGTATTGACTACTTAGTCATTAATAAAGAAGCGCTTGCCGCGGACGTAGAAGTATCAGAGCAAGAAGTGTCTGATTACTATGAGCTAAACGCATCACAATTTTTATCTCCAGAGCTTATTTCAGTAAGTTATATTGAGCTTAAAGCAGCAGATATTAATGTTGAATCGGTAACCGAGGACGACGTTAAAGCGTATTACGAGCAAAACAAAGCGCAGTACATAGAACCTGAAAAACGTCGCGTATCACATATCTTAATTGATAACAGTGAAGACGATGATGCAGCAAAAGAAAAAGCCAATGCACTTCATGCACAACTAGAGCAAGGTGCAGACTTTGCTGAGTTAGCAGAATCATCATCTGACGATATCGTTAGTGGCGAAATGGGCGGCGACCTTGAATGGATTGAACGTGACGTAATGGACCCTGCATTTGAAGACGCGACTTTCGCACTGCAAAACAAAGGTGACATTTCTGAGGTTGTTGCTTCTGAGTTTGGTTATCACATAATTAAACTTACAGACATTCAACCACAACAAGTTAAAGCGTATGACGATGTTAAAGCTGACTTACGTGCTGAATTAGAACAAGCTGAAAAAGTAGATGCGTTTTACGAAAAGCAAACAGAAATGGGCGCACTTGCATTTGAAATTTCAGACCGCTTAGACGACGCTGCAGAAGTTGCTGAAGTGGAAGTTAAATCTACACCTCTTTTAGCACTTAATGCTCTACCAGAGCCTTTAAACAGCCCTGCAGTTGTAACAGCACTAACATCAGTTGATTTACTTGAAGATAAAGTAAACTCTGAAGTTATTGAGCTTGGTGAGGAGCATGCAATTATTGTTCGTATTAACGAGCATAAACCTGCTGCTACTAAAGCGCTGGATGAAGTAAGCGAGCAAATTAAAGCGCGTTTAGTTAATGAAAAATCATCTGAGCTTGCTAAAGAAAAAGCGCGTAGCTTATTTGCAGAAGTACAAGCAGGTAAGAGCTTAAACGATGTAGCAAACGAGCAAAGCTTGACGGTTCGTCAAGAAGCGCAGTTAACACGTCAAAGCTACACTGTTTCACCTGCTATTGTGACTCAAGCATTTAAAATGGCTCACCCAGCAGATTCTGCGGTAGTTGAGCTTGTGAATTTAAATAATGGTGATGCAGCAATTGTTGCGCTTAAGTCGGTAACAGATGCACAAGTTGCAGCTAATATTGACCCTCAAGCAAAACAAAGCATTACTATGGCGCAAGCTAATAAAAACTACATGGTATTTATTGAAGCGCTTAAAGCAAATGCTGAACTTAACTTACCAACGGCTACACAAACTGTTGAATAATTAATTTTAGCTCATAAAGAAAGGCGCTTTTAAAGCTGTCTCTTATACACAAATCCCTGCTAAGAAATTAGCGGGGATTTTTTTGAACTAAATCTCAATGTCATGATCAGATCTTCAAATCTTGTTTGAGGGCACATTATGATTAACGAACATA